>CAJYRQ010000091.1 GCA_913777465.1 uncultured Chryseobacterium sp.
CTCATGTAGAGTCTTTTCATGTTTTTAGTGTTTATATTTATTAATTTTTAATTTCCTGCAAAAGTATGTTTTTTTACTTCACAATTCAAAGATTTATTACTTAAATTTAATATCAAGTTGATCATTATTCTGCAAAGCTACACCGACAATGCGACAAAACGTGACGTATTATATTTTTATTTGAAAAATAAATGGTTCCCCACTCATATTCAACCGGAAAAACTTTCAGTATGATTCTCCAGCTTTACAAACATAAGATTCAACAACAAATACTTGTTTAAAAATCACAAATCAACAATAAATAATTGATTTAAGTATCTCTGATAAATCGTTTGAACGTGTAGCCGCCCTTTATTTCCGGTACGATTACAAAACCTATTGTGTACTAGCGGTGAAAGAAATAACCTGAAGAAACCTGAAAGAATCCAATCTTTTATTTAGATCAGCAAATCTGTGAATAGATACATCATAACGTTTAGTCAGCAGCATTTAATTTAACGTAAACTCAAAGCAGAATTTGGATAAAGATACAAGAGGAATGACGGATGCTGGGAGTTTATCTTGTCAAAATTTGATTACAAGATTTGATGATCAAACGAAAGCTCTTGTCATTTCATTAAAAAGAATTCTATTTAACAATTCGGAAATTATAGCCTTAATTTTGTGCTTAAATTGATTAAATAACCGAAAACAAGCAATTGATTGCAAATTTATGCTGAGTAACAGCAGCATGTATCCTTCTAAATCCCGGTATTCTTTACTGATCAACGTTCCAATTCAGAATTTCAATATTCCGTTCTGCATAGCCTAAAGCGTCCTGTACCGAAAGGAAGGGCCGCGAACTGCTGTCCGCTGAGATGTAACCTTTTTCATCAATCAGATATTTCCCGAAATGCAGGTAATAAACGGTACGGTCTTTTGCAATGTTTGATGGAAAAGCACCTGACTGCAATGGTAACGGATGACCCGGCTCCTGCTCCACCAGCAGGATCGGCAGATAGGTATTTCCTGAATACTTCCACTCTCCGGTCTTAATTATTTTATGCATGACCTGAATGTTTTTTACGCCGTAAAAATAAGCTGTTCGAAAAATTTCAGGATTTCAGGAATATTAATTTCATATTAAATATGTATAAATAGAAAAACGCAGTATGTACTGCGTTTTTCTATTTATACGTGAATGGTCAATCCTCAATTTTGCTTTGCAAGTCAATTTTAAATCAACTAAAAAATTCACCATTCACCTAAGAGATTGACAATTCACCCGAAGGAATTGACCATTGACCTCTTACGAGTACTCAAATTTCCTCACCGCTTCCAATGTCATATCTATTTCTTTATCTTTAATGGCATCACTGATGAAGTAGGTTTCATAGCCGCTTGGCGGAAGATAGATCCCGTTCTGCAGCATCTGATGGAAGAAATTGTTGAATAGCGCATGGTTGGCTTCCTGGGCTTCATCAAAGTTTGAAACCCGGTTGATATGGAAAAACACCGACATCATCGACCCTTTTCTGTTGATTTTATGGGCAATTCCTTTTTCATTAAGGATTTTACCGATTTCAAAATCCAGCGTTTCTGTGGTTTTTGCCAGTCTGGTGAAAAATTCAGGATCATTTTTAATGAGTTGAAGGGTTTTCAGTCCGGCTCTCATCGCCAGAGGGTTCCCGCTTAAGGTTCCCGCCTGGTATACTGCTCCTTTCGGCGCCAGATAGTCCATAATTTCGTTTCTTCCAGCGAAAGCACCTACCGGAAGGCCGCCACCGATTACTTTTCCGTAAGTTACCAGATCCGCTTTTACGTTATAAAGCTCCTGTGCTCCTCCAAAAGCTAACCGAAAACCAGTCATTACCTCATCAAAAATCAGCAGGGCACCGTTTTGGTCACAGATGGTTCTTAGCTTCTGAAGGAATTCGTTTTCCGGGAGCACACAGCCCATATTTCCGGCAACGGGCTCAACAATCACCGCTGCAATTTCGCCTGCATTATGCCTGAACAGGTCTTCCACCTGCTCCATATCGTTGTACCTGGCCAGCAAAGTATCTTTTGCCGTACCAGCCGTTACGCCCGGAGAATTCGGGTTTCCGAAAGTAACGGCCCCGCTTCCCGCTTTAATGAGAAATGAATCTGAATGGCCGTGATAGCAGCCTTCAAATTTTACAATTTTATCCCTGCCCGTAAAACCTCTTGCCAGTCGGATGGCACTCATACAGGCTTCCGTACCTGAAGAAACCATTCTGATCTGGTCGATGTTCGGGACATTTTCGGTGATGAATTTTGCGATTTCCGTTTCAAGTTCCGTTGGTGCACCGAAAGAAAAGCCTTTTTCGGCCTGGATTTTCAATGCTTCCAAGACTTCGGGATGGGTGTGTCCGAGAATAGCCGGCCCCCAGGAATTGATGTAATCGATATACGTATTATCATCGGCATCGGTAAGGTAGGCCCCTTTGGCAGATTTCATAAAAACCGGCACTCCCCCTACGGATTTGAATGCGCGGACCGGCGAATTTACACCGCCGGGAATGTATTGGTAGGCTTCATCAAACAAAGCCGAACTTCTTTGGTATTTCATATAGCGTTATTGGTTGACCAATGAAAGTCGATTACCGCAGTTTAATTCTGCACAATCATCTCATTTCTCAACAAAATTAATTTCTTGGTTTTTTATCAATCAGATAAATCAGCTGTCCCGGTGTGGGTTTCTGGCCTTCATCCATCCTGTTTTTGGCGTACAGCTTGTTTAATTTGATTCCGAATTTCTGGGCAATGTCGTGCATATCTTCTCCGGGTTCGGCCTTATAGGTTGCCGTATTCCCCTCGGAATTTTTGGATTCCAGGAAAACGATTTCATTTTTTTTCAGCACATTGCTTTCAAGCTCGTTCCATTTGATCAGTTTGTTTTCACTGATCTTGAATTTTTTAGCGATAAATTCTACATCAGTATCTTCAGGAATGATAATGTATTTCAGGCCATCGTTCGGATGGCTTTTTATAAGAATCGTATTCATCATTTCCGCCCTGGTTTTAATTCTCTCCACTCTTTTCTGCTGCTGCGCGTAGGATGTCTGTCTGTAAGGAACCTCGACGGTAACCGGCGTCTTCTTTTTGGTATATTTTTCAGGTTCCATCTGGGCCATAAAACTTACGTCATTTTTCAGATCCGGGTACATTTTAAGAACGGCATACAATACTTCTTTGGAACTGGTATTGTCGAATTCATATAATTTGTACCGCTCGATTTTACCGATCAGGATCGATGCATAACGCGGATTGGTGGCATATCCCGCTTTTTTCAGTCCGGTCGCCCATGCTTTATAATCCTTCATGTCCAGATTAAAAAGATTCGCGTAGTATTTCCTTGTCGATAAAAAGATGGAGTGGTCTTCGTAAGACTGCCTCGGGTCATCATAAACCCGGAAACATTCATTCGGCGCATCATCGGTATGCTTCATGGTTTTTCCGGTCCAGTCTTCCTTGCACTTGATCCCGAAATGGTTTTTTCCTTCCAGTGCCAGCCGGCTTTGCCCGCCTCCGGTTTCCAGCAGCCCCTGCGCCAGGGTAATGGAAGCAGGAATCTTGTATTTTTCCATCTCTTCTACCGCATATCTGGCGAATTTCTGGATGTACTGGTCTTCAGTAGCCCAGGTCTGGGCTGAGAATTTCGATAAAACTAAAAGGCTTACGAGCGTGAAAAGTCTTTTCATCTTATAATTTTTTTGTTTTAAAATGAAAGATGGAACACCGGGTGTTTCATGCTTTTCCAATTTTACTTTATACGATTAATGTTCTGTTCTGTTTCTCCAAAAGCAGGTTTGCCCCTTCAATTCCCTGCAGTCCGCCGGTATGAAAGCACAAAATTCTGCTGTTATCAGGAAAAAAGCCCTCCTCCATCAGTTCAAATACTTTCTGCATCATCTTTCCTGTATAGATCGGCTCCAGAGGAATGTTGTATTTCTCTTTAAAACCATTGATAAAACGGACGTTTTCATCCTTTATTTTACCATAACCTCCGAAGCTTGAATTAATTAGACTGAAATTCTTCTTCGAGGTTAATTCCAGGATTCTGTCTTCCAGCGAGTCATCGTCAACTACCTTGAATCCTATAACTTTCTGATTGTCTTCACCGTATTCGGATATCCCGGCAATCGTACCTCCGGTTCCCACTGCGGTGCAAAGATAATCAAAATCTTTTGTTTCGTCATTCAGCATCATTTTCACTCCGGCTACAGCCTCTTCATTGGTTCCGCCTTCCGGGACGATCAGGGCTTCCGGAAATTCATTCTGCAAAAAGCCGGTGAGTTTCTCTTTGTGGCGGTATTCCTCACGGGTAACGAACTGCAGGTTCATCCCGTTTCTTTTTGCGAAAAGCAAGGTAGGATTGTCGCGCCATTTATCTTTCAGCTCTTCGCCACGGATGATTCCCAACGTAGGAATACCGGTAATGTTTCCCACGGCGGAAACGGCCGCAATATGGTTGGAGAAAGCCCCGCCGAAAGTAATGATGTACGGTTTTCCCGGATTCCGGTCCAGATAATTGTTTACGTTAAAAAACAGCTTCCAGTACTTATTCCCTGAGATCTGAGGATGAACCAGGTCTTCCCTTTTCATAAAGAGTTTTACCTTCTTTCCTGTAGGAATTTCAACAATGGGAATATGTACTTCGGGGAGTTTCATCAGTGCAAATTTCCGAATTTATTTTAAATGATTATTTTTAAATTCGTTAAACTAAACTTAAAAATTACCGCCATGAAAAATATGGAAACATTTGGGTTTAAATTTCTACTGACAATCTTGAGCCTGACAAATTTAATGACAAAAAAATCTCCACGGATTATACAGAATCTCACAGAAAGATCAGGGTCCGGCTACCAATGAAACAGCGGTGATACCGGAAAACTCTTTAAGCTTTGAACATCAACCTTGAATCTTGAATTTTGAATTTTGAATTTTAAAGGTATTTCCTGAAACTCCAGAACTTTCTTTTTTGAAGATAATTCAGATTGCGTTCATTCGCGTATGCTTCCCTTTCAAAAGAAATCCTCAGGTAGGCCTGATCTGCATTTTTCAGTTTGATCAGCCAGTAGTAATACTCGATCACGTAAAAGATATAAAAGAAAATAATCAGCATTTCCATCTGTTGCCTCAGGTGGATTTTTTCGTGGTTAATCAAGACGTTATTTTTCTTATCTTCGGGGTTCCTAATGAAGATAAAAGGAAAAAGAGCAATGCCGTTAATTTTTAATTTTTTTAAAGGCTTTTGGCATATAATTATCATAATAACAAATATAAAGTTTTTTAACTTAGAGATTTAACCTATGGCACTTTTTGACATCAAAGAAGGTGAAGACTTTTACTACAACGAACAGGGTTATAAGGTTTTTACAGAGAAATTTCATCTGAAAAGAGGACATTGCTGTAAAAGTGGCTGTAGACACTGTCCTTACGGATACGATAAAAAGACGGATACATTTATTAAAAACGATAAAAAAAATAAATAAAATGAAGCGCTATATTTTTATTTTACTGGCTTCGGCTACTTTGGGTTTAACGTCCTGCAGTCCTTTCAATGTACGTTCCGACTATGCAAGTACGGCTAATTTCAATACCTACAGAACCTATAAACTGAGAATTGATGATCTGAAACTGAATGACATCGATAAAGACCGTGTCCTGAACGAACTGTCGAGACAACTTCAGGCAAAAGGTCTTCAGGCCGGGGAAAACCCGGATCTGATCATCAATGTAAAAGCCAATCATAAAAAGATCACCGACATCAACACCACTTCACCATATGGGGCATGGGGATGGGGCGGACCTTTCGGCTGGGGCATCGGGATGAACAGAACATGGACCAGCAACTACAATGAAGGAGCCATTATTGTGGATATGGTGGATGCAAGATCCAACAAACTGGTTTGGCAGGGAATCGGAAGCGGAATATCCGTAGACCGTCCGAAAGCTAAACAGAAACAAATTCCTGAGATCATGATGGAAATTATGAAAAACTACCCGCCACAACCGGGAAAATAAGATTTCAACTAATCAGATATATAGAAAGTCAATGCCATTGCGGTATTGGCTTTTTTGTTTTAGACTTAATGGCTGGAAGATGGAAGATGGAAGTTGGAAGTTGGATGTTTTCCTGGTCAATACTAAAATTAATTGATTTAAAACAACATTAACTCGAATATATAGCCAGTATTCATCCATTTAAAAAAAAAATAAAATGAAAGCTAAGTCGGTAAGAATTTTTATATGAAATTTCTTTTGCCCGCATAAACATTTATATTTTTGACAGAATTTTATTCTATCTTGCAGAAAGCCATTCTTTGATGATTTTAAAACAATGTAGACTATATCTTATTCATATTATATTAAGTTGTTTATTTACCTGTAAGAGAAAAGAAGACCCTTTATGCCAGTTTTTAAATAAGAATATTCGTTTATATAATGACAAAAGAAACTTTCGGCATCCGGCATCCATCTTCCAACATATCCTTCAATTACTACTCTGAGTTTACGTTAATTATTATTCATTACTTATTAAAATTAACAATTCCGTAATTTTTTATTGATAGATTTATAGTAATCTTACTTTTTAAAATATGTATATGAAAAATTCACTGTTACTTTTTATACTGGCTTCGGGTCTTGCACATGCGCAGGCCCCTTCCGGATATTACAGCTCAGCAAACGGTCTTTCCGGGGCTTCACTGAAAACAGCTCTGAGTAACATCATTACCAACGGCCATCAGGACAAAGGCTACAACGGACTGTGGACCGGTTATAAGACAACTGACATCGACAAGAATTACGAAAACGACGGTTCAATCCTCGATATTTATTCTGAAAAACCGTCAGGAACCGATCCTTATAAATTCACTCCAGTCACCAACCAGTGCGGAACCTACTCAACCGAAGGCAACTGCTACAACCGGGAGCATCTGGTTCCGCAAAGCTTATTCAATCAGGCGTCACCCATGGTTTCGGATATTCATTTTATCCGGGCGACCGACGGAAAAGTAAACGGGATGCGGTCCAATTATCCTTTCGGAAAAGTGGGAACGGCGAGTTTTACTTCCAAAAACGGCTCAAAACTTGGAACCTCTGCATCTTCAGGATATTCGGGAACGGTGTTTGAGCCGATCGACGAATTTAAAGGAGATGTGGCGCGGATGATCTTTTATTTTGTAACAAGATACCAAAGCCGGCTTTCTTCTTTCTCTTCCGGCAATATGCTGGGAAGTTCCGCCTTCCCGGGATTACAGACCTGGGAACTGAATGTATTGCTTGCGTGGCATAACCAGGATCCCGTTTCCCAGGCAGAGATCAACCGGAATAACGCCTCTTATTCGTTCCAGGGCAACCGGAATCCTTTTATCGACAACCCGAATTACGTGAACCAGATTTGGGGATCGGGCTCTACTTCAGGTACCGGTACTACTTCCCCTCCAAGCTCTGCCGGTTGTGCCAGCGAAACGTTTGAAACCATTCCGACGGCAAGCTCTGCGTCTTATCTGACAAGGACATGGACGAACAACGGCATTTCATGGACGGCTACCGATGCACGGACCGACCAGACCGTTTCCTCAAAAGCCATTACCATCAGAGACGGCGCCTTAACTTCCGGCAGTTCCGCCAACGGGATCGGCTCCCTGACCGTAACCACACAATTGAAATTTACCGGATCCAACGGGACATTTAATGTAAAAGTCAATGGCAATACCGTCGGAACGGTTCCTTATAATTCCAATACAACGACTACTACCATTAATAACATCAACATTTCAGGAAATGTGGCAATTACACTGGAAAATAATTCAACCAGCGACCGGGTAGCGATCGATAACCTGAGCTGGACGTGCTATTCCGGTACTTCGCGACAGGTTCAGAATGTTTATGCGGCAGCCGGTACGAATCAGCATTCATTACGAATTTCCAATAATCCGGTTTCAGGCAATGAAATTTTTGTAAAAGGAGAAACGCAGAATATTAAAAAAGCGGAAATTTATAATCTTCAGGGTAAAGCCGTACAGACGATCGAACAGCCTTTTAAGAATAGCAGAAATTCCATCCGGATTAAAAACCTTCCTTCTGGAATCTACTTTTTAAAGCTTGACACTTATGTAATAAAATTTATAGTAAAGTAAATTCAATATCAAATCTAAAGAGTCCGTCTCATAAATTGAAAACGGACTTTTTCATGATTTTTATCGCCTCCTGTCAAAGAATTATTTTCACACAGGTGACTCTCAATTCACATCATTGAGTTGTGAAACTAGCTCTAATTTATTTGGACAAGTTCCCAATGATTATTTACTTGCTCTTTTACTGGTTTCATTATGCCCTCTTTTCTCAACTGAGTACCAGCCCATCTCAGTCATATTGCCATGTGTAAAGTAAATCTCCTGAATCAGCAAGTTTATGGTTATATTTTGACCAAATAAATTTACATATCTCAACTATATTTGCTTTTCCTTTATAGTATTCCAATGCTTCTACTACTAGCTTCTTTAAATCATTTTTATTCATAATTTTTATTTGTTAATATAATGATTTTATATTACTAATGATTTTTTTTTATTTAAAATAACAAAGACCGCTTCGCAGCGGTCTTTGTTTTTATCTTGTTCTTCCCATGGTGGTAATCTCGTTGATCTGCTGCATATAGCCGTCCCAGCCCACTGTAGCCAGCATGAAAACGAAATACAGCACCTGAAGTCCGCCCAATACAAGACCGATAATACATAAAATACGTCCCGTATTCAAATTCCCGTAATCCGAATAGATTCCCGGATTTTTATCATACAGCATTTTATCGTTTTTGTATTTGCTCAGACCGATCAATCCGCAGATAATTCCGACCAGACCCGTACAGCAGCAGGTTCCTACTACTGAAATAATTCCTAAAATAAGCACCGTTTGTGCATTTGGCAGTTTTTGTTCCATAGTTTAATTTTTTATGTGTTGTTTGTTAATGGTTTATAAAATGATGTTTGTAAAAATAAGAAACGACCATAATCACGGCGTTAAGCGCCGCTAAAATAACCAGGACATTTCCATAGTTCCGTTTTTTATCGATAAAATTGAGGGTAACAACCGTGAAGAAAAGCAATAAGGTATATACCGCGGGAAACATGTGAAATGCTTCGGCGAACCTTCCTTCAAAAACCATGACAATAGCCCTTTGTGTGCCGCAGCCAAAGCATTCCACACCGAAAAACTTTTTGATCGGGCAGGGCAGCATGAAATCTTCTATTCTCATTTATATGGTTTTGTTTACCAAATATATAAAATTAACCAGAAATTTTAGCTCTTTCATACTGATGCGGGAAAAAACATTCTTCCTTCATTTCAAAAGATCCTTGAACCGCTTTGTATGGATTTCTTAAAATTTCCCTGGCAATGAAAATCAGATCCGCTTCCCCTTTCTGGAGGATTTCTTCGGCTTGTTCTGTGGTCGTAATCAGTCCGACCGCCCCGGTTTCAGCCTCGCCCTCGTTACGCACTTTTGAAGCAAAAGGAACCTGATAGCCTGCACGCACATCAATTTTAGCACCGTGGATATTTCCGCCGCTTGATACGTCTACCAGATCCACTTTATGCTGTTTAAGGACTTTAGATAGCCGGACGCTGTCGTCCACACTCCAGCCGTTCTCCGCATATTCGGTCCCGGAAATCCTTACAAACAGGGCAATATTTTCGTCCAGCTCTTCGTTTACCGCATCCACGACTTCCAGCAGGAATTTAATCCTGTTTTCAAAGCTTCCGCCGTATTCATCCGTCCGGATATTGGACAGCGGCGATAAAAACTGATGCAGGAGATAGCCGTGCGCCGCATGGATTTCAATAACATCGAAACCTGCCGCTGCCGACCTTCTTGCCGCCAGCTTAAAGTTCTGTACCTGCTCCTTTATCTCTTCCACCGTTAGAGCATGCGGAATCCTTTCTTTCGGGTGATACGGAATGGAGCTCGGCGCTATGGTTTCCCAACCTTCTTCTACCGGGATCTGTACATTGTTCCGGGTAGAACCTTTTCTTCCGGAATGGGCCAGTTGGATCCCGATCTTGCTTTCCGAATGCTGATGCACGAATTCAACGATTTTTTGAAGTTTTTCTGCCTGCTCATCGGTCCAGATGCCCATACAGTGGTTGGTAATCCGCCCGCGGGGTTCCACGCCGGTGGCCTCAACAATAATTAAACCCGTTCCGCCCTGGGCACGGCTGCCGTAATGTACAAAATGAAAGTCATTGGCCAGACCGTTCTCACAGGAATACATACACATGGGCGACATCACCCAACGGTTTTTCAACTCAACATTTCTGAATTTAATTGGAGTATATAACATTTTAATTTGGTTTTAAAAAATTGAAAGTTGCAAAGAACAGGCCTATATTGCCCACCTCACGAAAAAGAAGTACTTTTATCCCCCTTTTTTTAATCCACAATATATGAAAAAAGAAACTCAGATCCGTTACGAGTATTTTAAGAATAGCAGCGAACTGAACGATATAGAGAGAAAATTATTCGAAAAGGCCAAAGAAGCGCGTGAAAAGGCCTACGCTCCCTACTCCAATTTCCTGGTGGGCTGTTCCGTCCTGCTGGAAAACGGGGAGATTTACTCCGGGAACAACCAGGAAAATGCGGCCTATCCTTCCGGGCTTTGTGCCGAAAGAACGGCTTTGTTCTGGATCGCCGCCAATTTTCCGGATGTGAAGATTGAAAAGATCTTTGTGGTGGGCGGCCCGAAGCAATTCCACGAGAAAAACCCGCCGATTCCACCCTGTGGGGCCTGCCGCCAGAGCCTGATGGAATACGAAACCAAGCAACAGGAAAACATCGATCTTTATTTTTCGAGCATGAATGAGGAAGTGGTGAAAGTGCATGCGATTAAGGATCTGCTGCCGTTTTATTTTGATGCTACTTTTTTGTAGCTTTTTTATCTCGTGGATTTTTCTGCTTAATTTTTTAACCACCCCGTCTAAATTTTCTTTGAAAATTTATCCACCCCTCCGGCAGAGGGGAATGGTTGTGCATAGTTTTCACAGGTTGTTTACTCTTATTTTTCACTAATGAAAGCCGCCGAATGCTCTGAGGGTGGCAGAGGCTCCCGAAGCCACCCTGTCCCGGCTTTTTAGCCCCGATAGAAACGGCATCCTTTTCGGTTGCGGATGGAGCAAAGCGGAGGCCGTGACCCAAAAGATACAGTGGATAGCGGGAAACAGCTCCTGATATTTTAAAGGGTTGTGGGTATAAGCGTTGGAGGGTTTTGGGGTTTGAGGGTGTGTTGGGAAATAGGCAGGGAATTTAGCAAAAGTTTTTTATGGAGGGCCATTTCTTTTATTGGTGGATGTTTAAAGGTTTCATTGTGCTGATACCACAGTTTGAAGCTATTGGGTCCGGGGATTTGCTTTTCCGGCGAATAAGTTTATCTTTGCAAAAATTTTGGTTTCCAATCATTTGGAATGAAAAGGGAATCGGGTGAAAACCCCGAACTGTCCCCGCAACTGTAAATCGCGCAAAAGATTTCTACGACAAACCACTGTGCAAACGGGAAGGTGTAGAAAGCGAAAGTCAGGAGACCTGCCAGAATCTAATTTAAAATCATTGCTTTCGGAGGAAAGGCAAAAAGAAAATGGATATAAAAAAATCGCTGGTACTGCTTTTTTCGTCTTACGGTTGTTTTCTTTTCGGACAGGAAACAGCAATCGATACCGTTTATGTTTTCGATAACCAGATGAGCAAGGTGAAACTTTTCCATAAAGTGAACACCATCCGTCCGGAAGACGCCAGGAAAAATTCAACCAATCTTTCCGAGATATTACGCTTTCAATCGCCTGTTTATATTAAAGAGAACGGACGCGGTGCGGTATCGTCACCTTCGTTCCGGGGTACCACTGCCGGACACACGGCTTTTGTCTGGAACGGCATCAACATCAATTCCCAGTTTCTGGGACAGGGGGATGTGAATAACATTCCGTCGATGGGATTCGACCAGCTGGATGTAAAAGCAGGAAGTGTAGGCGTTATTTACGGAAGCGGGGCCATCGGGGGAACGATCCACCTCAACAACAGCCTTGAGTTTAATAAAGGAATGCAGGCCTCCCTCTTTTCTGAAGCGGCCTCCTTCGGTACATATAATAATTTTGCAAAAACTTCTTTTTCGAATAATAAATTCAGCTTCAAGTTTTCAGGGAATTACTCGGTGAGCGAAAATGATTATGCCGTAGAAGAATCGAGGAACTACATCAACCGAAACGGAGAATACGCGAATACGAACTTTAATTTTGCGGCCGCCTATAAAATTGCGCCGCATCACCAGGTTTCGTGGATTTCCGAGTTTTTCAACGGAACCCAGCATTTTCCAGTGTTTTTCGACAGCCAGACGAAAACCAAATATGAAACCCAGAATGTGAGAAGCCTGCTGGTGTGGGACTGGAACACTTCCAAACTGAATAATGTATTCCGTGCAGCATATACGGAAGAGAACTTCCAGTATTTCGATAATATCAGCAATCCCAAAAGCAGCGGCGGAACGGGTAAAAATTATATCCTGAAAAATGATTTCAATTATTTCCTGAGTCCGAAATGGAACCTGAATATCATCGGGGAATTCCAGGTGAATAAAGGGGAAGGCTATATGAGCGGCATTAAAAGTATCAGCCGGAATGTAGGTTCCTTAGCCGGATTACTGCGTTATTTTGCTACAAAAGATTTACGTTTTGAAGCAGGAATCAAAAAGGATTTTGTTGAAGGGTATTCGACCCCGACCCTACTCTCATTTTCAGGAAACTGGAATGTGGTGAAATGGTACAATCTTAATCTGAATGCGGCTAAAAATTTCAGATATCCTTCCTTTAATGACCTGTACTGGCAGCCCGGCGGCAATACCAATCTTAAACCTGAAACGGCCTATCAGTTTGATATGAAAAACCAGTTTACCTTTGCCGGCATAAAACTCACGCTTACGCCTTATTACATCCGGATTACGGACATGATTACCTGGCTTCCCGGCAACATGGGCTATTATTCGCCGGTGAATACTTCTAAAGTTCAGTCCTACGGACTTGAGTCCCAGGTTGAGTATGAAAGGAAATTCAGCAAGCATGTGCTGAGATCGAATCTGGGTTACTCGTATACAAAATCCACAAATCTGGAAACAGACAAACAGATGATGTATGTTCCGCTTCATAAATTTTTCGGAAACGTTGATTACCGGTACTCTTTTATGAAAGTATATGTACAGGGAATGTACAACGGGCTTACCTATGCAGACAGTGAAGAAAAAAGAAGTGATGCGATAGAACCGTATTTTGTGATGAATGCGGGAGTTTCCGGAACTTTCCTTAAGCATTACACCATTGGCGGTAAGGTGAACAATATTTTTAATGAAATCTATCAGACCACCGCTTTTTATCCGCTGCCTAAAAGGAATTACAGCGTCTATTTGAATATTAATTTTTAAATAAAAATAAATGAAAATCAGAAAAATTTTATCTCTTGCATTTGCTTCGGCCCTGTTGTTCAACATTGCCTGTAGTGATGACGAATTTGTGATGGAAACACAAAAAACAGATTATACCAACGGTATTATCATTGCCAATGAAGGAGGGTTTACCACACCAACTTCTGATGTTTCTTACGTAAGCAACGACCTTGCGGCTTTACAGAACGGGATCTATGCGGCAAACAACAACAAAGAAATTTTAGGAAGCGTTCTTCAGACCATCGGTTTCAGAGGCGACAACGCTTATCTGGTCATGAATACACCTAACAAAATTGAAATCGTTAACAGACAGACTTTCAAAAAGCAAGCTACCGTTACGGCAAATCTTGATAATCCAAGATACATTGCCTATTCCGGAAGCCAATATTATGTAACCAACAACAATTTCGGATCGGTAAAGAAGCTTAACGTTTACAATTCAAGTGACAACAGTTTCGTAAAGAGCATCAATTTTGACCGATATGCGGAAAAAGTGGTGGAAGCCGGAGGGAATATCGTGGTACAGACCGACGGGGTTTACTACGACTCTACGCCTCCTTACGCAAGCCACCCGACCGGAAATACCATTACCATCATTAATACTTCCAGCAACTCGGTAGCTACTACGGTAAGTCTGCCGAATAACGGAGCAATTATCAAGGATCTTGTTTCTTACAATGGATCTGCTTATGTACTTACCTCCAATGATACCGCATCTTATATCTATAAGATCAATACGGCAACGGGGGCTTATCAGACGACAACCCTGACGACCATTCCTCAGGTTCAGAAGCTGAAAATCGATTCGGATAAATTCTATTTCGTGGATTACAGCAAAGTGTATTCAATGAGCATTACCTCTACAACGGCTCCTACCGCTGCTTTGGTTTCCTTAACGGGTGTTACCAACCTGTACGGATTCAATGTGATCGACGGAAGACTGTACATCGCTGATGCCAAAAATTTCACTTCAGACAGTAAAGTATCGGTTTACAATGCCAACAACGGTACATTGTTAACCTCTTTCAATACAGGAATCGCCACAAACGGTTTCTATAAAAATTAATATTCCGGTTTATCCGCGGATATAATCACTCAATTTTTTTCATCATTTGTGTTTTTTTCCGGCCGTTTCCTTTGGAAACGGCCGGATTTATTTATGCCGACAAAAGTACACGGAAGTTTTTAAAAATCTCTGATTTTTATAGCCCCATTATTCTTAGGAACACTTATCCGGTGGCTGAGCGGAGTCGAAGCCACACAATCATACGGAAAAATCTGATGATATGGACTTATCTCTAATGCTATGCTTAGATCCCTATGGGATGGACAAAAAGAGAAGGTGACATTAAAATACCCGCAATTTTCTGTGAAAATCCGTGAATCTGTGGTTAAAAAATGAACTGAAAAATTTAACAACAAAAGAGTCAAAAGACACGGCTTGCACTTATCTGTACATGATTTGTTCCAGGCTATTTACATCAATTTTTCAGAGTTGACTTAATTATAACCGAATATTTAAATTATTAAAAATAAGACAAATACTTTCAAAGTTCACGTTATTTAAAAACAAACCTTAGCCAAAGTACTTCCAGGAGACCGATCAGCCACCAGACGGGAAACCTGAAGAAAGTGTATAACAGGGTAAAGCTATCAGCAAACGGCTGATCTTTTATTGCTTTCTGCACCTCATAATGGATGGAAAACACAGGAATTGTGATTCCAAAAAGCAAAAATGCAACCAGATAAAACATCCGGTTGCATTTTATAATGACTTTATATTTCCAGGCTGTATAGCTGAAAATTACAATGATTAGCAGTACGATATAGTCGAATACCCCGAAAATCATCTTTTAAACCAATGCCAATCCAAGCTTTTCCGCTTCGGCAATGACGAACTTCCGGGCTTCTTCACTGTCGTTTCCGATTTCGCCTTCCAGAATGGCTTCTTTTACTTTTTCTTTTAAGATTCCGATTTCACGGCCGGGCTTCAGGTTGAACATGGCCATGATTTCTTCTCCGGAGATCGGCGGTTGGAAATTACGTACCTGGTCCTTCTCCTCAACCTCTTTGATCTTAACGGCTACATATTCGAAATTCTTTTTGAATTTTTCCTGTTTCCTGGAATTTTTGGTTGTGATATCGGCTTTGCAAAGCGTAAACAAGTCTTCCAGATCCTCTCCTGCATCAAAAAGCAGCCTCCTTAATGCCGAATCCGACGCATCATCGGTAATCAGGGCAATCGGACGGGAAGAAAGCTTGACCATTTTCTGCACGTATTTCATATCCGGACCCAGCGGCAGCTTTAACCGCTGAAACAGGGTTCTTACCATTTTGGATCCCAAAAATTCGTGCCCGTGAAAAGTCCAGCCCGTTCCTTCCACGAATTTCTTCGTCGGTGCTTTTCCGATGTCGTGCAATAAAGCCGACCACCGCAGCCAAAGGTTATCGGTATTTACCGAAATATTATCCACCACTTCGAGGGTATGGTAAAAATTATCTTTATGGGTCTGTCCTTCCACCTCTTCCACGCCTTTCAGATCGATCAGTTCGGGAATAATAAGCTTCATCAGGCCGGTTTGCTCCATTAATCTGAGCCCGACTGACGGTTTTTCAGAAAGCATGATTTTATTGAATTCCACCATGATCCTTTCCCGGGAAACGATTTTAATTCTTTCCGACTCCTGCCTAATTGCTTCCAGAGATTTTTCTTCGATCTGAAACTGCAGGGTTGATGCAAAGCGGACCGCCCTCATCATCCGCAACGGATCATCGGAATAGGTCTGTGCCGGCTCCAATGGTGTTCTCAGGATTCGTTTTTCCAGATCTTCCACTCCATTGAACGGGTCGATCAGTTCACCGAAATTGTCTTTATTCAAAGAGATGGCCATGGCATTGATGGTAAAATCCCTTCTTTTCTGGTCATCCTCAATGGTTCCTCCTTCCACTTCCGGCTTCCGGCTGTCTTCGGTATAGCTTTCTTTCCGGGCACCCACAAATTCCAGCTCCAGATCTTTGTACCGGATCATGGCGGTACCGTATGTCTTGAAAACCGAAACCTTCATTTTAGGATCGATTTCCTGTCCGACATGCTGTGCCAGTTCGATACCGCTTTGTTCAGTTACAAAATCAATATCCGT
Source organism: uncultured Chryseobacterium sp. (assembly GCA_913777465.1). Lineage (GTDB taxonomy): Bacteria > Bacteroidota > Bacteroidia > Flavobacteriales > Weeksellaceae > Chryseobacterium. The sequence goes on from CAJYRQ010000091.1 coordinate 16,628, forward strand.
AGAGGCTTTTCTCTTCATCAGCAGATCCCGCACATAGCCGCCGACAATATACACCGACTGGTTGTTCCGGGCTGCGACCTCGGAAATGATTTTGAAAAGTTTCAGATTTTTATTCTGATTTAAATTAATGAACATTTTTTTAGGTTTAAATAATAGGTTTCAGATAACGGATGGCAAAGCTAAAGGCAGCTTCAATCCCTTTATCTAATGTAAAACCATTAAGAAACCGGATATTCAGGCTCAACACCAAAGCTCCGGCTTCTTAATGGTTGTATGATGGTGCAAAGATAATTAAATCTTTTCTTTTTATTCGCGGAGTACTTTTATTCTGTTGTCATTCCAGATCTTGATCACTGAAGATCCTGAATATTTCGAAACTTTCTCGCGGTCTTCCTCCACCGCATAATCCACCAGGCTGATCATTTCAGGAGAAATATCCGAAAATCTAAGCGGACTTTTTTCACCACTGAAATTGGCCGACGTGGAAACCAGAGGCCGGTTGAGTTTTGTAATTAACTTTTTACAGAAATCATTCTTCACCAGGCGGATTCCGATGCTTCCGTCCTCAGCCAGCAGCTCTTTCGGAAGGCCCCGCGGTTTTTCATAAACAATGGTAACCGGTTTTTCGCTCAGGTCGATGATTTCCCATGCCATTTCCGGAACATCCACCAGATCCTGCAGCCTCTTTTCAGACTCCACAAGGATAATCATGGATTTGTTTTTTTCCCGTTTTTTGATCTCAAAAATTTTGTTGACGGCTTCTATATTGGTAGCGTCGCATCCGATTCCCCAGATCGTGTCGGTAGGATACAAAATGGTTCCGCCGGATTTTAATAAGTTGACAATGTTTTCCATAACTCAGTAATAACGGACTTCAGCCCGATGTTCAAAGGTAAAAATTCTGTAAGCTTTTGCCAAATGAATTGCTTTAAAATAGATGAAGAAAGAGAGGTTTTATCGGTTTTTGCTGTTTACATTATCAATAGAAATGTCATCCTGAGCTTGTCGAATGAAGCCCGTTTAACAAAAAGGAAAATTCAAACGGCTTCAGCCGAAACTTACTCAAAGTTGTATTTCTTCTTAAACTTCAGATATTCTTCCGCAAAGGTATGTTTGTATGATGGACCTCTTGATTTCTAATGTAATTCCGTACCAGCTCAAGCATAGATTCTGAAACGGAAACGGCAAAATATCCGTCCTGCCAGACAAATTTCTCCCGGGTCAACTGATTTTTATTAATCCAGAAAGAAGATTCCCTCTTTGATCAACTGAAAAATTCTTTCTATATTCTGGTTTGAACCTAAAGAAATTAAGCAATGGCAATGATCTGAAAAACCATTGGCCATATCTACATAAATTCCTTTTTCCGCAGCATTTTCTTTAATGTGTTTCCAGATTTTCAACCTTAATGCAGCAGTATTTAAAAAAGGAATTCTGTTTTTCGTTGGAAAAACGAGATGGATATAAATTTTAATAAAGGGCATTTGTGCTTTTTTACCAAAAATAGAAATTATTTTTAAATTTGGCTAAAGCCAAAAAAAACGGCTTTACAGGGAAAACGGGCTAAAGCCCGTTCCTATTGATGGTTTCAATTTCAAAATTTTTAATTTTCAGATAAATGGAAAAAAATGCAGCAGATAAAATAGCGATCAGCCACAGAAAATAGCCGGCATTCAATTCCATAATTGGAGCTGTTCTTCCGCTTTTGGTCATCGTCAGATTTTCAAAACCCAGGAATGACAATGCTACTATGGAAGAAATGAATAAAAGGAAAAAAGAGATACTTTTTTTATTCTTGTACAATAAGAATAAACCTATAAAATATAACGGATTGGCCAGCCAGATACATCCTTCGTAAAATCCGCCTCCGCCGAAATGCAGCCATCCAAACAGAAAGGCTAAAAAAGACGAATATTCAACCGTTCCGAAGTACTGATAAGTAACACAATTCTGTGTTAGTGACAGTAAAAATATAACAATACTGATCAGGATTATTCTGGATGTCTTATTAAATATCACAACTCCGGCAAATACCTTTCCTCAATAATATTCAGGTGATGTATATTGTGGCCAACGATTAATTTCCCGATCGTTTCCGCGGAAATTTCATTTCCATTGGCGGTTCCGATGTTATTTAGAACAGAAGGATTCAATGTTTCCAGCAGTATCTGAGAAGATTTCCTTACCAGCCGATATTCTTCCAGCAGAGAACCCAGGCTTCTTTCGTTCGCATAAGAATTTTGGGCATAACGCTCTTCGTCAAAACCGGGAAGTTCGTTTTTATCGCCTCTAGCAAAAGCCAGGATCCGGTATTGAAAAACCCTTTCGGTATCGGACAGGTGCAAAAGCAGTTCTTTCAGGGTCCACTTTCCTTCCGCATAAGCAAAAGCTGATTGTTCTTCAGAGAGTTTACCGTAAATTCCAACGGTTTGTTCTTCCGTTCTTTTCAATTCTTCCAGCCAGTTTTCGGAAGGAATTAAATCTAAATAGCGCTGTATGTATTTTTGAAATTCGGTCATCGTTTATCTATTAAATAATATAGCATTGTATCAACGTAACAGTTTACCAATATTTAAATAATATAGCAATGTATCAATATAACAGTTTAACCCATATTAATAGACCGTCACATTGCTGCATTGCTACATTATTACATTGTTATATTGCTACATTAATCATGCAAATGCTCTTTCCAGATCGGCGATCAGGTCTTCCGCATCTTCGATCCCTACGCTCAAACGAACCAGATCATCGGTGATACCAAGTTCGGCGCGTTTCTCTGCAGGAATGGAAGCATGAGTCATCAAAGCCGGATGGTTGGCCAGCGATTCCACTCCGCCTAAAGATTCGGCCAAAGTAAATACCCGTACTTTTTCCAGGAACTTTATAGCGTCCTCTTTTTTACCGGATTTAAAGGTGAAAGAAACCATTCCCCCGAAATCTTTCATCTGGGCTTTGGCCAGCTCGTACTGCGGGTGGGATTCCAGTCCTGGATAGATTACTTTATCTACGGCAGGATGGGATTCCAGGTATTTGGCTACGTCCATCCCGTTCTCCGAATGCCGCTGAACGCGCAATGCCAGGGTTTTAATCCCTCTTAAAACCAGATAAGAATCATGAGGCCCTAAAATTCCGCCGCTCGCAAACTGGATAAAGTGAAGCTTTTCTCCCAGTTCGGCATCTTTGGCAACCAAAGCTCCTGCGATCACATCAGAATGACCTCCCAGATATTTCGTTGCAGAGTGCATTACGATATCGGCTCCCAGATCGATCGGTCTCTGAAGGTAAGGCGTTGCAAACGTATTGTCTACAGCCACCAGGATATCTTTTCCTTTTGCCACTTCCACAACTGCCTTAATGTCCACCAGCTTCATCAGCGGATTGGTCGGCGTTTCCACCCAGATCAGTTTCGTTTTATCGGTGATGACGTCAGCGATTTTAGATACATCGTCAAAATTCACGAAAGTAAACTTCAGCTGGTATTTTTCAAAAAGCCGGGTAAACATCCGGTACGTTCCGCCGTATAAATCATCTACTGCAACCACCTCATCCCCGGGATTTAACAGTTTTAAAACACAGTCGATCGCTGCAAGGCCGGATCCGAATGCCAGTCCTCTGGCTCCGTTTTCAATGCTTGCCAGAGAATCTTCCAAAGCCTGTCTGGTCGGGTTCGCCGCTCTCGAATATTCGTATCCGGAATGGACGCCCGGGCTTTTCTGTGCAAAGGTTGACGTTAAAAAGACAGGAACATTCACCGAACCTGTCGCCGATTCGTGGTGCTGACCACCGTGTATTACTTTTGTATTGAAATTCATTGCTATATAATTTACCAATGTATCAATGTAACAGTCTAGCAATCACTGTTACATTGATACATTTTTAGATTGTTACATTAATTTTACATTTTTATCGCAGATTTTAGCGCAAACTCCTCTGCCATTTCCTCGATCCACTGGGCTACATCTTCTTCGCCTGTTGCTCGCTGATACGTATTTCCTAAAGAGACGAGCACCTGGTGGATAAACATCTTCATCTGGTCTACCGGCATTTCTTTGGTCCAAAGGTCGATTCTCAATGCTTCCATCGTTTTTTCGTCCCAGACGGAAATCATCGTTGCCTTGGTCTCTTCTTTTTCTATCCCGCCATCCTGCGCATTCCAGGTAATGTTTTCCGGAATGTGGTTTTCATCCAGCTCTACATCTATCGTAATCTGAGTTTTTCTCATAACTTCTATTTGTTTCTAATTTGATGCAAAGTTAATACTTCTTCAGCTTATCCAAAATTTCTATAAAGTTATCTTCATCCGGAAACGGCGTATTCAGGTTAAATATTTTCCCTTCCGGATCGATGATTATAAACCTAGGAATCGACTGGATTTTGTAGGCAGCCATGAATTTTTCTGCATCAGGAAGCCAGAGCTGCGGGATATCGGAAGGTTTTGCCTTCAGGTAATTCTTCCACTTCAACTGGTTTTCATCAACGCTCACCGAAATAAACTGAAGATTCTGATAATATCTATACTGATTATTTCTCGCTTCGAAAACCGGACGGATCTGTTGACACGGCGCGCACCAGGTTGCCCAGAGATCGATAACCACATATTTTCCGCGGAATTTGGAAAGATTTACGGTTTTTCCCTGATCATTTAAGAAACTGAGATCCGGAAAAACGGCTCCCTTCTGAGAGATATTGATCTGTTCCAGTTTAGCATACAGCCTGTTGCGGTAATCGGCGTTTTTAATATTATTGATCTCCGAGGCAAACAATTTATTTCTGGACAGGCTGTCGGTCTGAAGTTCCAGTGTTCTGGCCAGATGCCTGGACAGCAGCTGGTCTTTTTGCAGCCCCTGAGGAAGCTTATTGATTTTTACAAACAGGATGCTGTCGGCATTCACCGACTGGTCTTTATCCGTCAGCAGGTGATCCAGCCTGAACTGCAGGTAATTTTCATTTTTGCTTAAAAGCTGGGACGGCCTTTGGATGTTGGCATTCAGCTCATCCACAAAATCCTTCGGCGGGGCAAATTTCGGATCGGTCCAGGAAGTCATTTTCCTGTAATTGCTGATTTCATTGAGGTACTGGATAGCCATCAACTGTCTTCTGTAGTTTTTATATTCGTCGGAAAGGGCGTTATTGGCGGGATCGGCAAAAGTATTCAGGATTCTTTTATTCTTTTTCCAGTCGTCCTGAGCCAGCTCATAAAACTTTACCGGATCGTTGGTGTAGGCCTGATCTTCCAGTGCATAAGTAAAATCCCTGCCGAAGGAACTCCTTTTTTCGCGGTAATTCTGATCGGCTTTCCGGTTCGATTTGATGTAGGTTACCATTTCAGTATCGTTGAATTTAACATCAAGATCAAACCAGTCGCCGCTTCCCATAATAAGCACCAGTTTTTTATTTCCGATCTCCACAACATATTCATCCGTAGGCAGCCATTTTTTGGTGGACCAGCTGAAGGTATGGTTAACGACAGGGGCAGCTCCGATTTTTTTATGAAAATCCGCTGTATAAATTCTAACGGAATCTACGGTAAGGTCAGTATCTAAAGTTCCTTTAAGAATTACCCCTTCCGTACCGCTCTGGTAAGGCTTCGGCTGCTGGATAAGATAAAGCAGTCCTGCTCCGGCTGCAAATACGGCAAAAGAAACAACGGCCTGTCTTCTTGTTTTACCGAAAGCATTTTTAAAGCCTTTCCTTCTGTACCAGAAATAGCCGGTGACCAGGAATATCACCATCCAGAAAACACTCATACATTCGGAATGCGAAATAAAGCGGTTCAGGTCTTTGATCTCCGGCGCATTCCAGAAGGTATATAAAGAACCAAAAGGATTGAAAAAGAGCGGCTGTTTCTGGATCAGTGCCGCAATGTTGGAAGCAATCCCCAGAGAACCGATCAGGAAAGACCAGATAAAACCCGGGAAAGCTACGGAAATACAGAGCTGAAGCGCAGCAATCCCTAATATGGTAACGCAGATCCTCAGGTAGGTTTTGATGGTCCAGAGTACATCAAAATCCATGAGTTTAACTGTATTCGGATGAATAAAATAATCTAAAACGGCCATTAACATACTGGATACAAAATAAGAAGTAATGCAGATAATCCCCAACGCAACGACAATGGCATATTTTGAAAGGTAAAGCTGCAAACGGCTTACCGGCTGTGTTTCCATCAGCTGCCAGCCGTTGTTTTTATGATCGGTCTGTGCAATCCTGTTGGCTGCAATAATAATCAGCAGGGGCAGTATAAAAAATACAAAATATTTCAACTGATCGCCTCCGATCGCTTCATCAAAAACGGAAAATTTTAAAGTTCCCTCCGGAACGGTTTCCTGCATAAAAAATGAAGGCACATAAACCAGCAAAGGAAGCAAGGCTCCTAAAACAACGGCCATATACACCAATCCTAATCCTTTGATCTTCAGCCATTCGGTATCGGCTGTCGTTAATAATTTTTTCATCGTTTTTAGTTTTTAGTAATTTCCATAAACCATTCTTCCAGGCCGGCACTGTTCTTAATCTCAAAGATCCCGGCATCTTTCAGCACCAGCTTTTTCACAAGGGCGGTAACGTCTTCCCTGGAGGCGGCCGTAATTTCAACAGCGGTTTCGTCTAATAGCTTCGCGGAATAGCTTTCCGGGATTTCGCCGATAAACGTTGCGGCATCAATTAATCCGAGCCGGATACGGTTGTAGCGGTACTTTTCGTTCAGATCCGTCATGCTTCCGGCAAAACGGATTTCGCCGTCGGAGATAATTGCCAGATGGGTAATCATTTTTTCGATTTCCTGAAGCAGGTGGCTGGAGATAAAAATGGTCACGCCTTCTTCTTTGTTCAGTTTGATGAGCAGCTCGCGCATTTCCAGCATTCCGTTTGGATCGAGACCGTTTACCGGCTCGTCCAGGATCAGCAGTTCGGGTTTTCCCAACAGGGTCATTGCGATGGACAGCCGCTGTTTCATTCCCAGCGAATATCTTTTCATTTTCATATGGCGGCTTTCCCAAAGACCGACCAGATGAAGCACCCTTTCACATTCGGATACCGGAAGGGTTCTCATTTTGGAAATCACCAGAAGGTTATCCCAGCCCGAAAGATGATCGTAAAAAGCAGCGGTATCGATAAGGCTTCCGATTTTATTAAAACCGTCGGGATAAAGCACATCCAGCTTTTCGTTAAAGATGCGGATGGCGTGCTGCTCGTCAGGAATACTTCCGATTAGCATTTTCATCGTCGTAGATTTTCCGGCACCATTAGCTCCCAGAAACCCGAAAATACTTCCCTTGGGAACCGAGAGACTGATGTCTTTTAAAACAGGTTTGTTCTTGGAAAATTCAAAACTGAGGTTCTGAATCTGTATTACATTTTCCATAGGTTATTATTTATATACCACAAATATATAAATTAAATAGTAATATGCAATACAAAGTAGTAAAATTAACATAAGACTAACATAAAAAACCTCCAGGCTCTGCTGGAGGTTCTATGTACCGGATTATAGATCCGTTATTTCAATTTGGGTTTGTATCCGGATTGGTTGAAAATTACCGTGCCGTCCATTTTCAGGAAATCCTGGAGTTTGGTATCCGGATGCTCTTTCAGGTAGGCCTTACAGATCTGCCAGCCTGTGAAGATCCCGATCTGCGGCGAAGATTCATTATCGATTTCCGTATAGAACTTTGAAAACGGGCCCGGTGCAATGAAGCGGTCTTCCAGGCGATGATCGTCTCCGAAAATCAGGTTGTTTTCTACAAAATAGTTCCAGATGTTGGCTTCATTGGCTTCCGCCCACTCGTACTGTTTCTGGGTGTAATTCATTTTCAGGTATTCCGGATAGGTCGGCAGGAAGGCATCTTTAAGGATCATGATTTTACCGTTCAGGATCATCATGTCGATAAATTTCTGATGGTCCGGCGATTCTTTTACAAATCCTTCAGCGAAGATCTGCGCTACTTTCGGCACGATGTTATTTGGGTTCATGGATTTCTGGAAATACAGCTCCAGGCCTTTGTAATTCGGGTCTCCGTCGCCCATGAAACCGGTTACGTCGATAAACAGCAGGTTTTCTTTAGCATTATAGAATACCGGATCCTGCACCATCTGCAAAGCGGACGAAAACAAAAATACCTTCGGGCTTTTGAAGGACGGGAAATGGTATTTGATGTGCGAGAACAGGTCCTGGAGATCCACCTGCAGCTTTTTCTGGTCTATTTTTGAAATCGCTTCCTTATAGATTTTGATCTCTCCGGCATCCGTTCTTCTCTTGGCAAAGTCGGCATCGCTTACCGTACCCTGGAACCAAGGATATTTGGCTTTAAACTGCTCCGAAGAAATACCCGGATTGTACAGTTCTTTAGAAATATCCGTAATTTCCACCTTTTCGGCAGGTGCTGTAATTTCTACATTCCATTGGTTCTGGGATTCCTTCTTACAGGAGCTCAGGGCTAAAACGGATCCTGCAGAAAGGGCAATAATTCTGAAAATCTTCATATTTTTACATGAAATTTAAGGGTACAAAAATAATGATTTAAACATAACGCGATGATGAAAAATAAAATTATTCCGCTGCTGCTCTGTATTTTTGCACTTTCCTTTTCCCATGCGCAACAACTTGTTTTTAAAGATAAAAATTTTGAAAAAGCAGTTCTTGAAAATCACGACCTTAACAAAGACGGAAAAATAAGCTCATCTGAAGCCGACGGTGTGGAAAATTTATTCCTGATGGATAAAGGCATCACTTCCGTGGAAGATGTTTCTTATTTTAAAAATGCCCGGATGATTATCCTCGATCAGAATAACATTCCCCGGATATTGCTGAAAGATATGGATAATATCCAGCTGATTTCCTGTGCAGGCAGCCAGGTTTCGGTTTTTACGGCGGAAAACCTGAAAAGCCTTACTTCATTATACCTGGATGGCAACCAGATTGAAAATATTTCCCTGAAATCGACTCCGAAAATCAGCCAATTAACCGTATCTTTAAATAAAATTAAGATGATTGATGTGAGTGCCCTTCAATACCTCAAGAAACTGAACCTGGAACATAATCTGATCCAACAGCTCGATATCTCCTCGAACATCCATCTTGAATCTCTTAATATCATGAAAAATCCCATCCTGGAAAAAGACCTTAAGAAAGGGCCGGGCCATGTCACCATCTTCGGATTGAATAAACCTTAGCGTATGTATTTAGAAACGAAACGGCTTATTTTAAGAAAACTTGAGAAAACGGATGCCGAACGCCTGTTTCTCCTGGACTCCAACCCGGAAGTTATGAAATACATCGGCGTTCCTCCTATTTCAGACCTCAGCGAATCGCAGAAAATTATCGGCATTATCCGGCAGCAGTATTTCGATCACGGGATCGGGAGGCTGGCCGTCATCGAAAAAGAAAGTGGGCTTCTTATCGGATGGAGCGGGCTGAAACTGCTGACACAGGAAACCAACGGCTACAAAAACGTATACGAGCTTGGCTACCGCTTCCTGCCGGAATATTGGGGAAAAGGCTATGCTTCGGAATCGGTACGTGCTTCGCTCGATTTCGGTTTCAACGATCTGAAAACGGAGGTTATTTACGCCTATGCCCATAGTGAACATAAAAGCTCCCAACATATCCTGGAAAAATCAGGCTTTATAAAAACCGGTGAATTCTCCGAACCGGACGGAATTTGCTTTTGGTACGAACTTCGCCGTGAAAATTATCGTTAAACCCCATCAAAATTTTTAATTTTGAAATTTATAAATAATAACAAACTAAAAATATAAACAATGCAGACCCAAAAGATTATCGATCATATTGTAAGCTGGCTGAAAGATTATGCAGTAAAAGCAAAAGTAAACGGATACGTCATCGGTGTTTCCGGCGGTGTGGATTCCGGAGTGGTGTCTACCCTTTGTGCCATGACCGGCCTTGAAGTTTTACTGCTGGAAATGCCGATCCGCCAGAAGGAAGACCAGGTAAACCGTGCCCAGGAACATATCGCCGATTTAAAGAAAAAATTCCCGAATGTAAAGGCACATACCGTAAATTTAACTCCTGTTTTTGAAACTTTCGAGCAGTCGGTCCACGAATATGCCGAAGGAAATCCGAACAAGAACCTTTCGCTGGCCAACACCAGATCCCGTTTCAGAATGCTGAACCTGTATTATTTCGGTCAGCTTCACGGACTTTTGGTCTGCGGAACCGGAAACAAAGTAGAAGATTTCGGGATCGGATTTTATACCAAATACGGAGACGGCGGTGTAGATGTTTCCCCTATTGCCGACCTTTATAAAACCGAGGTTTACGAACTTGCCAGAGGACTGGATCTTATTGAAAGCATCCGGAACGCCATTCCTACCGACGGACTTTGGGATGCGGAACGAACAGACGAAGACCAGATCGGAGCTACTTATCCGGAGCTTGAAAAGATCCAGAAAGAATACGGGAAGAAGGCCGTTGAAGATTATGAAGGACGCGACAAAGAAGTGTTCATGATTTTCGACCGGATGCATAAAGCCGCGAAACATAAAATGGTTCCGATTCCGATCTGCGATGTTCCGGAAGAGTGGAGAGCTTAATTAATATAACAATGGATCAATGCAACAGTGTAACAATAATTTATTCATTAACACATTGGTAAACTGTTACACTGTTATATTGGTACATTAAATTAAAGGTATGAATAATAAAATGAGACCGCTGTTTTTTATTTGCCTCGGGCTTCTCTTCGGGATGTCGGTGATGTATGTTTACAAAAACTTTATTGCGGATGCGAAACCGGTTTCTACAGAAAAGTTGAGTAAGGCAGGAATAAACGATTCCGGGGATTCTTTTCAGCAATCGATCGATCAGCTGACGGAAGAGAAAAAGGTTATCAATTATGTAAAACAAAATCACTGCTTACCGGATTATTACCTCACCAAAAGCGAAGCCAGAAAACAGGGCTGGAATCCTGCTAAAGGCAATCTTTGTGAAGTATTACCGGGAAAAGCCATCGGAGGAGACCGGTTCGGCAACAGGGAAAAAATCCTGCCTGACGGTAAAGAATATTTTGAAGCAGATGTTAATTATCATTGCGGGGGCAGACAGGCAGACCGGATCGTTTTTACAAGAGACGGCGACATATACCTTACGAAAAACCATTATAAAAGTTTTGAGAAGCAGTAATTTTGCCATTCTGCCTACCTTTTTGATCTTTCTTTTTTCATGTTCTGAAAAACAGCAGGAAACGGGAAAGGATGAAAAAGCGGTTACCATTCTGGTGCAGCCGTTCAAAGATATGGCTCCTGACCGTTCGGCAGCAATCGTGAAGGAACTTCGAAAAGTATATCCGAATGTACAACTTCTGGAGCCTGCCGATCTCCCTGCGAATGCTTATTATAAACCACGAAACCGGTACAGGGCAGATTCCTTGATTTCCTTCCTGAGCAGAAATACAAAGAAGGGTTTTGTAACGATCGGTCTAACCTCAAAAGACATCAGTGCGACTAAAGGCAAAATAAAAGATTTCGGTCTGATGGGCCTTGGCTTCAGGCCAGGAAACGCCTGTATAGCATCAAGCTTCAGATTAAGCAAAAACACTTCCGGTGAACAGTTTTTTAAAGTAGCCGTTCATGAGCTTGGCCATACACAAGGCTTGAGCCACTGTCCGGTAAAGACGTGCTTCATGAGGGATGCACAGGGAAAAAACCCTACCGATGAAGAAACCGGGTTCTGTAAAAAATGCAGACCGGCTTTAATAAAGAAAAATTGGAAATTCAATTCAATATGAATACAATATATATCGATTTTACAGACTTAGGAGATTATGAAGACTTCTATGTCCAATTAAAAGAAAAGCTTCCGCTTCCGGAATATTTCGGAGATAATCTGGATGCGCTTTCGGATGTGATTACCGGAGGACTGGAAATGCCGCTCCATCTTGAATTTGTAAACATGACCGTGGATCAGCTGGAAATCTTTGAAGATCTTCTTACAACCCTTGAAGACGCGGAAGACGAGATGGAAGATTTTACTTTCACTTACTTCCTCGAACAGTATGAGGATAACGAAGACAAAACGGAAGAAGACTAAAGAACAATTCCGGAAAGGCTGCCCTGAAATACGGACAGCCTTTTCTATATAAGTATTGATGATTTTATCAGGCCTGTTCAGGCGGTTCCCGAACTTTCAGAGCTTCAAAAAAACTTTATTTAATCTTAAATTTCAACGAATTGAACAAAAACCTCAAAAAGTCTTCACATAGGGCATTTTTGGGGCATCTATGTGGTATCTTTCAGTTTTCCGGCGATGGGTTATTTTATTAATTTTAGCTTCTACAATCAACTACTAAAAATAATTTATGATCATCTCAGAAAACCTATTGTTTTCTCAAGGAGCTGAACTGCAAAATTACCATTCCGGTGACTTTATCATCGAAGAGGACGGCACTCCCAAATATTATTTTCAGATAAAATCCGGCACTGTAAAATTGAGCAGCTTTTTGGAAGACGGTAAAGAATTTATCCACGGGATCCCCTTTGATGGTTATTGTTTTGCGGAGACGTATCTTTTTACGGACAAGAAATATGCGGTAAATGCCATCGCTATTACCGATTGCGAAATTATACGGCTGGAAAAGATGAGGTTCGCCGAGCTTTTGCTGGAACAGCCGCAGCTTATCCTTGATTTATATTCCTTTACGGCAGACCGTATGCACTATCGGTATATAACCTCAGCACCTTTTTTCTTCAAGGATCCGGTGACGAAACTTCATATTCTGATGAAGTACATTAAATCTCATTTCGGTTTTAAGGATCAATTTTCTTTCCCCATTCCGTATACCCGGCAACAGCTGGCCTCCATTACCGGAATGCGGATCGAAACGGTCATTCGTGCCATCAAGAAAATGGAAAAGCAGGAAGTGTTGAAAATTGACAACAGCAAGATTTACATTTAATTAAACCTCAATTTGCCATAAAAAAATCCTTAACTGCAAATGCAGTTAAGGATTTTGATTTTATATCAGGTAAACCTATTTTCCAATCGCTTCGCTGATCGGGTTTCCTACATTCCCGCTTGGGAACTGTATTTTCAGTAAAGACGAAACCGTCGGCGCAATGTCCGTCATAAAGTACGGCCTGCTACTTTCACCGTGTTGGATTCCCCATCCCATAAAGATTAACGGAATGTGGGCATCATAAGAATTCCATACACTATGGGTAGTTCCCGTTTTCGAGTACGGAGGAAGCATGGAATCGTGGGAAATCAGCTGGATATCCCCGCTTCTCTGCCTGTTGATCCCGTTGATGATTCTCTGCTTGATCGGTTCAGGGATGGTGGCTTCCGAAACCCTGGTTACCGCTACGGCATAAAGATCGGAAGGATCGTTTTCAATTTCTTTCACTGTGAAATCCACAACGTCTTCAAGCTTGATATTATTGTCTTTCAGCAATTTCCTGTCGAAATAAATCTGGTAATTATCTATAGCATTGATCAGCTTATCCACTCCGAATTTTTCTTTCAGCTTCAGGTTGACGTTTTTATCCATTCCGTCGCCGAAAAAGCCGGTGGTGATTTTATGTTCCTGCAAAAAGCCTACGGAATGCGCCCCGCCATGGTCTGCCGAAAGGAAAACCGTATATTGCCCTTTTCCGACTTTGGAATCCAGGTAGCTGAAAAATTTAGCCAGGTCCTGATCCAGCCTCAGGTAGACATCTTCCACCTCAATGGAATTCGGTCCGAATTTATGGCCGGCATAATCGGTTGAGGCCAGGTTGATGGCGAGCATATCCACGACATCGTCACTTCCCAGCTTCTCCCCTTCCACAGCCGCTTCGGCCAATTTCAAGGTTAAGGTATTTCCGAAAGGCGTATAACGGATGTTGTCTTTTTTAGTCTGGTAATCGGCTGCCAGGTTGCTGTATGGGAAAGTAGGTGTTTTGGCACTTCCCAGAAGTCCTTCCCAGGCGGAATTGTCCGGTGCGCTTTCCGTATACTGATCGATCGGAAGCAGGGTGTTCCATCCGTTTGCAACCAGCTTTTCCGGCAGGTTCCGGGCATTGAAGGTTTTGATCCACTGCGGAAGATCATTCATGTACCAGGTACTCGTGATAAAATTCCCGGTAGAATCGTCGAACCAGAAAGCACCGTTCGGCGTATGGCCCGCAGGCAGAATAGAGGCCCTGTCTTTCAGGGAAACCCCAATCACTTTACCCTGGAAATTGGTGGCCAGCTTCAGCTCATCGGTAATGGTGGTCGACCACAGGTTTTTCGGAGAATGGCTCCCGATTTTGGCATTGGTGGTTCCCACCGGCTGTACACTCTCATCGGCAGTACAATATACATTCTTCCCGGTTTCCTTATCCGTCCAGTCGTTTCCGGCAATCCCGTGAATGGCAGGAACCGAACCCGTATAAATGCAGGTGTGCCCTAAAGCCGTAACGGTAGGAACGTAGGGAATATGAACATTATTTAAAGAATAACCTGTATTCAAAAGCCTTTTAAAACCGTCATTACCATATTTGTTGTAAAAACGGTACAAATAGTCCCACCTCATCTGGTCCACCACCAGGCCTACCACCAGTTTGGGCCTCTCGAGCCGGGTATTTTTATTCTTCTGTGCATTGATTGTGATTACAGAAAGGCCCATGGCCGCCGCAACCGAAATTTTCCTAAACATCCGCTAAATTTTTATTGGAAACAAATTTACGGGTTTTGAAAGTTTTGGTGTATGAAGTTTTGATTAAATTTGAATAACTTAAATTTTTCATTTATCACAAAGTACCAAGAGATCTTCACCATGAATGATTTGGTCAAATATTTTACGCTGGGAAGCACACAACCGTTTTAGTAATCTCTGATTTTTATTAAATTATTTAAACATTTAGCCATGAAAAAATTAATTACAGATGAAGAAATAATCAGGCACCAGAAATTCTTTGAAAGCTGTGCGAAAGATTACAGGAATTTAGCGAAAATCCTGATCCTGGAATTGGTTCGAAAAAAGAAAATAAAGCTGGATCAAGATTTTCCCTTTCTTACATTTAATCCGATGAAGGGCAGCCGAAAGCATCAAAAAGGAAAAATGAAAGAGTGGAACTATTTTTTCCATGGTTATCATTGTTGTTTTTTTAATACCGGGACAAAACTAGAAATTGAGGTTCCTTTCATGTTTGGAATGGAATTCGGCGACCTGGATCCTTATTTTTTTTCGATTTTTATTAAAACGAATCCTGAATATCAACCCCTGCCTTTTACGATTGAGAATAATTTTGAAGATGGAAAGAGAATTTTAAATGGGATGCTTAAACTGGGACTTTATGAAAAAATTCAGTCCAACCTACCGAACCATTCGGGAATTGCGGTCAAAGACAGGGATAAGGTTGAAGTAAAAATTTTTGATCCTGAAATACATGGTCATCATCGCCGATCAGAATTTAATGTTCTAAAATTCTTTGGAATCAGGAGATTTTAATGAGATTTTATTTAAATTTGAATTAACACAAAATACCGATATGTTCCAACCCCAAACCTCAATATTCATGAATATTCTCAGGCCCTTGCTTCTTTTTGTTTCCATTTTGCTTTTCGGATGGCTGTTTATGAGCAACATTAACCTGATTAATGTAGCCAAAACACTTAATGAAGCCGAAATCGGATCTGAAGTGGGAAAAGTGAATGCTTTTACCAATATCGACCGGCTGAAGGAATTTACCATCGAGAAGATCAACTATCTGGAAGTGATCCGGGAAAGATTTTCGGAAAATGCAATGATCAGGATTGTTGTTATTTCTGTTCTGGTGATAATACAGATTGCCCTGTATGCCATGAGAGGAAATTTCTCCGGTTCAGCCAGACCGTAACTACCGGATATGGAAATCAGAAAACTGGAAAAACTTGCTGGAAACCCAACAGTCTTATGGGGCCCGATCGACTACTGTACCGATAAAATTTTTGTTGTTTCCGCTATTGAAATCGGGACTTCTTTTGAATTCAGCCTGCGGGAGAAGGATCAGCCGTATACCAAAACCCTGGAAATAAAAGCCGTGGATCTGGAAAAATTGAATATCCTTATCGAGCAGGGACATTCTTTCGGGGCATTCCATGAAGATGAACTGATTGGTTGGGCTATCTGTGATTACAAACCATGGAATAACAGTTTGTTTATAAAAAATCTTTTGGTCAGTGAAGCATTCAGAGGCCGGAGTATCGGCAGGCTGCTGATTAAGAGCATTAACCGGGAAGCCCGCGAACTGCAATGCCGGATCGTGGAAACCGAGACCCAGAATACCAATTATCCTGCGGTTCAATTTTATCGTAAAGCAGGATTTGCCATCACCGGAATCAATACCAAATTATATAATGATTCTACAGAAACCGCTCTGTTTATGAGTTTTGAACTTATTTGAAATCATCAAAGTTTTGACCCATAATATTTTGAGATTTGGTGGCTGATCGTAATCAAAGCCTATATATTTCGAAACATCTGAGCATAAAAATCAAAGATTTCTACTTGTTATAGTCTGATGGCTTGATAAAAAGATTAAACTGACTGATCATTTATTGACTTATCCACAGATTTTTAAAAGTTATCCACAAATTCCACTTTTATCCACAATCCGGTTTCCCCAGTTGGTAACGGCTTCCAGTACCTAAATAAAGGTTATTCCGAATTCCGTAAGTTCATACTCCACCCGGATGGGTGGTTTCTCACCAAACACTGTTCTTGATACCAAGCTGTCCTTTTCAAGTTGTTTCAGCTGGAGGCTCAGTGTCATTTCCGTTACTGAAAAAAATCTGATTTTCAATTGCAGAATTTATTTTTCAATTTAATCATTATTTTTAAATCACTTAGTAGTGTATTAATAAAATAATTTGTATATTCGTTATCAGCAAATTAAAACAGTATTATTATGAAAAATCTAAAAAAATTAGTACGCAAAGAATTATCTTTGATCAATGGCGGCGATGGCCGATGCCTTGAACCGAAAAGAATCTGCGAGCCTTGGGAAGAAGGCTGCGGCTGTGTTTACATTTAATAAACTTTCAGATATTTTTTCAATGGAGGCTGTCCAAAAAGTATGGGCAGCCTCAATTTTTTGTTGAGATTATCTCTAAAACTTTGTATTTTAGAGTTGCACAAATCCTCAACGATGGCTAAGGTAAGATTTAAAACACAAAGCGGCAATTT
>CAJYRQ010000092.1 GCA_913777465.1 uncultured Chryseobacterium sp.
GCATCTTTTACACTTGTATCTTTGCAATCCTCTTGTAAAGCCAGCTTTAGTGTTTTCTTCTGATTGGCATTTATAACATTTCATAATACTAAGTAATGAAATATATTTCAATTTAACAATACCAAAAATACTATCAACAAAAATTAGATCTTATAAAAGCTCTAAAAAAGGAGATTGATAGTATTGCGGAAGAAATTGATATAATAACTAATCAAGAAGGAAGAAAGATATTTGTTAAGGATAATAAGTTTAAAGTAATATTTATTGCACTTGAGAATGAATCACGCACTATCAATGAAAATCTAAAACCTTTTCAAAAAAATGAAGAAATTCAGCAACAGGTTAAAATGCTCAATGATTCAATAGCTTCTGATAAAAAGCTTCTGACGGAAATTGATCAATTAAATAAAATCAAAAAAGAAAAAACTGAAGCAATTGTAAAATGTAAGGATGAAATCTTTAAAATGTATGATAACGTATATCTTGAATACCAAAAAATTATTACTGATCTTAAAGAAAGAACAACAGAGCTGGAAAAAGATGGTTTAAAAATAGAAGGTATTTCTCAATTCAATTTTGCTAAACTGTATAAACATATATATGCAATTAGTGACGGACGAAAAGCTCATTATAATAATTATCCTGAAATATTTAATGAGCAAAAAAAAGCAACCTCAAATTTTGACTATAGAGTTATAAAATCAAATGTCGAAAAAATTTTCGAAGAGATTTTTAATGGAAATTATTCTATTCTTCCAAGAATTGATAAAAAGGAAGCAATTAAAACATTGTTAGATGATTATTTCTTTGACTACTGGAAAATAACTTATAAAAATGATCAGCTTGGGGAGATGTCAACAGGAAAAGCAAGTTTTGTAATTTTGATGCTTATTATTGGTCTTAGTAAATCTAAATCTCCGATACTGATTGATCAACCCGAAGACAATCTGGATAACAGATCAATTACACAGGATTTAGTTTTTTATTTAAAGAATAAAAAGCTTGAACGACAAATAATTGTTGTAACACATAACGCAAACATTGTTGTAAACACTGATGCAGAAAACATTATTGTTGCAAATCAAAAAGGTCAAAATGATACCGAATCATATAGTGAGTTTTTATTTGATTATGTAAACGGAGCAATTGAAAATACATCAGCACTAAATACTACAGAGAAAGATTTGTTAAAATCAATGGGTATCAGAGAGCATATTGCTGATATCGTTGAGGGAGGAAGAGATGCTTTTATCTTAAGAGAAAAAAAGTATCGTTTTGAGAAAGTTTTAAATTAATTTATTTATAATAAAACTCCAATGTTCTTTACTTTGGAGTTTTTTATTTTTTTAAGTCTTTGAAGAATTTTATAAATTCAAAAAATAACTGCCTATAGACTACATCAATCTACTATACATTACTTCCTACGCCACCTTAATCTTAAAAAGATAATGCGAAACCTTATAGTTGATGACTTCCCCGGACAGGCGGCTGACAAATAATTTTTTCTCATACAATCCCAGGAAATAACGGGAAAGCGTATACATCAGCTGGTTCTGTTTCGGACATTCCGGCAGTTTGATGTTGTAAAACGCTTCTATTTCAGCTTTGATGAATTCCGAAAGATTATCTTTAGAGGTAAGCATAACAATTTTTATCAGGGTTAATATCCACAAAGTAGAATTGATTTTATCATGACAAACATCTATCGCCTGATGATCCATCCGTTCCGTTTTATGTTGAAAGCAAAAATACATCAATAAAATATAAAAGTCCTTAAAATAAGATTAAAATTTCCACGACTTCATTTTTTGTAATATTTTATAATTCAACCCTTTATGGATATAAGGGTTCTGATGCAAAAAGTGGAGTTTTTTGATCCTGCAGGCTTTTCTTGAACAGGAAATATCAGCAGATAAGAAATATTCAACAGAGTTTCATCTGTCATTCATAGAAAAAGACCGTCGCAACGGTCTTTTTCGTGAAGTATTAAATAGTTTGAATGATAGAAAATGCTATGCCGGATTGTTCCTTTCCGTTTCCAGTTCCCATACCCTGTGGCTGGCAACCGCTTTGATGAAAGCATCGTCGGCACCCTGCTGGTCCGGGCTGATAATAGCCGGATCTTCGTGCTTTTTGCTGCCTACATTGCTTTGCTTCACGATGTCATCGGTTTCGCTTCCGAAATAGATGGCTTTGCAGTGCTTGTATGCTTCATTCACAAACAGAAGGGTTCCCGGCCTGTTTTCTTCGTCCAACAGGTTCTCGGCCGATTTTTTACCGCCGGCAATATACAATGCATCAAAGCATACACTGGCAGTACTGGTCAGGGAATGTTTAGGCGTAAAGCTGGTTCCGTCATCCGCCGTAACCGGCGCAAGGCTTCCGGCAATCACCTGGACCATCGCTCCTTTTGCTTCCAGCTTCGATTTTAAGGCATTCACCTCAGCCGCATTGACGCCGTCTTCCATAATAAACCCGATAATCCGGCTTTCGATGGAATCTTTTACTGTATTTTTCATGCTTAAGGCTTCAGAACTTTTTGTGTTGGGCTCTCTTTCCTCGCTTTGAAGCGTTTTCGGATCGGCATCCGCAGGAATGCTTCCGTTCGGCTGTTCCAGTTTAGTCACCTGAACTCCGACTTTCTTAGCCACCTTATTAGCCAAATCGCTGTCAATGAATGCCAGTTGGCCCACTACCCTTTCGCGGATGGCCGGAATCGTTACTTTCGACAATTCAAAAATCAATGCATTCTGAAGGTGTTTTTTCTCCGGAGCTGACTGGCTGTTGTAAAACAGCTTGGCCTGGGAGTAATGATCCACAAAGCTTTTACTTCTCGCCCGGATCTTTTTCCCGTCGACACGTTCTTCCTGGGTGGCGAAACCGCCGTCTTTCATCATTGCCTGAAACGGACATCCGCCGCCCATGGAATTCGGTTCGTAGCTTACTTTTCCTTTTACGATCTGCTGTCTCACATGCCCGTCCCGCTGGTTGTTGTGAACGGTATTAATGGAGCGGTTGATCGGGATTTCATGGAAATTCGGCGACCCCAGTCTTGATAATTGGGTATCGGTGTAAGAAAACAATCTGCCCTGCAACAGCGGATCGTTGGAGAAATCGATGCCCGGCACCAGATGTCCCGGGTGGAAAGCGATCTGCTCCGTTTCCGCAAAGAAGTTATCCGGGTTGCGGTTTAGCGTCAGTGTTCCGACCAGTTCTACCGGAACCTCTTCTTCAGGAATGAGTTTGGTAGGATCCAGCAGGTCGAAATCAAATTTATGCTCATCTTCTTCAGGGATGATCTGTACGCCGAAATCCCATTCCGGGAATGCTCCGTTTTCAATGGCTTCCCATAGATCCCTTCTGTGGAAATCGGAATCCTTACCGGAGATCTTGGTCGCCTCGTCCCAGGCTACCGAATGAACGCCCAGTTTCGGCTTGAAGTGGAACTTCACGAAATGCATTTTTCCTTCATCGTTAACGAATTTGAAGGTATGCACCCCAAATCCTTCCATCATCCTGTAGCTTCTCGGGATGGCCCGGTCGCTCATTGCCCACATGATCATGTGCATGCTTTCCGGCATCAGGGAAATAAAATCCCAAAACGTATCGTGTGCGGAGGCCGCCTGCGGAATCTGGTTATCCGGTTCCGGCTTTACGGCATGAACGAGATCCGGAAACTTGATGGCATCCTGGATAAAGAACACCGGAATGTTATTTCCCACCAGGTCATAATTGCCTTCTTCGGTATAAAATTTAACGGCAAATCCTCTTACGTCCCGCGCCAAATCCGTACTTCCCGCGCTTCCGGCAACGGTAGAAAAACGTACGAAAACCGGGGTTTCCTTTCCTTCTTCGGATAAGAATTTCGCTTTGGTATATTGGGCTAAGCTTTTATTCAGCTTAAAGGTTCCGTGGGCACCGGATCCCCTTGCGTGAACGATTCTTTCAGGGATTCTTTCGTGGTCGAAATGGGTGATTTTTTCTCTTAAAATAAAATCCTCCAGCAGGCTGGGTCCTCTTTCGCCTGCTTTCAGGGAATCCTGATTGTTGTTGATTTTTAAACCCTGATTGGTGGTAAGTGCCGCTCCGGAATTATCGGTGGTATGATCCTGGAGCTGGTCTAATTTTTCGTCTGAAAAATTTTTATTTTCCATAATATAATAATTTGTTGTGAGTATTGGTCGGCGATGATGGAACAACAATTATACCCCTTTACCGGACGGGACTGTAATTAATAACCATTATAAATAATTATCCCGTAAATCTGCCGTTAGGTACGGATGTTATTGTTGTTGATTTCCGGTTTGTACGGTGAAAAAGAACAGTTCTGATCCGTCGGTAAAAAACACGGATTCAGGTATGAAGCATGAATTATTAAAAGGTTGATGCTGCCCGGCTTTCCTATGGCATTTGTATTGCAGCTGATTGGTATATTTAATTCAATTTCTATGAAAAAACTGATTTTCACCGCAGTGTGCCTGGCCGGACTGTCCGCCTGCAACAAACCTGCCCCAACCCCAACCAATGAGAACACCGCTACCAACGAACAGAAAGCGATAGGCGGCGACAAAGACGATCACGGATGCCTCACTTCCGCCGGACAAACCTGGAGCGAACTGAAACAGAACTGCATCCAGGTTTTTAATGAAGGGTTCCGCCTTAATCCCGTGAATCCTCCCAAAGGTGCTGCCGTCATCAGTGCTTTCGTTTTAATGAGCGACGACCAAAAGAAACTGGAACTCTTCCTTCCGGATGAAGACGAACATGAAACAACCATTCTGAACAATGATGGCAAAGGAATGTATGAAAACGACGAATATAAATATGATCCGGAAAAGTCGGTTCTTTATGTGGATGGGGTTGAGAAGTATAAAGGAAATGTAGAGTGATAGATCTCAATCGCATCCTGTTTATTACCGATCACATCAATATTTTAAAAAAAATAAAATCCACAGCTTCAGGTTGTGGATTTTGTTTTATGGTAGCCAAAGAACTGAATTAAAATGCATTTCTTTACGGTTCTCGATTCCGTTTTAACCGCAATTATAGAATTGATGAGTGTTCATCTGATATATACATCATTTTCTAATCCACCACTATTCTATAATAGCCCTGTACAGACGACCAGGTTATATTCTCTACAGTCAGGTTATTTATTTTATACCCCGTACAATCGCCTGTTAATTGGCTGGATGATACTTTAAAATTAAACGTCCTGATCGGATCCGTATTTAAATAAACATTATAATTACGTGTTCCGTCAAATAAGCCTACGTTGTTTAACACAGCCTTTTTACCATCACGGATTTCCACATCGATTCCTGCAAAATTTCCGTTTCCGTTATCCTGCTGCACGATGATTTTTGTTTTGGTAAGCGTGCCGTTCTGAATCAGGTTTTCACCCGAAGCGTTTACAAATTCAAAAACGGTGGGCTCCGGGGCTTTATAACAATCGTCTTTGCAGCTTTGTACAACCAGCGCACTTGCCAGTATCAAAATAAGTGGTTTTTTCATAAAATGAATTTAGTATTCTTTAAATAAATAACTCTAAAAGTATTGAAATATTGTGGAGCATCTAAGAAAAAGTCTGTGAATACCAGAATTTTTCTGCTAAAATTTCATTTGAAAATCAATCAGGAACGCATTATGGAAATGAAATCAGGATTTGGCAGTACAGAGAATATTAATTTTTTAAATAATAGAAAAAAACACCCCTCATTATCTAATGAAGGATTCTGGTATTGAATCGGTTATGATAATATCAATTAAAGATCAAATCCAAAAGATAGAGAAAAATACAAAGGGTTACTTCTTAATTTACTAAATTCAGTAGATGCAATTGGAGTAATTCCAATTAAATAAGAAGCTACTATTCCTGCTCGATATCGATCCCAATCATGCATATAGCCAACTTCTGTATTAAGTCCCAGATTTATTTTCTTCATATCATATCCACCTTCATATATCGTATTTTCAAATGGTGATGAATCCAATAAAAAATTAAGTTTTGGTCCTGCACCAACAAAGAAAAAGGTATTATCTACAGGTATCTTATACCGGAAAGTTGATGAAAGAGAAACAAACCCCCATTTTTTCTGCATTTCAGTATAAGGGGCAGGTAGACCTGGATTGATTTCTTTACCTCCGATCTGTGTATAGTTTAATTCACTGGATAGATAATAATTACTTTGTTCTAACCAATCTAACCCAATGCCACCAGAAATCACAAATACATTTTTATCTAATACCGGGGCTGTAGATGATTTAATTTTTGAAATTCCACCACCAGCTATTATTTTCGCCTTCTGTGAAAACAAATTGCAACATGATATTAGTAACAATAGTATAGCAAAGGATTTTTTCATTGTGATTTCTCAGTTTGGTTATAAAGTAAAGTAGTAATACGTAAATGTTTTTGGTCCGGATGCTGCAGGTACAACAGCATTTATTAACTGCCCTACAGAATTATATTTCAGAACCATTGTATAAGTGTTAGCAACTAAGTAGGTTTTACCATTCTCCTGAGCAGTTGAATTATTAAAACCCTGAGTCTGAGTTGTATAATTTGCATAGCCTGGATTATCAACAGATTCTACATATGCAGCAACAGCTCCGGCCGGAAGTTCAACCTTCATAAAATAGTTATATACATCGGCATAATATATCCCTGATGTCGGATAAGTATTTCCTACTTGTGTATAAGTCACTTTTTGGTTTGTAGGATTAGGTGATGGAACCGGTACGGTGTATGTAAACGGGCCATTAAGAGTCGGTGCTTTCTTGGTAACGCCAGATAAAGATCGAAGTACTTTCTCTTTGCTAAAATCCGGAACTAGGTTATCACTCGAAATAAAACCTTTTCCTAATAATGATTTTGTGAAATCATCACTATCAATCTGAGTGGAATTAACAACTCTAGCAAACTCTTGTTTCTGACTGTTTGCAGTATCAAGTTCCTGATTTAGATTGTTATCATCTGCGCATGATACAATTGTGAAAACTGCTATAAGAGGCATTAAAAGATTTTTCATAATAATTTTTTTGGTCCTCAAAAGTATAACATTTCAACGAATGGTGAAAATTTATTTGTGAAAAAGTATCTGTTGAATGTGGGAAAGCAGCTCCTTCTTTGCTTAATTTCAGATTAAAGTAAAAAATAATTTTTATATAATTCTAAAGTCCCTTAATAACATTCGGTACCCATTGGCCATAGGTTCTATCCCATGATAAACCTAGAGAATAATCCATTTTGAGTTAAATACTAACGAAAAATTTTCTGTGCAAACTGGTACAGGCAGCGTCTCCAGGTAAGCCATTCGTGATAGGTTCCCGGTGATTTGTAGGGGACATACGGGTAATGGTTTTCGTTAAGATAAGTGGTCAGGGTCTTGTTGAAATCCTGGAACCGCCCGCTTTCTTTGGACCCGATACCGATGAATAAATACGGCTTGTGCTTTGTTGTCAGCAGATTTCCGATAGGAAGCTCTTTGAACGGCTGCGTCGCAGTTCCTTCATAGATCACCGGGCTGAAGGCACCAATGGCCGAAAACAATTCCGGGTGACGGCTGCCGATGAGCAGGGCCTGGTAGCTTCCTCTCGAAAGTCCGGCAACCGCTCTTTTACCGTTGGTCTTGTATTTCTTTTCGATGTAAGAAATCAGTTCCCGGACCATGATCCGGTCTATATTCTGTGAGGAAAGTACGGTTCTCGGATAATCGTCCGGCCTTTTTTCTTCTTCCGGGGTCAGGGCGACGCCGTGGTCCATGACCACGATCATTTCCGTGGCTTTTTTCTCCGCAAAAAGATTATCGAGAATAGCACCCAGATGTCCCTGTTTTCCCCAGCCGGTAATATCCTCACCGGTTCCGTGATACAGATACAAGACCGGAAACTTTCCGGTTCCGTAGCCCGGCGGAAGATATACTTTGAAATTCCTTTGACCCTGGGTAACAACCGAATACAGACTGTCGTTGATGATCCGTCCGTGTTTTACCTTTTTCGTCAGAAAGAAATCTTCGCCGGAATTTATTTCAATCCCGCTGGTGGGCTGTCCGCATTCAAAATAGAGTTCCGTATTAGGATCATTGGTCCGCTTTCCGTCTACATTAAACCAATAATAATGGAACCCGGTTTCCAGCGGTGAAGTGGAAATATTCCAGAAGCCTTCTTTATCTTTCGTGGTGATGAATTCCATATTCTGCATCCCGTCTCCGCCTTCAAGGATTACAGATTTTGCATCCGGAAAATAGACTTTGAACTTTGCCTTTCCGTCGGCATCTGTTTTCGGAAATTCCTTTCCTTCTTTCGCCGTGACCGACGTTTTAAAGCCCTGTGAGAAAATCAGGGATGAGCACAACATAAAAGCGGCTGACAGTCTGGTGAAATTTAGCATTGATAATGGGTTTGAAAGCTTAAATCATCTACAATTTAGGAATTCTTTTGCAGGTAAAAGGCAAATAAAACAGCCGAATCCGGTAATCCCTTCATTATAAACAGCTTCCCTGTCTCTCTTCCGCTATCAAGATGGTTTGCGGCCTGGTTTTATTTTTTAGACGGCTTTTTATTTCGTATCTTGTTTAAAAATAGACAGGATACCGATGTCACTTTAGTAAAGGATCATCTGATGGTTTGCGGTATTTTATTTAATTCAAATCATGGCTAAACCTTTATACCTCTTTTTGTATTGTTCGGCAGTTTCGGCAACAATATTCGTGAATGGGCAAAACAGACCTGCAGGAGCAAAAATAAAAAGCAATGACAGCCTGCAGATCCACTCCGTAGAAGAAGTAGTGGTTTCCGCTTCCAGAACCGGAGAAAGTATTCTTAAAACGCCGGTCACGGTGGAATTTCTCAATGCTGTTTACCTCAGGAACACCGCCGCACCGTCTTTTTTCGACGGGCTGGAAAATGCCAAGGGCGTGCAGATGCTGACGCCGAGCCTGGGTTTTAAGATCATCAATACCCGGGGCTTTGCCAATACCACCAGTGTGAGATTCAGCCAGCTGGTGGATGGTTTCGACAATCAGGCACCCCATATCGGCGCGCCGATCGGCAATGCCTTGGGCCCGAACGATCTCGACATCGAACGCGTGGAAATTATTCCCGGCACCTCTTCAGCACTTTATGGTTTGAATGCCATCAACGGCCTGGCCAATTTCATCACAAAAGATCCGTTTAAGACGCCCGGGATCTCATTCCAGCAGAAAACCGGGGTCAATCATGTGGGAGAACCCGGAAGTAAAGCGACCCTGTTTACGGAATACAGCTTCCGGATAGCCCAAAAACTGTCGGACCGACTGGCTTTCAAAATCAACGGTACCTTTACCAAAGGAACCGATTGGAAAGCGGATAACCGGGATGATCTGAATCCCAACGCCAACCTGGCCCTGGGCATTCCCGGCGGCACCAGTAATCCGGCTTATGATCCCGTGAACGGATACGGCAACGAATCGTCCAACCGGCGCACCCTGACCCTTAACGGAAAACGCTATGTAGTGGCCCGGACCGGATACAGTGAGTCGGAGGTTACCGGTTATGACATCCGGAATCTTAAAGCGGACCTCGGATTATCTTACCGGTTGAATCCCCGGACAACAATGACCTATACCTACCGTTTTGCCGATCTGGATAATGTATACCAGCGGGCCAACCGTTTTGCCCTGAAAGACTATATTCTGCAGCAGCACGCGGTAGACGTTAAGAATGATTTTTTCCTGTTCAAAGCTTATGTTACCAGTGAGAACACCGGTAAATCCTATAATCTGAGATCGGCAGCCGAAAATCTGGACCGCCGGTTTAAAACGGATGATCAGTGGTATGCCGATTACACCACAGCCTTCAACAGCGCTTTCGCCGCTTCCGGATCCGATGTAATCAAGGCTCTGAATCAGGCACGTGCCACGGCCGACATGGGAAGATTGCAGCCCGGAACGGCTGCGTTTGACACGACCCTGAAAGAACTCGCCGATATCAACAACTGGGACCAGGGTGCCGCCCTGCGGGTCAGGGACCAACTGGTGCATACGGAGGTGCAGTCTGATCTGTCGAAGCTGCTGGGAACCGGGTTTAAAGAAAAGACCGGACTGGATCTGCTTGCCGGATTGGATTACCAGTCCTACATCATCCGGCCGGACGGTAATTATTTCGTTAACCCGGCCGCCGGTAAAACGGGCGATCCCTTCAGCTATGGCAAAACGGGTGGCTTTCTTCAGGCGGGTAAGGATTTATTGAAAGGATTTTTAAAAGTTTCCGCTACGATCCGGATCGATAAGAACGATTATTTTGAGGTAAAGTACAATCCCCGTCTGACGGCTGTCCTCACACCATTCAACAATCAGAGCCTGCGGATGTCTTTTCAGAGCGGTTCCCGGTTTCCGAGTATTTTTGAGGCTTTTTCCAATGTCAACAGCGGCGGTGTCAAAAGGCTCGGCGGCCTGAATATCATGTCGGACGGTGTTTTTGAAAATGCTTACCTCCGGAGTTCCATCGACCGTTTCCAGGCGGCCGTCACAGCTGATTTCAATAACGGGATGACGGTAGCGGAAGCCGTAGAGAAAGAAAAAGGGCTGCTGGTAAAAAATTATTATACCTACCTGAAACCGGAACACCTCACCTCCTTTGAAGCAGGCTACAAAGCGTTTTTCTTAAAAAAAAGCCTGCAGCTGGATGCCGATTTCTATTTTAACCGGTACAACGATTTTATCGCCCAGGTTGAAATGAATGTTCCCAATACAACCGTACAGGAGCAGATTCCCACTTTTTTAAACAACAGGAGCCAGCAGAGCCGGTACCGGATGTATACGAATTCCCGCAGCGTGGTTTACAATTACGGCGGAAGCATCGGAGCCGGCTATTTCCTTGGCCGGCATTACCAGGTATCCGGAAATGTTTCCTACGCCAGATTAAGCCGCACCGATAACAATGATGGTTTTGAGGACGGCTTCAATACCCCGGAATGGATCGCCAACCTTTCCTTTGGCGGAACAGATATTTTTGACCATCTGGGATTTAATGTGACGTACAGGAGACAGAGCGGTTTTTACTGGCGTTCATTTTTAGTCAACGGAGAAGTTGCCGCTTATGGAACCATCGACGCCCAGGTGAATTATGATTTTTTTAAAGAAAAGCTGAAGGTAAAAGTCGGAGCGACCAATCTGCTGAACAGGCCCTATTATTCTTTTTTGGGAGGGCCAGGCATCGGAGGGTTTTATTATACGACGCTTACGTATAGCCTTTAAATTAACTTGAATAGATGAATTTAATTTATTTTTAGCAATGTAAATCCGACAGAACGTATTTGCTCAAGAAAATAACTTAGCGCATTGCCAAGAGTGAATGATGGATAAGTTCAAACGCTAAACGGGTGTCCTGATTAAACACATTTTGTCATTCAGATAAACCTGCGGGATTAATAATGTTCCGTTCATTTCTGTAAAGAGTTTCGTCCTTTTATGGCTCGTTGCTGTCGGGTGCTTTCTTTAAACCCCGGGTTTCACCCGGGGCTATGATCATGATGCCCCTACGGGGCGGATTCACCTGCTGTTCTTTTTGTTATATTTCATGTGAAGGTTTTCAAAAAACATTAATCTGAGCTCTTCTCCGAATTCACGTTATTTAAAAAAAAAAACTTCCGGCATCCCTCTTCCCTTTTCCGGCCTTCTAAGCCTGCTGATGAAACCAAATACCATTCAATTAAAAGACTGCCTGAATTCCAGAGGCGTCTGGCTGGTCTTGCTTTTGAACAGCCGGGTGAAAGACTGGGGATATTCGAATCCCATCCGGTAAGCAATTTCCGAGACCGAAAGATCAGTGGTCGACAATATTTCCTTTGCCATTTCAACAAACCGGTGGTGGATGTGCTGCTGGGTATTAAGCCCCGTTAATGAACGCAGCATATCACTCAGGTAACTGGCAGAAACATGTAACTGATCAGCTACGTCCTGCACGGAAGGCAGCCCGTTCAGCAATGGGTCCTCACCATGGAAATAAGAATCCATCACCTTCTCGAATTTTTCAATCAGGTGGTCGTTGGCTGCCCTTGAAGTAATAAACTGCCGCCTGTAATAGCGTCTGCTGTAATTCAGGAGAAGCTCGATCTGCGAGATTACCACATCCTGGCTGAAATCATCGGTTCTGCCTTTCAGTTCTTCATCAATAATACCGAATACCGAAAACAAGATGTCTTTTTCCTTTTCCGAAACATGCAACGCTTCATCCGCCGCGTAGGAGAAAAACCCGTACTGCCTGATTTTCTTTGCCAAAGGATAAGAAAGGAAAAAATCGGGATGGAGTAAAATAAGATACCCTTTTACCTTATCCGTATTGGGGCTTTCAAAAAGCTGGCCGGGGGCCGTAAAAACCAGTCCGCCCTCCCCGAAATCATAGTGGTGCTGGCCGTACTTTGCCTGTCCTAAGGTATCTTTATAAGCGATCTTATAAAAATCCAGCACCAGGTAATCCGGCAAAGCCTCATCCGGCATTTTCATTTCTTCCATACGGATAAAACTCACCAGCGGATGTTCGGGCTTCGGTAATCCGAACATTTTATGGAACTCAGATAGCGAACGGAATTTATGAAGGTGGTGCGGCTTGCTTTTCATCTTTTAAAATTTTAAAACCGGCACCCGGAAAGTCGGTTGTAATTCCAGGTGCCGGCGGTGTCAAAAATAACGAATTAATTACCAGGGCGTGTCTCCATTTTCAGGATTATATTCTTCACTGATGAATTTTCCGGTAGGACCCTCCTCCCTGATCATCGCATACCGGGCAATCCGTTCGCCTCCCTGCTCTGCCGTTCCGGTACCGCGGTGGTTATTGAAATCCGTCGCCACGAAGCCCGGACAGACGGCATTCACCCTGAAAGCGGTATCCCTGAGTTCGTAAGCCAGGTTGATGGTATACATATTCATGGCTGCTTTTGAAGCGGTATAAACGGCCGCTTTGTGGCTGTAATACTTCCAGTCCGGATCGGAATGCAACGTCAGGGAACAGCCGCTGGACGATACATTGACGATCCTGGGCGACGCTGATTTCCTGAGCAGATCCATAAATGCCTGGGTTACCCTGATGACGCCGTACAGATTGGTATCCATTACCTGATCAAAAGCTTCCACCGGAGCTTCCAGGGCGGCCTGCGGCATTCCGCCGTTGATGCCTGCATTGTTAATGAGCACATCCAGGACATCCCTCTGTTTTGCGATCTCCGCTCTTGCTTTTTTTACGGAATCCAGGTCCGTTACATCCAGCTGTACTGCTTTTGCATTTCCAAAGCCTTCCTTCTGCAGTCGCTTTACCGCCGATTCTCCGTTTCCGATATTCCGGCTTCCGATAAAGACAAAATACCCGTTTTTCAGAAGCTGTCTGGCGGTTTCAAAACCTACGCCTTTGTTGGCGCCTGTAATCAATGCTGTTTTCATAATTAATTATTTTATTTTGTGTTAAATACCTGTGCGAATTCTTTTGCAAAATCCTTTAATTTTACCCTGCCGAATTCCGGCTGGTGTGCATAAAAATCTTCATATAAGCTGCCGTCTCCCTGGGCTTTCTGCATAGCGACCAGCCCTTTGGCAATCCATTCGTTGATGCCGGCGGAAAGCATCTGATCCAGTAATTGTTCACCCGGAATCACTTCCCACTTCATATCCCGCCCAATGGACTGTCCCAATGCGGCGGCAATTTCATCGGGTGAAACCTCATCACTGGCGATATAACGAACTGTTCTTCCGCTGAAGGGCTTTTCCATTTCGTCTGCAATGGTCTGGGCTATATCGTAAGGCGATACCCACGGTTCTTTCCGTCCGCCGCCGTAGCTTTGGATAATTTTCCCCTGTGCCTGTATCACCGGCAGCCAGCGGTAGATGTTGCTGAAGAATCCGACCGGACGCATGAACTTGATGGCCACCTCTTCCGGAAGCGTCCGTAAAATCTGTTCGACATGATGGTGAACCAGTAGGCTGCCGGTTCCTGCTGCCGAATGTGCCCCGATGCTGCTTAAATGGATGACTTTTTTAACTCCTGAATCCTGAACCGCCTTCACGTACTGACGGGCAATTTTCTTAAATTCGGATAAAAAATCAATTTCCTGATCGAAAAGGCTTCCGATACCTTCCCAGGCTTCCATCAGGTACACGGCATCAGCCCCGGTAAAGGTCTGCGTTAAAAACTCCGCATCCTGAATGCTGCCGATGGCTGCAACGGCACCCAATTTCTCAATTTCAGAAGTTCTTTCTTCTTTGCTGCTGATTACAGTAACCTGATGCCCGGCAGTTACCAGTAATCCGGTGAGCGGTTTTCCGATGTTCCCTAAAGAACCTGTTAGTACGATTTTCATTTGTTTCGATTTTATAAGTACAAAATTGCATCAACGGGCGGGAACCGGATAAACAGAATCGGGGAAGTACTTAACCGAAATGGAAAGTCTAACCGAAGTGCAGGATTGTTCTGAATGATCGATTGAAGATTTATTTTTTAAAGAAGGAACATGCTGCATCCGGCTTGTTAACTGATTGCATGAAAATGCTTCTGACAGGATTTTATACTTTCCTGTAAAAGCCATTGCTTTGGGAGTTTAAAGCAAACTACATCAGACTCTATTGAACTTATATTCCGTTGTTTAATTGTTTAAAAAAATAAATTAAAGCTAAATGAATCAGGTTTTTTAAATGGAACTCCTCTTGGCTAGAATGATTAAATATTCACGCTTCTGACAGGATTTCATCCTATCCTGTAGTAAGCCGTCCCTTCGGGACTTTAGATTAAAGCACATCCAACCGCATTCAATTCGTATTCAGTAACTTATTATACGCGAAAATAAAATAACAAAATATTTCATGTAATCATAACAATCTTTGACCTTGTTTTTGACAGAAAAAACTTCCGGCATCCATCTTCCATCTTCCATCTTCCATCTTCCGGCTTCCCTACTTCTTTTTTCAACTGGGTACGGAATTTGAAGGTGATAAAAACAACTTACAGAGCGTTTCAGTATTGGGTTTTTGCAGACTGTTTAATCGAAAAAATTAAATTATGAAAATACTGAACAACTTTTGGGACATTCTTAAAGCAACGTATAAAGACTGGAGCGCCCGCGATCTCGGGACCGAAGCGGCCAGCCTGGCTTACAGCGCCATTTTTTCAATTCCCGGACTGCTGATTATCGTAATCTGGATCGCCGGAATTTTCTTCGGCGCAGAAGCGGTACAGGGTGAAATCACCAAATTCGTCGGCAGCATGATGGGCAGGGATGTCGGCAAAAGCGTTGAAGAAATGGTCATCGGCGGAATGATTGATAAAAAGAATGTGGTGATGAAAATCGTCGGGATCCTGACCCTGATCTTCGGGGCGACTTCCCTGTTTTTTCAATTCCAGAAAACCCTGAATAAGCTTTGGGATGTGGTGGCCGCTCCGAAAAAAGCCTGGGAAAAGTACCTCCTGGACCGGGCGAATTCTTTGGGACTCATCATCGTGATTGCTTTTCTACTGCTTGCAACGCTGCTTATAAGCTCATTCATCGGCCTGGCCAGCGAATGGGTGGTCCGTCATTTCGGCCTTGAAACGCTGGTTCTTGTCAATATCCTGAATATTGTCATAGGCTTTCTGATTGCCATGTTCCTATTTGCCGCAATGTTCAAAATTCTGCCTGATGTGCAGCTGCAATGGAAATCCGTTTGGGTTGGTGCGGCAGTAACCGCGGTGCTTTTCACTTTAGGAAAATATATCCTTACTTTTTATTTCGATAAGTTTAATCCAAGTTCGTCCTTCGGGACGGCGGGAACCGTTATCCTGCTGCTGCTCTGGATCAACTATACCTGCCAGCTCATCTTTTTCGGGGCCGAATTTACAAAGGTATACACGAAAGTAAACGGATATACGCTTAAACCTTCGAAGCACGCCAAATGGAACCCGCAGACCATTCCGCAGGAAGATAACGAGGAAGTGGTCGCCGGTGCGGAGCCTTCTTCAGATAAAAAGTAAACCGGATCAGCCTGAGTTCGCAATGGAAATCAGGTTAACGGGCTGGAAGATGGGTGCTGGGTGTTTCCGGTGTTGAAAATAGAGTCAGAGGTGTGATGATTATCCGAATAAGGTTAACGGGCTGGAAGAGGGAAGCCGGATGCCGGAAGTTCTTTTCGTGAAAATAAATGCCGCCGGTTGTGACGGCATTTCTTTTACAGGCTCACGCAGATTGCGCAGATTGCGCAGATTTTTCCTGTGATTGCATCTCCAATTGGTGATGGAATTATTGAGTCCCTGAAAATAAGCGGCTGACAGGTTATCGCCTAAACCCGGAGAAGAATCAGATTAAAAGGCTGGAAGAAGGAAGCCGGAGGCCGGAAGTTCTTTTCGTGAAAAATAAATGCCGTCGATCGTGATGGCATTTACTTTACAGGCTCACGCAGATTGCGCAGATTGCGCAGATTTTTCCTGTGGGCACATGATGTGGATCGCATGATCGAAAGATCATTTAACTCAATAAGCTCTCCCTTCTATCATCAAAAACCTCTTTCGCATTTTTCTCAATCAGCCGGTCCAGAAGGGCGTTGTATCCGTTCTGTATTTTATAATTCATTTCGTCAGCGTAGAGCGGGAACACAGAATAGATGTTGATCCTGTTTTCTCCGGCCTGCAGGGTCGTGAAATCTTCATCAAAGTTCACGGACGGCAGGATCACGACGCCCGTGTACTCCGTATGTTCCTCATACGGTTCCATATCGGCCGTGGCCTGTAATGTATGGCCGATGGTCAGCCAGGTATCGTAATGGTGCGGGAACCGGGCATTTTCTTTCAGCATATCGATGAGCCAGTCGTTGGGGTTGTCGCCGGTAACCTCACCGAAAGCAATGGATTTCGGAAGCAGCAGCATAAGTTCCGCAAACTGATAATCCTGCGGGTTTTCTACGTCAGGAGGAACGGTCATTTCGAGCGTACTCATGCCGGCCGTGAGTAAGATATTGAAATTGTATTTTTCAGATTGTACAAAATAGACATCCAGGTGAAAATCGGGGGAAAACATTTCATGGTAAACGGTGATTTCATCAGAGGCAAACCGCTCATCCAGATGCGCAGAAATTGCTTCCGCATGTCCGTCAAATCTTTTTCTTTCCCTGAATTTATCGTAAAAATCGTTCATTAGAATTAGCTTAAGTGATTAATTTTAGTGTTCTCCAAAAGCAGCAATAGTTGTTCCAATTACAGGGCGGTTTACAGCCGGACAAACCGTTGTCTGTCATTGCCCCTTCCCTGCCTAAGCCCTTCTCTCCACGATCAGCCGGGCGGCATCCAGCATTTTGCAGAGGTGCAGGTACGGGCCCAAGATATTGCCTTCCGGTACATGGTTAAAGGTGCCCAGCGAGAAATACACCACGTCCGCCAGGAAATCCAGGAACTGCTCCGGGCGGTATTCCTGAAAGGCTTTGCGGAAAACCAAAACCGGATCGCGGTACTCTTCCTCCGAAAGCGAACCCTGCCCCAGCGTACTCCCCTGCTCAGGAAGTGTACGGACCGACCATTTCCCGGATTTCTTCCTCAGGTCATATCCGGCGAGGATGAACGACCGCAGCGACTGGTGGAAATGAAAGATGACGGAAGGGTCTTCGCTGATCCGGACTTTCCCCTGGACCGCATGCTCCATGATGCGGTTGAGCCGTTCTTTGGCCGTTGCCAGGTCATGGAACTGGAAAAACGCTTCCAGCAGCGATACGGGTGAAAGTTTGCTCCGGCCGGACCAAAACCGGGATTCGAGGTCTGTTTTTTTCTTTTTCATTTGTTCTGTTTTTTTAGGCTTGCGTGTTATCCGGCCATGCAGGAATAACCCTGTGGCTCAATATGTAATAATAAATAATTCTTAGTAGCCGGGCCTGTTGAAGCCCGCGGCAATAGGCGGTACCTTCCTATTGTATCTTCTCCAGATACTCTATATGGTAAAGCAAGCTTAGAAGGTCTGTAGAAATGCGGACGGCATGGAAATAAAACGGCATGGACTCTACAATATCCGATTTGAGGCACTGGTATACCTTGAGACAGATAAGAGAGCCCACGCCTAGGTCGTGAGCTTTAATACTTATCCTCTTGTCTCTTAAAAATTACCAGTTTTCAAATCAAGATTCTAAGCAATAGCTTCTATTTTTCGTTGAAGTATCGCAAAGTTACATTCTAGGTGTAATTTTTACAAATATATCAAATAATAACATTCGATACAAATTTGTATCGAATAATTTCTTCCTTTTTTGCAATTTTTACTAAATGCAAAACTACGATGATAAGGAAATAGATATTCTCGCGTTGCAAATTGGATGCTTGATTAAATTTAAAAGATTAGAAAAAAATCTGTCGCAGGAGGATATTGGTTTGTTTATTGGTTCTAATGCGACGATGATTGGACGCGTTGAAAGAGCGGAAACTTCGCCAAGTTGGCAAAACTTACTAAAAATCTTTCAAGCCGTTGGACTAAATTACGAATCACCTTTTCAATTAAAATCTTTGGATGAAAACCTACTGATTGTTGAAAAATGCATCAAGCTAGAAAGGAAGCTTACAAGAGAAAAACAAGATTATTACGAATCTCTTAAGAAACTTTTGAAAGACAAATACAAAAATCAAAATAAAAGAAAATCCTGACGATATTAGGATTTACTCTCATTTGCCTGGTTTATTTCTCTAATTTTTTCAAAGAATTAATTAAATCAATTAACAATTTAATAGTAACTAATAAGCAACTTTAATTTTTTGAATTTATATACTAAAAAAGAAGTGATAAAAGAATCAAAACGCCAGACTTTCTGAACAAACTAACTGAATGAAATATCTTAGAGTATTCTTAAGATTCACAAAAACAGAACTGTTATCGGAACATCACCAAAAACGGAATAGTTCTACACAAATTACTAAGACTATAAAAATGGCGATGCTGAGTATTTTTTACAGAAACTTAAAGATTTTTAACTTCATTTATTTTCTATTTTCCCAAATGAAAATTTAGTAAGTTGGGATTTTTATATCTGTTTTAATTCTAATCGCATTTGATTTATTAGTTCACTTTTAACAGTTTCAACCAATGCGGCTTGTTGGAAAAGTGGAGCTTGCATAGTATTTATTAAATCTGAATTAGACAGTACTAATTTTGGAAGCATTGATAATAATTGATTACTAACTTCTATTAATTTACTATAGCCCATCTCTAAAAAATTTAAATATTCAATTACGTCATCACTTGCATGAAGTCTTATTTCATTTGTTTCGTGCTTCAATTGAATCAAAGCCTGACTTGCGTCCATCATTAATGTCTGTGTTTTCTTTTGATATATAACAGTGGCTTTCACCCTTTCTTTCTCAGAAGAACACCTCATCAAGTTTTTTGTATATTCAGAAATAAACACCTGCATTTTTTCTGCACTTTTGATGTTTATTTCCGTATTCATATTATCAACTTTTAAAAAGAAATTTGAATATACTTTTGTTTTACTCTCATATAAATATTTTCTTTTCTGTAAATCAAGTTGATGATCTCTTTTTAGCTCTTCTAGCTGTTTAGAGAAATATGATTTTACTTCCTCAGTTTCCTTTATAAGTCTTTTATTATCTTTCAACGTATTTCCACGTTTCTTTCTCTCAATGATTAAAGCTGATGTAAGTGTAATTAATCCAACGATGATTATATTACAAATCCATGGATATTTTGAATAGATTTCGGAAATTTCATTAAGTGTTTCCATAGATAAGTTTTTTTCAAATATATTAAATTGCAGTCAAATATTTCCAAAACTTAAAATATAAGCTATTGAGGATTACGAATAATTTCATTTCGCCACTATAAATAATTCTCAGATTTGTATTCCAAATCTTTTTTCCCTGACTATTGGTTCTTTTAAATAAATTGAAACGTTAATAAAGAAGTTTGCGAGGTTTGGAAACTTCTGCGCATTTGTTCTCTTCAAAAGTTTCTAAATACGGTAAGAAAGTTTTTGAAAATATGTTTATGAGGTATGAATCATTGGAGAATTGGTAAAAATAGTATCTTTCTCTGGGTATCTGCTCCAAAAATCATATCTTCAACATATGCCAGAATTTGGCGTTAAAATTAAAAAGTCTGCTTCCACGTTTTTTGTGCTGCGTACGTATCCTGTTTATTTTGGTGAGATCATAATTCCGTGGTGTCATCAGATAACAATTCCTCTAGTTTTTTAATTATATCTTTAATTTCTTTCTCTAGATTATATTTACTAAAAACGCTAATAAAATATCCTCTTCTATCAAATCCTTCTGGTTTTTCTCCACCTGAAGCAATTTTCAAAACTATTTCATTACTTTTCAACCAATAGTCAATCATTCCGGAAGCATTCTCCATTACCCTACTTCCCTCTTTTCTAATTTTAGCATTTTTACCGTTTTTAAAATCATAATAAGCATCCCGGTATTGTTTATTAAAATATTTTAATGATTCTATCACTTGTAGAACATCATCCTTTTCTTCTTGTTTCATGTAATTTATTATTCTGCTTTGGTGAATGTATTAGTAGGGAGTCGTTTTTTGTTAAAACGAGTTCCAACTTCTACCTTTTTCTTATCTTTTCGTATGTCAATTTTGCTTGCTTGCTTTATTGAGTTCATTCCAAATACTACAGTCAATATTAATGCAGTAACGAAAGTGCCTATTTGAAAAAACATTGGTATTCTAACATTTTTAGTGTTTATACTTGGTGTCGAATTTCTTGAAGGTGGGCTGATTGGCTGTAAATTTCCTGTCAGCGCTAATAATGCCCATATTCCAGAAATTATTGAAAATATAAACAAGCCCCACGAATAAAAGATTAATGAAGAATTTGTTATCATTGATGCTCCGATAATATCTTTTGAGAATGTTATCGTCACAGCAATTATACCTGTTGCCAATGTTATAAGTTGTTTTATAGCATCCGCAGCAAAATCGAATGCTTTCTGTGCTTTTTCATTCATAATTAGCAGAATGGCCAAAGTGGACAAATGGCATCTCTAACACTATTGAAGCTTTTATAGTCAAGCTGGCCTCCCGTACGTGAATTGTTTGCTAATCGCTCAATAAGAATATCAGTATTTAGCAGAGCTCTTGTATTCTCTACCACTGATGATGCTTCTCCATAGCTCATTCTGTCTACAGCAATATCAATCAATTTCCTAAGGCTATCTTCGGTATCGTTTGTTAAACGCATACCTAAGCTGGCAGCTTTGTTTGTTGCTCGTTCAAGTAGTAATAGCTTTAATCGTTCTTTCATGTTATAATTTTTAGTTTTCGAATATACAAAAGATTAATCACTCAATAGTTAAATAATTGATATTTCAGTAAAGAGTTTGCACAGATTTTAAAGGCTTTTATGTATCCTTTTTAATTAAAGTTTATTCATATATTCCTCAGACGACTTAAGTTTTTTAAGAGCTTGTTTAAAAAAGAAATTTAGAAATAATTTGTAAAATAAGCCAGTCAGTCGGAACTTTGTATTTCACCACAAAATCAGAGTCCATGACTAAGAGTTATCTTCGCCTGACTGACGGGCAAT
>CAJYRQ010000093.1 GCA_913777465.1 uncultured Chryseobacterium sp.
CTCTCATACCTGTTTTTTTAAATTGCCGGATTTAAATATTTTACATAAAAAAACCTGAAGATCTCAAATGAAATCCCCAGGTACAGCTAATATAATTTACTTAATCAATGATGATTCGATACTCTATTTTTTAATTATTTTTCTCACTGAAGCAGTACCGTTTTCGTAGTTTGCTTTTACGAAATAAACGCCTTTCGGGGCATCGGAAATATCCACCTGCGTTCCCGAAATTCTTGCTGCGATTATCTGTCCTATGGTATTGCTTACTTCTACCGTTCTGATCTTTCTTTCATCTTTCAGGTAAACAATCCCTTCGGTAGGATTAGGATATGCGCCAAAAGTATCTTTGGCCTTAATATCATTTACCGCAAGGCTGTTTAACGACATTCTCTTTACCCGCATTCCGCTTTCCGAATAAGTGATCACCAGACTGTTGTTTACAGCATCGAATGCGATGTCATTGTATGTTGAGGTTGCAGTAGAGATAAATGGATCGCCTAATTTTTCCCAGTTTGCTGTGGCTGTGTTGAAACGGTATACACTGTTTTTGCCATGATTGGCGTTAGAAAAATCCCAGATTCCTGCGATCACGTAAGGTGCTCCGCCCGGTGATACCGCAATGGCTGCATTATTCGTGATTGCATCTGTAAAATTTGCAGCGCCGATCTGTACCCACGAAGTTCCGTTAAATTTTTTCACATTCAGCTTTCTGCCTTCTGCTGCGCTCGATATATACACAACGTAGGGGATATTGTTGCTGTCCAGCGCAATATCGCAATAAGAATTATCCGTAGCATAAGCAGTTCCTACATCACTTCCTACCTGGGTCCAGGAATCCGAAGACGTAGCGTTGGTATTGATTTTATAAACCTTGATGCCTCCGGAAGCAAACTGTACAGTATAGATATTGTTGTCCGATCCTATTACCATTTCTGCAAAAGTAGCCCCTCCCGCAAATCCGGCATTACCCACCTGTTCCCAGGCTCCGTTATTATATCTTCGTACGGTTCCCAATCCGTCAGAACTGTAAGCAAAAAGCGTATTGTTTGATGATACCGCCATAGCCTGGAAATTAACAGTAGATGCCGTAGGCTGAATTAACAAAGTCCATGATCCGGAACTGAACTTTCTTACGTCCATACCAGTAGCGGGATAACTTGCCTGATTGCTGTAATAAATATTCCCCAGAGCATCCAAAGTTAGAGCGTTGTATGTAGCAAGCCCCGTGGTAATTCCGGGCGAGCCTCCTACATAAGACCATGAGCTTCCGTTGAACTTCTGTACCGATCCTTTTCCTGCAGCTACATCATAATAAGAAATATAATAATTTCCGGAAGTATCTACTGCTAAGTTATTATAGCTGCTGTTTCCTGTAGACACTACGGCTGCCGGCCCTACATTTTGCCATTGTTGGGCAGAGGCTGCAACGCCCATATAAACCGCACCAATCACAAGAGCCTTTTTGAAATTAAAAAAATAGCTTTTCTGCATAATGAATAATTTTTTAAAAAAATAATGAAGTTTTAGCTTTAATGGATTTTGGATTTGGTGCGTTTCTTCGTACAAAGAACTATATGCAAATTTATCGATTAGAATGACAAAACAAATGTATTAGTAGGAAATCAATAAAAAACAACCTACTCATTTGATACTTATTTATGGTATTGCAGTTTAAAATTGTAGATTTTTAAAATTTACAAGTCGGTTGTTTTATGTTCATACAATAATGATGGGATTCCCTTAGTGGTATAAAGGAGATGTTAACTTTACAAAATTAATATTGATCAGCTCCTAAAATTTAAATATTAATAATCGGCTAAAAGAAATAAAAAGGAATATTAAGGTATAATTCAGATGCTGTCGATCCAATGATAGATATCTGTCTGCTGGGGAATTTCGAGTTTTTTACGGAGCCTGTATTTTTTGTTCTGAACGGTCCGGGTTTCGATAAATGTATATTTTGCAATCTCTTTGGTAGTGAGTTTAAGTTTCAGCAGCGCGCAGAATTCAATTTCAGATTGTTGCAGATCCGGATTTACGTTGAGCAGCTTTTCTGAAAATCCGGGAAACACATCTTCAAACGCAAACATAAATCCCGGGTCCTTATTTTCAAGAAAGGCAATGAGGTTTTTGTAAGCTTCATGCAGGTTGATATTTACCTGAGGTTCGGAAGCCGTTTTTTCTTCTGCCTCTTTTTTCTTTTTAAATTTAAAATAGAGAAATAATGAAATTCCGGAAACCAAAATCAGTGCAATACCCAAGATTAAAAACAGCCTGTCGGAAGACTGTTTCTGTTCCTGATCATCTTTACTGATGACTTCCTGCAGAGAGTTATATTTGCTCTGAAGCACCCGGAGATTATATAGCTTGATCTCATTTTCATAAAAATCGGCACTGTCTTTATTTTTTTTCTTCCGGTAAATGTCTCGTAAGGATTCGTAGATGCTGATAACATTAAGCTCAATACCAATGCGCTTTCCGATTTTTAAAGCCTTATGGAAATTTTTTACCGCATTTTCATCATCATTCCGGTATTGGTAATACTTACCGATCACGCTGTAATTATCAATCATCGATTTGTCTTCCGGGATTTTCTTTGGTCTGATATCGATTGATTTCCTGGCAAAATAATAAGCGGAATCGGGGTTATATTCGATATAGACTTTTGAAATATTGGAGTAATTGAGATACCTGAAATTGGCAGATTCTTTCGGGTCTTTCAGTTCGATACTGCTCCTGATCTGTTCCCGTAGTTTTTGTACTGCATTCCGGGGTTCTTTTTTATCGATATAAACATTGGCAAAACTGCTGAGGATGTTTGCTCTTGCATAGAATACATCTTTGCCGGAAGATTGGTTATCCTGCAGCGTACTGTATGCATGATCCAGTTGAACAA
The DNA here is from genome assembly GCA_913777465.1 of uncultured Chryseobacterium sp. Taxonomy (GTDB): domain Bacteria; phylum Bacteroidota; class Bacteroidia; order Flavobacteriales; family Weeksellaceae; genus Chryseobacterium. The sequence continues at coordinate 2,897 of CAJYRQ010000093.1, forward strand.
GAGCCTTATCGTACAGTTTATTTACAGAGTAAGTGTGCGCCAGATAAATGTCGGCCATAACGGTATAAAATTCATTATGGTAACGGTCCGAAGCTTTTTGCAACTGCAAGGATGCCTGCATAAGGCTGTCGATCCGGTTTTTATTATAAAAATACCTGCATTTTTTCTCCAGCAGCTTCACTTCCGAAAGCGAGTCTTTCAGTTTGCGGGATTCTTTAATAAGTCCGTTCAGATTAAGAAAAGCGCTATCGATATTGGTTTCGAACAATCTGGAATTTTCCGCGACTTTATTTCTCAATAGGGAAATATTTTTTTGCGGCTGAGCATAGGCTTTTACATAAAAAAACAGAATGAATAATAAGATCAGTCGAATATTTTTCACAACTTATTGGGACACGGCTTTATTATTTTTATTAATATCCGGGTAAATTTATAAATATTATCGGAAAAAATACAAAATTGTCTGTAAGGGCCATAATAATTAACTTACTGCAGTCAATAAGGAAAAGAATAAAAATACCGTTTGTAAAATAAAGGCAGGCTGTTTGCATTATTGAGGCAGCGGTTAAATTTTTATATGATATATTTGCCGTTAAAATCAAACTACTGAAGAATATTTTATGGATGATATCAAAATGATCGTAACGGATATGGACGGGACTTTTCTGAACTCTTTGCACGAAGTAAGTCCGGAATTTCCCAAGATCTATGAAGAACTGAAAAAAAGGAATATCCTTTTTGTTCCTGCCAGCGGAAGGCAAATGCATGGGATCACCAAATATTTCGGGGATTCCGAAAGTGAAATGGCCTTCATTGCAGAAAACGGTGGTTATGTCATGTATAAAAATGAAGAATTGTTTGCTGACAGGCTGGATCCGAAATATATTGCTGAAATTATCACGAAAATCCGTAAGATATCCGGCGCAACAGCAGTACTATCCGGTAAGAAGAAAGCCTATTATGATACAAACAATCAGGATTTTATAGATTATATTTCACAGTTTTACGCCGACAGCGAAAGGAGGGAAGACCTTACACAGGAAGTGCATGACAGCATTTTCAAAATTGCCGTTTATCACTCCGGAGGTTCTGAGATAAATGTATATCCTGAAATTAAGAAATTCGAAAAATATGATCTTGATATCGTGGTTTCAGGACAGTACTGGCTCGACATTATGAATAAAAATATCAATAAGGGAGCTGCCCTGGAGAAGCTTCAGAAAGCATTGAATATCACCCCTCAGCAGACGATGGCTTTTGGTGACTATATGAATGACATCCAGATGCTTGAAAATTCCAAATATTCTTATGCCATGAAAAATGCGCATCCATCCGTAAAAAAAGCAGCCAGTTTTGAAGCCTGTTCCAATGATAATTTTGGGGTCCTGAAAATTATAAAAGACTACCTGAACAACAATTAAGGAAAACAATTTATCTATAATTTCCACCTTCAGCTTATGAGTCTGAAGGTTTTTTATTTTTCGTATTGTAGGAACCGAATATCTCCGTTAAATTTACGGAGACTAAAAAAACTTTAACCATGAATAATTTCTTGAAGTACCTTTTACTTTTTACCATCCCTCTTTTATCGGTGGGATGTTCTTCGGACAATGAAACGTCGGAAAGCGGAATTCCGCCCGTCATGACCCTTTTTTATCAGAATGCCGATGCGCTGGCAAAAACCTACGACCCTTCCGGCAAGGTAAGCCAGCCATTGCGGAATGAGATTTTTGATCTTTACAAACAGGGAAACTGGAGCAGTCTGGAAGCCGTATTTAAAAACAACAATCTGAATGGTGGCTGGCCTCCTGCCAACGGTGGGTACAACATCATCGATAATGTTCCCTTTGAGGCCGGACAGAAATACGACCGTTACAGCGGCGTAGTCGGCAGTTACAGCGGTAACGGCGTTCCGACCTTAGGTGGGAGCTTTACCAGCCCGATTGTAAACGGATACCGCTATACATTCAGCCAAAGGGCACTCAATATGCCGGAAAAATCCTACGATTTTTATTACGAAATCGATGTTCTGAACAACCTGCTTTCTTTTCAGGGCCAGCTTGCCGATGTGATTCCGTGGTTCGGCCAGGCAGGCGGCGGAGCGCAGATGATGTGGAAAATTCCGATCGATCCCATGACAGGCTATCAGAAAACGTGGAATAAACTCGCGCAGGAAGGATATATTAAAGTAACCATTGTAAAAAGCCCAAGCGGAAAATACAATAATCTGGCAGGAACCGTTATTCAGAAATAAGTAATGATTTTATATCCCATCTCAGAAAGAATTACTGTCGGCACAAAAGCAGCACTTGAAAAAGAGCTCTTCATCAATGAGGAGATCGGCCGGGCGGCTGAAATACAATTCACCTGTTGCCAATGCGGAAACGGAAACATTATTCATCTTACGCCGTACGAATCCGGTTTTCCGGTTTTGCAGCTTTATGATCAGGGGAAAGTACTGTCCGAAATCGATTTGCTGAAAAACGGAATGGCCGAAGAAACTTCACAGGACAGACGCTATCTGGGAAAGATGACTGTGGATAGCTTGCCAACCTTGTATTTTGGGACCGATTGTCAGGTCTGTGCTTCAAAATACATCGGCATTTTCAGCTATGGCGAACAACAGCCGGGACTTGAAATGCTGAAAGTTTCCGGAATATGGAATTACCTCGTATCTGTTTAAACTGATTATCAATTTAAGATGGATGCAAAGTAAGAAACGGATTGATAGGCTGAAAGAGGGAAGCCAGGTACTGGAAGTTTATCTTGTTAAGATCAATTATCGAATGAAATCATTCTTATTATATAATAAAACTTAATTGAAAAGCTCATTAAGATTAATTCTGTACCCGGATTACGGATTGCCGTAAAAAACTGCCGGTGAAAAATACTACTATTGCAAACCAATACTTATACTATGGAAATCATATTAATCATTATTTTATTCCTGCTGATGCTGTATGCATTCATCATGTTAGGGAAAACCAAAAAAGAATCCGCAGCGAAAAATCACCGGATCAATGACCTTAGCCAGGAAATCAGCCAGCTTAAAAATGAAATCTCCGGTCATCTTTCTGATAAAAGATCGTTGAATGATAAAATTCAGCGGTTGCGGGCCGAATTGTCCAATCTGCAGATCGATAAACGAATGACGGATGAAAAGAATATTCAGCTCAAAAATCAGAATGAGGCGTTAAGCAAATACCAGAACATCATTAATGTTCAGGTAGAATGCGAATATCTTCTGAAAAAAGCGGAAAAAGACAGTTTGAAATTAAAAGAAAGGGCACAACTGGAACTTGAAAATGCACAGTATCAGGCGAAGGAATCGAGGAGAGCCGCCAAGGAGCTTGTGGAGAAAAGAACAAGAGAGGTTGAACTGCTGTATGAAAATGCGGTAAGGGAATCCAAAAGAATTGTTGATACTGCAGAAGATAAAGCGTTATCGATCGGAGGCGATGCCTACCGCAGCTTACGGGAAGCCGATGAAATTGCCAACCGAATCAGGGCGATGAAAAATGTTATCCAGGGTTATGGGAATGAATACATTATTCCTTCTTATACCCTGCTTGATGAATTGGCGGAGGAATTCAGTCATAAGGAAGCCGGCGAAAACCTTAAAAAACTCCGCCAGAACAACAGGCTGATGATCACGAGCCGGCAGGCCGGAATCTGTGAATACATGGACGAATACAGAAGGAATATTGCGATTGATTTTGTAATTGATGCCTACAACGGAAAAGTGGAAACCATCCTGAATTCCGTCAAAAAAGACAATTACGGGATTCTTAAACAGAAAATAGATGATGCCTTCCAGCTGGTGAATTTCAATGGGGAAGCTTTCAGGAAAGCCAGGATTGCGCAGGTGTATCATGAAGCCCGCCTTGAAGAACTGAAGTGGGCGGTGATCGCTCAGGAACTGAAAGCAAAAGAACTTGAAGAGCAGCGGCAGATCCGCGAACAGATGCGGGAAGAAGAAAAATCCAGAAGGGAATATGAAAAGGCCATTAAAGATGCGGAAAAAGAAGAACTGACCCTGAAAAGACTTATTGAAAAAGCCGAATCCCAGGTCGCAAAGGCCAATGAAGAGCAAAGGCTGATCTTTCAGCAGCAGCTTGAACAGCTGCAGGGCAGGCTTACTGTTGCCGAAGAAAAAAACCAGCGGGCAATTTCAATGGCCCAGCAGACCAAATCCGGAAACGTATACGTTATTTCAAATATCGGTTCGTTCGGTGAAGACGTTTATAAAATCGGAATGACCAGAAGGCTGGAACCGATGGATCGTGTCCGGGAATTGGGTGATGCCAGTGTGCCTTTTGAGTTTGATGTGCATGCGATGATTTATTCAGAAGATGCGCCGGCGCTGGAAAGGCAGCTTCACAAAAAGTTTCTGAAGAATCAGCTGAATAAGATCAATCCAAGAAAAGAATTTTTCAGATTAAGCCTCCATGATATTAAAAACCATCTTGATAATGCGGGTATTGCCTGCAAATGGACTTTAGCCGCCGAAGCAAAACAATATCGCGAAACGCTGAAGCTGGAAGAAGAAATGAAAACGAATAAACAGCTAGAGCAGGAATGGGAACAATATCAGGAAGAAACAGATCCTGTAAGTCTTGAAGAAGTATTGGTTGAAGAATAATAGAAACCGGTTAAAACAAAAAACCACAACTTTAAAAGTTGTGGTTTTTCGTGAAAAATATATTATTATTAAGATTCGGTGCCTACTAATCCGTAAGTCATAGGAGCAGGTTCTTTTCCAAACAGACATGAAAAAATATTCTGAAATTCATGAATGTACTTGCATCTGATCGAATTTCCGTAGATCTTTAATCCGTCTACGATCTTTTTTGAACTTAGGTCGATGTCGTACTTAATGAAGGTTTCCGGTCTTTCATATCTTATCCGCTGTTCGGAGCTGTATGTTCTTGAAAAACCGAATTTTTCAAGCCATTCTTCAGTAATCTGGATCGGCTTGATGGTTTCAGCCGGAACAGAAAAACTGTGGATGTCATTTTCAATTTTTACAAAATAATTTTTTCCCTCATTATCCTGGAATATCTCAGTGATGTTATAAATCTGATTTTTATATTCCACTAAATTTTTGATTTTTAGATCTGCAACGTTCATACTATTTTGTGTGTGTTAAGTTATTTTCTTTAAGCGATATATTGTATTAATAAATCGTATAATGATAGTTGCAAATACCATGCCTTATGTCTGGAATAATATCTTGCAACAATGATTATTTATACATCAAAGAATGCCTGAATACCTTATGGATACTGAGATTTAATGATTTTAAAATAAATTTGCAAATTTTTCATAAAGTTAAATATGTGGTATCGGTGTGGTATATAGGATATTAATCGTTCATTATCTTAATCAATTTTAAGTGATTTATTTATTGTTCAGGATAAAACAGATGATAAGTAAGGTATGAGATATTCCGGAATTTTTTTTCTCGTGAATAGAGATCGTTAATCAGAAATGCCTAAAACTCTAATAAAGATCAACCGGTGATATTAAGTTATCATCTATCAGACGTATTTAAATTAAAAATAGATTGGTGAGGGTTTCTAAATCAACGTGAATTCGACGATAATTATTTGTTTTTAGCGATTTAATGGAATTGAAAGAAAAGTGAAATTAGCGTCGTGAAAAAAATTAGCTGATATTCAAAATTGTGGGTTAATACCCTTAAAATACAGTGATTCCGGCATCCCTCTTTCAGCCTTTTAAGTGTGGTTTATAACTCGAATCCAGATTAAATTAATGCAAATGCGGAATAGTTTTTAATGATGCAATGAAATATTTCCCGTTTTCCGTATATTTAGAATGGAAACTGTTATAAAAATGATCGAAAACTTTCCGTTTTACCTATCCCTTATTATTGCCATTGTCCTGCTGATCATGATCGCGAATAAAATCAGGGTTGCTTATCCCGTTCTGTTGGTCATAGCCGGACTGCTGATCAGTTTTATCCCGGACATTCCGATGGTACGGATAGATCCTGAACTGATTTTTATTATTTTCCTTCCGCCTCTGCTTTATGAGGCAGCGTGGACGATTTCCTGGAAGGAACTCTGGAAATGGAGGCGGATTATCGGGAGCTTTGCTTTTGTTGTGGTGCTTCTTACGGCAACCATTGTAGCTTTTGTAGCCAACCATTTCATTCCCGGATTTTCGCTGGCCCTGGGTTTTCTGTTGGGCGGTATTGTTTCCCCGCCGGATGCCGTAAGTGCCGGGGCTATTTTAAAATTTGTAAAGGTCCCCAAAAGGATGTCATCTATCCTGGAAGGGGAGAGCCTTTTGAACGATGCATCTTCCCTGATCATTTTCCGTTTTGCCATGATTGCGGTTGCTACCGGGCAGTTTGTGTGGCATGAAGCGGTACTCAGCTTTTCATGGATGCTGATCGGCGGAATCGGGACGGGCCTGCTGATCGGCTGGCTGTTTATGAAAGGGCAGAAAATCCTGCCGACCGATGCCAATATGGATACCGTTCTTACACTGGTTGCTCCTTACCTCATGTATATTGCAGCTGAAGAAACCCACAGCTCTGGTGTTTTGGCGGTGGTAAGCGGAGGTTTGCTGCTCTCGAATCACAGGCATAGCTTTCTGAGTACCTCGTCCAGGCTTCGGGGAATCAGTGTCTGGGAAAGCCTGGCATTCATATTAAACGGGTTGGTTTTTATCCTGATCGGTCTCGATCTTCCTGAAATTACCTCCGGGCTGGAAGGGGTAAGCGTTTACGCTGCTGTAGGATATGGGCTGCTGGTTACGCTGGTTCTTATTGTCGTCCGTATCCTGGCGGCTTACGGGGCAGTCTTCATTACGCTGATCGCCCGGAATTTTATTAAAGTGGCCGATTCGAGACATCCGGGATTTAAGGTTCCCGCCATTCTGGGCTGGACCGGAATGAGAGGTGTTGTTTCACTGGCGGCTGCGCTGTCGATTCCTGTAAAGCTGTCTCACAACGGACCTGATTTTCCGCAGAGAAACCTGATCCTGTTTATCACGTTTGTTGTGATTTTAACGACGCTGCTGGTTCAGGGGCTTACTCTGCCGCTTATCATCAGAAAAGTAAATATACCTGCGTATGACGACCACCTCCCTGAAGATGAGGCGGAAGAAACGATCCGTCGTGAAATGGCGCAGCTTACCCTGGATCATCTGGATAAAAATTACCGCGAACTGCTGAACAAAAGTATTTTTCTCCAGCAGATAAATGAAAAGTGGCGGATAAAAATGGAACAGGAGCCGGATCTTAAACTTTCCTCTGAAGTTAAAGATGCCTATCTTGATGTTCTGGACAGGCAAAGAGACTGGCTTATTGAGCAGAACCAGGACGGCAATAAAAACTTCAATGAAGATCTGATCAGGAAACACCTGATGAAAATTGATCTTGAAGAAGAAAGGATCTTACTGGTTCATTAGCAGAGCCATTACCTTTTCAAGATATTCGTTTTCTTTCACGACTTTGTTGTATGACTGTCTGGCATAAACAGGCGAAAGCTCATAGTTTTCCGGCTTGGAATCCAGATCGGTATTTTCGATATAATTGAGGTGCCGGGTGTATTCTTTAATGAGCTTATTGATCATCTTTCTTTTGATCCGGCATATGGTATTGTTTTTTATTTTCTGCAGCGAATTCAGAATAAAAGATTTGTCCCCGTGGAAATTTACTGTGTTTTTCACAAATGAAAGGTTGTGGCTATCCTGTAAAACAGAATGTTCATCTTCAAAAATCATGATCGTAAAGGTTTTTTAATGAATTTAAATAAAATCAAAGCACTGGCAACGGAATTCAGAATCCATTGACGGGAATCGGAAAGGACCTTTTCAGGAATCTGAGCAGGCTTTCCTTCGGGGAAATAAAGTGCGTTGACATATAATCTATTTAAATGGTTGGTGTGATGTAAAAGTAAATTTTCCAGTTCAAATATCTCACCAAAAAATCCAATTTTTATTAAATGTATTAAAAATTTGTAATAAAACAACCGTATCCTGTAATATTTTATTTTAAAATTAAATTATCGCTATCGATTTTATGGTATGTCATATGTGTTCTTTAATTAAATGGTATTTGACATTCGGATTAAAAGGTAGGAAGAGTGAAGATGGATTGCCGGAAGTTTTCTCAGGCATTATATGGCTTGAACAGAAAAACAGACATAAATTTTAAAAGGCTTAAAACGAAAAAGCCTCCCACAGGAGGAGGCTAAAAAACTGATTGTATATATTAAAGTTTCATTTGGTTATTTGTGATTCTGAAGCCACTGCAGACGTCGTTCATCAGGAAGATGTTTTACCTTGAAATTTTCAAAAACTGCATTAAAGCCGTTGCCGTCCGGACAGGCGGCCATCAATCCCACCATAACCGGACTGTTGTCCTGAAGATGGGCATTCCGCATCATGATGTAATTTTTATCATCGAAAGAGTAGAATACTTCCACAGCATCAAGCCTCCTTACGGCCTTAATCCATATTTCGGACGGAATTTTATCCAGGGTAATAACGCTCCAGTCGCTGGTTGTGTGTGTTACCACTGTGCTGAGGTTGTATTTTCCGTCTACGAATTCTATTCCGGCCTTGATGTAGTTTTCCTTATCAACCCTCAGCATCAGGCACATCTGGTCGAATCTCGCTTTATAGTTTCCTTTAATCTTAACTTTGGCTTCAAATTCGCCGCCATAGGTGGTATAGAGAAAAGGTGCATCATCCACCGTGAAGCCGTAATGCGAAATCCGCCAGTAATCGCTCTGCGGGGTAACGAACATCGACAGGCGGTTGTCTTTAATTTCCCATTTTTCAGGCTCATTGAACCAGGTCATCTTTTCCAGGGTCTGAGAAAGGGTTCTATTGATCATAAACAAGGTGCAAAAACTTAAAAATATTTTCTTCATTCTCCTCAACAGGCTTTATCGTACAAATTATTATTACTTTAGCAAAAGTAAAACGAATAAAGGTTTTCATCAATACTTATAAATAACCATTTTATGGAAATCGTCGAAACACTGAACAAAGAGCTGCTCACCGGAAAACGCGAAAAAAATAAGGAATGCAGCCTGAATCCGGAGCTGTATAAAAACATGGCCCTCTCTTACTCTAAAGTAGAGAGTGCAATCGCCGTACTGAGTGATATGCAGATCGACCGGAGCTATGTTTACTTTTCAGAAGCAGCATCTGAACTGGGTATTGATTCGGCAGAAAATCCCAAAGTAATCGATTCGATCTGGGAGGAAGATATTCTTAAAAGAATCAACCCGGAAGATAAGCTTAAGAAATACATTCACGAGCTGAGGTTTTTCAAGATGCTCGAAACCATCGATTTTAAAGACCGTTCCAAATTCAGTGTATTGTCAAAATTAAGAATGAAGGATAAGAATGGACGCTGGTGTTTTGTCAGACACCGGATGTTTTATTTTTATTCTCCCGACAACCTGAAATTAAGGTTTGCGCTCTGTCTTTATAATATTGCTGTTGAACAGTCCATGCACCTTTCCCCGGAATTCCTGATCGTTAATACGGCAAAAGGGGAAGTGGTAGCCGAAGACCGTCTTACTTATCAAAATGTACTTTCCGCCAGAGAGCTGGAAATCCTGAAGCACATTGGTGAAGGCCTTACCAGTAAGGAGATCGCGCAAATTCTTTCGATCAGCATAAATACCGTAAGTAGGCACCGTCAGAACATCCTGGAAAAACTGAAGGTGAAAAATTCGGTGAAAGCTTTCAGTGCAAGCTTTAAGAAGTGAATTATTGTCTCATTTTTATCAATTAATCGTTTAATTATTAATGTTTTAAACACTGTTTTTAAATTAAATTTTTAATGTCAATTTTCCGTCTGAATTATGGATGTGAACGGTATTTATGATTTTTTAATAAAAATATTTTATACATATTAAATTTTAATAGAAAATCGCTCAGTTCAATTTAAAAATATTTTTATATTTGTTTAACAAACAGCTAACAAAATATAATAACGATGAATATTGATTTCACAACAGCAACTTTCAGAGATTTTGAAAATATTCCTGAATATGATATTGCTCAGAGAGCCGAAATTTTTTACGATTTTCTTGGACATATGGAATCCAACGGGCACATGAATTACAGATTAAAAAACAATTCAGGTTGTAGCCCGGTAATGAATGTAGATATCAATTCAACCCAGAAAGATTATGTAAGTTTCGTATCAAATGATTATTTGGGATTTACCCAGCATCCGAAAGTAAAGCAGGCTGCAGTGGAAGGCATACAAAAATACGGAACAGGGGCAGGTGCATCACCCCTTATCGGCGGACATTTCGTTTACCATGACAATCTGGAAATAAAAATTTCTTCTTTTTTCGGAAGAAAACAGGAAGAAGCGGTAGTTTTTACCACAGGATATACCGCAAACAGCGCAACGCTTCAGATCCTTCTGCAAAAAGAAGATCTGGCCATCATTGACATGGCGGTGCATGCCAGTGTGTATGAAGGATGCGTATTTACGAATACAAAAACATTCCCTCACAACAGCCTGGATTCTTTAGAGCATATTTTAAAAACATCCGAAAACCGTTTCCGTACAAAACTCGTAATTATAGACGGCGTATATTCTCAGGACGGAGACGTTTCCCATCTGAAAGAAATATATGCATTGGTTAAAAAGTATAATGCTTATTTAATGGTAGACGATGCACATGGGGTCGGTATTCTTGGGAATACAGGAAGAGGAGCCCTTGAAGAAGCGGAAATGCTGGATAAAGTTGATATTATCACAGGTACTTTCAGTAAAACATTTGCAAATGTAGGAGGTTACGTAATCACGGATAAAAAATTAGCGGCTTTCATTAGGTTTCAATCCCGTCAGCAGATATTTTCAGCGACGGCACCGCCTTCAACGATGGGTATTATTAAAGCAATAGATCTAATCGATGAAGAGCCTGAGTGGAGAGAAAAACTCTGGTGGAACATCAATTATTTTAAAAAAGGGCTTAATGATCTTGGTCTGGATACGGGGATTACCCGTTCGGCCATCGTTCCTGTAAAAATCGGCGATCCCAATATAACAGGGGATCTCGGGAAGTTATTGATTGAAAGAGGAATTTATACAAATCCTATTTTATATCCGGCGGTAGCTAGAAAAGATGCAAGAATTAGGATGGCGGTAATGGCTACCCATGAGAAAGAACATTTGGATAAAACACTTAATGCATTTGAAGATATCAAGAAATTTTTGCAAATTGCGAAAAAATAATAAATTATGCCCAGAAAAATCGTGCAAGGTCCTATTCGAGACAAGGAAAAAACTAAACAAAAGTTGCTTGCCGCAGTAGGAAGAATCTTAAGGACGAAAGGCTATTCCGGCCTTAAAGTTAGCAAAATCGCAGCTGTAGCAGGCTATGATAAAAAGCTTATCTATGAATATTTCGGAAGTACCGACAAATTGATTGACGAGTATCTGAAATCTCAGGATTACTGGAGTAATGTTGAGCAGAACAATATGGAAATTGATCTTTCGGACGGAGGAAATGCACTTGCCAAACTTACTTTGCTTAATCAGTTTGAAAGCATGAAAAGGAATAAGGAATTCCAGAAAATTATTCTTTGGGAACTTTCTGAAAACAGGGCTATTCTGAAAAAGCTTGCGGACGAGCGGGAAGAGATTGGAGAGATGATGTTCAAAAACATTACCGATCCTTTCTTTGAAGAAGAAAAAGGAAAAAGATTCAGAGCGATTATGGCCTTGCTTATTTCAGGAGTTTATTATCTCAACATCCATACCGCCAACAACGGAAGTACATTCTGTGGTCTGGATATGAAAAGTGACGAAGGACGGCAGGAAGTCGAAAAAGCCATATCCTATTTGATAGATGCGGCGTATAAAGAAAAATAATGATGATGAGAGAAAATTTCCCATTGACCGAATTAAGTTTTTGTATTAATTTAAAAGCATTTCATTTTTGAATTAGAACTATATTTCTTATTTTTGGCCAATGGAAAATTTTATCGTATCTGCGCGGAAATATCGCCCACAGGAGTTTGACACCGTTGTCGGGCAATCTCATATTACGGATACTTTAGAACATGCTATCGGAGAAAACCAGCTGGCTCAGGCCCTGCTGTTCTGCGGTCCCAGAGGAGTGGGGAAAACTACCTGCGCCCGGATTCTCGCCAGGAAGATCAATGAAAAAGACGGATCGGTTTCTGAAGACGGCTTCGCTTATAATATTTATGAGCTGGATGCGGCATCCAACAATTCCGTAGATGATATCAGGGAACTGATCGATCAGGTGCGTTATGCGCCACAGACCGGTAAATACAAGGTCTATATTATCGATGAGGTCCATATGCTGTCTTCCGCAGCATTTAATGCATTCCTGAAAACACTTGAGGAACCGCCTGCGCATGCCATTTTTATTCTGGCGACTACCGAAAAGCATAAAATTATTCCAACCATCTTATCAAGATGCCAGATCTATGATTTCAAAAGAATCGTGATTGAAGATATTCAGGGTCATCTCAGAACGATTGCCCAGAAAGAATCCATCCGTTACGAAGATGATGCCTTGTATCTGATCGCCCAGAAGGCAGACGGTGCATTAAGGGATGCCCTTTCCATTTTCGACAGGCTTTCCACTTTTTCCCAAAAAAATATCACGTTAGCCAAAGCCGCGGAAGTTTTAAATATCCTGGATTACGATCAGTATTTAAAGATCGTGGATTTAGCCAAAGAAAATAAGATTCCTGAAGTCCTTTTTGCATTTAACGAAATCGTGAAAAAGGGTTTTGATCCTCATATTTTCATTGCAGGACTGGGAAATCATTTCCGGGACCTGATGATGGCACAGAATGCTTCAACCATCGAACTGATTGAAGTCGGTGAGCAGACAAAGGCAAAATTTGTGGAACAGGCGCAGAAATGGAATCCACAACAGCTGATCGACGCCATTGAAATCTGCAACAATGCCGATATCAATTATAAAAATTCAAAAAACCCGAGGCTTACCGTAGAAATTGCTTTGATGCAATTGGCTTCTTTAACGGCTGATTCAGGCGTTGCTAAAAAAAAAAGTTCTTAATACGGCCTCCGTTCCATAAGGAAAAAGAGGATGTTAAAGTTCCTGAAATCCGGGAAACTAAGGAAACAAAGGCAGAAGCTCCAACGGCCAGGCCGGCTGATGTTATTCAGTCACAGGCAGCCGAGATCAGGAAAACCACTACCAAGCCGCTTACCAGGCAGGTGATCTCTTCAGGATTCAGCATCAATGCTTTTCTCAATAAAGAAGAAGTTGCTGCAGAAGAAGAGGTTGTGATTGAAAAAACCGAAAGCCTTCCCCAGAACCATTTTACCGAAACCGACCTTCAGGCGGAATGGAATCTTTTGCTCAAACAGCTTCATAAGAAGGACTCTTTTGTATTCAATGCCATTAAAACATTCAAGCTCATAAAATCAGGGGAGCACCAGATTACGGTATTATTCCCTTCGGATTCTGCAAAAATGGAATTCGATAAAGTGAGCCGGGAATTTTTCAATCATTTCAAAACAAAAGTTCATAACTTTTCCATTGAGGTCGTCTATAAAAGAGATGTCGAGAACCTGAAGATCGAGGTGATGACCAAAAGAAAAATCTTTGAAAAGTTTGCTGCAAAAAATCCGCTGCTGAAAGATCTTGATGATTTGATGAAGTTTGATCTTACTTAAGCCGGCAACCTGGCGAAAACTGATTTTTCGCAGGTTGCAACAAAAAAATATCCGGTCGAAAATCGATATTTAAATAAATTTTATATATTTGTCGGGTATTTGATTGGGAAAATAAATTTTTCAGACCAGTACATTTGATAAATAAAAAGCCCGGAACAGACTTCCACAATGGAAAAATTATCCAATCCATACCAGTCTTTTTTCGCACCCGCTGATGAATCTTTCGGCGGTGGTTTTAGCTTTTTGTTTACCTATTTTAGAAATTTCAGAAACCATTATCGATTTTATTATTGGTATTGCTAACTGAATTTCTTTCCAAAAAATAATGGGATATTGATTTCTTCAATTCCTTCTTTCCTTTAATAAAAAATTTTTTAACGGCAGTTTTTTGAAAAGAATTATAAAGTAATTTTATAATGCTTTCTGCTGTGTACTCAATATAAAACAAAGAAATAAGTAAGAATAATGGATTTAAAAGAATTAAAAAGCAGCTGGACGGATGAGTTTTCACAACCCATCATGATTGCAGGGCCATGCAGCGCGGAAAGTGAAGCACAGATGCTGGAAACCGCAAAAAGAATACGGGAAACCAATGCCAATGTACCGATTTTCCGTGCAGGAATCTGGAAGCCGCGTACAAAGCCCAACGGTTTTGAAGGGGTAGGGGTAATCGGCCTCAACTGGCTGAAAAAAGTGAAAGAAGAGTACGGTTTCAAAACCGCAACTGAAGTGGCCAATGCCCACCATGTTTTTGCCGCACTCGAAGCGGACGTGGATGTTCTCTGGATCGGAGCCCGTTCTACGGTAAATCCGTTTACGGTACAGGAAATCGCTATGGCCTTGAGAGGAACCGATAAGCCTGTTTTGGTGAAGAACCCCGTAAACCCGGATCTTGCTTTATGGATCGGTGCGCTTGAGCGTTTATTAGGGCAGGACATTAAAAATTTGGGGGTGATCCACAGAGGTTTCTCTACGTATCAGAAAACAAAATACCGGAATAATCCCAACTGGCAGATTGCCCTGGATTTCAAGAGCCAGTTTCCGAATATCCCGATGCTGATCGACCCTTCGCACATCTGCGGGAACAGGACCGGCCTTGCCGATATTACCCAGGAAGCCATGAACGTCGGCTATCAGGGAGCAATCATTGAAAGCCACTGCAATCCGGACGAAGCATGGAGCGATGCTTCCCAGCAGATTACACCGGAAGTCCTGGCAGACCTGATCGGGAATTTAAAGATGAGAAACTCCGGTTTCGAAGGTTTTGAAGGAGATATGGGCCGGCACAGAACGCTGATTTCGGATATCGACTTTCAGCTGATCGAACTCCTTTCCCAAAGGATGAGGATTTCAGAGAAGATCGGAAAACTGAAAAAAGAAAATGATATTGCGATCTTTCAGCCCGACCGTTGGAAAGTAATTACCGATTATGCAAATCAGAAAGCCATAGAAACGGGAATGTCGCAGGAATTTATTGAAAAAGTATTCAAAGCCATTCATGAAGAATCCATTGAGGTGCAGAACAGCATTATGATCAACCGATAATGGGATTTTGAGGTCAGAGGGTGTAAGAGTTGGAGAGTTTGAGTGTAAAAAGGGAAATGTCGGATTTTAACTTTAAAGAATAAAAAACGAGATTCTCCAACTCTCAGACACTCTTACTCCCAAACCTGAACCTAATTCCTTATATTTGCATCATCTTATTATATGAAAGGAAAAATCATTAAATCTACAGGAAGCTGGTATCAGGTTCTGGAAATGGAAACCGGAAAAATTTTCGAGGCAAGAATCCGCGGGAAATTCAAACTGATCAAAACCCGTCTTACCAATCCGCTTGCTGTAGGCGATTTTGTGGAATTCCAGCTGGAGCAGGATGATATAGCCTGGATCACGAAAATTGAACCGCGTACGAATTACCTGATCCGGAAATCAGTCAACCTTTCCAAAGAAGCACATATCATTGCCTCGAATATTGATCTGGCGTGCTTCATTTTTACTTTAAAGCATCCTGAAACTTCACTTGGCTTTCTCGACCGGTTTCTCGCCTGCTGCGAAGCCTACAATATTTCTCCTTTAATTCTTTTTAATAAAATGGATGTTCTGGATGAAGAGGAGATTGAGATGGTGAAAGACATGGAATTCCTTTACAATAAAATCGGTTACGGCTCTCTGGAAATTTCATCTTATTCAGGATTGCACCTCGATCAGCTAAAAGAACTTCTTCAGGACAAAACGTCCGTATTTTTCGGGCATTCCGGCTGCGGAAAATCCACATTGGTCAACGCCTTACAGCCCGGCCTCAATCTGAAAACTTCTGAAATTTCCGACACCCATCTGAAGGGAAAACATACCACCACCTTTGCCCAGATGCATTTCTGGGATTTCGGCGGCAATGTAATCGATACGCCCGGCGTCCGTGAGTTTGCCATGATTGATATTGAAAAAGAAGAAGTACAGCATTATTTTCCTGAAATATTTAAAAAAAGGGAAGAGTGCAAATACCACAACTGCCTCCACATCAACGAGCCGAAATGTGCCGTTATCGAAGGACTGGAAACTGGAGAAATACAGCATTCGCGTTATGCTACCTACATTAAGCTGATGGAAGAAGCGGAAGAAGCTTCCCAAAAATAATTCAGAGCCTGTCCTTTATTTCTTTTTGCCTGTGAGAAACAGGTTTGTATGTTGTTTAAATTTCATCTACTGATATTCTATCGGTAGATTCTCGGGTACGAAAGAATCTCTCTAGTTAAAATTTCTATGTATTACAAATCTAATGGATTTTAAATTAGCCTTTTAATAAATTTGTTGAGATCGTTTATTAAAATCAGGAATCACAGATAGTTTTCATTACAAAGATTTTAGAGTCTTCAAGTTTATTGTGGAAACTTATTTTCCTATGAGGGAGCTGTGGGAGTTATCCTCTTTTATCTTTATCAGCTAATTTGGCTTGTTGTGATGGCTAATTTTGTTAAACATCAGTTTAATTATTCGGAAGTACGAAGGCTAAGGCATGAATTTGGGAGTTTCAGCAAACAAAAAACCCAGCCTAAGCTGGGTAAAAACTAATAACCATGAAAACTCAAATTAAACATGAGAATCATAATAATAGAATCAAATCCTGTGCCAAAGTTTAACCCCAAATTTCTTAACGAATGTTATATTTATGTTAAAAATTTTTTAAAATTAAAAAGACAGGAATTTTTTGTATTTTTGCACCATTAAAAAAAATATCTATTTTATGTCTAACATTACATTCACTATGATTAAGCCAGATGCAGTTGCAGACGGACATATCGGTGCTATATTAGGTAAGATCGCAGAAGGAGGTTTCAAAATCAAAGCGATGAAATTGACGCAGCTTACCGTAGCTGATGCAAAAAAATTCTATGAAGTACACGCTGAAAGACCATTCTACGGAGAATTGGTGGATTTCATGAGTTCAGGGCCGATTGTTGCTGCTGTTCTTGAAAAAGACAATGCCGTTGAAGATTTCAGAACATTGATCGGTTCTACCAATCCTGCCGAAGCTGCAGAAGGGACGATTAGAAAAATTTTTGCAAGAAGCATCGGAGAAAATGCCGTTCACGGTTCAGATTCTGATGAAAATGCGCTTATCGAAGCTCAGTTCCATTTTTCAGGAAGAGAAATTTTCTAAGAAAAATCACTTTATCATAAAAAGATCCGGAGAATTTTCTCCGGATTTTTTGTTTCTTACAGAGGTTATTTAATCTGCCTGCATTTTATTTCCTGAAGGTCATGCTGATTATCCCCGGTAATTGAGTTAATAAATTAAGTTAAAATTTTATCCCAAGGTGGTATTCAGTATAAATACGTAAAAGCATTTTCCGTATTTATACGGATGTTTTTCTCTTCAAATATCTTCATCTTTACACAAGCATTAGAACAAAAGGAAAATTTAAGCATTAAAAGTTTTCTAAAACTAATAACCATTATAGGCTCAAATTTTCGTAAAGAAGAAGGCAGTTCTCCCTTGAACTGCCTTTTTATGCATTTTATTTATTCAAAAAAATATCAGATTTTCATCAGCTCGATCGTGCGTTCCGGACTTTCCGCCGAAAATACAGCATTTCCCGCTACCAGAACATCGGCACCGGCTTCAAAAAGTCTGGCTGCATTGTCGATATTTACGCCACCGTCCACTTCAATCAAAGCTGTGGAATTATTGCTCAGGATAAGGTCTTTGGTCTCTGCAATTTTTTTATAGGTATTCTCAATGAATTTCTGACCGCCAAATCCCGGGTTCACACTCATTAAAAGGACAAGATCGACGTCGGCAATAATATCCTCCAGCATCAGCACCGGCGTGGAAGGATTTAAAACAACCCCTGCCTTGGCTCCCAGATCCTGAATTTGGTGAATTGTCCGGTGAAGATGCGTGCACGCTTCGTAATGTACGGAAACAAGATCTGCCCCTTGTTTAATAAATTCTTCCACATACTTTTCAGGTTCCACGATCATCAGATGCACATCTACAAATTTCGTAGCGTGCTGCTGCACCGTTTTCATCATCGGAAATCCGAACGAAATGTTCGGAACAAACCTTCCATCCATTACATCTACATGGATCCAGTCGGCCTGGGAATGATTCAGCATTTCGATATCCCGCTGGAGGTTACCGAAATCGGCGGCTAAAAGGGAAGGAGCGATAAGTTTTGTTTTCATTTTTATTTTTATCGTTTACTTTGATTACATTTTATAAAGGCACATAACCGGTATTTTACATGAACTATCAGTCATCAATTGTATTTAGTGGTATTTCAGTTTAATTTCCGGCTGGATCTCCAGGAGAGTCTCGTAAATAAGTTGAATCACATTTCTTACATCTTCTTTGGCAACCATTTCCACCGTGGTGTGCATATATCGTAACGGTAGAGAAATCAGAGCGCTAGGGACGCCGCCGTTGGAATGGGCAAAGGCATCGGTATCCGTTCCTGTCGCCCGGCTTGCTGCTGCCCGCTGGAAAGGGATGTTTTTGGATTTAGCCGTCTGAATAATCAGTTCCCTGATAGTATGATGTACGCTCGGCGCAAAGAAAACCACCGGTCCGGCTCCGCATTTCTGGTCGCCTTCTTTTTTCTTTTCGATCATCGGAGTGGTGGTGTCATGGGTAACATCGGTTACGATGGCGATGTTGGGCTTTATGGTATCGGCAATCATGTCTGCGCCGTACAACCCCACTTCTTCCTGAACGGAGTTGGTGATGTATAATCCGAAAGGGATGGTTTTTTTGTTTTCCTTTAATAACCTTGCCACTTCCGCAATCATGAACCCGCCGATCCGGTTGTCCAGTGCACGGCAGACGAAATAACGGTCATTCATTTCAAAGAATTCATCAGGATAGGTAATCATGCAGCCAACGTAAATTCCCATATTTTCCACTTCCTCTTTGGTCGTTGCTCCGCAATCGATGAAGATATTTTCAATTTTCGGCGTCGGTTCGTTTTGGTTGGTTCTGGTATGAATGGCCGGCCACCCGAAAACACCTTTTACAATTCCTTTTTCACCATGAATGTGAACGATTTTGGATGGGGCGATGGTCTGATCGGAACCTCCGTTCCGGATCACATAAATAAGACCGTCATCCGTTATATAATTTACATACCACGAAATCTCGTCGGCATGGGCTTCGATCACTACTTTGAATTCAGCTTCAGGATTGATGATTCCGTAGCAGGTTCCGTAATGGTCCACTTCTACTTTATCAACATAAGGACGGATGTAATCCATCCAGATTTTCTGGCCTTCATGCTCGTATCCGGTTGGGGATGAAGTGTTTAGGTATTTCTCTAAGAATTTCAAAGATTTCTTTTCAAATTTCATAAAAAGGAATGATTTTTGCGTTCAATTTTTGTTCTAATAAGTGTAAAAATAATGAAATTTAGTAAGATTATTTGTCTTTTCCTTTTCTTTTTTGGGGTAAGCATTTTCGGTCAGAAAGATTCGGTGATTGCTAAGCCGTTAAGCCAATATCCCCAGGAATTGCTGAAAACAGACGAATTCGGAAATAAATATTTTTATGATGAGCGGCAGAAAGCAAAGATTTATGAGATCAATGGGGAGACTGTAGTGGTGATGGATGAACTTGTTTTACTAAACAAGCCGAGATTCAATAACCAGCTGGACCGGAACTATTATTATTTCCTTAACAAGAAGCTCTACCGGGTTTATCCGCTTTTCGTAACCGCTTTACAGCAATACCGCGATATCCAGGGAGAAATGACAAATATGGACGATAAGTCCAAAAGAAAGTACATTAAGGACCGGCAGAATATCCTGGCCGACCAGTACGAAAAACAGCTCAGGGATCTTACCACTACCGAAGGGCAGGTATTTGCCAAGCTGATGAACCGGGCTACCGGCAAAAATGTATACGAGATCATTAAAGAGCTGAGAGGAGGTTGGAGCGCTTTCTGGTGGAATGTAAAAGGCAAGATGGCCGATATCGATCTTAAAGACCAATATGATCCGCATAGAAACCGTACCGACGAATATCTGGAGTCGTTGCTTCAGTCCAATTGGAACTCCGGTTATCTGCAGCCTTATCCGGGTGCCAGTACCTTCAGAGTACCGAGATAATAAAACATAAGATATAAAAAATTCCTGTAAGACTTCTTACAGGAATTTTTCTTTTAATTTATCAAAGACAATCTGATCTACCGGTAAAGGAAACGGATTATCCGGCCTGTCGATGTCTATCCATTCGGTCCTTTCGATACACGGATCAAGGATCAGGAAATCCTGTTCGTTGATGATGTTAACGATATAATAAATGGTCAGAAGCTGTTCGTTTTCCCTGAAGCGCGATACCAGAAAGCCTTCCTGCGTATAAAAATGCTCTATGATCTCTATTTTTACATTCAGCTCTTCATCGAACTCACGGTGCAGGCATTCAATGACACCTTCTCCGAACTCCAGTCCGCCACCCGGGAATTTCATTAACGGTTCTCCTGCATATTCTTCAAATAGGGTCAGCACTTTCCTGTCTTTTACCGCACAGGCATACACCCTGACGTTGATCTTGTCTATCATATCTAATATTTTGTAAGGCTAATGTAGGAATTTTAGCCGAAACGGGACAAGTGATAAGATCACTAAATATTGCAATGACCCTTAATCTAAGGCTGGAAGATGGATGCCGGATGCTGGAAGCTTTTGGTCAATCATCAATATTTTTGAAGCATCAACTGATAAGCTTACTTCTTTAATATTGAATAACCATTAGGAGCCAGGAGTTTTAGAAAAATTAAAGTGAGCTGTGCTTTTGGCATAATGCTAAAATAAAATCTTAAGTTCTTCATAGCTCTTAACGGCTAAAATGGTAGTTCTATTTAATATTAATGAATCTATATATATATATAAGATCATCACATTACATCTTCACCGCATTGATCATCTCCCTTTTTCCCGGAGGACCCTGTTTCTTTTCCACCCGGAAATTCAAATCCTGAAGAATCCTCCGTACGCTGCCTTTGGAAGAATACGTCGTTAACAAACCGTTAACCGCCATTTTGTCAGAAACCATTTCAAACAGGGATTTTTCCCAAAGGTCCGGCTGTACCCGTGCACCGAAGCAATCATAATAAACCAGATTTATTTTCGGTAAGTCGGTGTTTTTCAGGTCGAAAAAGTCGCACTCGATCTTTTTCAGGTGAAAGCCTTTAATGATTTCGGTCGGTTTTTCCCAGTCGGCTAGATGAATTTTATGATAAATATTCCTGAATTCAGGGTTATCAAAAAGCTCAAAATACGCCAAATCGTCAATTTCCGATTGGTTTATGGGGTATTTTTCCAAGGTAAAATAATTGATGATATGATTTTTGTCAGTTTTTAAATATTCATTAATTGTTACCAAAACATTCAAACCTGTTCCAAAACCGAGTTCTAAAATATTAATTTCGTAATCATTTAATAAATTTAGTCCGTTTTTGATAAACACGTGTTCGGCTTCCTGTAATGCACCATGGTGTGAATGGTAGTTTTCATTTAATTCATTGATAAACAATGTTTTGCTTCCGTCATTGGTAGTCTTAATTTCTCTTTTCAAGCTATTTTTTTACAAATTTACTCTAAAATTTTTATATTTAGAAAATTATATTAAATTTGTAGAACCTCATAAAAAATTTTAGAAATGATAATTCAAAAAACTGAAAACTCCCGACTTTCTACATTCGATCCCAACAACTTTTCATTCGGAAACACCTTAATTGATCATATGATCATCTGTGAGTACGAAGACGGGAAGTGGGGGGATGTAAAATTGGTTCCTTATGGTCCTTTACAATTTACTCCTGCCATGATGGGGGTAAACTACGGACAAGCTTGTTTTGAAGGCATGAAGGCCTATAAAGACAAAGACGGACAGGTTTTCCTTTTCAGGCCTGAAAAGAATTTTGAACGTATCAATAAATCGGCGAAACGTCTTGCAATGCCTGAAGTAACGGAAGAAATGTTTCTGGGCGGCCTGAAAGCACTGGTAGATGCAGACCGCAACTGGATCCCTTCCGGAGAAGGAATGTCTTTGTACATCCGTCCGCTGATATTCGCAACGGAAGAAGCACTGAAAGCGAGAGTAGCCAATAAATATATGTTCGCCATTGTGGCAACGCCTGCAAAAATGTATTACACGGAACCGGTTTCTGTAAAAATCTCAGATCATTATTCCAGAGCGGCGAGCGGTGGTGTAGGCTCTGCCAAAGCAGCCGGAAACTATGCGGCTTCTTTTTACCCGACCCAGCTGGCCATTGAAGAAGGCTACGAGCAGATTATCTGGACGGATGATGCGACCCACGAATATTTTGAAGAGAGCGGAACCATGAACGTTTTCGTGAGAATCAACGATACGATCTATACGCCACCGACTTCGGAAAAAATCCTTGACGGGGTGACCCGAGACAGCTTTATCCAGCTGGCTAACAAAAGAGGCATCGAAGTAAAGATCGAGCCTATTAAAGTAAAAGACGTTATCGAAGCACAGAAAAACGGAACCCTGAAAGAAGTATGGGGCGTTGGAACTGCAGTGGTAACTACCGTGTTCCAGGCTTTGGGCTACAACGGTGAGAAGCTTGAGCTGCCGAGATTATCAGACGAAGAAAGCTTCGCAGTACTCCTTAAAAATGATCTGGTTGATCTTCAGACCAACCTTGCTGAAGATCCTTTCGGATGGAGAGTAAAGGTAGACCAGGTAATGGAAACCGTTTAATCGGAATATAAAAAGATAAGCAGAGGCCGGAAATTTTTTCCGGCTTTTGTTTTTGCCGTAGCTGCAGTGAAAATCGCTAAACTTTGCAGGCAAGTTTTGTTAATGATTCCCGAAATGTGTATTTTCGCAAAAGTTTATGAAAAAAATACTCTTCATATCAATAATAACAATTGTCGGCTGCAGCAAAAATGCGCAGACCCATCCTCCGGTGGGCGGCGTTCTCAGCAAGAATGACCTGGAGGTTTCCCGGAACAGGATGAAAAACCTCAACAGCCTGGAAAGAACACAGATCCAGGACTGGATCAGCGGCCAACCGGTAAAGTTTTACCCGACCCAGCTCAATTACTGGACCGACGCCCAAGGCTTCGATCAAAGGCAGAGACGGCAGGACAACAGCCTGATTTCCTATTCCTATGATCTTTATGATTTCGATCAGACTAAGATTTATGATCAGCCGATTGCACGGAGGGATGCGAAGTTCGGGCACTTTGATGAACTGAAAGCGGTAGAAGATGCCCTGCGTTTTATCCGTGACGGGGAAGAGATAACCCTGCTGGTTCCTTCGGCCCTGGCATACGGAACCTATGGCGATGAAAAGAAAATCGATAACGATATTCCTTTAATCATAAAATTAAAAGCATTATAATCCATGAAATTGTTTAACAAAAATATAATTCTGGCAGCGGCAAGTGTTTCGCTGATGAGTTGTACACCAATTTATAAAAAAATGAACGTAGACAAAGAAACTTACGAAGGTCTTAATGACGGACTTTACGCAAACCTTCAGACCACAAAAGGCAATATGATTGTTAAGTTTGAAGACAAAAAAGCCCCTGTAACGGTAGCTAATTTTATCGGACTTGCAGAAGGGAAAATCGATAACAAAGCAAAAGCGAAAGGCGTTCCTTACTATGACGGGACTATTTTCCACCGCGTGATCAAGGATTTCATGATTCAGGGGGGAGATCCTCAGGGAACGGGAATGGGAGATCCGGGATATAAATTCGAAGATGAGAAAAACGACCTGAAGCACACCGGAAAAGGGATTCTTTCCATGGCGAATTCCGGACCGAATACCAACGGTTCCCAGTTCTTCATCACGGAAGTAGCTACTCCATGGCTGGACGGAAGACACACGATTTTCGGAAAAGTGGTAAAAGGAGAAGATGTGATCGATACGATTGCGAATGTTGAAAAAGGGCCTCAGGACAAACCTAAGACGGATATTGTTTTGGAAAAGGTTTCTATTTTCAGCAAAGGGGACGAATACAAAAACTACGATCCTGCAAAAACTTTCACTGAAGGGAAAGCAAAAATCGCTGAAAATAACAAAGCAGCTGCTGCAAAAGAAGAAGCGGAGAAAAAGAGAAAAGAGGAAGAATTCAAGGCAAACCAGGAGAAAATGGTAGAAGATCTGAAAGCGGGAATGCAGAAGACGGAATCCGGACTATATTATAAAATCACGAAAACAACCGACGGTAAAGCGCCGAAAGCAGGAGATAACGTTTCCGTACACTATGCAGGAAAACTGGTTGATGGAACTGAATTCGATTCTTCATTCAAAAGAAACGAGCCAATCGAAATTCCGATCGGAATGGGAAGAGTAATCAAAGGATGGGACGAAGGAATCCTTTTACTGAAAGAGGGTGAAACGGCTACTTTATTGATCCCGCCGGCAATGGGCTACGGAGAAAGAGGAGCAGGAGGCGTAATCCCGCCAAACGCATGGCTGGTTTTCGATGTTGAGCTGGTAAAAGTAAAATAATCGAATCCGAATACAATACTGAAAGCTGTCCGAAAGGGCAGCTTTTTTGTCGGATCTGTCTAATCGTGTAACGACAGGTAATTGTTGTTCGACTTATGGAACAGAAAACTCACAATCTATTATCATCTGAAACTTTCAAAACAAAACAACAATGAAAACCCGCAGCTTTTTATTTCTTTTCATGCTTCTGTCTCTGGTCAGTTTTGCCCAGACCAAAACCCATTCTGATGATGCTGCCATAAAAAAATCTTTGACCGGATTTATTAACAGCATTAAGGAAAAAAAGATCGGGCAGGGGGTGGATTACATCTACCCGAAATTTTTCACGGTGATCCCGAAAGAGCAGATGGCCCAGATCCTGGCCATGACCTACAATAATCCTTTCCTAAAGATTGACATGAGCAATCTCAAGTTTGGGACCATTGAAAACCCTGAAAAGATCGGCAGTGAATATTTTGCCATTGCTCCTTACTTTTTCAATCTGAAATGCAATGTCGGTTCGATGAATGACGATATGAAAAAGAAAATCGGTACCGCCTTTATTCAGAAATACGGTAAAAACAACGTAAAATACCTGGCTGCAGAAAATGCTTATCTGATCAACGCGCAGATGCGAGCCTGCGCTATTTCCCAGGACCGCAAAACCTGGAAGTTTGTGATCCTCGAAAAAGAATACAAACCGCAGCTGGTAAAGGTATTGCCGAAAAAGATCTTAGATAAGATTTAAAAGCTGCTTCTTTAATATTGAAGCTATCTGAACAGGTGGCTTTTTTATTGATTTTCATGTAAATACGCACAGTCCTTTTATCACAATATATTTTGGTCAGCAGATTGGATAAGCACCCATTACCGTAAAAGCATTCTGCTGCCGGTTTCCGACTCATTCAGCATTAGTTAATAATTTTTTGGTCAGAATTATTAAATATTTTGCCCGGTAATTTATTATTTGATTCCTAAAACCTTACTTTCGTAGGAAAATTAGTTAATGAAGAAAATCCTGTACTCACTTTTCCTTTTTTCGACGCTTACGGTTTATGCGCAGAGCAGGAAGTTTTTTGCAAAAGGGGAAGTACAGCTTCAGCATCCTGTGGAGAAAGTGAATCTGAGATTTGAAAACAATCTTCCTTTCGTACAGGTGAACATCAACGGGAAATTCTACAACTTCCTTTTCGATTCCGGGGCGCCGACGGTGATTTCCAGTACCATTTACAATGAACTGAAGCTTAAGAAAAAATACAGGAGATCCGTAGGAGATTCTAATAACAGCAGACAGCAGCAAATCTTTACCGAACTTCCTGAAATGACGGTTGATCAGTTGGTTTTCAGAAATGTAGGGGCTATTGTTTTAGACCTTAATTCCGCAGAACTGGGCTGTCTGAAAGTAGACGGGATCATCGGGGCCAACCAGATGGCCAAGCTGTTCTGGAGAATTAATTATGCTGAAAACTCGCTGGAGGCTGCGCTCGAACTTTCTTATTTTGAGGTGAAAAATTATTCGGTAATTCTGCCGTTTGAAGCGAAGTCCCAGAAAACACCGGTAATCAAAATGCCTTTTTTCGGCAAAGATAGAGAGTTTACTTTCGATACAGGATTTTCAGGGCGGTTTGAAATTACCGAAACGAATTTCGATCCGCAAAAAGCCTCCCGTAAGATTGAAACTTTCGGGACGCATTCAACAGGGGCTTTCGGTACTGCCAAGCCGGTTGCCGGAGCTATTTTCAGGATGGATTCGCTGATGTTGGGAAATACCGTTTTCCATGATGAAATTATTTCCACCGGTAACAAAAACCTGCTGGGAAACGAGTTCCTGAGAGATTTCTCTTTTATTTTAGATTGGAAAAACAATAAAATTTACCTGAAACGGCTCCGGAATAACCCGGCAAGGCTAGAATCGTTCGGATTCAGCTACCGTTTTGTCGACCAGAAGCCGGTGGTGGCTTTTGTTTTTCAGCAGGATCATTTCCCTTTGAAAATAGGGGATTCCATTATCAGCATCAATAACGTTGTGCTGGATCAGCTGAATAAAGAAGAGGCATGTTATTATTTCATGAACCGGATTGAAAGGGATCAGAAAAACATCACCGTTAAAATAAAAAGAGACGGTAAAATACTGGATTTTAATCTGGACCGGAAGGAATATCTTAATTAATCTGCTGAGAAAAACCATGGCTGACAAAGCATCTTTTATCTTTAAAACTTAAAGCCTGCTTTATGGATCTTAAAAAAAAACAGACGGCCCGAATTTACGGCCGCCTGTTTTCTTAACAATCGTCAGATCAATTTTTGTAGCTGCTATTTCAGAAGTGAGCTGCAATTCATTCCGACGGTTTGCATTTTTTCATTGATGCCCATATCTTCAGCCTTTTTAATGAGTTCTTTCGGAGGATTCTGTCCGGGTTTTACATCATTCAGTTTAGAAAATAAGGTAAGTTCTTCAGGCGTTAATTTTTCGCCCAAGTCTTTTATAAAGCAATCTGCAAATTTTTCGGTCTTTGCTTTGGAAGTACCGTTAGCTACCATTCCCTGTACCATTTTGTTTCGGAGTGATTTCAGCATGGAAGCTTTGGAATTTGTAGTCTGCGCTTTTGCCGGAGCTTTAGACTGCGCCATTAATGTCTGGCTGCTGCATACGACCGTTAGGCATAATGCAAAAAATAGTTTTTTCATAGTTATTTATTTGAAAGGCTAAAAGTAAGATAATTTTTGATAACACCATAAGTCCGGAAGAGCAAAAAAGCTAAGCCGGAATTTTTCTGTTTACATAACTACAAAATCCGGTTCATCAATTCTTATTTTTCAAAATCCGGGCTCCTGATCTGAACAATCGTGCTCTGATCTAACTTGCAGAATCCCTTTGACCTATTTAACTTATTTGGATCTGTACTTCAATATATGACTTTTCGGTTCAAAAGGTTATTAATTTCTCTTTTCAGCGATTATCTTAAAGTAAAAAAAATATTTACATTAATATT
>CAJYRQ010000094.1 GCA_913777465.1 uncultured Chryseobacterium sp.
GACAAAGAGTGAACAGTCAATGGTGAATTTTGCTTTGCAGGTGAATGGTGAATTTTAAAGCTGAAGGTTTAATCAAAAGCACGCCGGGAAAACCTTAACCGCAATTCCACTCCTTTGGAGGGGTGGCGAAAATTCCGAAAGAATTTTTGACGGGGTGGTTTTTAAATGTGAATGTTCAATACTGAATTTTGCTTCACAAGTGAACTAAAATTAACAGGCAAAGCGAATTGACCGTTCACCATTGATATTAAAATAATTGTTTCAAAGAGAGAAGAGAAAAGCCTGCCGAGCGCAGATGATCTTTAGCCAAAAAACACAAAATACAGGCGGGCTTTTTCTTAATCTCGGAGAAAAAAAAGAGAAATACAGTGACATAATATAATTTTTAGTGAAATAAAGTCTGTCGAAGCGCAGAAGTTCTTACATCAAATAAAAAATAAGACAGACTTTGTTTTTTAATGAAGATTATAGAAGAGATAAAGATTACTCATAAAAAATGATGGTTCGCCGAAGCGGGAGAGTCGGGGCGGTCTGCAAAACCGTTGCGTAAGCTGAGTGGGTTCAAATCCCATAACCATCTCAAGTAACTAAAATGAGATAGTTCCGGAGAAAAAGGAAAAGCCTGTCGGGCGCAGAAGTTCTTATATCAAACAAAAAATAAGACAGGCTTTGTTTTTCTTTACAAGCAATTAAAAATTAGAATTGGAAATTTAGTATACAATATGACGCATTGCCAATTACTTATTGCTCATAAAAAAGGAAGCACGCCGAAGCGGGAGAGTCGGGGCGGTCTGTAACACCGTTGCTTTTTGCTGAGCAGGTTCGAATCCTGCTGCTTCCACCAACCGCTGATAATGTAACGGCAGCATGCAGGAAATGTACTCTTGTTGTTCGGGTTCGATTCCCGGTCAGATGGTCAAAAAATGAATGGTGAATGGTGAATTTTGCTTCGCAAGTGAATGGTCAATTAAAAACGAATATAAAAATTGACAAGCGAAGCGATTTGACTCCACAGGAATTGACCATTGACAATGCAAATGGTGAATTTTAGAGCTAAAGCTTAATCAAAAGTACACTTTAGCAAACCTTAACCTTAATTCCACTCCTCTGGAGGGGTGGCGAAAATTCTAAAAGAATTTTTGACGGGGTGGTTTTTAAATGTGAATGATCAATGGTGAATTTTGCTTCGCAAGTAAATAGTCAATTAAAACCAGCATAAATTGACGAGCGGAGCGGATTGATCCGCAGAAATTGACCATTGACAAAAGTGAAGGCTAAAGTTTAATCAAAAGTATACCTAGACTAAATCTTAACCGCAATTCCTCTCCTATGGAGGGGTGGCGAAAATCCTGAAAGAATTTTTGACGGGGTGGTTTTTAAGCGTGAATGGCGAATAGTGAATTTTGCTCCGCAAGTGAATGGTGAATTAAAAACCATGATAAAATTGATAAGCGCAGCGGATTGACCCGCAGGAATTCACCATTGACTATATACAAATGGTGAATCTCAGGCTAAAGTTGCCAATTAAAAACAGTAGTAAATTAACATTCAAACAAATATGTAGAAAAAATGGAAACGCAACAAGAAACATGGCAGAACATGAACGGAAAAATCTTCCGCAACTCTATCACCCAGCTGGTAGAAGAAGCCATCCTCCGCGAACAGGCCCTTGGCCACCGACTGAAAGTATGTGTGGGATCGGATTCCCATGTCTATGGTGACGCGATCAATTATGCAACGGCAGTCGTATTTATCCGGGAGGGGAAAGGAGCGTTTACCTTTATCAGAAAAGAAAGAGAATTCCAGCGCATCAGCATCAAAGAAAGGATGCTGAACGAAGTCAACAAATCCGTAGAAATTGCTTATGCCATCTGTGCGGTGCTGGATGCCTATGGAGTGGAAATGGAGGTACACGCAGACATCAATACCGACCCCGGTTTTAAATCCAATGTTGCATTGAAAGATGCGATGGGATATATTCTCGGAATGGGATATGTGTTCAGAGCGAAACCTTTTGCCTTTGCCAGCTCCAATTGCGCCGATATGATGGTGTAACAGGGAGGAAGCAGGATGACGGAGGCTGGAAGTTTTAAGTAGCTGACAGCAATTAGCTTTTTGCTACTGGCTTTACAATCAGAATTTTAAAATTTATAAATCTATTATCATCCGGCTTTTATTTAAATCTAAAAAATTAAAAACCATGAAAACCATTTTAATCATCAACGGAGAAAAATACTGGCCGGATTATTTCGCAGGATACCATGTGGTTCAGAAGAGAATCCAGACAGTGGAATGTGTGATAAAGGATTCTGCTTTATACTTTATCGATGTTGACGGAGCCTGCAAGCCGGATGTTATTTTTTGGCGGTTGGGCGCTGTAAATCCCGAAGCCAGGCACCGGAGCATACTGGAACTGATCGACTATTCGGGAATTCCCTGCGTAAATTCCGCTTCCACCTTACTGATGGGATACGACCGGTTGTCCATGCTGAACAGGCTGAAGAAACTCGGCTTACCCGTTATTGATTTTAATGTAGCTACCGGAACGAACCAGCTCAGAAATCTTGAGATGAATTTTCCTTTTGTCGTTAAAGTGGGAAACCATCACGGTGGATATGGAAAAAGCCTCGTGACGAACGAAGAACAGTGGGAGGAACTCAAAGATCTACTGTTTATTCACAACGATTATGTGACCACGGAACAGTTTATCGATTATCAATATGATATCCGCTACCTTGCTGTAAATGATAAGGTGTGGGCGATGAAAAGAAAAGGCAAATATTGGAAAGCCAATTCTTTAACCCGGGAATATCAGCTCATCAAACCGGAGGAAGAATGGATAGAAAAAGTGAAACAGCTGAAGGAAGACATCCGGGCTGATATTGTGGCGATTGACGTCCTTCAGACAAAAGACGGGGAACGGCTTATTTTGGAATACAACGATATTCCGGGATTGTCGGGATTTCCCGAAGCGGCAAAAATAGAATTGTCGGAGATGGTAAAAAATAAATTAAAATAATAAAAACCAAAAACCATGTTTTTCTTAGTACAGTCAAATATATATATCTGGATCCCGATCATTATAAGATCTTTGATGCACTGGAAGAACTCAATATCGATTACGGGGTCGTTAATATTCCTGCAACGGCGGATAAAATAGATTTTGAAACAGACCGGAAAGATGTTTTCGTGTACGGATCCGTAACCATCGCCAGACTGGCTAAGCAGAATACCAGCTGGTTTCCGGGCTCGTTTTACGGCGGTAACCACCTGTACCAAGTCTATTCAGCATATTACGGAGCGCATCTTCTGAATCATGAAATTACGGTCTGTAAAATTTCGGATAGGCTTACCTGGGAAAAAGAGGAAAAGAAATTCATCAAACCCTATAACGAAGCCAAGATTTTTACGGGCAGGGTGTTCAGCGAAGCGGAATGGAAGGATTTTGTATTTGAAGCACTGGAAAATCCATCCAACCGGATTACGGAAGATTCTTTGATTCAGGTTTCAGAAGCGAAAACGACAATCAAGGAAGCAAGGCTCTGGATTGTGGGCGGGCAGATCATCGATGCCGGATATTATAAATTTAATGACCAGGCTCCTTTTGAGGAAAAAGTTCAGGAAGAAGGACTCGCTTTTGCAAGGGACATGCTCCGGCTCTTCAACCTTGAGGAAGCTTTCGTGATGGACATCTGTTTAACGGATGAAGGCTGGAAGATTGTTGAAATCAACTGCATCAACAGTTCCGGATTTTATCCCAATACCAACGTGAAAAGTATCATCAAAGCATTGAATGTTTACTTTTCAGATTAAAAAATAAAGCAATGGAATTAACCAAAAGATTATTGTTTCTGGACGACATAAGGCATCCGAAAGACGCCTATCGATATACGAAACAGGAAATTTTCAAAAGAGATGACTGGCATATCGTCAGGAACTATCAGGCGTTTGTCGACCGGATTTTGGAAAAAGGGCTGCCGAAAATGATCTCTTTTGATCATGATCTTGCTGATGAACATTGTTTAGAAACAGACAGTAGGAAATTTGTTGAAAAAACAGGCTACGATTGTGCCAAATGGCTGGTGGAATACTGTATGGATCATTATCTGGAGCTGCCGGAATATTATTGCCATTCCATGAATCCGGTCGGGAAGCAGAATATTGAAAGCCTTTTAAATAATTTTAAAAAACAGTGATGGCTTTATAGCTAAATCAAAAATCCAAGAGCATAAGGTATTTCTTTGCTGAGTGAAACGCCTTTGCGAACTTTTAAACAGTAAAAATTTTAAAAAAAACTTTGCGGCCTTTGCGTTCAAACATTAAAAACTAAAAAAATGATTTTTAAAACATACAACTCGATAGAAAATGCTTACCAGGCCTGCGTGATCGATCAGATCAGGATCCAGGGTTTCGGGGATGAGGTTTTTATCGTGCAGGAAAAGGTTCATGGTGCCAATTTCTCTTTCTTTACCGACGGAAAGGAAATCAGAATCGCCAAAAGGACTGCTTTCATTGAAAGGGAAGAAAAGTTCTTCAACGCCTATCACGTGCTGGAACTTTATAAGGAGAAAGTAATTGAAGCATTTGGAAAAGTGAAAAGTCTTTATCCGGAGGTTGAAACGGTAGTCATCTACGGGGAGATTTTCGGAGGAGGATATAAGCACAAAGACGTGGCACCGGTGGCAGATGCAATTAAAGTACAGAAAGGCATCGAATATGCACCCTATAACGAATTTTATGCGTTCGACATCAAACTGAATGGTACGACTTACCTGGATACGGAAGTCATCAACCGGATTTTTGAGGAAACCGGGTTTTTCTACGCAAAAACCCTTTTCCAGGGAACGCTGGAAGAAGCTTTGGATTTCCCGAATGCTTTCGATTCCAGGATTCCGGCGTGGCTGGGATTCCCGGAAATGGAGGATAATATGTGCGAAGGAACGATTATAAAAACCCTGAAAACCTGCTATTTTGGAAACGGATCGAGGGTTATCCTTAAGAATAAGAATGAAAAATGGATCGAAAAATCCAAGGTGGTCAGAAAGCAGGAGAAAAAGGTTCAGAAGCAGATCCGGTTCGGTGAAGCCGCTCAGAACATCTGGGAAGAGCTAGAGCAATATGCTACGGTTAACAGACTCAACAACGTCATCAGCAAAATCGGCGAATTCGGGCCTAAGATGGCGGGAAAAGTAACTGGCCTTTTCGCACAGGACATCCTCGAGGATTTCGGAAAGGATTTCCCGGAAGCTTTCGACAGCATTGAAAAAGAAGAACAAAAAAGGATTAACAAAAAACTGAATGCCATAGTCATTGATAAGGTTAAAGAAGAGCTGACCGTTTCAAAATAATTATTTAAAACGATGAACAATGAAAAAGATAAGTACATTATTTAAAAAAGACATACATAATTTAGGACGGGGTATTAACGAAATCAATCCCGAAAACTGTTGGGTATTTGAAGGCGAAGCAGTAGCGACGCAGAAGTTCGACGGTTCCGCATGCGCAGTCATCAACGGTAAGCTGTTCAAAAGGTATGATGCCAAAAAAGGAAAAATAGCTCCGGAAGGGGCAATTCCGTGTCAGGAAGCAGATCCGGTAACCGGACATCATCCGCACTGGGTGGGATGCGATTTAACTAAAAAAGAAGATGCTTACTTCTGGGAAGGTTTTCACGCGTTGGCTAAATCCGGCACGGTAGAAGACGGCACTTACGAGCTGATCGGTGAAAAGGTGCAGGGGAATCCTGAAAACATCAAAGGCCATTTGCTGGTAAAGCACGGAAGTGAAATTCTGGATCTGGAAAGCCTGAATTTTGAATGGATCAAAAGCTTTTTGAGTAATCCCGACAATAACATGGAAGGCATCGTATTCCATCACATGGCTGATGAAAGGATGTGCAAAATCAGGAAATCTGACTTCGGAATCCGCAGAAAGGCGGCAAAAGAATACGTTTTTAGATAATTGAGTTTCGGTAATCGATTTACCGGAACTTTTTATGTGTTAAATTGAACCGTAAAGTGAAAATATTGGATGTTTGAACTTCTACTTGTCATTACGTAGGAATCCAGGCAGAGTCCATAGGGAAAAATACCTTTAGATTCCTATGAAATGATGAACTACAGGTAAAGCTTTACGGTTAATAAAAATTGAAAAAAAATGTTACAGGCAGAAATAAAAAGTCTTTTTAAGGAAGACATCAGCATATTAATAAAAGTTCCGAACTCCGCAAAGCATTATCTGTGCGATTGCGGTGAAGCAAGCTTATTGAAGGTGAAAGAAGTGCAATCCGTATCGGCCATATTCATCAGTCATACCCACATTGACCATTTTTCCAATTTCGATGGGATCTTCAGGCATCAGATCGGGAGTGGGGAAAAAGTGGTGGTCTGCGGGCCGAAGAATATTCAACGGCAGATTGAAGCACGGTTGAAATCTTACACCTGGAACCTGATTGATGAAAACGCCATTGAATATGAAATCCGGGAAATTGTTTCAGAAGAAGAAATTAAGGTCTATAAAATCCGTCCGCCACACTGGAATCTTGAATTTGTAAAAAGCCAGGATTTCCTCTTTGATGATGAATATGTGAACGTCAGCTTTGCCATTCTCGATCATAAAACGGACTCAATTGCCTATCTTTTTAAGGAAAAAGATTCGGTTACCTTCAATGAAAATGCTTCCGGATTTAAAAAAGGAAAATGGATCAGCGAACTGAAAACTGCTTTCGAAAATAATGAAACTGATAAAGCCATTGAAATCGAAGGAACGGTTTATCAGGCTTCGGAATTATTCCATCTGCTGACGCGGAATGAAGGCTACAGACTCGGTGTGATCATGGATCATGCGGCAGACGAAGGCAATTATGAAAAAATAAAAACGGTCTTTGGAAACGCAGACCGGGTGTACATTGAAACCTTCTACAAAGATGAAGACCGGGAATTCGCCGCATCGAATTACCACAGCTTCGCTTCGGCATCCGGGAAAATCATGAAAGACTGTAAAGTGAAGAAAGCCGTACCGGTCCATTTTTCAAGGCGGTACTCGGAAAGCGACCGGCTGGACATTGAGGCAGCTTTTTACAGGGCATTCGGAGAAGATTGAGCCGGACTGTTTTTAAGTCGGAACTAATAACTAAAAAATGAATTATGCAATATAAAATACCTTTTCATTTTGATATGGAAACGGCGGATCCTGATGATGCGATGACACTGGCCATTTTGGCAACGCACCCCAGGGTTCATCTGGTGAGTGTTTCCATACATCCGGGAGGGAAGGATCAGATTGGTTTTGTAAGAAAGATCCTCAATATTCTGGACCGGGAAGATATCCGGATCGGCGCAGGAACTCCTAAATCGGACGCCCCGCGTGTCTCGGTATTTCACCGGGATTGGGTCGGAGGATTTAAAGATTCGGAAGCAGACGGCCCTGCAGCAGAAATCATGGCTGAGACCCTACGTCAGTTTCCGGATAGCACGCTGCTGACAGGAGCAGCCCTTACCAATCCGTATGCCTTGTATGAAACCGATGTTTTCTTCGACCGTTGGTTCTGTCAGGGAGGTTTCGCCGGGGACAACATCGTCCCGAAAGAGCACCGGATGGAAAAGTTTGATGGGAAAACCACCTGTGCAACTTTTAATCTGAATGGCAATCCGCTGGCCGCTGAGGAACTGTTTTCAATCCCGATGACCGAAAGGCGCCTGATCAGTAAAAATGTCTGCCATGCTGCGGTCTTCACAAAAACCGATGCGGAAATGCTGATGCCATTCAGAAATCACAATAAAGGGTTGGACCTCTTTTTGAAAGCCGTGGAACTGAAGGAAAAAGCCCTTCATGATACGGTAGCCGCTTTACTGGCCATCGATCTTTCCAAAGCGCTTTGGGCAGAAGTTATTCCTTACCGGACCCGTGGCGAATGGGGTTCTCGGAAAGCGGAAGAAAATTCTGGAAAAAGTACTTCATGGATTACTACATTCATTCCTGATCTGAAAGATCTTTGGATGTTAATCAAACCTGAAAACTTTTAGAGTAAAAGGTTTTTAAAGACAAGCAACATATTAAATCAGCAGGTTAGGTATTGTTGTCCAATCTGAAAAATTAAGACGAATAACAGTATTCAACTTGTAATTAAAAAATTAAAAAAAATGAAACCCAAAATATTTTTTACGGCAGACCACCATTTCGGTCACGAAAATATCATCAAATTCTCCGAAAGGCCCTTTACATCCCTGGAACAGATGAATGAAGAACTGATCAGAAGGTGGAATGAAAGGATCGGAGAGAACGATACCGTTTATCATTTAGGTGATATCAGTCTGGGCAAACCGGATTTCACAAAAGAAATCCTTGACCGGCTTAACGGGAATATTCACCTCATCAAAGGCAATCATGAGGGAGCGGCACTCACGTATCCCAAAAGATTTGCTTCGATAAAAGATTATCACGAACTTAAAATAGACGAGCCGGACAACAGCAACGGCAAGCAGAAGATCATCCTTTTTCATTACGCCATGAGAACCTGGAATGGCTCGCACCGCGGCGTCTGGCAGCTTTACGGCCATTCGCACGGAACACTTCCGGATGACAAAGCAGCGTTAAGTTTTGACGTGGGCGTCGATTGCCACAACTTCTATCCCGTTTCTTACAAAGAGGTAAAAGAAATAATGCAGAAGAAAACGTGGACCCCGCCGTTTGCCCCGAGAAATTAGAAAATGGAAGCTGGGTAATGGATGCTGGATGTCTTGGAATATTGTAAACTTCCAGTGTTCTTCAATTCATCATCCAGCTATTATATTACAATCAAAACAGGGGCTGTACAATGGAACCCGGAGTTGATGGAATCAATAAACTTCCATCATCCCGCATCCATCTTCCAGCCAACCGAACAAAATGAAAACAACCAACGAAATAATCGTTATCGATCTGGAAGCCACGTGTTGGGAATACGATAAAATCCCGCCCGGCCAGAAAACCGATATTATAGAAATAGGCATCTGCACCTTGGATACGGAGACAAAGATCATCTCCGATAAGCAGAGCATTTATGTAATTCCCGAAAGATCCAAAATCAACAGATTCTGTACGGAACTTACCGGAATTACGCCAAAACTGATCGAAGAAAGAGGAATCTATTTTGAAGAGGCCTGCGATAAAATCCGGAATGAGTACCACCCTGAATCGCTTGCCTGGGCTGGATTCGGAGACTTTGATAAGGAGCAGATCGTCGAGCAGTGCGACTATCTGGGCATCGAAAATCCTTTTTCCGGAAATTACATCAACATCATGCACCGCTTCAAAGCCTACAATGGACTGTATAAAATGATGGGCCTGAAAAGAGCCCTGAAAGCCCTGAATATGGAATTTGAAGGCAATCACCACAGCGGAGCCGATGATGCTTATAACGCCGCCCGGATTTTACGGGAAATGATGGGATGAAAAAGTAGGGAAGCCCGAAGCCGGAAGCTGGAAGTTATTTAAGGATATAATTCCCGTTTACGTTCTTCTTTATCGTACATCTGCAAACCAACGCGGCAGGAAATGGGTACAGGAAACGGTACGTTTAAATAAAAGAAAACTTCCAGCTTCCAGCATCTATCTTCCGGCCAAGCAAATTAAGCCGGCAGGAATTGGGTTGAAGGAATTAAGGAAGTTTTAAAATACGTACGAACTTCCAGCCTCCATCATCCATCTTCCAGCCAAAACAATTTAATTATAAACAAATGAAAACAACAGACAACATATTAATTATCGACCTTGAAGCGACGTGCTGGAACGACCGGCCGCCGAGAGGGCAGGAAAGTGAAATCATTGAAATCGGCGTTTGCCTGATGGATGCCGGAACCGGTAAGATTTCAAAAAACGAGGGAATTCTGGTAAAGCCTCAATACTCGAAAGTCAGTCCGTTCTGTACGGAACTGACGTCCATTACCCAACAGATGCTTGATGAAGAAGGTATCCTATTGGAAGACGCTCTTGATATCCTGAGAGCGGAATACGATTCCGAAAACCTGACGTGGGCCAGCTATGGTAACTACGATCTGAATATGCTGCAGAGCCAGGCAAGAAGGTTCAATGTGGATTATCCGCTGAGTGACGACCACATCAATGTGAAAACCCTGTTTAGCGAACTGCATCCTACCGTCCGCAAAAGCGTCGGCATGGCCCGCGCTCTGGGCGAACTGAACCTCACGCTTGAAGGAACCCATCACCGGGGCGTGGATGATGCCAAAAATATTGCGAAAATTCTGCACTGGTGCCTGAAACAATATTGACGGTATATAAATGTATCAATTTAATAATGTAACAATGTATAAATGTAATAATGTAACAATGTATAAATGTAATAATATGGCAATATTATAAATAGATCAACATGACTCTCTTTTATAAGGGAGTTTTTGTTTTTTACCATTTATAATAAAACAAAGCTGATCGTAGAGACCTGAATAAGAGGAATTGGGTAAGCCCTGAAAGGGCGGCTTACATCAGCATCGGGTGCAGCCCGATGTTATTGGCACCCGATAATCCAAACCCTGAAAGCTTAGCTCTTCTGCACCCATTCCTCATACGAAACCACCCCAAGTTCCGGCCGGCCTTCACCTTCCAGAATGGAAATAAATTCCAGCTGGTTGCCGTCCGGATCGTTGAAATAGATCGCCAAAGCCGGCATCCAGGCAAAGACCATAGGCTTTTCGCTTCCGTCTTTCAGGAAATTGTAAGGTTTCAAATTCTTATTTTCCAGAAAATCTACGGAATAATTCAGGATGTCTTCCTGGTCTGCGGTAAAAGCAAAATGACGGGGCTGCAGATTCTCTTTCTGCTCCCAAAGTCCCAGCATTGATGCTTTGTTCTTGCCGATCCATAAAAAAACGATCGGACGGGTTGTATCCCGGTGCGCAAATTCCAACCCCAAGACTTCCGTATAAAAGACAACGGCTTTTTCCAGGTTGCTAACCTGGATATGGGTTTCATACAATCCTTTAATCATCGAATTAATTTTAATAAAACAAAACTATCAAATACATTGTCAAAAATTTTTATTTCCCAATTCCTTTACATAAAACATATCATAGACAAATTGTATTCTTTGGTTGTATCTCCAATGATTAGTGTTATTCGTGAAAAATTAGGATCATTCGTGTTTAAATCAAAAAAATTAAAAACTTTTTCACAAAATAAAA
Source organism: uncultured Chryseobacterium sp. (assembly GCA_913777465.1). Lineage (GTDB taxonomy): Bacteria > Bacteroidota > Bacteroidia > Flavobacteriales > Weeksellaceae > Chryseobacterium. The sequence continues at coordinate 11,178 of CAJYRQ010000094.1, forward strand.
TACTGCGCAAAAACATTGCGCAAAAGGCTTTTTACTTTGCATCAGAAATCAGAGAGGAAGCGATAATCTTCCGGAATAGGTTTAACTAAAAAACAGTAACCATGAAATTTAATTTTTTAAGAAAAGAAAATAAAGCCGTGATGAATCATGAAGGCGCCAAAGCTTTTACCATGAGTCCTGCGGAAGAATTGTACAGTGCTGTGGTAACAACAGGATTATCCAATGCAACCTATGAGAAAGGAAACGAAAGATTAGCGAGAATCCAGTCTCTGATTCAGAAAAATGATCCGGAATTCGTAGCCAAACTGGCCGTGTATGCAAGGAAAGAGATGTACCTGCGTTCAGTGCCGTTGGTGCTGACGACCGAACTGGCAAAGCAGGCTTCGGGTACTGACCTGGTAAGCAGGACCGTTGACGGCGTGATCCAGAGAGCCGATGAAATCACCGAATTGCTGGCGTACTACCAGATGGCCAATGAAAGAACCGATCTGAAAAAGCTTAACCGGCTTTCAAAACAGATCCAGAAAGGCCTGGTGAAATCCTTCAACAGGTTCGACGAATACCAGTTTGCCAAATACAACCGGAAAGCGGAAGTAACCCTGAAAGATGCGCTGTTCCTCGTGCACCCGAAAGCAAAGGATGAAAATCAGCAGGCTATTTTCGACAAAATCGTGAACGATTCGCTGGAAACGCCTTATACCTGGGAAGTGGAACTTTCCGTATTGGGTCAGACCAAATTTGCGGATGATGCCGAAAGAAAAGCAGCTTTCAAAACCAAGTGGGAAGAACTGATCTTCAGCAACAAGCTTGGATATATGGCGACCCTGAGAAACCTGAGGAATATTCTGGAAGCCCATGTTTCTTCTCAGGCGATGGAAAAAGTATGCCGGTACCTGTCGGATGAAAAAGCCGTGAGGAATTCAAAGCAGCTGCCATTCAGGTTTCTGGCGGCGTACCGTGAGCTGAAAACCATCGGTTCCCCTTACCTGTCGTCTGTTCTTGCAGCATTGGAAGATGCGGTAATGATGAGTGCAAAAAACATCAGAGGATTCGGTTTCGATACTTCTGTAGTGATTGCGGCCGATGTATCGGGATCCATGCAGCAGCCGGTTTCCCCGAAATCCAAAGTACTCTTGTACGATATTGGCCTGTTGATATCAATGATGCTGCAGTCGCAGTGCAAAAACGTCATTTCAGGAATGTTCGGTGATACCTGGAAAAGAGTTCCGATGCCTAAAAACGGGATCCTGAGAAACGTTGATGAATTTTACAAAAGGGAAGGTGAAGTAGGATATTCCACCAACGGTTACCTGGTGATCGAAGACCTGTTGAACAGAAGGGAAAAAATAGATAAAGTCATGCTGTTTACCGATACCCAACTCTGGAACAGCAACGGCACCCGGAATTCTTTTGAAGATTCCTGGAATCATTATAAGAGATTTCATCCGGAAGCCAAACTGTATATTTTCGACCTCGCGGGTTACGGAAAGCAGCCCCTGGATATTAGAAAAAATGACGTGTACCTGGTCGCAGGTTGGTCAGACAAAATCTTTGATGTCCTGAATGCTTTGGAAGACCGGAAATCGGCAGTAGAAATGATCAAAAAAGTGGTGCTGTAAAAGGCACTGCTTTTAAATGAGTAATATACAATGGGTGTCTGCCGCTGATTTGATCAGGAGCCTGATCCCGCTTTCCACTGTATCTTTTTCGCCCAAGCAAAGGCCTTACCGAAAAAGGATGCCGCTGCAATCGGGGCTATGAAAGACCCAAAAGTAGAAACAGAGAACAAATAGTAAATCCACGCAAGTTTTGAATTTCTGGTTCTTTTGCTTCAAGACCAAGTGAACGATCTATCGATGCTTCATTTTTATTAAAATCATAATAAATGGCAACTCATTTTTATAAAATCGAACAGGATCTTAAAACAGGAAAAAAGAAAAAAGCCTGCGAACGGTTGCGGAACCTCATCAATGAATATCCGGATGATCTCTCATTACGGGGAAAGCTGGCACAGATTTATTACGCAGCAGGATTTAAGGATGAAGCCGGAAAATTCTGGATTTTATCTGAACCTCAGAATTTTGAAATGAAAGAAGCCGTTGAAATCTATCGAAGCTCATTAAGCAATTCCAGGAATGCTATTCTTAAAGATATTGTATTCCGGGGAGATAAAAATAAGCTTCCGTTGTATACTTTGAATATCATTAAAGAACTTGAAGCAGACAGTTTTAAGAAAACAAAGCATATTCCAAATTTTAAAAGGAAAGGAAGAGAAAAAGGGAATTATACAGAATCCAAAGATAGCTTTTTCAGCGAAGCCGGATTTATATTGCTTATTGCGGCCATTATTTTACTGCCGTTTTTAGGAATTGTTAAACTAGGTGAAATTATTGATTCAATATTTTTCAAATAAATTTCAACTGCGTAAAAACAATGCGCATTAACCGTATAATTTTGCTTCAATAAATAACAACAACCATGAAAACTTAAAAAGCAAGTGTCGTAAAACAGAGTTACTTCAGGGGGCAGCAATACAGGTTCGAATCCTGTTTCCTTTAAGGAATGGCGTAAGGGTATCGCTCTGCCGATAAGTCTCTGTCTGCTTTTTACCTTGCTTAAAAAACTAACCGGTGCCGTAAGAAAAGAATTCCTTCGATTTCCACTTGAACCAGAGTCTTTTCGCTGCATCGCCCGGTTTGAATAAACCAATGTCGTTACCATAAGAGTTCCATCGTCATACTTAACATTTGAATAGATAAATCCAACTCTTATAAACTGTTACTTGGTTTTTTAAATAAATTTAATAGCGTAAAAAATGCGCACTAAAGCAATAATTTTAAAACAATAACCATAAAAACTTAAACTAACCGATGCCGTAAGAAAGAGTTCCTTCGAATCCAAATTGAAAAAAGCCTCTTCCTGAATTTTGCCCGGTTTAACATGACTTACAAGTGCCGTAGATAAAAGTTACTTCGATTTTTACAAAGGTTCAAATCCTTTCGCCGGAAGGTGTGGTCGGGTGGCTGGACGTTTTTAAGACAGCTTTTATTACTGTTTGCCTTGTAATTTTAGAAAAAGATATAAAAACATAAAATCAAGTGTCGTTTCAGAATCATACTTCGATAGTTAGACATTGGGTCGCAGGTTCGATTCCTGCCATCCCTGTTGTAAACGGGATGTAGCTCAGCCGGTAGAGCAGATGAACGGAAGATTCTATCATCATTACCTTGATTTAAAAACAAAAGAGTGCCGTAGAAAAGGCTTACTTCGGATAAAATATAGACCTCAGAAATCTATGAACAGGTGCAATTTCCCGAATAAAAGTAGGGATCAGGTGCATGTCTGCTTTTTCGCTTTTTGCCTCTTTTTCAATATAAAATCATATCGGGTGTCGTAGTACAGAAATACTTCGTTCCAGGCTTAAGATGCAGGTTCAGATCCTGCCTGTAAAAAACAGTCGTCTAAACAGTAGGACGTAAGCCGTAAGTGTCTGTATGGCAAGTTATCCCGATATAAACCAAGAGTGCCGTTAGAGAAAACTTACTTCGGTTAATCTTATGATGTTGGTTCGACTCCAGAATAAACCTTAAGGGGTTTATATAAAGGGTTTTCTCGTCTTTTGCCTCTTTTTAATTAAAAAAATGTACAGATAAGTGTCGTAGAAAAAGGATACTTCGTAATTATAACGGCCCTAAGGTAGCTTCATTCGGGCGACCGAACCGGTGAAGTTGGGTTAAAAACCAACCGGGCAAAAGCTTTCGTAAGGAAGCGCAAGTCTCTCGCAGATGTTGAATTGCCGGCTCACTGCCCGGGAAGGGTAAGAGCGGCGCTCTGAAAGAGCATCTCCTTTTCCGCTTTTTACCTTATCTGTATACAATAAACAAGTGCCGTAGAATAGTGTTACTTCGCTCATCACGACGGGGTCGCGGGTTCGAGTCCCGCCTTTTCCACAATCAAAAACACAAAATTTCAATAGGAAAAGTAGCTCAGTTGGTTAGAGCACGCACATACGCTTTTCGGATGTTGCCTTGTTTTTTTAAACATAAAGTGTCGTAGGGAAAAGATGCTTCGTTACCATTTGAAGGGGAGGAATAGCGCAGCAGATCACTTCTGCAAGGCTATCCGGTTCGATTCCGGCAGAATGTGCCCCGCTTTTTTCTTTTTCCATCCATTGCCTTTATACACAAAAAATCCGGTGAACTCATTTCACCGGATTTTTTTACAGGGTACAGGCCCTGAACTTATTTTTTGGATGTGATTTTCTGATACTCTTCTTCAAAAGTTTTTTTCCATTTGGCGATGGTCGTTCTGCTGATCTTGTATTTTTTCGACATATAATTCGTGGAAAGACCATGTTTTTCCTGGTATTGCAAAAGCTTTAGCATGGTTTTCTTATCATACGTCTTCAGTTTCTGGTTGTTTCGCAAACTTTCTTTAGACGATTCAAAAACAAGGTCGTTAAACTTCAGGATATCTTCCGTTGTTTTCAGGTTCTTTATAAGGCGCTGTACTTTAGGGTCTTCCAGTTTTTCGGGATCCCTTTCTTTCAGCATATCACGATAAATTTTTGTGTAATTGGGTCGCATCATTTTGTTCAGGATTTAGATTTTTTGAAGCCAACGGTGCAGCGTACTTTTAGGAATGGAATATTCCTCGATAATTTCACTATGCGTCATTTCGCCGGACTGTATTTTCCCGATAATGAAATCTTTAATCTCCTGAGTATAAATATTTTTCCTGAAATAAGGAATTTTATCGGACTTCGGATTCTTAGTCTTATCTACTGCGGAAGGAGGAGAATACAGGATGAGGTGGGAACTGTAGATTCTGAAAAAATCATATTCCAGTAATTTCGAGCATCTCAACAGAAGATCTGTATCCAGAGATTTGCTTTCATACATTTTTTCAACAGCCTCTTCATCTTTTTTAAGGAAACTGCATACTCTTTCTGAGCTCATTTCCAGTTCATTAACTCGCTCTTTAATAAACTTTCCGATATGTATTTCTTTGTACAACATTATTATTAATAAATCTAGGTGTTATTAAATCAATTTTCAATTTTAACCACAGGGGTATGTTATTTTCATTTTTTTCGCCGGCATTAAAAAAAGTTGGATGGAAAATTATGAAGTGTAAATAAATACGAAAAAATCAGAATTAAGGTTGCCAAAATGGAAACCGGGTACAATCTGTTTTTTAATCATAAAGAAATTTGCATGTTACTCTTTGTCTGGCAATAACCCGAGTTTTTATTCCTATCCATCATTGACTTGCCTCAAAACATACGATTCCAACTTTTTTAAAGTATGGACAATAATATATGCTTCCTAAAATTTTTTCCGTGCACTATGTTTCTTTACAAATTCAAATATAGAAAAAATTTATATATTCTCTCAAAAAAAATAAATAGGAAATTTATTTAAAATCAAAAAAATGTTAAAAATGATATAAAATACCATGGGTTTAGTTAAAAAAATGTGGTGTATGGGTGGTTATTTAGCAAATTTTTAATGTATATAGTCAGGATTTTTCAAAGAATCTAATTTACAATAGAAGAATAGTAAAGCTTGCCGGGATCGATGCTGTTTAGAATTTTATTAAATAGAGTTTTAATTTTCCTTCCGGTAAGAAGATGAAAAATAGCATAAATACGGTTGCAAAGCTTCATCATTTTCTTAATAGTTAAAAATAGAATACCGCAGAATTGTACCGTATAAATCTTACCCCTACCTTTGCAGGGCATGAAAAATACCATCGCTCTACTCGACTTTTCGAAAAAAATCAATTACAAAAATGAATTGCTGGCAGGTCTTACCGTGGCTATGACGATGATTCCCGAATCGCTTTCCTTTGCCATCCTTGCCGGCCTTTCGCCTCTTACGGGGTTATACGCTGCCTTTATGATGGGGTTAGTCACCGCTGTCTTCGGCGGACGTCCCGGAATGGTGTCGGGAGGTGCCGGAGCCACCATCGTCGTTCTTATCGCTTTAATTAAAAGCCATGGCGTAGATTACCTTTTTGCCACCGTAATATTGGCGGGGATCCTCCAGATGCTGGTCGGGATCTTTAAGTGGGGGAAATTTGTCCGGCTTATTCCGCAACCTGTTATGTACGGTTTTCTGAACGGTCTGGCCGTTATTATCTTTATGGCTCAGGTCGAGCAGTTCAAGATCACCGGTGCCGATGGAGCGGCAGGCTGGCTGCAGGGTACGCCTTTATATATAATGGCAGGATTGGTGGCACTTACGATAGCCATTGTTTATTTTTTTCCTAAAATCACCAAAGCGGTCCCGGCTTCCCTGGTGGCTATTGTCCTCGTTTTTGCGATTGTTGCAGGTCTGGATATCCCAACCAAAACCGTAGCCGACATCGCCGGCATCAGCGGTAGCCTGCCCCGTTTTCATCTTCCGGCAATTCCTTTTTCCCTGGAAACCCTGCAGATTATATTTCCGTATGCTCTGATTATGGCAGGGGTGGGATTGATCGAATCGCTTCTGACTTTATCGATGGTGGATGAAATTACCAATTCCAAGGGAAATGCAAATAAAGAATCGGTAGCGCAGGGACTCGCCAATATGGCCAATGGATTCTTCGGCGGAATGGGCGGCTGTGCCATGGTAGCCCAAACCCTTGTCAACTTAAATGCCGGCTCAAGAGCCCGTCTTTCCGGAATTATCGCTTCCGTCACGATTTTAATCATCATTTTGGTCGGAGCACCGTTTATCGAAAAGATTCCGATGGCTGCATTGGTCGGTGTGATGATGGTGGTGGCAGTCAGTACCTTCCAGTGGGTTTCCATCAGCATTATCAATAAGATGCCGAAATCCGATATTTTTGTCGGAATGACGGTGGCGTTGGTAACGATTGTTTTACATAACCTGGCCCTGGCCGTTCTGGTAGGGGTGGTAATTTCTGCTTTGGTTTTTGCCTGGGACAATGCCAAAAGAATCCGTGCACGGAAACATACCGATGAAAACGGAGTTAAATATTACGAAATCTTCGGACCGCTGTTTTTCGGTTCAGTAACGGCCTTTACCGATAAGTTTGATCCCATGAATGATCCTGAACAAACCGTAATCGATTTCAAAGAAAGCCGGATCGTGGATATGAGCGCCATTGATGCCCTGGACAAATTATCAAGACGGTACACCCAGTACAACAAAAAGCTGCATCTGAAACACCTTAGTGAAGACTGCCGGAAAATACTCAAAAATGCCGAAGCCGTTATCGAAGTGAATATTCAGGAGGATCCTACGTACAAGGTGATGCCGGAGAAGTGAGAGGCTGGAGGCTGGAAGATGAATGCTGGAAGTTTATCATATTACGCCACAAAATTTCATCAACAGGAGCGGACTTTATTTCACTTCCCGATAAAAATCAGTGTCAATTTCCAAAACAGGAATAAAAAAATCTTTGATTTTTCTCTGATGTGATCTGAAATGTTCTCAGGCTTATCATTATGCTTCTGTGACTTATGTGTCAAAAGAGATCTCTGTAAATCCGTGGGGAAAATTCACCATTAACCATTAACAATTCATCCTATAAACCCAACAAGGGCTGCAAAATTTATTTTGCAGCCCTTGTCTTTTAGGTAATTAAAGTATTAACTATGAAATCAGGCACCAAAGCGTAGTGCGATAATTTCATGCTGATCGAGGCCCTTCCGCTCGTCAACGTCCGCAGATCGGAAATATATCCGAAAGTGGAAGCCAGAGGGACTTCGGCGGTGAAGACCTTTCGTCCTGATCTTTCATCAATCGAGGTGATTATTCCTCTTCGTTTATTGATGTCCGCTGTTACGACGCCGGTATATTCCTCGATGGTCTGGATTTCCACCTGCATGACCGGTTCCATTAATTTCGGTTGGCAGGCGGTTCCGATCGTTCTGAAACCATCTCGGGCAGCGATTTCAAAATCCTGGGCATTGGAATCATTGCTGTGTGCAGAACCATCCAGCAGCACGACCCGCATGCTTTCCAGCGGATTGCCGCCAATGGGTCCGTTTTGCATGGCTTCCCGGAATCCTTTTTCCACAGAGGGGATAAATTCACCCGGAATTACACCGCCTTTAATCTGATTCACGAATTCCAGTCCGGGTGCATTGTTTTCCCGCGGCCCGATTTCAAACGTGATGTCGGCAAACTGCCCGCTTCCGCCGTTCTGCTTAGAGAGCTTCTCCCGGTGCCTTCTGGTTGCCGTTAAAATCTCCCGGTAAGAAACTTTCGGTTTTCCCTGGTTGATTTCAATCCCGTGGTTCAGGCGGATTTTTTCCAGCGTGACTTCAAGGTGCAGCTCTCCGAGTCCGCTCAACAGGGTTTCTCCGGTCTGCGGATCTCTTTCGATTACCAAAGATGGATCTTCTTCCTGAACTTTAGCCAGCACCAGGCCGAACGATTTTTCATCAGCATTGGTCTTCGGCTCGATCGAAACGCGGATCACCGGAGCCGGAATCGTAATGGATTCAAGCAGGGCAGGGCGTTCCAAAGAGGAAAGGGAATCTCCTGTTTTCGCATCTTTAATGCCGGTTAAGGCTACAATATCGCCGGCTTTTCCTTTTTCCACCGATAACGTTTTATCCGAATGCATCTGCAGGATCCTTGAAATCCGGAAGCTTTCACCGGTTCTCACATTCTGTACCATATCACCGGGTTGGATGCTTCCCGAATAGATTCTCAGCATCGCCATTTTTCCCATGTGTTTATCAATAACGACTTTGAAAACCAATCCTGAAAAAATTTCGTCCTCATTTCTTTCGAGTTCCAAAGAGTTTCCTGTATTGGCTTCTTTTGCTTTTACAGGAGGCAGCTGGTCCGGAGCCGGAAGGTACGTAACCACGGCATCCAGTAACGGCTGGACCCCTTTGTTTTTAAAAGCGGAACCGCACAGGACGGGAACCGTAGGACCTGATTGGCAGACTCTTGCCACAGTATTGAAAATCAGTTCTTCCGTGATTTCGGCCTCCCTTTCCATGAATACCTCAAAGAAAGTTTCATCGTATTCTGCCAATGTTTCCATTAATTTCAGCCGGTATTCGCGGGCTTCTTCCTGATAATCTTCGGGAATCTCTTTCTCCACGATGGTTTCCCCATTTTCATCAATCCAATAAAGGGCTTTCTGTCGGATCAGGTCGATAATGCCTTCAAAATCATCTTCCGAACCCATCGGAATTTGCAGGGCCAGAGGAACGGTATTCAGCTTGGTCCTGATTTCTTCGACTACCGCAAAGAAATCGGCTCCGATCCGATCCATTTTATTAATGAAGCAGATTTTGGAAATATCATGTTTTTCCGCTTGGAACCAGACATTCTCCGTTTGCGGCTGCACGCCCGAAGAAGCACAGAAAACAGCAACTACACTGTCCAGCACCCGTAAGGAACGCTCTACTTCTACCGCAAAATCAATATGCCCCGGTGTATCGATGATATTGATGTTGAAAAGACCATCGCCTTTTTTCCATTGGGTAGAAATGGCGGCCGAAGAGATCGTGATCCCGCGGTTTTTTTCCTGAATGTCTTTATCCATCGTGGTATTTCCTTCGTCTACGTTTCCGATTTTATGAATCATCCCCGTGTAATAAAGCAGCCGTTCCGTTAAAGTGGTTTTTCCTGCATCGACGTGTGCTATAATCCCTATATTTCGTGTATTGTATTTCATTTTGTTTGTTTTAAATGTTTGATTTTTTTGCTGCTTTACAACCGGTCAGACATAGGTTTTTCCTTTCCCTACCTATTGATAGGTGAGAATTGAAGTATGTTTTTCCGTTAAAGTTTCAGGCAGCTTTTAGTAGTTATGTGCTGAAAGTAGGGTAGCAAAAAGACCTATCTGAACAGACAGGCCTTCGTTATATTTTTTGTAAAGGTCGATCGTTATTCAGATAAATATTCAGCGCTACCAAAGTACACTGCTCTGATAGGGTTGCTTAAAGTGATTATATTTATCATTTTTGTTGACATTGTTGATTGTTAACCGGTTGCGAAATTAGCAAAATTTTTAAAAAATCAAAAAAGAATTTTAAATTTTTTATAATAGCGGTATTAAAAATGAAGCTAAAAGAAAAGCCGCCCTGTAAAAACAGGACGGCGGAATATATTGACAGTCAGAATTATTCCTTAATAAATTTTAACGTTTTTACCCCTTCTGTTTCTATGAAATAAATTCCTTTGGAAAGGGCAGATACATCAATTTTTTCTTTGTCCGAAACCTGTCCTCTGGATAAAAGTCTTCCGTTGGCATCAGTGATGGTATAAGTTTTTGATCCTTTGATCGGGGCGTGAAGTTCGATATAATTTTTAGCGGGATTCGGAGCAATGCTTCCCGAAACCGGTTGTGTTTTTACCTCCTTGGTAGAAAGGGTAGAGCTGTAAAGCTGGTTGATTTCACTTGTGGAAAGTGCTCTGTTCCATATCCCTACATCGTCTATATTGGCCGCAATATAGCCTCCGCTGATGGCCCTTCCGATATAAATAGGCAAAGCAACCTGGGTTGTTGAGGTGTAGGCATTGGTATTGGTTCCTACCGATACGCCGTTTTTATAAAGCGTCATGTTCTGGTTGTTGTATACGGCAACATAATGGTCCCATTGGGAGCCTGCCGTATAAACCGGACTGTTCACCCACGTCCACGATGATCCCTGTTTGTTGGTTCCGTAAACGATTTTAGAAGTGTCCGACTGGATAAGCCATATAAAATTGGAAGGCGCATTGGATCCGCTCATCATCGCTACTCCGTCTGAAGTTCCCGTCCTGTTGATCCAGAAAGAGATGGAATGGGCTCCTGATTGTGAAAAAGCGTAGGACAAGGCACTATTGGTAAGATAGCTGCTGGTCCCGTTGAATGAATAAGCGGAATTGGCATTTCCGTAGCGGTCTGCCGTAAGTGTAGCGCCATTCACCGTGAGATTGTTATTGTTTCCGCTGGAATCGTTGGCATTTCCGCTGAATCCCCACCAGGCGACCAATCCTGAAGCAGGAACATACGCTGGTGTTTGCGCGTGGCAAAATCCTGCAATAAGCACACAGGCTAACAGATAAATTTTTTTCATAGATTATTTATTTTAACAATTCAAATATAAAAATAATATATGATAAAAATTAACCGGTTGTGGTATTTTTTATGGGATTTACTTAAATATAATGTCTTAATTTAAGATAATAATTATTTAATAATGTTGTATTTTGAATAATTGATATTGTTTAATTGATAATGGTTTGTTAGATATATACTGAATTTCTATTTGACAGGTATCTTAAATATTCTTAAAAAAAAACAGGATAAAGGAGAAAATTCTATCTTTGGAGAGAATTGTAACCATTCGTTAAAACTAATGATGAAAAAGCATGAACCCATCGATCTTTTTCAGGAAAAGCTAAATGAATTTTAACTTGTAACATTTTGAAAACAGATATAGACATCCGCAGTCATTCCCATTTTTCCTTTGATTTGTGGCTTACCCTGATAAAATCTCACCCTGAATTCAAAGCAAAAAGAGTGGAACTCTTCGCATCGTTTTTCGAGGTGGATAAGCCGTTTGACGAGGTAACGAAAACCGTAAAATATTACGACGACCTTTGCAATACCATCAATGAAGTCCTTGGCGGAAACGTGGATACTTACGAGATTTACCTGCTGATTCTACATGCGCTTGACGTCGATTTAAAAACGATCTGCAAAGATCAGCTGACCGAATTTTATCAGAAAAGCGAAGATTTATTCCTCGAATACAGACCTGTGGTTATTTTTGAAAACCTCCACCAGTTTTTTGATGAAATTAAAAACCAGGGGAAAACCATTAATATTTTAAGCAATACAGGATTTATCAAAGGGAAAACCATGAGGAAATTCCTGATTGGTGAAGATCTAGATCAGTACATCGATTTTCATATCTACTCCGATGAGATCAACTGTTCCAAACCGGATCCGAAGATCTTCCAGGAAGTAAGAAACCTCATCAGAAATCCTGAGCTGGACTTACAACAGATCCTTCATATCGGCGACAATCCGGTAGCCGACTACAAAGGCGCAAAAGATTTCGGCTTCAATGCACACCTTCTTACCCACAAAATATAACTATGAACAAAAGATACAGCTTACATCACATTCATTCGGCGGATGAATTTACTTTTTCGCCTGAGGAATACAGCTTTTTCAAGTATGGCGATACTTCCTATGCTGAGAAATTTGCAAAAGAACTTTTCGGAGGATTTATTTCCGGACATGAATCTCTTTTAGAAACCGATAAGGAGATCGTAGTGCTGCCAAGCCCGTATATGGCGATTCCTACCGCTTCCAATTTTCTTTGCTTTTATTTTAAAAAGCATCTGGATTTCTATTTGTTCCAGAAAGGGAAAAGGTCGAGTATCCTCTCCAAAATCAACAGAAACCATACCTATACGACGGATTACGGGAACCTGAGCTTTGAAGACCGTAAAAATTTAATTGCCAACGATACTTATTACCTGGATAAAGATTTTCTTCGGGGAAAACTTTGTATTTTTATAGATGATATTAAAATTACCGGAAGTCATGAGTTTACCGTGAACAAAATTCTGGATGAATATAAGGTGGAAGCAGATTTTTTATTTATGTATTACGCGGAGCTGATGAATTTCGACCTGGATCCTAAAATTGAAAACTATTTCAATTACTATGCGGTGAAAAACGTGGAGCATATCGCAGAAGTAATGGCAAAACCGGGCTTTCAGTTCAATACAAGGATTGTAAAATATATTTTAGGCCTGGATTCAGGTAATTTTGAGTATCTTACGTCTAAAGTAAAAAAAGAGCAGATGGATCACCTCCTGGAGCTGGCCATCAGCAACAATTATCATTTAATAAAAGAATACGAAAACAATATAAACACTTTAACACAAACCGAATTATATTATGGCTATTAACTTACAGAAAGGACAGAGAGAAAATATAAATGCACCGAAATTCACCGTAGGTTTAGGATGGGACACCAATAATACCTCTACGGGAACGGCTTTTGACCTCGATGCCTCTTTATTTTTGTTAGGCGAAAACAAGAAGCTGGTTTCCGATAACCACTTTATCTTTTACAACAACCTGGAATCTCCGGATAAAGCGGTAATCCATTCGGGAGATAACCTGACGGGAGACGGAAACGGGGATGATGAGCAGATTAAAATCGATTTGACTAAAATTGATCCGGCCGTAAAAGAAATTACAGTCGTGGTAACAATCCATGAGGCCGATTCCAGAAGACAGAACTTCGGGCAGGTAAGAAACTCATTCATCAGAATCTTCAATACCGAAACGAACGAAGAAATTTTAAAATACGAGCTGGATGAGGACTTCTCCATAGAAACAGCCGTGGAATTCGGAAGAATCTACAACAGGAACGGTGAATGGAAGTTTGAAGCCGTAGGTTCCGGACAACGGGAAGGCCTTGAAAAATTTGTAGCAATCTATCAATAATTTACCATGGACAATCAGGAAAATCAACCCATAGATCCGCTGGGATCCATTGAGCCTTTAAAAACGTTCGAACCGACACCGATGGCCCCGCCGCCAAGCATGGCAACACCCGGTACACCGCCGGCTCCGCTTGTAGACCGGGACGGAAACGTAAACCTTACCCAGCTGAAATCCGAAGAGCGCCAGAAATATGAAGCGCTTGCGGATTCCATCGACGAAACCAATCCGGGATCCATTGTGAACTTCGGGGCGGATCTTCAGAGAACGCTTTCCAACCAGAGCGACAGTTTCCTTGGGAATGTAAGAAGGTCCAATTCCGGGGAAGTGGGAGAGCTGATCAATAATCTTTTAGTCGAGCTGAACTATGTAGATGTTGAAGAACTCAACCAGAACAAATTCAAAAGCTTCCTAAGCAAGCTGCCTTTCATGAAAGGCGTGATGACCCAGATTGAGAATTTGTTTGCCAAATACGACAAGATCATCAACAACATCGATCAGATCGCCTATAAAGTAAATGCGGGAATCATTACTTCTACAAAAGATAATGCCGTTCTGCAGACGATTTTTGAAAGCAACGTCAATGCCATCAAGCAGATCGAAGAGCTTGTGATTATCGGGAACCTGAGAATGGAAAAGGCCGGTGCCGAACTGGCCCACATGGAAGCCAACCCGCAGGAATTCCAGGATTACCAGATTGCCGATAAAAGGGATTTTATTGCAAGACTGGACCGCAGGCTGGCCGATCTGAAAGTGGTCCGCCTCATCATGATGCAGTCGCTTCCGCAGATCAGACTGGTTCAGAACAACAACGTTTCGATTGCTGAAAAAGCACAGACGATCCTTACGACAACACTGCCGCTCTGGAAAAACCAGCTTTCATTGGCTGTAGCCATGTACAGGCAGCAGCAGAGCATCGAAATCCAGCAGAAGGTTTCAGCAACTACCGAAGATATTCTCAGGAAAAATGCGGAGCGTCTGGGGCAGAACTCTGTAAATGTGGCAAGGGCCAACGAGCAGACCATTGTTTCCGTAGATGTTTTGAGAGAAACAACATCGAAACTGATCAATACGCTGAACGAAGTAAAACAGATCCAGAAGCAGGGTGCCGAAGGAAGAAGAAAGCTGGATCAGGATCTGATGACCCTGGAGCACGAACTGAAAGCCAACGTAAGAGGATAACCGCAGCAGCAAGGTGAATGAAGATGCCGTAAATATCATGTCCCAAAGCAAGAGAAGATTAACGAAACTTAAACTTCTCGCGAATTTTTTTGAAAATGTGGATATCATTTCCATCTACATCAAGACGGATATTATCCACAATCTTTTTCAGGAAAACAAGGGGCTGGATTACAGCAAGCTCGAACTTTTTCACCTGCAGTTTACCGACAGCCTGATTGAGCTTCTGACGAAGATCAAAAAGCAGAAGGAAAACGATATGCTGGCGGTGATCAATGAAATGGAGGTCAACAGCAAATACATCTCCGGATTTGAAGAAAAACGGGTAGACGGTTTTGAGACCGACCGGAAAATGTACAGCGGTATTTTTTCCGATCAGCTGAAAAACCTCTATAACGATCTCACGGAAGACAAATCCAGATTGAATTGGGACCATGTGATGTCTTTCCATAAAAAATATGCTGCTGAGTTCTACAGACCGGATGTTGATGAAGAATTGCTGAAATCCGGAAACTTTCCGGCCTATCAGTATCAGGAATACCGGATCGAACGGAAACTTTTGGGGCGCTTGAATATTCAGAACTTTAAAGTCCGTTTTGTTTGTGGCTATGCAATTTCGGGCAATGAGTATGAGCTGTTCAGGATTTTCCAGACCGAAGATTATTTTATCTTTGATGTCGAAGGCCGGAAAATGTATCTCATGGAGCCTAAAAAGCTGGAGAAGCTGGATATCTCACCCAATGAATCCAATCAGGGGAGCATTATTTATCAGCTCAGAAGAAAAAACGAGCAGCTGGAAGAAACGATGAACGAAAGAAAAAAAGTATTGCCCGAACAGGTAACCGGTGTTCTGAAAGATTATCTTAAAAATCTGGAAAATACCGACATCATGAGCAAAATGTTCGACATCAACGAAGAAACGAACATCCTCCGTGCGATGCTGAATTTAAATTTAAATAACAACTAAGCAAAGATCATATTGATGCTTTGCAAAAAAACAAATTAACAAACTAAACATAAAAAGATGGCTATTAACTTACAAAAAGGTCAGAGAATAAACCTTACCAAAGAGAACGGAACTACGCTTTCGCAGGCCTGTGTAGGAATCAACTGGGGAGCAATTGAGAAAAAAGGATTTTTCGGAGGCGTTACCAGAGAAGCGGTGGACCTGGACGGAAGCTGTATTTTATATGACGGAAATAAAAACGCTACGGAAATCATTTATTTCGGAAACCTGAAGTCTAAGAACGGTGCCGTAAGACACAGCGGAGATGACTTAACCGGTGACGTAAACGGAAACGACGGACTGGATAATGAAGTAATCACTGTAGATTTCAGCAATCTGGATGCTAATGTAGAACATGTGGCCCTGGTCCTGAACAGCTACAAAGGCCAGGATTTCGGAACCATTCCTTTTGCTTCCATCAGGATTTATGAAGGGACGCCAACCAACGTAAGGGAAGTATTCGCCAAATATGATATTGCAAACGACGCCTCTTTCAAAGGTCATGTCGCTATGGTTATGGGGGTCTTCTATAAAAGAAACGGAGAATGGAAATTCAATGCGATCGGAGATCCGACCGCCGACAGAAAACTGCAGGAAACCATAGAAACGGTAAAACAGAAATATTTGTAGGATCAGCAGAAATTAAGAGGGGCAGCTCTAGCCAGAATTTAAATCTGTTGAATCTTAATAA
This sequence comes from uncultured Chryseobacterium sp., assembly GCA_913777465.1. Lineage (GTDB taxonomy): Bacteria > Bacteroidota > Bacteroidia > Flavobacteriales > Weeksellaceae > Chryseobacterium. The sequence goes on from CAJYRQ010000094.1 coordinate 27,488, forward strand.
AAAAATCAATTTAATGGCAATATCTGTTTTTTACAGCTATTGCTTTTATCATATAATAACATAGAGTAAAAAGTGGGACAAAATACTAGCATTTTGGATCTTCATCCCGGTCTGGTTTGGGGATTCGCGGTAACGGTAGTTATCATGTTGCTCCTCGACTTGGGGGTATTCAACAAAAAAAGTCATGAGGTTTCTTCCAAAGAAGCCACCATCTGGTCAGTTGTATGGATCTCGCTGTCGATGGTATTTTCCGGCGTGGTTTATTGGGTGTACAATTCAGACCTGGGGCCAGGAAGCCATGAAGTGGCCGTAGAGAAATTCACGCAGTACCAGGCGGCTTACTGGATTGAAAAGGCACTTTCAGTAGATAACCTGTTTGTTTTCATCCTGGTTTTCGGGTTCTTTAAAGTTCCGAAATACCTGCACCATAAGGTGCTGTTCTGGGGGATTATCGGGGCACTGATCTTCAGGGCGATTTTCATTTTTGCAGGCGTAGGTTTGATTGATCTTACTTACCTGCCGGAAATGAATATCTTCGGACATCCGGTAAAAATAAATGTTGTAATGACGCTATTCGGTTTCTTTCTTGTTTATGCGGGAATCAAATCCTGGGGCGGCGGCGATGACGATGAAGACGAAGACTACAGCAATACCGCGGGAGCACGACTGATCAAAAGATTCTGGAAGGTTTCCGACAACTACGTCGGCGATAAATTTTTCACCGTGCAGAACGGGGTGAAAATGGCGACTCCGCTTTTGGTAGTCGTAGCGGTTATCGAATTTACCGACGTTCTTTTTGCGGTAGATTCCATACCGGCGATCTTTGCCATCTCCAATGATCCGTTTATCCTGTATACTTCGAATATTTTCGCGATTCTAGGGTTGCGTTCCCTGTATTTCCTGTTGGCGAATTTCATCCACATGTTCAGCAAGCTGCCTTACGGTCTTGCTGTGATCCTGACGTTCATCGGGGTAAAAATGCTGATTGCGCCGTGGATCCATATTCCGTCCCCGGTATCGTTGGGAATTGTAGGCGGGGTTCTGGTAATCTCGGTTATCCTGTCACTGATTTTCCCGGATAAAAAGGAAGAAAAGGAAGGACTGGAAGATTAATCCAGTTTACTATTAAAACAAAGGCTTTACCATTGGGTAGAGCCTTTGTTTATTGTGAAAAGTTGATGGTGAATGGTCAATTCCTGCGGGTGAATGCGCTTCGCCTGTCAATTTTAAATGATGCTTCTAGTGGTTGTTGGAATGCGCAAAGACACAAGAGAACTGGACAATCATTCTGCTGAAAGGCGCAAAGAATTTAACGATGTCAAATTTTCATACCGCTAATACTTTTAATCCTTTTAAAATTGGCGGTCTTCAATTTTATCAAAGATAAAATCCTCGCGCCTTTTCTACATAAAGTATTTAGAAAACGTTCGCGCCTTTGCGCATTCCAACAACATTATGATTCAACGACTTTGTGTACCCTTACAAGTGAAACGGCTTTGTGATACTTGTAACAGTTAGTATTAAAAGAACCTCCGTGCGCTTAGTGCTCAAAGCAAGGGTTTTGAGATCATTACCATATAAAAAAGATAAGCAATTCCATAAGACTGTAGTTCACTATTCACCTTTAACGTCAATCATCAACTCTTACGGATCAATGGTCAATTTTTATCAGTCTAACTGGCTTTACTCTCCGACCGTGAGAAACCACCCCGTCAAAAATTCTTTCAGAATTTTCGCCACCCCTCCGGATTGGAGGGGAATTGCGGTTAAGGTATTGTTGGAAGACGCAAAGACGCAAATTGGATAATCACTTCGCTGAAAGACGCAAAGAATTTGACGCTGTCAAATTTGTATATCGCTAATACCAATTCTAAAATTTTTAATCTTTTAAAATAAGCGGTACACAATTTTATCAAAGATAAAATCTTTGCGTCTTAAAAACATTCTGTATTTAAAAGATTTGCGCCTTAGCGTTTTTCAACATAATTTTAAGTAAAATTCACCCTTGACCATTCACTTGCGAAGCAAAATTCACCATTCACTTATTATACTTTAACAATTTGTTGATTTTCAGCCGGGTCTGCATGGAAACTTTATAGGCATCTTCCCGCAATTTCTGCAATTTTCCGACCGGCTGGAAGAAAATCTTGCTCTCAAAAGGATTAAAGGAAAGCATTTCATTTTCGCAGGCATACGGATCAAGCAGGCTGCCGGAACCAATCTTTATTTCTCCGATTTTTATAAAAGGTGAGTTTTTCCATTCCACATTAAGCTGGTTGACAGGCTGGTCTTTCAGGTCATAACAAAGCTGGATCATGATATCTGCCGTAAAATGTTCTGCATTTAAATAACTTTCCACAGCATCTTTTACTTTCAGCCGTCTCCCGAAATTTTTAGGGACTGATTGTGGCTTCAGCTTAATTTTCATCATGTAATCCCCCAGACGGTATACGCCCACCGAATGGTAATCGAAAGAAAGGAAAAAATCATTCCGCTTCCTCCAGAGTTTGAAAATGTTCTTTACAAACGATCCCGTAAATGTTGAAGGAATCACCTTCATGATCTGCATCATTAAAGAAAAAGAACTCCATTTCTTGATGAAAAACCGGTTCACCGAAGTAAACAGTTTCAGAAAAGTACTTACGGAATTAATCGGGAACAAAGGAAAATTTACCAGCGGGAAATTGGCCATCAGAATACCGTTCTCATCCTTTACCTTGACGGCGAAACCATAAGCCGGAATATCTTTTTTGCCTCTGATGATTTTCGGATGGGCATTGGAAAAGCGTATGGTGAGATCGTATTGGTCTTTATCGAAAAACGGCTGCAGCTCTTCGGGAAGATCACGTTCGATAAGGAATACCCCTTTTGCTACGGCATAAGTTTTGGCGTGAGCATTTCGGGTGGCATAATCAACATCACTTACGGAAGATGACTGTTCTACAAAATCGGCAATGCTTTTTTTGTTGATTTCAAGGAGTTCCTGTTCCTCATCAGTAAGCTTGTCAAAACTCTTATTATATTTTAATGGACTCGGCATTTAGTTTTTAAGTCCAATTATAACGCCAACTTTCGGCAAATGTGTTAACACAGTATTAAACATATCTGAAATTTCCGGGTTTGGAATTTATGTATTGATAATCAATTATTTGTAATAATGTAAACCACATTTAAAAATTCCTTTGCTATTGATGATGTAAAAAAACTTTCTTTCTTCAGCTTCCTTGATCCCGCGGCAAAATTCTATCTTTGTAAAAAATTTTAATTATGGGCGTAGCAGATATGTTATTCAAACGTAAAAAAGAGCAGGCAGAAAAGAACCTGAAAGACGGTCAGGAATATATGGCGGAATATGGAAAAAGGGAAAGTGTGGTTGAGCTGCCAAGCGGATTGCTGTATGAGATTATCACCGAAGGCGACGGGCCGAAACCGGGACCGAGATCTACGGTAAAATGCCATTACCACGGAACCACCATTACCGGGAAAGTATTCGACAGCTCCGTGAAAAGAGGAACGCCGGCTTCATTTCCGTTGAATAAAGTCATTAAAGGATGGACGGAAGCCCTTCAGCTGATGCCGGTGGGCAGCAAATGGAGACTGATTATTCCGCCGCACCTCGCCTATGGCGATCAGCAGATCAGCAAGGAAATCGGCCCGAATTCTACCCTTGTCTTTGAGGTGGAATTGCTTGACATCAAATAGCCTTTCTTAAAAACAGCTTAAAAATTTATCCGGATTCAGGGTAAATTTTTTTATTTATGTATATTAGTATTTTGCTTTATCAGAAGATTTAATTTAAGCATAAAGAACAGAAGCTGTTGCTCGGAAACCGTCATGGTTGTCTTGGTACAGATATGTTTTCCGTTGAATTAAAGAAATACAAAATGAAAAAACTGTTTTATTTTTTGCCGTTGCTTTGCCTGTTGGCGTCCTGCGTTTCAAAGAAAAACCAGGCTATTAAGCAGAATATCCTGACGCTCAGGGACAGTTACTGCAAAGCACCGTTCAAATATAATTACGATAATAAATTACCGTCATACAATTCGGATTCCATTATTGCAGCCAATAAAGACCTGAAGGGAAATTTTTCCGACCAGAGCATCCTGATCCTTAATGCACTGGACAACCTGGATGAAGTGCATGAAATCATGGAGCTGAAAAAAGATTCTTCTTTACAGTCGCAGGTAAAAGTATTGCAGCTGAAAACCAGGATCAACAGCAAAATTACGATTGCCCTGACCGAACTGGATGCCGTAGCCGCCGAATTCGATTGTGAAGGGGAGCGGGTGGCCCAGATCGGAAATTATGTGGATAACCTGAACGATTCCAGAAACAACAGGCTTATTCTTTACTCGATTGCAGCGGGAGCCGCCGCATCCATTGCCGGAGGAATTGTGAAAAATGATACCTGGAGCAATGCGATCGATATCGGTGGGGGAGCATTGGGAGCCGGTTTTGGGCTGGCTACCCTAAATCCGAAAGGAAGAAAGGTGGAATTTATCCATCAGCGGAACCTGCTGAGAGATATCTGGAAAGAAAAACTCGAATCCCCGAATTTCCCGCCGTTCATCTGGTATATGTATACCGAAAAAAGATTTTCAAACCGGGAAAAGCAATCCATTATTTCCAGCATGAAGGAGCGCTGGCTGCATTACCAGTTTGATGACGATAAACAAAAGGCCGATCAGTCGGTGATTTTCAGTGACGGTGGTTTCTACCGCTCACAGGATCTTAATGACCGTGCCGCTATGCTCAACCAGATGCAGTCGGCCACGAGGACGATCAACCAGAATATCAATTACCTGCTGCTGGATTTGGACCGGCTGATTCTTTAACAAATTTTAATTGTAATAAAATTTGTTACATTAAAATATTTATTTATCTTTGCCTGTAATTATCATGAACAATACAAGATTTGCTACGGCAGTACATATCATGACCTTATTGGCGGAATGTCCGCAGGATTGGCTGACGTCCGAGTGGATGGCAGGAAGTATCAATATCAATCCTGTGATGGTACGTAAAGAATTGAGCGTACTGAGAGAAGCGGGATTGATTGTCAGCCGTCAGGGAAAAGAAGGAGGGAGCCAATTGGCAAAAAATGCAGATGCGATCAGCATTTCCGAAATTTATCTTGCGGTAAAGAACACAGAAGTGCTGGGTAAGAAAAACAGCAATCCGAATCCGGCCTGTCCGGTAGGAAAAGACATCAACAATCATTTAAAAAGCCTATTTTCTGAAACCGATCAGCTGGTTTTAAACTTTTTGGGCAATAAATCCTTAAAAGCTTTCTGTGATCAGTTCAGATAAAAATTTTTAACTATAAATGTAATAAATGTTATTACAATTAATTTAAATAAAATTACTATGAAAAAAGTAGCCGTAATCGGAGCCACAGGATTTGTGGGAAAACCATTAGTGAATGAATTAATTAACAGAGGGTATGAAGTCGAAGCCATTGTAAGAGATGCCTCAAAAGTTGAGCAGAACGAAAAAGTAACTGCAAAAAGTGTAGATGTAAATAAGGTGGATGAACTGGCGGAAGCTTTAAAAGGAAATGATGCGGTAATAAACGCCTTTAATGCAGGATGGACCAACCCGAACCTGTATGATGATTTCCTGAACGGTTCGGTAAATATCGAAAAAGCAGTGGAAAAGTCCGGGGTTAAGAGATTTATTACCGTAGGTGGTGCAGGAAGCCTGTACATCGACGGAAATCAGCTGGTAGACGGTCCCGATTTTCCTGCCGATATCAAACCTGGGGCAACGGCCGCAAGGGATTATTTAAATAAAATCAAAGAAAACACAACATTAGACTGGACATTCTTCAGCCCGGCCATCGAAATGCATCAGGGAACAGCCGGCGTAAGGACGGGAAAATACAGAACGGCACTGGAAAATCCGGTATTTGATGAAAACGGCAGAAGCGTTCTTTCCGTAGAAGATGTAGCCGTAGTGTTGGCAGATGAACTGGAACAGAGCAACCATATCCGCGAGCGCTTTACCGCAGCATACTAATTCAAATTAGTACAAAGAATTTCAACACTGCCCATGCAGTATTGCCCATAAAAAAGGATGCCCCAAAAGCATCCTTTCTCATTTTTATATTTTTGTATTGTTGTATTTTAGCCATAAGCCATAAGCCATAAGCCATAAGCCATTTACAGATTCATAAACAGCTTCGGATTAACCGGTGTATTGTTCTTATGAACTTCGTAATGAAGATGAGGTCCGGTAGAACGTCCGGAATTTCCGGATTTGGCGATTACCTGCCCTACTTTTACTTTATCATTTACCTTCGCTACCAACTGGGACAAGTGCCCGTAAAGCGTTGCCAGTCCGTTTCCGTGAGAGACAATCACGCAATTTCCGTAACCGCCTTTCTGTCCGGAGAAAATCACGGTGCCCGCCGCGGTTGCTATCACATCGGAACCGAAGGCAACGGCAATGTCCAGTCCTTTGTGAAACTGCATCTGGTCGGCTTCGGCAGGAGGGTTGTTTTTCTCAGCCGGCTTGTCGGTAGTCGCAACAACGGCTTTTGAGGAAGTATTAGCGGCCACCGGAGCGGATGCGGAAAAAGTCACTTTCGGAGTTACCATCACCTTAACTTCCCTTTTATTGCCGTAACTGTCCGTCACTTCAATGATTTTTTCCACAGGTTCAGCTTTTACTTCCGGAGCAGCAACGGCTACAGCAGCCGGTTTTGTACTGTTACCGGTTTTTACAGCGGCATAGACGGTTTTAAAAGGAATCGGGTTTTTCCGTACGCCGAAGTTGGAGGAAATATAGCCTTCGGTCGGCATTCCCAGAGGAACCTGCAGCAACTTGTTCTGAAGGTTCATCAGGTACTGGCTGTACCGGTTGGCCTGCTTGGCAAGGTAAACAGAATTTGAAATGCTGTCCTTACTGAGAATCGTCACTTTTTCGTTCGGAACATCTTTGGATTTCAGGAAAGAATTCAGCTCGGCTACGGTCTGATCCATCAAAGTGAGATCGGTCTTCATCTTCAGATAATCCACACTGTCTTTTTCAGTGTTTATCTTTACCAGGTTTACTTCATAGTTTCTGTTGTCCTTTTCGGAATACAGCTTGGCGATGAAAATCCCCTGGGCAAAAACTACTAGCAAAAGGCCTCCCAGAAGCACATTTACGTTCTTTTTACGGCTTAGAAATCTCTTCATTTTTCTTCTCTTAGTCAATTACAAAACAGTTTTAAGCCTGCAAATTTAATTAAAAATAAACTTTACGGCCTATTTTTAACAGAACTTTAGGCATATCGGTAATTAACGGAAGTTTAGCCATTTAATTGTCCGGAAATGTTAATTTAACATAAAATGGGTTTTATCATGTCCCTAAACATTTTTCTTCCATCTTTGTTTTAATATATTTGCAGTTCACATTTCTATTATGGCTAAAAAGAAAACCAATACAGAATCGAATCCTAAAAAAAGCAAAAATGACCTCCCGGTAGGAGTGGTCGGAAGCGGAAGTTTTGCTACTGCTATTGTGAAAATGCTGGTGGAAAACTGTAAAGTGGTGCATTGGTGTGTAAGGAACGAGTATGTAAAAGGCGCCATCGAGCAGAGAGGCCATAATCCGACGTACCTTACGGCGGTGAATTTTAACCTTAAAAATTTGAAGCTGACGACGGATATCAATGAACTGGTTTCCGCCTGTGACGTAGTGGTACTTGCAACGCCTTCCATCTATCTATCGGATACAATGGAGAAAATGACGTGTGACAGTACCAATAAAATCTTCGTTTCCGCTATCAAAGGGATCATTCCCAAAGTGAATGATGTTGTAGCGCATTACCTGAGGGATGAATTCAAGATCGGTTTCCGCAACCAGGCGGTGATCGCAGGACCCTGCCACGCCGAAGAAGTGGCCATGGAAAGGCTTTCCTATCTTACGGTTGCTACGGTAGAAGAGGAGGTTTCCGCAAAACTGGTGAATATCTTCAATTCAGATTTTATAAAGATGCATTCCAGCAAGGATCTTTTAGGCAATGAGTACAGTGCCATCCTGAAAAATATTTTTGCCATCGGTGCCGGTATCGCCAGCGGTCTGGGCTATGGGGACAACTTTACGGCTGTATTTGTCTCCAACGCCATCCGTGAAATGGAAACTTTCCTGGAAGCCATTTATGAAGCTCCGCGGGATGTGAATGAAAGTGCCTATTTAGGGGATTTACTCGTAACGGCATATTCCCTGTTCTCAAGAAACCGGAACCTCGGGAACCTGATCGGAAAAGGATATACGGTGAAATCCGCAATCCAGTCCATGAACATGGTGGCGGAAGGATACTACGCCGCAGATTCCATCTACAAAACCTCAAAAGAAAAAGGATTGAAACTGCCGATTGTTGATACCATTTACAGCATTCTCTATGAAGGCAAAAATGCAGAAAAACAATTCAAAAAACTGACGGCCAGATTAGATTAAATTAATTTGTAGGTAAAAGAACCAGGTTCTGAGTCCTGGATGGACAACCTAAATCAGCACTGAATGCAACCGATGAAAACAGTGTAATCCAATAAATAATAATTAATTTAGCTGGCAATTTCGTAGCATTTAATTTTTAACTGAATAATGATTAATCGTTTCAATAGCTGATTATTGATAATTTCCATTAAAATTTACAGCAAAATAAAAACTTGTGTTTTCAGGAAAAATCAGGTGTTAAAATTTAACAAAGTCATATTGTTTGTTAAAACTTTTCCCGAAATTTGATAGAAAATACAGTTTATGTCACAGCTTATCAGCAGAACCCCCAAGCCCAAATACGATGTGGTTTTAATAGGAGGCGGCATCATGAGTGCTACCCTGGCCACTTTACTTCATGAATTTGATCCGGATCTTGAGATTGCTATCTTCGAGAGATTAGGCCGCTTTGCCAAAGAAAGCACCGCTGCCTGGAATAATGCCGGAACCGGTCACTCTGCCTTTTGTGAACTTAATTACACGCCTGAACAACCCGACGGATCGATCGATATATCCAAAGCGGAAAGCATTGCCGAACAGTTTGAAATCTCCAAACAGTTCTGGTCCTACTTAGTTTCAAAAGAATACATCCGGGATCCGAAAGATTTCATTAATTCATGCCCGCACATGAGTTTGGTTTTCGGGGAAAAGGACGCCGAATACCTGAAAAAGAGACACGATAAAATGTCTGAATCCGTTCTTTTCCAGGGAATGGAATTTACCACAGACCACGATAAACTGAGGGAATGGATCCCTTTGGTGATGCAGAAACGGAACCAGTCTGAAGTAATGGCCGCTACCAAAATGGATATGGGAACCGATGTTAACTTTGGAACACTGACCCGGAAAATGGGAAGGCATCTGGTGGAAGATTCCAATGTGGAAGTGTTTCTGTATCATGAAGTAAAAGACATCGATCCGAAAGAAGACGGAACCTGGGAAATGAAGGTGAAAGACCGGATCAACAACCATAAACAGGAAGTTGAAGCGGACTTTGTATTCATCGGAGCCGGAGGGTATGCTTTACCGTTGCTGGACAGTTCGGACATCAGGGAAAGCGAAGGATACGGAGGTTTTCCGGTTTCCGGACAGTGGCTGGTGAGCCATAACCAGGAACTGGTGGAAAAACACCAGGCCAAAGTATATACGCAAGCAACCGTAGGAGCACCGCCAATGTCTGTTCCTCACCTGGATCTCCGGATCATCGATGGTGAAAAAGCATTGCTTTTCGGGCCATTTGCCGGATTCTCCACCAAATTTTTAAAAGAAGGAAGCTACCTGGATCTGCCGGAAAGCGTGAACACCAAAAATTTGCGCTCCCTTTTCGGAGCCTGGTGGCATAACATTCCCTTAACGAAATACCTGATCCAGCAGGTAGCCATGAATAAGGCCCAACGGATACAGCATCTGAGGGAATTCGTTAAAGATGCCAAAGAAGAAGATTGGGAACTGAAAGTGGCCGGGCAACGGGTTCAGGTCATCAAAAAAGATCAGAAAGACGGTGGTAAGCTGGAATTCGGAACTGAGGTGGTGGTCAACAAAAAAGGAACGATCGCTTCTTTACTGGGAGCCTCTCCCGGAGCTTCCACTGCCGTTTATGCCATGCTGAATGTTCTGGAAAAATGTTTCCCTGAAAAGCTTCACGGCGAATGGAAAGAAAAACTGCTGGAAATGGTACCTTCATACGGTCAGAAATTAGCCGGCAATCCGGAACTTACCCAAAAAGTAAGAAATTACTCCAAAGAAAAATTAGAGTTAGAATATTAAAATGTGAATGGTGAATGGTCAATTGTGAATTTAAAAAATTGACATTTGCAGAATAATTGACCATTTACTATTCACCATTACCCATTATTGATGTCTGAAACCATTGCAAAACCCATTATCGTTAAAGAATTACTGGAATCTCTTCAGGCCAAAGTGGAAGAAGAGCAGCAGGTAATTGTACATTGCTGTTTTCCTGCATCGCCGTTTCTGGGCAACCTGATCCGGATCTGGCAGTCCACTTATCTTTTCGATAACCAGTCGGAACACCGGAGTGAGCTGATCCATGCAGAAAATATTACCATCTATCCCAATTGGACTCCGGTCCCTTTTATGCGGGATTTCTGGTTTACGCTTGTTTTCTCAGGTCTTCCGAAGAGCTGCAAAAGTTTCGATCTCAAAGAAGTTATTCCTGAAGAAGGCGGTTTCTTTGTGGAATCCATCAAAAGGAATTCTTCGGATATTTACCGGGTGAAAATTTCAGAATCATACATTTAGAGCATTCATTCACCATGAAAAAATACCTCTTTCTGTTTGTATTATTTCCTTTGTTGTTTTCCTCACAAAAGGCATCAAAAGAAGAATCTGAGATAAAAAAGTTTCAAAAGGAACTGAATGCCGAATACCGGAATCCCAAAGAAACACCTTTGAGGGGAGGTAATTTCACCCGATTCAAAGCGCATCCTTTCTTTCCGGTCGACATGAAGTACAGGGTTACAGCTCAATTTACAAAAACGGAAAATGCCGAACCTTTCGGCCTGCCGACTTCTTCAGGAAAAACAAAAGTCTATAAAGAATACGGAAAAGCAAGTTTTACACTCGCTGGAAAACCGTACACTCTGATTTTATATCAAAGCATGGATCTGATCAAACAGGAAAAATATAAGGATTATCTGTTCCTGCCGTTCCGCGATGCAACCAACGGAAAAGAAACCTACGGCGGCGGCAAGTATATGGATCTAACCATTCCCAAAGGAAATACCATCATTCTGGATTTCAATAAATCCTACCAGCCGTATTGCGCCTATAACGCGTATGACTACAATTGTCCGGTCGTACCCGAAGAAAACAGGCTGCCGGTTGAAATCCGGGCTGGTGTTATGTATGAAGACATCTATCATCATTAAACGATGGTGAGCCTGCAGTTTTTTGAAGAAGAAAACTTTTCCGGTGTCAATTATGCGCTGGATGAAAATCAGCTGCAGTATACTTCTTCTGCGGCAAATGCCCTTAAGAGAATAGTCGACCGGAATACCGGGCTCGAATTTCCGGTCACGGTATTCGACACCGGAATACCTGTGGGGTTTTTCACACTCGACTTCGGCGAAGATAAAATGGAGCTTACCGATAACCCGAATTCGGTTTTATTAAGGTCATTATCCATCAATCCCGAAATGCAGGGCAAAGGAATCGGCAAAGCGGCTATGATCCTGGTAGATGACTTTGTACGCGAACATTTTCGAGACTGCCATGAAATCGTTCTTGCCGTCAACCAAAATAATGTTTCCGCCTACAGGCTTTACCAAAAAGTGGGCTACCGGTATGAAGGGAAAAAAAGAATGGGCAGAAGCGGACCGCAATATCTGATGTCTAAAAGTATTTAAACCAATAAGTGAATGCTGAATTTGATCCGCAAGTGAATAGTCAATCAAAACCAGCATAAAATTGACGAGCAAAGCGAATTGACCCGCAAGAATTGACAATTGACCGGAAGTGAATGGTGAATTTTAAGGTCAAAGTTTAATCAAAGCAAATCTTGCAAAATTCTTAACCGAAATTCCACTCCTCTGGAGGGGTGTCGAAAATTCAAAGAATTTTTGACGGGGTGGTTTTAAAGTGAATGGTGAATTTTGCTCCACAAGTGAATGGTCAATAGCGAATTACAAATGCAGACCTGTTGGAAAAACGTCAAGGTGCAAATCTTTCGAAATGCAGAACGTTGTAAGGCGCAAAGATTTTATCTCCGATAAAATTGCACCGCTTTATTTTAAAGATTAAAAATTTACCGTTGGTATCAGCAATATACAAATTTGACAGCGTCAAATTCTTTGCGCCTTACAACATGAAGCATTCAAAAAGTTCTTGCGCCTTTGTGCATTCCAACAACCATTTGAAGCATCAATTAAAATTGACAAGCGAAGCGCATTCACCCGCAGGAATTCACCATTCACCTCAAATGAATCACCATTTATAAAAACTTTAAGAAATTTTAATCCCTATTTTTCGGGTTTGGCGTGAAACTTTCTGCTAAATTTGAGTAACATCAAATAATAAAATATGGAAATCTCTCTTCACAATCAGGTGGCCATTATTACAGGAGCCTCCAGCGGAATCGGTTCAGGAATTGCAAAATCATTGGGGGCAGCCGGTGCTGCAGTTGTTATCAACCACTCTTCAGAACATTCACTGGATGATGCCAAAGCGGTTTTAAAAGAAATTACCGATGCCGGAGGAAGCGGGATTACCTGGCAGTGTGATGTTTCAAAGGAGGATGAAGTTATTAAAATGTTCAGTGAAGTTGTTTCACAATTCGGAACCGTGGATATTCTTGTCAATAATGCCGGTGTTCAGAAAGACGCAAAATTTACCGAAATGACCCTCGATCAGTGGAATATGGTTATCGGCATCAATCTTACAGGACAGTTTTTATGCGCTCGGGAAGCAATTAAAGAATTCCTCCGCCGTGGAATCGATACGTCACGCTCCGTTGCCTGTGGTAAAATCATTCACATCAGTTCGGTTCATGAAGTCATTCCGTGGGCAGGGCACGCCAATTATGCTGCCAGCAAGGGAGCCATCCGGATGCTGATGCAGACCTTGGCCCAGGAATACGGCGCCGATAAAATCCGCGTGAATTCCATTTGTCCGGGTGCCATCCAGACTCCGATCAACAAAAGTGCGTGGAGTACACCGGAAGCTTTAAATGCGCTGATGACCCTGATTCCCTACAACAGAATCGGACAGCCGCAGGACATCGGAAATTTAGCCGTATTTCTGGCCAGCGACCTTTCAGACTATATCACCGGGGCCAGTATTTTCGTCGATGGCGGAATGACGACTTTCGAAAGTTTTTCAACAGGCGGATAGTTTAGGGCGCACATTTCCGGCTTTCACTACTCGCTTTTTTGTGCCTGGGCTTTTTCCGGGCTTACAAAAAGAGCTCAGACAGGCCGTTCAATCCGGGGCGCACTCCAGTCATAATACAGACAGCCGTTTTTAATTCAGATAAAATTGAAGCAAGCATTTGGATTTAAGTTAAGCTTCAACTTATCCATCATCATTATCAATTATAAATTATCATTCATCCTATCGACGCATGAAAGAAAAAGAAAGATTATCCGATGTTACCTGGAAAAAATGGGGACCTTACGTCAGCAACCGCGAATGGGGCACGGTACGGGAAGACTACAGCCCGGATGGCAAAGCCTGGACTTATACCAACCACGATATCGCGGAAGCCAAAACCTACCGTTGGGGCGAAGAAGGCATCTGCGGGATCTGCGATGACTTCCAGAAGCTGGTTTTCTCCGTCGGATTCTGGAACAAAAAAGATAAAATGGTGAAAGAACGCCTTTTCGGACTTGCCAACAAACAGGGAAACCATGGAGAAGATGTGAAGGAATATTTTTATTACCTGGACGGCACACCTACGCATTCCTATATGAAAATGCTGTACAAGTATCCGCAGAATGCCTTCCCGTATGATAATCTGATCCGCACCAATGGCCGGCGTTCCCGGCAGGAACCGGAATATGAATTAATCGATACCGGAATTTTTGACCAAAATGAATACTTCGATATTTTTATCGAATATGCCAAAGAAAGCCAGAATGACATTCTGGTAAAACTGACGGTCGTTAATAAATCTGAAAAGGAGGCACCGCTGGTGATACTGCCCACGATATGGTTCCGGAATACCTGGAGCTGGGGCTATAATGATTACCGACCACAAATGAATTCCGATGATGCACAAATTATAAAGATCAATCATAAAGACCTAGAAATTAAAAACCTGTACGCCATGCAGTGTGAAAAAGTATTGTTTTGCGATAATGAAACCAATAATGAAAGACTGTACCAATCTGTGAACGCTTCAAAATACACCAAAGACGGCATCAATGATTTTATAATCAGTGGCAATTCACAGGCAGTAAATCCCAAAGATTTCGGGACAAAAGCAGCATTTTTTATTGATGAAACTTTTAAAGCCAAAGAAACAAAAACCTTTGAATTCAGGCTGTCCGATAAAGATCTGAAGCAGCCTTTTGAAGATTTTGAGGATGTTTTTAATACAAGACACCAGGAAGCCGATGAGTTTTATACCGACATCCAGTGCGGCATTAAAACCGATGATGAAAAACTGGTCCAGCGGCAGGCCTTTGCCGGTATGCTGTGGAATAAAATGTTCTATCATTATAACGTCGAAAAGTGGCTGAAAGGCGATCCCGGTGAAATCCCGCCGCCGAAGTCCCGTGAAAAAATCCGTAACTCCGAATGGAAACACCTTAACAATGAGCACATCATTTCAATGCCCGATAAGTGGGAATATCCCTGGTACGCCACCTGGGATCTTGCCTTTCACACCATCAGCTTTTCCCTGATCGATCCGGATTTTGCCAAGCACCAGCTTAAATTATTCCTTTTTGAATGGTATATGCATCCGAACGGGCAGCTTCCCGCCTATGAGTGGGATTTCAGCGATGTCAACCCGCCGGTTCATGCCTGGGCGGTTTTCAGGGTGTTTAAAATCGATGAATACCTGAAGCAGAAACCCGATCTTGAATTCCTGGAAAGTGCCTTCCAGAAGCTGCTGATGAATTTTACCTGGTGGGTAAATAAAAAAGACCATAACGGAAACAATATTTTTGAAGGGGGCTTCCTCGGACTGGATAATATCGGGGTCTTCGACCGGAATGCACCGCTTCCGAACGGCGAACACCTGGAACAGTCGGACGGAACCAGCTGGATGGCCATGTTTGCCCTGAATATGATGCGTATTGCCCTTGAACTTGCCCTTTACAATAACATTTACGAAGAAATGGCCATGAAATTCTTTGAACATTTCCTGGCAATTGCAAATTCCCTCGACAATATGGGTGAAGAGTGTTTCAGCCTTTGGGACGAGCAGGATGAGTTTTTCTACGATGCGATCGCCTCAAATGACGGCAGCCATATGTACCTGAAATTACGGACCATTGTCGGACTGATCCCGATGTTTGCCGTTGAGGTGATTGATGATGAGATGATCGAAAAGCTGCCAAATTTTAAAGCAAGAATGGACTGGGTACTGGAAAATAAACCGGAACTGGCGGCCTTGGTATCCCATTGGGAAGTTAAAGGCGATGAGTCTAAGCATCTATTATCTCTGTTGCGTGGCCACCGCCTGAAAAGGCTGCTGAGCCGTATGCTGGATCCGGATCAGTTTTTGAGCGATTTTGGCGTCCGTGCCTTGTCTAAGGAATATGAAGAAAATCCTTATACCATGACACTGAATGGTACGGATTATACCGTAAAATATGCCCCTGCAGAAAGCGACAGCGGAATGTTCGGCGGCAACAGCAACTGGCGCGGACCGATCTGGTTCCCGATTAATTTTTTAATCATCGAAAGCCTGCAGCGTTTTTTCTTTTATTACAGCCCGGATTTCCTGGTAGAGTTCCCGACCGGAAGCGGAAAATATTCCAATCTGGATGAGATTGCAGATGCTCTAAGCCACCGGCTTTCAAAATTGTTTTTAATGGATGAAAACGGGAAGAGGCCTTTTAACGGTCAGTATCCGAGATTCCAGGCCGACCCGGATTTCAAGGATTATATCCTGTTCTATGAATATTTCCATGGAGACAACGGCCGTGGAGTAGGCGCTTCCCACCAAACCGGCTGGACCGGCCTCATTGCCAAAATCCTCATGCCGAGGTTTTCCAAAAAACAGATTGCCGAATCCGAAACCGAAATGCCGGAAGAGTCAAACATGGAAAAGAAGTAACGTTTAATTCGTCTTATTCGAAAATTTGCTGGATAACTTCCAATGAAGCCGGGATTTTAAATTCTGTAATGTGATAATGATAATAGACAAGAATACTATCTAAAAAATCTTTCCGGAGCCGTGAGGGAATCCGCATGCGGTA
This sequence comes from uncultured Chryseobacterium sp., assembly GCA_913777465.1. Taxonomy (GTDB): domain Bacteria; phylum Bacteroidota; class Bacteroidia; order Flavobacteriales; family Weeksellaceae; genus Chryseobacterium. The sequence goes on from CAJYRQ010000094.1 coordinate 43,861, forward strand.
AGGATCTTCTGCTGTTAGCACGTTTTTCCATACTGAAGAAATTTCCTCGGTAAACATTTGATGCATAATTTCGGAAGTAAATGTTCCGGTTTCAGGATCAAGGTATTGCCTGTCATTAATCAGCGGAGCTACCCCTTGGATTTTCAGGATTTTAATTAAAAAAATGAGATGCGACTGGTAATTCCGGTTCTGAAGCTCATCAATAAATTCTTCCAGGCAAATGAAAATCGTGTGGTTCTTGTTTTCATGCCTTAAATTTTGGTTGAGAAAATCTGAAACAAAAAAGACGACGGAATTGCACCGGATATCCGTGTAGATATCATTGCTCTTTACCATTTCAAATTTAGAAATGGTCTGGATTCCGTTTCCTTTCAGGGGATTTAAAGAAAAGTTGAGTTTGCTTAAAGGCAGAAGAAGGGCCTTCTTCTTATTTTTTTTGGTGTAAATTCCTTTTAAAAAATAAGACTGAAACCCGTCTTCTTCGGTAAAACAGTGCAGCACGGCATCGTTCTCACCATATTTTATGTACGATAGTAAAAATCCGTTCTGTGAATTCATTAATTTACCACAGCAATCTTTGCCGTTGCTTTATCGGTACCGTCTTCATTGGTCATCAATACGAAATATACCCCTGAAGCAACACGCTGCCCCCGTTGATTATTGAGATCCCATTCATAATATCCTCCTCGTGCTACAGTTGAATGTACGATATTTCCTGTAGCATCAACAATTCGGATATTGGCTACTTCTGCAAGGCCTTTGATAGTTACTTTACCTTTAAAATTAGAGTATACCACCGGATTAGGGTAAACCAGAACATTTCCAAAATTTGAAGTGACATCCGAAACATCGCCCTGGTAGGTTACAATTCCGTCATAGGTAGCAAAATAAACTTTTCCTGTTTTTTTGTCGACTTTTATATCGGTAACGGTATTGTTCGGCAGCGGAGAATTTTCTTTGGTAAAATGCTTGATGGTCTGCTGGCCGTCGGCAGAAAGATAATAGACGCCACCGCCGTCTACCGAAACCCACTTATGGTCGCCGGCATCCACTTCAATCTGTAAAATCTGCCCGTCCCGGAAAAGTTCCTCTCCCAGCCCGTTCTGCTCGATAATAATCGGTTCTACTTTCGCCGTGGCAGGCGTTTTTATGGCATTCACTGCGTTCGGCAGCACCCTTAGGCCTATCTCACCCCCGATCCATGCATCTCCTGATTTGTCAATGGCTACGGAAAGCGTACCTCCCGAAGTCGGGGCAAATCCGTTGGTCTGGGTTAATATATATTCTTTATCGTCGGAGGTATTGATTGTCTTTTTCGCATCATAAGCAATGAAATTGTTGGTTCTTGGATTAGGAAGCCAAAGCAAACCTTCATGGTATAATGGCTTTTGTGCAGCTCCGAAATTCTGTGCGGCATTTCTTGTAAGAAAATTATCCGTTGCCCTGTCATAAGCACCAATTGCCACATAAGCACCGGAAGGTGGTCCGTCATTTGCGAAAGCAATTGATACAAACAGGTTATTTACATCATCAAATGCAAAGCCTACAGGTCTCATTGTAAAATTATCTTCCGTACCGAGATTATATCTTTTTACAAGAGTAAAATCTTTGTTAGTGGCATCATATTTCATCTTATATACACCACGTGTACTGTTAAATACGTAATTCGTCAAGAAGATTTCATTCGGATTTACCGGATCGGCAATTACATCTAAAACATTAAATAGGTTAGCATTCGGCTTAAAATAAGATGGATGAATCCATTCAGCTCCATTGAAATAATAGAACCCCGGATTTTTCGTATTCACAACCGGGGTGTTAAACCTGCTTTCCCGGGCTCCGGTAGAAACTAAAATCTGGTTGTCCCCGTAAATGCTCAGTTTATAGGCAAAGTTTAAATACGGTCCGTCCGGTCTGAAAGAATTTCCGCCTTCGTTTTTAATGCCCGACATAATGGTTCCTCCGTATACACTGCTTCCAACCTTGGTGGCAGTATTGCATTCTTCTCCAAAAGTAACATTATTGTTGAACGTTCCGTTGGTATTGAAAGTATAGATCCTGCTGAGATCGGTAACAATAATATTGCCGGCCGTTACGACCACATCATGCACATTGCCGAAGGGCTGGGCAAGGGGAGTGGATGTTCCGCCATTGTATATATAAGCTGTAGTGGCAGACGAAAAGCTTAAAACCCCTTCCGAATCGATATGTTTGAATGAACCCGCCATCTCCGTTGTCCATGTGGTGTAAACAGGGAAGTTGTTATTCATTTCATGGCTTTTTAAGCCGGTATTGGTAACAGAGTAGACTTTATTGCCAAAAATTGTAGCCTCATTACTTGCTTCATACACACCTCCGGAAAGGAAGAATGCGGAGTCTTTAAACTCTTTTTTCTTTAAATCGAAAATAGAAACCCCATAGCCTACGGAAACCACGGCCAGATCTCCGGTAATGGAGATATGGTTAATCCTTTTGCTTCCGTTATAGCCGGTTGCAATAGGAATATCCACAATATAGGTAACTCCATCCGGCGTCATAACGTCCATCGAACCATTCTGGTAGCCAACCAGTCCGATTTTAGTTTGTGGATTATAATCAAAAGCTGAAATTTTAACTTCATGCAGGCCGTTAGCTTTAGAAAGCTTTGTGATTTCGCCTGTGGAAATGGTATAATAGAAAACCCCGTTTTCCGCTGCTGCAACTATTTTTCCATTATCTTCTTTCATCGCCAGTACATTATTGTAAGAGAATAAGTCGGCCCATTTTTTTGAAGAAATAGTCTGTGCATTTGCAACGTGCAGGGATGCCAAGATACCAAGAGAAATTAAAGAGAGTTTTTTCATGCTTATGCTATTATGCTGCTGTCTATCGCCTGGTTGTTCCAGGAAATATGTTTTACGTTTTTATCTGAATCGAAAAAGAAATCTATCCTGCCCAGTAAAAGACCGGCCCATCCTACCTGGTTGACGAGCACATTTTTGCCTGCTCTGTTGGTAAAAGTCTGGGGCTCCGGTAAAAAAGTATGGGTATGCCCTCCCAGAATGAGATCTATATTTTCTGTTTTGGCGGCCAGAATCTTATCGTTGAGTTTATTGGGTTCGTCTTCATACTCGTAGCCGATGTGCGAAAGGCAGATAACAAGATCGCATTTCTGATCATTTTTCAGGAAAGCGGAATAATGCTGTGCCACTTCTACCGGATCCGAATATACGGTTTCGCCATACTGCTTTTTTCCTACCAGACCGTCCAGCTTGATGCCCACTCCGAAAATCCCTACTTTAATTCCGTTTTTATTAAAAATCTTATAAGGCGAAGTTTTACCGTCCAGTACAGTGTTTTTAAAATCATAGTTGGAGCAGATAAAAGGAAACTGCGCATTAGGCAGTACTTTTAAAAATCCATTCAGTCCATTATCAAAATCATGATTTCCCATTGTGGATGCATCATATTTCATCATAGACATCAGCTTAAATTCCAGTTCTCCTCCAAAGAAGTTAAAATACGGGGTGCCCTGAAAAATATCCCCTGAATCCAAAAGAAGAAGATTCGATTCCTGGCTTCTGATCTGCTGGATCAGGCTGGCCCTTCTGGCGAATCCTCCCTGATTGGGGTTTCGGGTATAGCTGGCGTCGAAAGGTTCTATCCTGCTGTGTTGATCGTTGGTATGAAGGATCGTCAGTTTATTTGCAAATTTCAGATCAAGGATCTTCAATTCTTCTGCCATCATCATATTCGGAGCCAAGGCCATTGCCAGGGTTCCGCCGCCTATTGCTTTTAAAAAACTTTTTCTATCCATTATTTCTTACCGGTAAAATTTAAACGAACATCCGTATGAGGAACGACTTCAGGATTTTTTTTGAAATAATCGATAAAAAGATCCCTTAACTTCAGTCCTGTCGGGATCATTTCCCCTTTGGAGAAGAATTTCATATTGTCGCCGCCCAGTGCCAGATAATCGGAGGTTGCGATGTAGTAATCCTGATCGGGATTTACAGTTTTCCCGTCGATCAGTGTCTTGGTAAGCTGCCCGTTGTTGGTTTCAATGTATAAATGGGAAACCGGATTATTCACCTGGCGTTCTGCATAGTAATTGAACAGCCCCTGCAGATCGGTTCCTTTCATTTTTACGATGATGACTTCATTTTCAAAAGGCATCACTTCAAATACGCTTTTCAGTAAAATATCACCTTTGCCGATCGTGGTACGAATTCCGCCGATGTTGATGAGCGCGGCATCTATATTTCGCTGCAGGTTTTTTTTCGCCCACTCATTCGCTCCGTCGAAGGTGTAGTCTGCCAAAAGGTTTCCGAGATTGCTGTTGTCGCCCTGTTTCGTAAGATCCACATTTGTGTATGAGATCTTCTGGCTCATCTCCTTATCCAGCTTCTGCTTATAAGGTTCAATGGTTTTTACAAACTCCTCATCATTCTTTAGCTCATTATTAATAGAAATATTCTTCCGGATCTCCACTTTTCCCAGGTGCATGGACGAGGCCTGTGAAGCCGTCTTACAGCCGGAAAGTGCAGCCAGGGCAATTCCTAATAACAAGAATTTATTTTTCATATACAGCAAATTATCATTACAGGTCCCGCCGCCGGTTTTTTCTGTGGCGGTTTCATCCTGTCTTTTAGTATATGCAAATATAATTATATGTATAATAAAACATTAGTAATTATTAGAAATTCTTATTGTAAATTATTAATTTTGACAAAAATAATTCTAACAGATGAGCATTTTAAAAGGAGTAGGTGTTGCATTGGTGACACCCTTTAATGAAGATTTATCCGTAGATTTCGACAGTCTTACCAGATTAGTAGACTACAACATCGAAAACGGAACCAATTATTTAGTGGTGCTGGGGACTACAGCCGAGGCGGCAACGCTTTCTGCAGAGGAGAAGAAACAGGTAATTGAGCATATCATTAAGGTTACTGATAAACGCGTTCCCCTGGTTTTGGGAATCGGCGGGAACAATACTCTGGAAGTAAAAAAACAGATCGAAGAGGCAGATTTATCTGCTTTTGAAGCCGTACTATCCGTATCTCCTTATTACAACAAACCCAATCAGGAAGGATTGTACCAGCATTATAAGGCATTGGCCTCTACAGGCAAGAATATCATTGTGTACAATGTTCCGTCCAGAACCGGGCAGAATATTGAAGCGGAAACAACCCTGCGCCTGGCCAAAGAATTCCCGAATTTATTCATGATCAAAGAAGCGGCTCCGAATATTCTTCAGTATTTCGATATTTTAAGAAAAAAACCGGAAGGCTTTAATCTGGTATCGGGAGACGACGAATATACGCTTCCGGTAACACTTGCCGGAGGGAACGGCGTGATTTCTGTAATCGCGCAGGCTTACCCGAAAGAATTCTCGACTATGGTTCAGCTGGCTTTTGAAGGTAAGGTAAAAGAAGCATACGAAATCCACAATAAGCTGGTAGAAATCACAAGACTGATTTTTGCCGAAGGAAATCCGTGCGGAATTAAAGCCGTTTTAACGGAAAAAGGAATCGTGAAAAATTATTTACGACTGCCGCTGGTTCCTGCTTCTGAAAGCCTTTATGCCAGGATAAAAGCTGAGATGGCCAATATTTAAAAAAGGATAATCAATTTGCTTTGCAGTGAATGATTAATTTTCCGGTACTTTTTTAAGTTCCAATAAACAGATTAAGGTGAAAGGTTAAATACTTTTCACCTTTTTAATTGAGACTCTTGCTAAACAAGCTTGCCAAAGTACCTCTGACAACTCAGAAACATACGTATGTAAAAAAAGATCTTTGCGAATTTCGCATTAAAATAAATATTAAAACCCAATGAAATTAATAAAAGCTACGGAGAAAGATATTCCCCTTATTCAGGATCTGGCAAGAAGGTCATGGGAACATGCCTATGCGGAAATACTCTCCGGTGAACAGATGGAATATATGCTTTCCACCATGTATTCAGCGGAGGAAATGGCAATCCAATTGCAGCAGCCTTGTTACCATTATTATCTTATTAAAGATGAAAACAGCAATTCTTATGATGGTTTTATCGGTTATGAAAACGGATATGAAGAAAACACGACAAAACTCCACCGGATTTACCTGATTCCCGAAAGCAAAGGCAAAGGGGCAGGAAAAAACGCGCTCGGATTTTTAAAGGAAAGAGTAGCCGAATATGGTGACACCAGGATTATCCTGAATGTAAATAAATATAATCCGGCCCGGAATTTTTATGAATCACAGGGTTTCAGTGTTTACGGTGAAGGTGTTTTCGACATTGGAAACGGCTTTGTAATGGATGATTATCTGATGGAATTTCATCCTGAAAATCAGAGGGATTAAAATTTTTCAAAAATAATTTTATATTTCTATAAAAAGTGATTTATAAATTGTATATTTGCTGCAGAACCAAATCACGTACAACAATACATTCATATGCTTGGTGCTA
>CAJYRQ010000095.1 GCA_913777465.1 uncultured Chryseobacterium sp.
ATATATCTTTTATTTTAAAATCAAATTTGATCAGCTTTATCTATTGGATGGCTATTTTTACCAAAGGTTAAATTTTTATTTAAAATTATTTTTACTTTTTATTTTAATAATGAAGTAAAATTACACATTAGGATTTTACAGAAAACGGATTTTCGATTAAAATATTATTAAAATAATACAAGTTTGATTTAAAGATTAAGATAATGTCAACAGATGCACGCAACCTGTTCCGGAACAGTTAAAAAACATTTAACGGGATCCCAATAGGATTTAAAACTTCTGTCTCCAGCTTTCCTTTTTTAGCCGATAAACCGGGTTAATGGGGATCATGACGGTTTGTGTTTTTACCTTTTTTCTTATAAAAATAATAGCCGATTCCTACCAGTAAGAACAAAGGCCAAAGCGGAAGGATGAACAGAAAGATCGAAGTGATGACATTCCAGCCTGAAGAAACGGCCGCGAAAGATTTTTCACCAAAGGTTTCCGGATTTTTATTTTCCGTATAGCTGTCTTCTTTACCATACAGGGTAATTTCCAGGTCACACATCGTATTATCTGCCACTTCCTGTCCGGCAACATCAATGCTTTTATTTTCGACAGTGCCCAGGTTATAGCTCAGGTCACTCATCAGATAATCAAACTTCTGAAGCGGCACCTTTACTTTCAGATAGGCTGTTTTTTTATCATCATTACTCACCGAAATATTTTCACTCCGGATGAATCCGTCATATTTGGCCACTTCTTCCTTTACAATCTCTTTCGCTGTTTCCGCATCATTTACATCAATCTCCAATGTGCCTGTTTTTACCAGTCTGTTTTTCAGAGCAATCGGTTCAGGATTCTCTTTTTTCGGCTGATCTTTATATACCACTTTGGTTTCCCGGATCACCTTCGGAGCCGGAACATTCACGACGATTTTCGGATCTTTCTTTATTGAATCTTTCTTTGCCGTTTTGGATTCCAGAGCTGCATTTGAAATCTTGTCTGATAAAGAATCAACGATTTTTGAGGTGTTTTCAATTTTGTCCTTTACTTCATTCTTTGCATGTTCAAAATCTTTGATCCTGACACTGGCAGAATCCAGAGCTGCATTTGCCTGCTCACTTACTTTGTTCAATTCTTCAGAAGCTGCCGAGACCGTGCTGTCTGCCGAATGGATGGTGTTTTCCAGATTGGAGGTTGCGGCTTCTCCTTTTTTACACATAATAAAAGTGCCTGATACCGCAACGAGTAAAATGAATTTTTTCATAACGTTAATTTTTCGATGAAGTAAAATTAGGAACGGAACAGTTGTAAAGGTTGTAAAGGAGTTGTTTTGCTTATGTAAAATTTTATCTGATTGATTATTAGTTTTTTGTAAAATAAAATAAGTGGTTTTACAAAAGAATGTTCAAAATTATGAAGGCGTTTTTTTATAGAATAAAAAAATCCGTAGAAAATTTCTACGAATCTAAATTAGGAGTAATTATTTAATTATTTTCAAGTTTATTTTTAATTACATTCACCAAGTCCTCAACACTATTTTTATCAGTAATAATAAGAATTGCACCATTCAAGATAGACGTTTCTTTACCTTCACTGTGATTATTTTGAATAATTTCAATTTTGGGATCTGAATCAAGGAACAGATCTTTTATTTCAACTTTAAAAATAGAGGCAAGTTTTGGAATATATTCTGATTTTATACCATTTTGATCATTTTCCCAATTGACATAAGTTTTCCTATCAATATTTAATAGATCAGCAATTTCTTGTTGAGATTTATTTTGACGTGTTCTCAGTTTCCTGAGAGTATTCCCTATGCTCATATTTGTGAATTTTCATCAAAAGTAATAAATGTGTACGAAAAGTTCCATAAAATTTGTAGAACTTATTGTATATTGATTTACTGAACAGACAGCTATATTTGTAGTGTTTAACATTAAAAATAAACACAATGAAAAAACTATTATTATTTTCAGCATTTTTGATTGCTGGAATTACTTCTGCTAAGGAAATTGCTTTCTGTAATTCCTATTCTGATAAACAAATTAAAAAAGATTTTGTTTTTAAACAATATAGAATTACTATTAAGACTGTATGTGGCACAACCTATCAGACAATTTTTGATGACCGGTTTGATTCTATAGATTGTCTTTACAACGAATGGGAAATGTATAACAATCAAGATTGTGGACATTCCAGCTATGAAAATCCGATGACTTAATAAAAAATAATAGGCTGTTTAAAAGACAGCCTATTAAATTATATATTTTGAATATTTATGAAACTGCTTTTAAGAATTTTCCTTTCATTTATTTGTATAAATTATGCTAAGAGTCAAGTTAAAAAAGATTCTTCTGAGATTGAAGTAAAATATAATTACATTTTTGTGCAGGATACTTTAAACAAATTATCATCAATATATGAACCGATGGTATTGCTTACTAACGGAAAGAAATCCATTTATTACAGCGAAAATTATAAAGAAGCTGTTGATGGTTTTGGAAAAAAACTCGAAGATGCGATGAAAACAGGGAATGTTTTAGATCCAAGTTCTCTTCCCAGGTCTAAGGTGAAACATAATGTATATAAGGATGAACTTAATACTTACATATCAAATTATTTAGGAAAAAATTATTATACATACGAAAGCCCGGACAAACTTAATTGGAAAATCGATAATAGAAGTATTTCTACTATTGGTGGTTATAAATGCTATAAGGCAACTGTTGAAGCAGGAGGAAAGAAATTTGTAGCATGGTTTACTTATGATATTCCGATCAGCGATGGCCCTTATAAATTCAGAGGTCTTCCTGGTCTTATTTTAAAAGTTAACGAAATAAATAATTATATAAATTTTGAGTTGATCTCCGTCAATAAAAAAACTTTGCCGATAGAACAGAAGAAAGGAATAACAGTTACAAAAGATCAATATTTATTAAAAAGAAAAGAGTATATAAATGATCCATATCAGGGAAAAGTTAATAATCCTGAATACCGAAAAATGGTAGAAGAAAACAAAAGAAAATATAATAACTCTTTAGAGTAATTAGTTAAATTTAGAGACTGTCCAAAAGCAAACGGTCTCTAAATTAATTAAGCATTCTGAAACTCACTGATGAAATGGAGCTTCACATTCGGGAATTTTTCCTGCGTCATGTGGATCGTGAAGGACGAATCCGCCAGGAAAACCAGTTGGTTGTATTTATCTCTGGCCAGAAACCGCTGCTTCAATCTCGCAAATTCCTTGAATTCCTCAGACTTCTCATCGGCTTCCACCCAGCAGGCTTTGTGCATGGAAAGCGGTTCGTACGTACATTTTGCCCCGTATTCATGTTCCAGACGGTATTGGATCACTTCGTACTGAAGTGCCCCTACCGTTCCGATAATCTTACGGCCGTTCATTTCCAGCGTAAACAACTGGGCCACCCCTTCATCCATAAGCTGGTCAATTCCTTTCGCCAGCTGTTTCGCTTTAAGCGGATCATTATTGTTAATATACCTGAAATGTTCCGGAGAGAAGCTCGGTATCCCTTTGAAGCTCAGTTTTTCACCACCGGTTAACGTATCACCGATCCTGAAGCTTCCGGTATCATGAAGCCCTACGATATCTCCCGGGAAACTTTCGTCCACTACTTCTTTTTTATCGGCAAAGAAAGCATTCGGTGAAGAGAACTTCATCTTCTTGCCTTCTCTTACAAGCAGGTAATTTTCATTTCTTTTAAATGTTCCGGAAACAATCTTTACGAAAGCCAGGCGGTCCCTGTGCTTCGGATCCATATTTGCGTGGATTTTGAATACAAACCCGGTGAAAGCATTTTCTTCAGGCTTTACCAGACGGGTATCGCTTTCTTTCGGCTGCGGCATCGGGGCAATATCGATAAAGGCATCCAGCAGTTCACGGACTCCGAAATTATTCAAGGCCGAACCGAAGAAAACCGGCTGCAGATCCCCTTTCATATAATCTTCCCGGTTGAATTCAGGATATACCGACTGTACCAGATCCAGCTCTTCCCTTAGGGTATTGGCCGCTTTTTCGCCGATCACCTCGTCGATCGAAGGATCATTGATGTCGTCAAACTTAATCGCTTCGCCTACCTTTTGTTTCTTCTCTTCCAAAAACAATTGGATGTTGTTTTCCCAGATGTTGTAAATTCCCTGAAAATCGCTTCCCATTCCGATAGGTAAGGATAATGGGCAAACTGTAAGACCCAGTTTCTGTTCCACCTCATCCAGCAGATCGAAAGCATCTTTACCTTCACGGTCCAGCTTGTTGATGAAAACCAGCATCGGGATATTCCGCATCCGGCATACCTTCACCAGCTTTTCCGTCTGTTCCTCAACCCCTTTTGCCACGTCGATCACCACAATCACGGAATCAACGGCGGTTAACGTCCGGTAGGTATCTTCCGCGAAATCCTTGTGACCCGGTGTATCCAGGATGTTGATCTTGTGGTCCCGGTATTCAAAAGCCAGCACGGAAGTCGCTACCGAGATCCCCCTCTGTCTTTCGATCTCCATAAAGTCGGAGGTGGCTCCTTTTTTTATCTTGTTGGATTTTACCGCCCCCGCTTCCTGGATCGCCCCTCCGAAAAGCAGCAGCTTCTCCGTAAGGGTGGTCTTCCCGGCATCGGGGTGGGAGATAATCCCGAAGGTTTTCCTTTTCTCTATTTCTTTGATTAAGTCTGACATATCGTATTTTGAAGTTGCAAAAATCGTGAATTTTGTCGAATCCTGAAAATCGATTTTTCTTTAACCGCAAAAGTGGCAAAAGATTTAAACGCGCATATTGGTATGAATCCAAAATAGAAGTCCAGTCAGTAAGCTGCAAGCTGGAATTTTTTTGAATTATGCCGCTTTAATTTCTTACAAAGCGTAGCAGGTATCCTTAAGATTTAAAAAAAATAAATAAAAAATCTTTGATTTTTCTTTCTTATGTGTTCTAAATATTTTCAACGCTGTAGTCTAAAAACTGATGTGTCTCATGTGTTTAAAAGAAATCTGTTAAAGCTAACTCACGAATCTGATTTCCTTTTCAGCAGATATGCCAGTCCCAAGCCGATAAAAACCATCCCGGCACTGAACGGGAAAATATACACCATTCCGTAAACATCCGCTACGCCGCCGATGAGGGGTCCGGCAACACCCAGCGAAAGATCGATGAAAAGCCCGTACCCCGCTAAAGCAGAACCCTGATTGGAAGCAGGAACGCTTTTGATCGCCATCACCCCCAATGCCGGAAAGATCAGTGAAAATCCCAGGCCTGTAACACCGGCCCCGACAAGGGCAACTTCAGGATTTGTTCCGAAAGCAATAATCAGAAGGCCGATGGTTTCCACCAGAAGGCAGGCAATGGCAACCCTGATTCCGCCGTAGTTTTTGATGACATTGCTGAATACCAGTCTTCCGATAACGAAAAGCCCGCCGAAAACACTCAGGCACAAAGCTCCGTTGTTCCAGTGGAAATAATTGTAATACAGCGTAATGAAAGTCGATATGCTGGCAAAACCGAGACCGCCCAGAGCGAGACAGGCCCCGAAAGGTGCTACTTTTCTTAATACTTTCCAGAAAGACTGGGCTTCCTGGGTATTGGGATTGATGACATTCTTTTTGGTCCGGGCGTACAAAAATCCCGCAATTCCCATAATGATGGAAAGAATCCCGATACCGTACAGGCTGAAATCATGCTCAATGATGATGCCCAAAGAAGCACCGATGGCTAAAGCTCCATAAGAAGCCACGCCGTTGTAGGAAATGATTTTGGCCGTATGTTCTTCACCGACCGCCATAATGGCCCAGTTGATAGGGCTTGCTCCGACCAAGCCTTCCGCACAGCCGGTAAGCAGGCGGGTAATGATCAGGAATACCAGACTCAGGTAAGGTAACGCTTTGAAATAATACGCCATGATCAGGAAAATTCCGGTGAGTGAAAAACCAAGCATGCTGTACAGAACGGCCGGCTTCGGTCCTTTTCCGTCGATCATCTTTCCGGAATAAGCCCTCAGGAAAAAGGTGGAAACGTACTGCAGGCTGATGACCAGTCCGGCAACCACCAGGCTGAAGCCCAGGTTTTTATTAATAAATATCGGAAGTACCGACAGCGATAATCCTATGATGAAATATCCGAGGAAAGTAAAACAGACATAGGTAAGCAAAAATAAATTAACATTTTCCGACCGCTTCATTGCTTTATCCATAGTGAAAAATTAAAAGGCAAAGTTACTTGATACAAAACAGATCCTTTGGTAATGGCTCATAAAAAAACGTGAATTAGATCATATTAAAATTATATTCAGTTTGTTGTGGTTTTTTACTGGAAAACAAACTGTTTCATTTAATCATCAGTACCTTCGGTCATATTTTAACAAAAGGAACTTCAGGCATCCAGCTTCCCGCTCCAAGCCTATTATAAGATTTCTGATTCGGTATACATTAAATTGTATCCGGTTTTTACAGGCAATTCCTTTGCCGGAATTCTCTTTTCCCATAATTTGATTTATCTTTGTTTGAATTTAAAAATCATCGATACCTATGGAAAATAAATATCCGGAGTACACCTTTACATGGATCGGAGGCCTGGTGCTGTTGGCAGGATTATTTGCAGGAACCATGGTTACTTCTTTCTTTAATGTCTTCTGGATGTTTACCTTCAAAGAAAACCTTCAGTACAGGGACTGGTTTTTTATGCTGGCCAATGCGGCGGGATTCGTAACCGCCATTGCGTTTTTCGATTTTTTTATCGTGAGAAGAACAACGGGCAAAAAACTGAACTTCAACTTTTCGCCAACCAATTTTTATACCTATCTTATGATCTTTCCGATGATGGCCGGGATGATGTTCATTGCGGAATTCATCACTTCACAAATTCCCACCACCGGACCGTTTTTCGGTAAGTACTATGAATTTTTTACCCACCTGATGGAGCAGCTTACCGATGATCCGGTAGTCATGATAATTACAGCAGTAATCTGCGCCCCGATTTTTGAGGAAATTATTTTCCGGGGAATCATCCAGAAAGGATTGATGAACAAAGGGGTGGAACCCTGGAAAGCCATCGTCTCCGCTTCGGTTATTTTCGGGCTGGTGCACGGAAATCCGTGGCAGTTTGTAGGAGCGGTGCTGCTGGGCTGTGTTCTCGGGCTGGTTTATTATAAAACAAAATCATTGCTGCTGCCGATGCTGCTGCATGGCTTCAACAATTTATGTTCGACCTTACTCATTACCTATACGAAAAATGAAAGCTTTGCAGATGCTTTTAAAATACCGGAATGGATGATCCTGGGAATGGGAGTGATCCTTTTTTCTCTATTCTTTTATCTTTTTATGAAAAGGTATAAAGTTCATTATTCTGAATTGTAGATCTGAATAGTATTAATTGTCCCCTTATATTTCAATAATAATCGTCATGTTCCTTATGAAAATTATTATTGTCCTATGTGTTTAAATAAATATAAATTAAAATGAAAACGGAGATGGAATTACTGGTTGCCACACACAACATTCATAAAAAAGAAGAAATTCAGCAGATCTTAGGCGATCAATTTGTCGTGAAAAGTCTTACGGATTATGATATCCATGAGGAAATTGTAGAAGACGGCGATTCCTTCAATGCCAATGCGCTGATAAAAGCCAAATACTGCTTTGAAAAAACAGGCATTCCGAGCCTTGGAGACGACAGCGGCCTGGTGGTGGAATCCCTGGACGGAAGACCCGGGATCTTTTCCGCACGGTACGCCGGGGATCACGATTTTGCGAAAAATATACAGAAAGTGCTCAGCGAAATGCAAGGGATCGAAAACAGGAAGGCTTATTTCATTACCGTTTTATGCTATTATGATGAAAACGGAGCACAATATTTCGACGGAAGGGTTCATGGCAGCTTATTGGAAGAAAACAAAGGCTTCAAAGGCTTTGGCTACGATCCGGTTTTTGTTCCCGATGGCTATGATATGACATTCGCCGAAATGGATCCTCAGGATAAAAATAAGATCAGCCACAGAAAACAGGCACTGGATTTGTTTCTGGAATTCCTGAAAGATAAAGGCTAAGGCAAAGATTGAGGCAAAGGGTATCCGGCTTTTGGTCTGAGCTTCAGGTTTTGTCTCAACTTTAATCTAAACCTTAATCCGTACCTTTGTGTATATAATAAACTATCGATTTGAGTACTTATTTAACCATATTAGGCTTTAATTCGGCGATTCCTACCGTCAACTCTTCCCCAACCGCCCAGTTCCTGGAAATGGAAGAGCGGTCTTTTCTGATTGATTGCGGGGAAGGAACGCAGGTTCAGCTGAGAAAAGCAAAGGCAAAATTTTCGAAAATCAACCATATTTTCATTTCCCATCTTCACGGGGACCATTGTTTCGGACTGCCGGGGCTTATTGCGTCTTTCAGGCTGTTGGGAAGGGAAACGCCGCTGCATGTGTACGGCCCAAAGGGAATTAAGAACATGCTGGAGACCATTTTTACAATTACGGAAACCCACCGCGTCTTTGAAGTGGTCTACCATGAGCTGGATAAAAATTATTCAGAGAAAATCTATGAAGACAACAGGGTAGAGGTCTACACCATTCCTCTCGATCACAGGATCTACTGCAACGGCTATCTTTTCAGGGAGAAGCCGAAAGACCGGCACCTGAACATGAAGGAAATTGCCAAGTACGCCGAAATAGAAACCTGCGATTATCACAACATCAAAGCAGGAAAGGATTTTGTTCTAAGTGACGGCTACGTCCTTAAAAATGAAATACTGACCGTTGATCCGGCACCACCGGTTTCTTATGCCTTCTGCAGTGATACAAGGTATCTGGAAAGCGTTATTCCGATTATCAAAAATGTTACGGTCCTTTACCACGAGTCTACTTTTCTGCACGATCTGAAAGAAATGGCCGATTACACCGGACATACCACTGCCCGGGAAGCTGCAGTCATTGCTCAGAAAGCGGAGGTGGGAAAACTGATTTTAGGGCATTTTTCCAACCGTTACGGAGACCTGACGGTATTTACGGATGAGGCCAGAGCCATTTTCCCGAATACTTTTTTACCCAAGGCGTTGGAGCCTGTAAAAATTTAGAAATTGAATAATGAAGTTTGAAGAATTAAAAATCTTCCTGGATGAAAAGGCCGACCGGTACAACCAGCCGGAATTTATAGAGCATGATCCGATACAGATTCCGCATCGTTTTTCATTACAGCAGGATATTGAAATTGCGGGATTCCTGGCGGCGACCATTTCTTGGGGAAACCGGAAAGCAATCCTTAAATCTGCCAACAAGATGCTGGAGATCATGGGAAATTCACCGTATGATTTCGTGCTGAACCATTCTGAAAAAGATTTGAAGGATATTCAGGATAAAAGCATTCACCGGACCTTTAACGGAGAAGATTTTATTTATTTTATCAGGCAGTTCAACAGGATTTATACCGAAAATAAAAGCCTGGAAAACCTTTTTGCAGTCCGTGATACAGAAACCAATTTCGGACATGCCATCGAAAGGTTCAGGGCAAATTTTCTGGGAGTTGAGAAACACAGGAGCCACAAGCATGTAAGCTCGCCCTATAAAAATTCTTCCACCAAAAGAATCATCATGTTTCTTCGCTGGATGGTCCGTAAAGACAAACGCGGGGTGGATTTCGGAATCTGGGAAACAATCGATCCCAGGTACCTTTCGATTCCGCTGGATGTGCATACCGGGAATATTTCGCGGAAGCTGGGACTGATCTCCCGAACACAGAACGACTGGAAAACAGTGGAGGAACTGGATCTGGTGATCAGGACCTTCGACAATCAGGATCCTGCCAGATATGATTTTGCCCTTTTCGGCCTGGGAGTAACCAAAGAATTGCTATAAAAAAACATAACACAATGAAAAAGTACGAAGAAAAAACAGAGGCCTTAGAAAAAATTGCAAACGGAATTACCTGGTGGATCGGTTCGATACCTTCGCTCATTGCCCATACGTTATTTTTTATCATCTCTTTCCTTCTGCCGGTGCTGCATCTGGTAGAGTTCGACAAAATGCTGCTGATCCTGACAACGGTGGTTTCGCTGGAAGCCATCTATCTGGCGATCTTTATCCAGATGTCGGTCAATAAAAGCCACGAAAAAATTGAGGACATTCAGGAAGATATTGAAGACATTCAGGAAGACATTGAGGAAATCAGTGAAGACATTGAAGAGATCAGCGAGGACATCGAAGAAATTAATGAAGACATCGAAGACATCCAGGAAGATATTGAGGAAATCAATGAAGAGGAGGATGACGAAGACCACAGCGAAAGGGCTAAGAATGTGATGCTGAAAAGCAATGTAAGCTCCAACAAAAACGAAATAAAAGCATTAAAAGACAAAATCGAGGAGCTGCAGAACATGATTGATGAACTGAAAAGGGAATGAAATACTCCTTCAGGAATAAAATAATACGGAGAGGCTGATAATTTTTATCAGTCTTTTTCGTTTATATAGATATATTATCTCCGCTCCCGAATTTTTAAAGAGAATTAAATTTTTAATAAAAATGAATAGCTTTTTAAAGAAATTTTAATTAAAAAATCATTATTTTTGAACAAACAATATCAAATGTTAAATTATAGACTGAAAAACTACTATTTTATCTTAGCATTCCTCACTTTCTCAGCATCGTTGCTGGGGCAGCGTAAAGCGCCTAAAAATATTGTAACTTCGGTTAACAATAAGGCAGGTGTCTTCATTGATGTAAATGCAGCCGGTTACACACCGTCGACCTTTACTGCAGAGCAGCTGGTAAAAAATATCCTGATCAACGGCGGATCCACCTGTTCGGTTCCGAATGTATCCAATGTTACGGTGACACCCAATCAGCCGGCTACCGATAATGACAGGTTTTGGGGATATTTCCACAAAGGAACCACCAATTTTCCTTTTACAGATGGAATTGTTTTAACTACCGGTTATGCAAGGCAGGCCGGGAACACGGCTTCTTCTGTAAGCATGCCGGTAACGGGAGCGGGACAGGATGATCCGGATCTCTTGGCAGCGGTACCGAATACCAGCACCGATCCTAATGATCATTACCGTGACAATGTCATGCTCGAATTTGATTTCGTACCGAATTCCAGTCAGGTTAAATTCAATTATATTTTCGCTTCCGAAGAATATACGGGCTCGTATCCCTGCCAATATTCGGATGCTTTTGCCTTGTTGATCAAGCCTACCGCCGGAGGACCGTATGTAAATGTGGCCGTTCTTCCGGGAGGAGCAGGTCCGGTATCGATGACCAATATTCACCCGGCTATTTCGGGAGTATGCCCTGCGATCAACGAAACCTATTTTGCAGGATATAATTCTGCGTCTAATATCGTAACCAATTATGAAGGACGGACGGTTCCTTTAACGGCCACGGCCACCGTAACGCCGGGCGTTTCATATCATTTCAAGATGGTTCTTTCGGATTTCAGGGATACCGCATTCGATTCTGCCGTATTCATCGAAGGAGGATCTTTCGATATAGGGATCCAGCTTGTAGACGGAAGCGGAGCGGTTTTGCCAAGCTCACTGAATGTTTGCGACAATGCGCCTCAGACTTTGGTTGCCCAGGTTTCGAATGTTACAGGTCTTACCTACCAATGGTTCAAGGACGGAGTAGCCATACCCGGTGCTACGAGCGGTACCTACATTGCCACAGCACCCGGAGTATACGAAGTAAAGGTAATGGTTCCAGGAAATACCTGTCCCGCATCTGCAACGATCACCATTGTAGGCGGTACGACACCGCCAGCCCAGGATGCTACCCTGAAACTTTGTACGACACCGACAACGCCTAATTTTAACCTGAATAATGCAACGCCTCTGATCACGACTTCTACAACGGCAGTTGTCCGTTATTATGTCAACCAGGCGGATGCTACGGCAGGGAACACCAATTATCTTTCCACAGCAGCCATGACCAGCTACAACGGTACCGACGGCCAGTTACTTTATGTTGTGGTTTCCAATGGCGCTTTCTGTAAAAAGATGGTTACTTTAACCTTAAAAAAAGAAGCGACTCCGGTAGCACAGCTTACGGCTACCAAAACAAAAATCTGTCTGGGTGAATCCACAACCCTGACTGCAGCAAACGGTGTAACTTACCAGTGGACAGGTCTTACGGGAACGGGTTCTACGTATACCGTTTCCCCGACACAGACGACTACGTATACGGTATATCCGATCGGTGCTCAGGGATGTAAGCCTTCACAGCCGGCCACCATCACCATTGAAGTGGTACCTGCCATCAAATCCAATCTTTCGGGCGGAATGATCTGCCAGGGAGATGCGATTACCCTGGACGCAGGAGCAGGTCCCAATTATGTTTACTTATGGAGCACGGGAGCTACCACGCAGACCATCTCTGTGAATACACCGGGGACTTATAAAGTAACCATTACCAACGGCGTCTGTTCAAAGGATTTTACAACACAGGTCATCCAGGCCGTTATTCCGGAAATCATTAACGTTAATTATAATGAAAACGGAACAATGATTATCACGGCAAGCAACCCGAGCAACGGAGCGTTGGAATATTCTATCGACAACGGCCTGACGTGGCAGAATTCAAATACCTTTACCAATGTTCCGAGAAATAAGGTGGTTTCCATCAGGGTACGGGTAAAGAAAACAAGCTGTGTAGGCTTCCTGGAATATTTTACTTTCGTGATGCAGAATGTTATTACGCCGAACGGGGATAACATCAATGACATTATCGATTTCAGGGGCGTAAATGATAATAAAGATTTTAAGGCTTCCATCTTCGACCGTTACGGAAAAGAAGTATACCGTGAAAGCAAACTGCAGCCTTACTGGGACGGATATTTCCAGGGTAAACGCCTGAATACCGCTTCATACTGGTATCAGGTAAGCTTTGAAGATCCGGCCAGTAAAAAACCGGTGGTAAAAACCGGATGGATTTTGCTGAAGAATTTCGAATAATATTTTAATGATATCTGGAAAAGGCCGACAATTTGTCGGCCTTTTTCCCGTTTTAAAAGAATGAAAATTAATCTTTTTACGATAAAATTAATTGTATTAACGGCAATGCAATTTACCGGGAATTGTAATTCAATTAAAAAAAATAGTATTTTTGTTTAAAATAATATAAAATGTTAGATAGGAGGACAAAAAATTTATTTTTGGCTTTGTTTTTAATTTTTGCAGCAGGTTTCCTTTCTGCCCAGAGCAGGGAAGGAAAAGGCGTTGTAAGTAAAAAAACGACGGAAAATATGAAGGCCGGCGCTTTCATTGATGTGAATACCGCCGCATATCCGGAATCCGGTTTCAGCATCAGCCAGCTGGTAAAAGACGTGCTGATCAGCGGTGGATCCACCTGCTCAGCAGCCAACGTAACCAATGTGGCCGTTTCTCCGAATTTAGCAGTGACCAACCAGAACAGAAGCTGGGGGTATTTTAATAAAGCAACTACCAACTTTCCTTTCGACAAAGGAATTGTCCTTACCACAGGCTACGCGAGAAAAGCGGGAAATGATCTTCAGGGAACGCTGAGTGATGCCCTGGGTTCAGGCGGGGACGCGGATCTGGCGGCAGCGTTGGGAGTTCCGAATAACCAGCTCAATGATGCCACCTACATCGAATTCGATTTCGTTCCGGCTTCTACCAAAGTTACCTTCAGATATCTTTTCGCTTCCAAAGAATACCAGACCAATTTCCCGTGTACCATCAGTGACGGTTTTGCCCTGCTGCTGAAAAGGGTAGGAGATCCTTATACCAACCTTGCCGTTCTCCCGGGAGGAGCCGGACCGGTAAGTGTGACGAACATTCACCCGGCTACCCAATATCAGACCGGTGCACCACTGTCCTGCGGGGCAGCCAATGTTTCTTATTTCGGAGGTTACAATATTCCTCAGGTGGAAACTAACTTCAACGGCCGTACAGTCCCTTTAACGGCTACTGCTACCGTAATTCCGGGTCAGACCTATCATTTCAAAATGGTTCTGGCAGATTACCAGGATTCCAACTTCGATTCTGCAGTTTTCCTTGAAGCAGGATCTTTTGATATAGGCGTTCAGCTTTTGAATCCTGCTGGAGTAGCCCTTCCTTCATCTATTAATGTTTGTGATAATGCACCGCAGACCTTTACGGCTTCAGTGCAGGGAGGGGGCGCCACTTACCAATGGTCGTTAAACGGTAATATAATTCCCGGTGCCAATCAGCCTTCTTATACGGCTACTCAGCCCGGCACTTACAGTGTTCAGGTATTTTTACCGGGCAATACCTGTCCGGGGACCGCTTCCGTAACAGTTGTCGGCGGCACATCGCCTACTGTGCAGAATGCCACGCTTACAGCCTGTTATACCCAGGGGAATGCAACGTTTAATTTAACCTCAGCACAGAGCTCCATCAGTACAACGCCGGGTGCTACTTTTTCTTACTACATCAACCAATCCGATGCCCTGGCCGGAAATACAAATACCATTCCGACACCGACTGCTTTTCCAAGTGCGGGACAAACCGTCTATGTACTGGTGAAAAACGGTTTCTGTTCTAAAGTTGCCGAATTACAGTTGGTAAAAGCCGCTCAGATTACCGCAACGATTGCGGCACCGGGAGTTCTGACCTGCGCCAATCCACAGCTTACCCTCAATGCTTCCGGCTCGGTTTATCCTACGGGATCTACTTTCAGCTGGACAACGGCCAACGGAAATATTGTTTCCGGAGCCAATACTTTAAATCCGGTGGTAAATGCGGCGGGAACCTATACCTTAACCATTTCAAACACCTATCAGCCCGGAAATTTAACCTGTACCAATGCAGCCAGTGTTACGGTAACGGGAGACAGCGCGCCACCGACCACAGGAGTAACGGCGTCCAAAACGCTGATCTGTTCCGGTGAATCCGTTACTTTAACGGCTTCCGGAGGTACTACCTACAACTGGACAGGACTTACAGGCAACGGAGCTACCCAGACGGTTTCTCCTACCACCACCACCACTTATACCGTAACTGCGGTAGGTGCAAACGGCTGTGTTTCCCAGACTCCGGCCACCATTACCATACAGGTGACCCAGCCGATTACGGTAAATAATGCCACTTTGGTAAAATGCTACCAGCAGGGCGGAATCAATTATAACTTAACGGAAGCCCAGCCTCAGATTACAACGGCTTCAGGTGTTACGTTCGCCTATTATCTGAACTTGGCAGATGCCAATGCGGGAAATGCCAACACCATTGCGAATCCTGCATCTTTTAACAGTGCCGGGGGACAGACAATCTATGTTTTAGTAACCAATGGCGGATGCCGAAACGTAGTAACACTGCAACTTTCGGCAACGGCACAAACCACTTTAACCATCAGTCCGCCGCAGCAGATTACCTGTACAACCCCACAGCTGACGCTGAATGCAAGCTCGTCCGTAATTCCTTCAGGATATTCAATTGCCTGGACAACCTCCGGTGGAGGAAACATCGTTTCAGGAGGAAATACTTTAACGCCTGTAGTGAATGCCGGCGGGGTGTATACCTTAACGGTAACCAGTGTGAATCTTCCCAATAACCTCAATTGTTCTTATACGGCAAGTGTTACGGTAACCCAGAATACAACAGCTCCGGTAGCGGCTCTGACCTCTACCGCGTTG
Source organism: uncultured Chryseobacterium sp. (assembly GCA_913777465.1). Lineage (GTDB taxonomy): Bacteria > Bacteroidota > Bacteroidia > Flavobacteriales > Weeksellaceae > Chryseobacterium. Next base: position 15,589 of record CAJYRQ010000095.1, read on the forward strand.
CAGATCTGCCCGGGAGAATCGGTCACTTTAACTGCTTCGGGAGGGGTTACCTATAACTGGGGCGGAGGCCTTGCCGGAAACGGAAATACCCAGGTGGTTTCTCCTGCAAATACAACCACTTACACCGTATCTGCGGTAGGGGCGAACGGTTGTGTCTCAACAACTCCTGCAACCATTACCATTGTTGTGGGTCCTCCGGTAGCAGTGCTTGCCGCTTCAAAATCCAAAATATGTGTAGGCGAATCCGTTACTTTAACGGCGACCGGCGGGGTTACTTACGAATGGATAGGCCTTCCGGGCAACGGAAATACACAGATCGTATCGCCAACCGTGACTACAACATATTCTGTTTTTGCTTTAGGCGGAAACGGCTGTAAAGTGGCTAATCCGACTTCGATTACCATCGAAGTGGTACCGGCAATTGTTTCTACCTTACAGGATGTTTATGCGTGTGCCGGAGACAGCGCGATCTTAGATGCTGGAGCAGGACCGAATTACACTTATTTATGGAATACGGGAGCCACAACGCAGACTATTTCGGTAACTACTCCGGGTACGTATTCAGTGACCATCAGCAACGGAACATGCTCTAAAGTATATTCTGCCCAGCTGATCAATCCGGCATTGCCGCAGTTTACAAACATTACTTATGAAAAGAACGTCCTTACCCTTACCGCTACGAATCCTTCCAACGGGACGCTGGAATATTCCATCAACGGAGGAGTCAACTGGCAGGCGTCCAATATTTTCTATAATGTACTGGACAATACCAATTATACATTGCTTGTAAGAGTAAAAGATGCCAAATGCTTTACCTCTCTTTCATTCTTTACCTTTGTCGTAACCAATGCCATTACGCCGAATTTAGACGGTAAAAACGATACAGTGGACTTCACGGGAATCAGTACTTACAACAATTTTGCGGCTTCCATTTTCGATAGGTACGGACAGGAGGTATTCAAAGCCGGAAAAAACAATACCGTCTGGAACGGAATGCTGCGGGGAGGCCTTATACTTCCTACGGCAACCTATTGGTATCGCGTACAGTGGGAAAACCCGGCAAGTAAGCAATTGGAGCTCCGAAGCGGATGGATTTTGCTAAAAAACAGAAATTAAAAGATATTTAAATTACAACCTCTCATTTTGAGAGGTTTTTTTATTATTTCTTCATAAAAAAGCTAATTATATATGCGATTTATGCAGAAAAAAATTAAATTTGTTAAAACGAAATATTATGAAGAGATATCTATTGTTAATTTCTTTTTTAGTCTCGTGCGGGTATATGCATGCCCAAAATACCGCTTCGAGAGTTGTTGGAAAACCACGGACTAATTTGGATAAAAAAATAGGACAGTTTATAGATGTTAATACCCCCAACTATCCGGCTTCAGCCTTTACGCCGCTACAGCTTGTAAAAGATGTATTGATTTCCTCAGGCACAAACTCATGTGTAACGCCTACTGTTTCAAATGTTCAGGTAAGTCCTGCAACGCAGGCTACCAACCCCGACAGGGCATGGGGATACTTTAATAAAGGGACTACGAATTTCCCGTTTAAAGATGGGATTATTCTGATGACCGGAAGAGCAAGTGATGCAGGAAATACTTATATTGATGTTAACACGCCGATCAGTCCGTTAGGTTTTAATGTAGGATCGGGAAGTGATCCGGACCTCGTGGCTGCTACAAGCCCCAGTGCTACCTTGCAGGATGCTGTAGTGCTTGAATTCGATTTCGTTCCTACTTCTTCTCAGGTAAAGTTCAATTACCTGTTTGCCTCTGAAGAATACACAGGGACTTTCCCATGTAGTTTTTCTGATGCATTTGCATTACTGCTGAGACCAACTGCCGGCGGACCTTATGTAAACATGGCCGTATTGCCTGCTCCGGGCACCGGGCCGGTAAGTGTTACCAATATCCATCCGCAAAACAGTTTTGCCGGTACTAACATGAATTGCGGTGCTCCTAATGTTTCTTTTTTCGGAGGATATAATACTTCTAATATCGAAACCAACTTCAGCGGAAGAACGGTACCACTTCAGGCTACCGCTACTGTAGTGGCAGGGCAGTCTTATCATTTTAAAATGGTTATTGCAGATGCTATCGACCGGTCTTATGATTCTGCCGTATTTCTGGAAGGAGGCTCATTCAACATCGGAGTGGAATTACAGGATCCCTCCGGAGCAACGTTGCCGAAAGAGATCAATGTATGCGATAATACGCCGCAGGTGATCACCGCCTCGGTAAATCAAACCAATCTGAATTACCAGTGGTATTTTAACGGCACTATGATACCGGGAGCTACAACACCTACAATTACAGCTACGCAGCCCGGAACTTATGAAATCCAGGTGGCCTTTCCCGGAAATCCATGTCCCGGCAAAGCCAGTATTAAAATCAACGGCGGAACAACTCCGGCGGCATCGGATGCTACTTTGCTGCTCTGTTCCACACCGGATGTTACATGGTTTGATTTAACGGATGCCATGCCGTCGATCAGCACAACTCCTGGAGCCGTATTCCGTTTCTATGTAAATCAGGCGGATGCTCTTGCCCAGAATAATAATTTTATTACCGATATCCTTCATTATAACGGTACCGACGGCCAGACCCTTTATGTAGTGGTTTCAAACGGAGGATTCTGCAGCAAGACCATTACCTTGAAACTATCTAAAGAAGCCAAGCCAACAGTAAGTCTTGTATCGTCAAGTCTTAAAATCTGTCCGGGAGAGACGGTAAACCTTACCGCAACAGGAGGGGTTACTTATGAATGGGCGAACTTTTCTGGAACTGGAAATACCCAGACCGCAACCATTTACAATACCACGACCTTCCAGGTGTATGCCCTTGGGGTAAAAGGCTGTAAATCTTTGCTTCCTGCCAAAATTACCGTTGAAGTAGTGCCTGAAATCGCTTCTTCCCTGCGTGACGTTGAAATATGTGCGGGAGACCGGGTAACGCTTGATGCCGGTGCCGGACCGAACTATACGTACCTGTGGAGTACCGGTGCCGTTACCAGAACCATCGATGTAGACCAGTGGGGCATTTACTCGGTGAAGATCAAAAACGGATTCTGCGAAAAAACCTTTACGGCCAAAGTAATGGCTGCAGCATCGCCTTATGTGACGAATCTTGAATACAGCAACAATACACTGACAATTACAGCGGAAGTTCCGATGATCAACAATATCCCCCAAACGGCAGAATATTCCGTTGACGGCGGGATCACCTGGCAGCCGTCGAATGTATTTACAGGTTTAATCAACAATACCAAGTACAACATTCAGGTAAGAACAGTAGGAACACATTGTGTTGGCGCATTGGAATTCTTTACTTTCAATATTTCAAACATTATTACACCGAATCAGGATGGCGTTAATGATACCCTGGACCTTACAGCTCTAGGGGCATTCAATAATTTCACAGGATCAGTTTATGACCGTTATGGCTCGGAATTGTTCAGGTTCTCCAAACAGACACCGGTCTGGGACGGAACACTTGGAGGAAAAAGATTGCCGACTGCGACGTACTGGTATAAATTTAATTTCCAGTATCCGAAGTCAAAAGTCAATATGAACCACTCCGGTTGGATCCTTCTGAAAAACAGAGAATAAATAATCAATCAATCGATAATGCAACTATTTAAAGGCTGCCCTTAAAGGGCAGTCTTTTTTATTAAATGGCTGTCAGTAAAAAAAAGCTGCCTGAAAATTTCAGGCAGCCTCTTTTATGTTAGTAGATAATTACCGGTTTTCTTTCCAGAGCTGGGTAAAGGAAATGAAGTCCGTTACGCTGAGTTCTTCTGCTCTTTTATCCATAAATTCATGGGTTTTCAGAACTTCCGGAATATCCAGTATTTTTAATGCATTGGAAAGTTTTTTTCTTCTTTGGTTAAAGCCGGCCTTTACGATCTGCTTGAAAAGGATTTCATTTCCGGACAGTCCTTCTTTCGGATTCCTTATGATCCGGATCACACCCGATTTTACCTTTGGCGGCGGATTGAATACGTTTTCATGAACCGTAAACAGATAGGTTGTATCATAATAGGCCTGGATAAGCACTGACAGGATCCCGTAATCTTTGGTTCTCGGAACGGCAGCCGTTCTTTCGGCCACTTCCTTCTGGAACATGCCCACCATTTCAGGGATCAGTTCATAATGATCGATGATCTGGAATAAGATCTGTGATGAAATATTATAGGGGAAATTTCCGATAATTGCGGTCTGTTCACCCTTCATCAGCTGAAAATCCTGCTTCAGGAAATCACCTACAAAAGTTTCTTCCGTAATTTTCGGGTAGTTGTCTTTCAGGTATTCAATCGATTCTTTGTCGATTTCCGCGAGGTAAATCTGCTGCTCTTTTTCCAGCAGGTATTTCGTGAGGACACCCATTCCCGGACCTACTTCCATAACGTTCCGGTAGCCTTCAAAACTGAGACCGTCCACGATTTTTTTTGCGATGTTTTCATCCGTCAGAAAGTGCTGACCCAGATGCTTTTTTGCTTTTACACTCAATGTTTTTTATGATTTTATTAACAGTGATTTTCTCTTTTTCGTTCCCAAATTTCGGAAGATTTTTTCTATTTTAGCCAAAAATTTTAATATTAATGGCTAAATCGGTAGATGAGTTTAATAAGAAAAGGCTTAGGTCCAGCAATATTACAGTAGTAATAAGTATTGCCTTAGTGTTATTTTTGTTGGGATTAATGGGACTTATCCTGATCAATGCCCAGAAATATTCCGATTATATCAAAGAACAGCTTGTAGTGAATGCTTACTTTGATGAAAACTACGACGCTAAGGATTCTGTAAAAATTGCGAAAATGGAAGCCGAAGTTTTCAAAGAAATTCAGACCCTGGCACCGGTAAAAAAAGCCACTTACATTACAAGGGAAATGGCTTCCAAAGAAGCTAAAAAAGCAATGGGAATCGATGCGGATGCACTCTTTGAAGAAAATATTTTCCCTTCATCCGTAGAAATTGCCCTGAAACCGGAATATGTGGATCCTGCCAAAATCGATCAGGCGATTAAAGTTATTAAAGGCGTTCCTGGAATTATTGATGTAAAGAACGACAGCACCCTGATGGTGGATGTCTACAACAACCTCAGCAGAATCCTGAAATGGATCTTAGGTTTTTCCATCCTGTTTTTAATTCTGGCGGTAGTGTTGATCAACAATTCCATCCGTCTGAAAATATTCTCCAAAAGATTTATCATTAAGACCATGCAGCTGGTAGGGGCAAAAAGAAGGTTTATCCTGAAGCCTTTCATTATTGAAGCGGTGGTTTTGGGAGCCATCGGCTCTGCTATCGGGCTGCTGGCGCTTTTCGGCGTATGGTATTACTTTACAAGCCAGATCGGCTCGGCGTTCATACAGGACAACAACCAATATTTCTGGCTGGTTTTCCTGGTACTGGGTGTGGGAATTTTCATTACGGTCCTAAGTACGGTAATTGCAACCTGGAGATTCCTGAGATCAAATGTTGACGACTTATATTACTCTTAACAATGAGCAAAAAAACAAATAAATTTTCCGCCGACAGCTTCGGAAAAGAAACAGCCGAAGCCCCGCAGGAAAACACCTTCTATTTCGGAAAGCAGAACTTTAAGTGGATGCTGATCGGCTTTGCATGTATCGTAGTAGGTTTCCTTCTGATGATGGGTCCCGATGCCAATACCGTAGACGGAAAGTACGATCCCAATTCCTGGAACGAAGGCATTTTTTCCATCCGCAGGATCCGTATCGCCCCATTGCTTGTGGTGATTGGTTTTGCGATCGAAGTATATGCGATTCTGAAAAAAAAATAAATCAGTTTTATTTAGAGATTAAGAAGCTGAGAAATCCGGATAAACTGGGTTTCTCAGTTTTTTAGTCTTTTAATTTTTAAATACGTTATGGATTTAATCAAAGCAATCATCATTGCTATCGTTGAAGGACTTACGGAATACCTTCCGATTTCTTCGACCGCCCACATGGGATTTACGGCCAATTTACTGGGGCTGGAAGAAACCGAATTTTTAAAAATGTTTCAGGTTTCCATTCAGTTTGGTGCTATCCTCTCGGTCGTAGTGGCTTACTGGAAAAAATTCTTTGATCTGAAAAACCTGCAGTTTTATTTTAAGCTTGCTTTTGCAGTCGTTCCGGCGTTGGTGTTGGGCTATCTGTTTGATGATAAAATCGAGGCGGTTTTGGGAAACCAGATTGCCATTTCTTCAGTATTGGTTTTGGGAGGCGTCATTTTACTGTTTGCCGACCAATGGTTTAAAAATCCAACCATAGACGACGAAAAAGGGATTACTATTAAAAAAGCAGTTACGATCGGATTCTGGCAGTGCCTGGCCATGATGCCGGGAACCAGCCGGAGCGCCGCTTCCATCATCGGGGGAATGACCCAGGGCCTAACAAGAAAAGCGGCGGCTGAGTTTTCATTTTTCCTGGCTGTGCCTACGATGCTTGCCGTAACGGTATATTCGGTATTTGTAAAAACATGGGGTAAAGAGACCCCGAATCCTCAGAAAGGTTACGAGATGATCATGGAATCTCAGGAACATATCACTGTTTTCATTATAGGAAACGTGGTGGCATTTATTGTGGCCCTGATTGCCATTAAAGCTTTTATCGGATTTTTAAATAAATATGGTTTCAGGCCCTGGGGCTGGTACCGTATTTTTGTTGGGATCGCTTTACTGGTTTATTTTTATTGGTTTCAATAAGTTCAATCTTCCATTACTCATTGCCTATTACTCATTACCCATATCGAATGACTGCAGAAGACTTACAATCAGGACACATTTTTTTACTCGATAAACCTTTGGACTGGACGTCTTTTCAGGCGGTCAACAAAATGAAGTACAAGCTCAAAAGAGAGTTTGACCTTCCCAAGAAATTCAAGATCGGCCATGCCGGAACCCTGGATCCAAGAGCAACGGGCCTTCTGATCGTATGCTGTGGTAAATTTACCAAGAAAATCCCCGAAATCCAGGATGCTCCCAAGGAGTACTGGACGGAAATAAAAATCGGGGTACAGACCGAATCTTACGATACTGAAAAACCTGAAATCTTTCATCAGGATATTTCACAAATTACCGAAGAGCGGGTAAGAACTGCTTTAGAAAAATTTATAGGGGAGATTGATCAGACGCCGCCTGTATTTTCAGCAATTAAAATCGATGGAAAAAGGGCCTACGATTTGGCCCGGGCAGGGACAGAGGTGGAAATGAAATCCCGGAAAACCACCATATTATATATCAATGATATTAAGATTGAATTTCCATTAGTCAGCTTTACGGTAGGCTGTTCCAAGGGGACGTACATCCGCAGCCTGGCACATGATATCGGGCAGGAATTAGGGGTTGGTGCCTATCTTACGCAATTAAGAAGAACCAAAATCGGGGAGTATAAGATTGAAGATGCAACGTCCGATTTTCTGGATAATGATTTTAAATTTAATCATGATTAAAAGAATATTCCTGACGCTGGCTTCAGTTTCCTTTTCTTTGGTTTTTTCCCAGGAAATAAAATCTTCAAAACCGGTAATGGGATTTTATATCAATCCCACAGTTAATTTGGGGTATAATCTGGCCAACAGAATCAAAGACAGCCAGAATAAAGATTCCCAGGATTACCAGCAGAATGTTTCACCTTATTTGCCGAATGATTTTACCTACGGGATTACGGCTGTGGCAGGCTATAATTTTATACCGAGCCTGGCTTTGGGTTCGGGTCTGAAATACAGTTTTATCGCGGATAATTTTCATTTGCTGTACTGGGTTTTCCAGCCGAAGATTATGTTTAATGCAGGAGACGAACCGATCTTTATCGATCTTAATTACGGAAAACAGATAAACCGGTCGGCAGTTTCCGATTCTCAATTCTACGGTTTGAAACTGGGAATCCAGATTTCCTATTCAAAAAGACTGAGCCAGGAGGGAGGCATTATTCTGGAAAGTCATAAATTTGCAACCTCAAGTGCCGTTTTTATAGGGCTGAGCTATGGGATAAACGTTTTCAGCAATAAAAATTATACCGGTTACGGAGAAGACTAATGGAAAAAACAAGGATCAATAAGTACTTATCGGAGGTAGGGTACTGCTCAAGAAGGGCAGCGGACAAATTGTTGGAAGAAGGAAGGATTACCATCAATGGAAAAGTTCCGGAAATGGGGACCAGGGTTTCCGACGAAGATGTGATTTTGGTAGATGGTAAGCCGATCCGCGAGCCGGAAGAAGATCATGTGTACATTGCCTTCAATAAGCCCGTGGGAATCGTCTGTACAACGGATACCAAGCGTGAACAGAATAACATCATCGATTACATCAACCATCCCAAAAGAATTTTTCCTATAGGAAGGTTGGATAAGCCGAGCGAAGGACTGATCCTTTTAACCAGTGACGGCGATATCGTAAATAAAATCCTGCGATCGAGGAACAACCATGGGAAAGAATACATCGTACGGGTTGATAAGCCCATTACACCGAAATTCCTGGACAAGATGCGGAATGGAGTACCGATTCTGGACACGGTTACCAAAAAGTGCGAAGTAGAGAAAATTGATGAAATGAATTTCAGAATCGTATTGACGCAGGGCCTGAACCGTCAGATCCGCAGGATGTGCGAACACCTCGGCTATGAAGTAAAAAAGCTGAAAAGAATCCGGGTGCTGAACATCAAGCTGGATTTACCCATCGGGAAATGGAGGGATCTCACGGAGGAAGAACTTGCTGCTTTACTTAAGCTGGTAGAAGGATCCAGCAAGACTTTTGACTAGAAATAAAATTGAGATGCTTTGCCGAAGCGCGGCATCTCAATAAAAAACACATAACATATCATTTAAGGTATAGTTTCATCCGGGCTTCATATTCAGGCTTTACCTTTAATAGTTTCCATATTTTTCGTTCGTCTTTTTCGCTGAGCCGGTAGAAGATGATCCTGTCTGCAGAATATTTGAAGTAAGGATGGTTTTTCAGCCATTCTTCCGGAGCTTCGAGCAGTGTGTATTTCTGTACGTTTGATGTATTCAGCGGAGCGGTGGAAAGCAATTTCTGAGTCAGTTCCTTATCAATATTATAGGTGGTGAGAATCTGTTCTTTGGTCACAAATCCACCCAGCTTTTTCCGGAAGCCGATCATTGATCCGGCCGCTTTTTCGTCGAAGCCGAATTCGATAAGCTGCCTGAAGGTAATTGAATTTAAATCCGTTTTGGAAAAATCCGTTTCCTGCTGTTTCGGCTCCGGGCTCTTATTAGATGGATTGGCGGTGACGGATGTTGTGTTCAACCGGATAAAAGGTTTCAGTTCCGCAAACTTTTCCGGTGAAATCACAAAACACCTTTGGATTTCTTCAAGGCTTTTAAAGCTTCCTTTCAAATTCCGGTCACGGTAATTGATAATGGTCTGCGCCTGTTTCTCAGAAAAACCGAAAGATTTCCAGCCTTCCATATCCATTGTATTCGGATCGAAAGCATAATACCGGATTTTGATTTTTTCCTGATTTTGATTTTTTGCATAATGACTGAAACCGGCCGGTGCTTTTTCGGGCAATAGCAGGTAAGGACTGATTTTTTGAAAATTTTCTTCGCTGATGATGAAGCATTCCCTGAATTTTTCTTTGCTGGCAAAGCTCCCGCCCAGGTAGTTTTTGTATTTCAGGATGGCGGCAGCCTGTTTTTCGCTGAACCCCATCTGCTGCCAGTCGGCTGCTGAATAATGGTCGGGATTAAAGCTTCCGGAAATGGTGATGCCTCTTTTCCCGTAATGATTAAAGCGGGTTGATTGGGCTTCCCTGGTGTTTTCAGGCAGTAGAACGTACGGAGCAAGGGTAGAAAATTTATCTTCGGAAATAGCAAAGCATTTTTTCAGCTGCTCCTTGGAAATAAATTTCCCGCCGACGATTTTTTTATATTTAAGAATGGTCTTCACCTGTTTTTCGGTAAAGCCCAGATGCTGCCACTGTTTGGCATTGAGGTCATTCGGATCAAATTCCGCCAGGCTGATGGCTGCCGGATGTTCGGTTACAAATTTTACCCCGGAAAAATCTTCTTTTCCCTTACTGGTATATTCCTGAAAGACGAATAAAATAACCAGCAATAATCCCATGCCGGCCAATTTCTGGTAATAGGTTTTTCTCATCGCTGTAAACTTAATAATTTTATTAAGCATTCGCAATGAGCGCGTTGCGATTGGATTATTTTATAATAGAAGTTTTTGGTTTTGTTTTAAAATATAAATCAAAAATAAAATAAAGACAAATTATTTTAATTATTCACTATCCCTCTCCGTCAGCGAATCTTTCAGTTTCAGCAGTTCGGCCTTCACGAATTCGAGCCGGTCGATGAGGGTAACGGTTTCGGAGATTTTGCTGTTGGTGGTTAAGGCGATCTTGGCACCGTCGAGGGTATAGCCTTTTTCTTTCACGAGGTGGTAAATGATCTGAAGGTTTTTGATGTCCTCCGGAGTGAAGTAGCGGTTGCCTTTTTTATTCTTTTTGGGCTTGATGATCGGAAATTCCTGTTCCCAATACCGTATCAGGGATGTATTTACATCAAAAGCTTTGGCAACTTCTCCTATGGAATAATACAGTTTATCGGGTAAGTTTATCTTCATTTCTGGAATCGTAATTTTCAAAGATAAATATTTTTTAAATTTCATCAAAAATACAGAGCCTAAAAGTCGGTTTTTACTTTTCGGGATCAGCGGTGAAAGTCATATTAATCCGGAAAAATAGTTTTGGTTTTATTATTTTTGGGTTAAAATTAAAGTCCGATGAAATCCATTTCCGTACTCCATATTGATCTTTTTCAGCAGGGTAAAAATACACCGGATTTTTATTTCAATACCCTACAGGATCATTTGGTTACCAGCCACCGGCATATTGAAAAGGCCCATCGTCACGACTTTTATGCCACCATTCTCTTTACCCGTGGAAACGGGATTCATGAAATTGATTTTCAGAAATATGAGGTTTCGGCAGGAAGTTTATTCTTCATGTCTCCCGGGCAGGTTCACAGCTGGGAACTGTCGGATGATATCGAGGGTTATATTTTCTTCTGCCTGCAGGATTTTTATGAAATGCATTACGTCAATCAGAAGCTCAGGAATTTTCCTTTCTTCGGATCAGTCAGTTTTCCGAGGAAATTGCAGCTGGAGCAGGATGAATTAAACCAGACCACTAATCTAATGATCGCCTTACAGGAAGAATACCATTCCCAAAATATAATGAAAAACGGCCTGATGCTGTCTTTAATGTCACAGATCTTTATTAATTCCGCCAGGCAGTTTTCCAGGGATTTCGATCATCCGGCTTTGTCGGCCAGCCTTTCTTATTTTAGGCATTACCAGGAATTCGAAAGACTTTTAGAGGAATATTTTACAAAGGAAAAATCTATTTCCTTTTATGCTGCCTTACTGAATATCACTCCGAAACATTTAAACCGGATTACACAGACTATCGTCAGAAAAACAGCTACGGATGTCATCGTGGAACGGGTAATCCTTGAAGCCAGAAGAATGCTGATGTATCTGGAGGAAAGCCTGGGTGAAATTGCTTTCCGGCTGGGTTATGAGGAATATTCCTATTTTGTAAGGGTCTTCCGGAAAACATCCGGAATGACCCCCACGCAATTTATCAGATTGTATAAATCCTAAATTAAAAAAGGCAGCTGGAAAGGTCCTTCAAAAACGGTCTCGAAAGAAGCCGTCATATTTCCCTTTTCATCAAAAACGCCGATCGTCATATTCTGTTTCGAAAACCGGATCGCTTTTTCAGGGAAGGTAATGTTAATATTTCCCCTCAGGATCTGGTCTCCTTTTAAGATAATCTGATCCGGACCGAAGAAATCAATTTCTGCATTTTGGGGAGCAATGACTCTTATCGTCAGTTTTTTCTGCTCATTTGTTTTGTTTAAAAGCGTGTAGATAAAAGTATTGGTTATTTTTCCGTCCTTAATGAAAAATGTCGATCCCGCAGGCTTGATAAACTTGGCTTCCATGGAACCGCGGTCGTACATCAGGAATCCCAGGAACCCGATCAGCAAAGCTAATATAACGGTTGTTGCCTTCATGCGTGAAGTAAACCTGAACTGCTCCTGGTTTTCAATTTCGGCTTCAGTAGCATAACGGATGAGTCCTTTTGGAAGACCCACTTTTTCCATGACCTCATCACAGGCATCAATACAGGCCGTACAATTCACACATTCCAGCTGCTGGCCGTTTCGGATGTCGATTCCTGTCGGGCAGACTACCACACATTGGTGGCAATCGATACAGTCGCCCTTACCTACAGCTTTCCGGTCTTCGTTATTTCTCCATTTCGAACGGCCTTCGCCTCTTTTGAAATCATAATACACATTAATCGTCTGTTTGTCGATCAGAACGCCCTGAAGCCTTCCGTACGGACATACAAGAGTGCACACCTGCTCACGGAGCCAGGCAAAAACAAAATAGAAAGTGACTGCGAAAGCGATCATCCCTAAAAATTTCAAAGAATGGTCGGCCGGCCCTTCCATGATGATTCTAAAAACCTCTTCATAACCGACAATGTACATAAACATAAAATTGGTGATGATTACCGACAGCAGGGCGAAAACCGACCATTTCACAATTCTTTTCCTTATTTTTTCTGAGTTCCATTCCTGTCGGTCAAGCTTCATCTGTTTATTGCGGTCACCTTCGATCAGATATTCTATTTTTCTAAAGACACTTTCCATAAAAATGGTCTGCGGGCAAAGCCATCCGCAAAAAATCCTTCCGAATACCACGGTAAAAAGCATGACGAAAATAACAGAAGTAACGGCTCCTAAAGCTAAAATGAAAAAATCCTGCAGGTAAAAAGGCTGTCCGAAAATAAAAAATTTCCTGTCAATTATATTAAATAGAAGAAAAGGGTTCCCGTTTATTTTCACGAAAGGAAGGCCGAAGAACAGTGCGAGTAAAAGGTAGCTGACATAGTTCCTGTAATTGGTGTACTTTCCCTTGGGTTTCCGGGGATAGACCCACTTGCGTTCCCCGGTTTCATGCATGGTTCCTATCGAATTTCTGAAATCTTCATATGGAGTTTCCGGAGCCTGAAAATTGCTGGATGTCGTATTCATCGTGTGAGGATTTGTTTAAATTTTATGAGAACTTAACTAATGGAAGAAAATTCTCATTTTTAACCACGGTTAAATAAGTCTTTATTTAATCCACTGCAAAAATCCGTATTAAATAAACTTATTGCTAACAGGATCTACTTCTGAAATAGGACAATCAGGACATTTTTAATTTTTAATTTTAATTGATCAAACCGGGAAAATAAACTTTGAATCTCTTCCCGCATGTCGTAAATTGTACCCCAGAAAAATAACGTAGTATGAAAAATGTCTTGAAAGCCGGCTCTGTTGGTTTGGTTTTAGTATTACTGAACTGCAAATCAGTAAATACGAATAATATGTTTTATGAGGATAAAAAGCCGGAAAAAATTTCGGACCAGTTTAAGTTTACGGAAGGCCCTGCAGCGGATGAAGAAGGAAACGTTTATTTCACCGATCAGCCGAATGATAAAATTTATTATTGGGACTGGAAAACCAATAAGGTTACCGAGTTTATGGATAAAACCGGAAGGGCCAACGGAACGCATTTCGATAAGGATGGCAATCTGATCACCTGTTCCGACCATAAAGGTGAAATCTGGAAAATCTCCAAAGACAAAAAGGTAGAAGTGATGCTTACCCATTTTGAAGGCAAAAGACTCAACGGCCCGAATGACATCTGGAATGATAAATTTGGCGGGATGTATTTTACCGATCCTTTGTACGAAAGGGATTACTGGGTGGATTTCAAACACGAAACCCCGCACAAAAGTTTATACTACAGAAGTAAAGAAGGAAACGTTACTAAGATCGAAACCTTTACCCAGCCGAATGGAATCATCGGAAGCCATAAATTCAATAAGCTTTATGTTTCGGATATTGATGCCGGAAAGACTTATGTTTATGAAATTTTAGGAGAGGGCAAACTCTCGGAGAAAAAGCTGTTCTGCGAAATGGGCTCGGACGGGATGACAATGGACAAGCACGGAAACGTATATCTAACGGGTGAGGGCGTGCATGTTTTTAATAAAGAAGGACAGAAAATTCATCATATTCCTATCGATGAAGATTGGACGGGGAATGTAACTTTCGGAGGAAAAGACCATGATGTCCTGTTTATTACGGCAAGCAAGTCCGTCTACATCTTACCTACAAAAGTAAAAGGAGTAAAATAGGTTAAGATTAAGGTTAAGGCTGAGGTAAGATTGAACCTATTTTCAGCCTTAACCTAAATTTCAGCCTCAGTCTTAATAAGCCACTTCCATTTTGACTTTTTTGCCTTTCAGTTTTTCCTGAGAGAGTTTTTTCAGAAGAGCATTGACTTTATTTCTTGAAACTGCAACGTACGATGTTGTATCTTTTACTTCAATTAAACCCACATCTTCTTTCTGCAATTCTCCTTTTTTCAGGAGATAGCCTACAATATCCACTTTGTTTACCTTGTCTTTTTTTCCGGCACTGATGTAAATAGTCTGGAAAAACGGTTTTTCAGGGATGTTAGTAAATCCGGCTACATCTTCTTCCGGAGTATCATTTTTAATGAATGGGAAATTTTCTTCCGCAGTCATGATCAGATAGGCAAACCCTTTGGCATTCATTCTTGCGGTACGGCCATTGCGGTGGACAAAAGCATCTTCTTTATATGGCAACTGGTAATGGACAATAGATTCAACTTCCGGAACATCCAAACCTCTTGAGGCTAAGTCGGTGGTAATTAAAATCCTGGACGAATCGTTTTTGAATTTCAGCAGGGCGCGTTCTCTTTCATCCTGTTCCATTCCGCCGTGAAAGGTTTCTCTGTCGATTCCTTTTTGCCGCAAAAGCTCGGAAATTCGGTCAACCGCTTCCCGGTGGTTGCAGAAAATCAAGGTCCTTTTGTTCCCGACTTTACAGATGAGGTTAAATAGAGTATCCAGTTTCTCTTCAGAAATCGTCATTACTTTTTTTAACTTAATATCAGGTCTTGCTTCGGCCAACTTTAAAAAATCAACTACTTTTTCATTTTTCAATCCGGTAAACTCAGGAATTTCGTCCATCGCGGTTGCGGAAGTCAGGATTCTTTGCGAAATATTTTTCAAAGAATCGGAAATGAATTCCATGTCTTTATGAAAACCCAGTTCGAGGGCCTTATCGAATTCATCCAGGACAAGCGTCCGGATCGTTTTCGGATCGAAATTGTTGTTTCTTAAGTGGTAAACAATTCTTCCGGGCGTACCGATCAAAACGGCCGGTGCCTGAATTAAATTATTAACTTCAATTTTTTTATCGTGCCCCCCATAACAGACCGAAACTTTAAAATCTGTTCCCATGGCCTTGAAAACCTGCTCGATCTGCAGGGCCAGTTCCCTTGCCGGAACCAGGATCAAAGCCTGGATTCCCGGAGTGTTTTTCTTCAAGTTCCGCAACACGGGAAATAAAAAGGCCAGCGTCTTTCCGGATCCGGTAGGAGAGAGCAGCACGACATCCTGATTATTTTCCGTTGTTTTATAGGTGGATTTCTGCATCTGATTCATCTCCTGAATCTGCAGTTTTTGGTAAATCGGTTCTAATTCCATGGTGCAAAGGTAGTGAATTGACTGTTTGGGTGGAAAGTAGGATCATGATAAAGTTTATATTCTAAAGGTTATTTAATAAATGATTTTATATTTATCCACAACTTATAAATAAAAATTCTGAAGCTCAATAATTTACAGTTAGGATTTGCTTGTGTCAATTGTTGTTTATCTTAAATAAATTCACTATCTTTGCACCCACTTTTGAGGTAGCCAGGTTTGAAAAGTAAACAACTTATAATTAATGACTTCCGTATTTTTTAACCCGCATTGATTCAAACCGTTAAAAAAGAAGGAATACAAATTTTATCAGAAAATGTCAAAAGAGACAAATTCAGCAGAGGTTTTATTAAACCAAAACGTAGCACCGGAACAATTTGACTGGGATTCTTTCGAATCAGGTCTTGATGCAGATGCGAGAAAAGAAAAAAGCGATCTTGAAGAAATCTACAACGGATCTTTAAACAACCTTGACGATAACGACGTATTGGTTGGTAAAGTAGTAAGATTAACTGACAAGGAAGCGATCGTAGACATCAACTTCAAATCCGAAGGTGTTATTTCTCTTAACGAATTCCGTTACAACCAAGGTCTTAAAGTAGGAGACGAGGTAGAAGTAATGGTAGACCGAAGAGAAGACAAAACCGGACAATTACAGTTATCTCACAGAAAAGCAAGAACGCTTAAAGCTTGGGATAAAGTCAACGAACTTCATGAAACAGGTGAAATCGTAAACGGTTTTGTAAAATCAAGAACCAAAGGAGGTATGATCGTGGACGTACACGGAATCGAAGCATTCTTACCAGGTTCTCAGATCGACGTTAAGCCAATTAAAGATTACGATCAGTTCGTAGGGAAAACTATGGAGTTCAAAGTTGTGAAAATCAACCCGGAGTTCAAAAACGTAGTAGTATCTCACAAAGCATTGATCGAAGCAGATATCGAAGGTCAGAAAAAAGAAATCATCGCGCAGCTTGAAAAAGGTCAGGTTCTTGAAGGTACCGTGAAGAATATTACTTCTTACGGGGTATTCATCGACCTTGGAGGTGTTGACGGATTGATCCACATTACAGACCTTTCCTGGTCTAGAGTGAACCACCCGTCTGAAATCCTTGAAGACGGACAGACTGTAAAAGTGGTTATCCTTGATTTCGATGATGAGAAAACAAGAATCCAGTTGGGTATGAAGCAATTAGAGGCTCATCCTTGGGATGCTCTTTCTGCTGATATGAAAGTGGGTGACAGAGTAAAAGGAAAAGTAGTGGTTCTTGCTGACTATGGTGCATTCGTAGAAATTGCTCCGGGTGTTGAAGGTCTGATCCACGTTTCTGAAATGTCTTGGTCTACACACTTAAGATCTGCAGGTGACTTTGTAAAAGTAGGTGATGAAGTGGAAGCTGAAGTACTTACTCTAGACAGAGAAGACCGAAAAATTTCTTTAGGTATCAAGCAATTGAGCAAAGACCCATGGGAAAACATCGAAGCTAAATATCCTGTTGGATCCAAGCACGTAGGAACGGTAAGAAATTTCACAAACTTCGGTGTATTCGTAGAATTAGAAGAAGGAATCGACGGATTAATCTATATCTCTGATCTTTCCTGGACTAAGAAAATCAAGCACCCTTCTGAGTTCTGTGCAGTTGGTGATAAATTAGATGTTATTGTTCTTGAACTTGATATCCAGGCAAGAAGATTATCTTTAGGTCACAAGCAATTGACGGACAACCCTTGGGATGCATTCGAAACGAAATATGCTGAAGGAACGATCCACGCTGGTAAAGCGGTAGAAGTACACGATAAAGGGGCTTCTGTACAGTTCGAAGATGCTGAGGTTGAAGCGTTCTGCCCATCAAGATTATTAGAGAAAGAAGATGGATCTAAAATCAAGAAAGGAGAAGAAGCTGATTTCAAAGTAATCGAGTTCAACAAAGAATTCAAAAGAGTAGTTGTTTCTCACACTGGAATCTTCAGAGATGAAGAGAAGAAAAACATGAGAGAATCTTCTAACAACAGATCAAACAACAATATGTCGTCTTCTTCAAACAATGAAGAAAGATCAACTCTTGGAGATATCGATGCATTAGCAGAATTGAAAAGAAAAATGGAAGAAGGGAAATAATCCTTAAATTCATTTAGCTTATATGAGCCGCTCTTTTGAGCGGCTTTTTTATTAATTAATATAGAATGATATCAATAAATAGTTGAAAATTGAATAACCATTTTAAATGAATTAAAAGGTATGTGCTAAAGTAGAATTATCTTTAAATAAATTATTATTTTATTGTTAATTATGTGTAAATTAGCGGCTTTATTAGTGTATATGAAAAAAGTAACCTTCCCCCTTTTATTTGCAGTATCTGTAATCTTTCCTTCTGTTCTTTTTGGACAAGATAATGAGAGACTTATTAAAGATTATATTTCTCAAAACAAGATCAGAGAATACAAGAAATCAGATCTTATTAATTTTGTAATCGACAATGTTGATCATTCAAAATCAATGGACGGGGATGTCGTGAAATTTCAACAGACCTATAATGGTT
The DNA here is from genome assembly GCA_913777465.1 of uncultured Chryseobacterium sp. Taxonomy (GTDB): domain Bacteria; phylum Bacteroidota; class Bacteroidia; order Flavobacteriales; family Weeksellaceae; genus Chryseobacterium. The sequence goes on from CAJYRQ010000095.1 coordinate 33,744, forward strand.
TGCTCGTTTATGGGGCTGTAGGAACGCTATTAGTAAAGGATAATAAGATAACTTATTTTTCTGACAATTTCGTCAAAGATTATTCACAGTCTACTTCCGACAATGCAGGGATAACTAAAGAAAATGCATTGCAAAAAATAGCTGTAGATTTGTCTAATAATAGTGTTTCGAATCTACCTATTATGGCTTTTTTCGAAAAAGGACCCAACAAATTAACGGCTGCAAAACAGAGGTTAGTATATTCATTAGACGGAAGTCAAAACCTTAGATTAGCTTACGAATATTTATTAAATGAGCCTAAGACCAACAACCACTGGAATATTTTAATAGATGCAAATACAGGTAAGATTTTAAACAAAATTAATTTAAATCTTTCATGTAATTTTAATGAAAATGCTTATTCTCATACGGAAAATTTCTCCCCTTCATTACCTCAAAACAAAGATTTTTATCATGTAAATAATAACAACTATGTTATGTTATCTCCTGATAATGCATCTTATAATATTTTTCCTTTACCTGTAGAATCTCCTACTTTCGGTTCAAGAGCAATTGTAAACAATCCTTGGATTCTTTCTTCTTCACCGGAAGGCTGGCATTCTAATGTAGCAACTCATTATACTATTACAAGAGGAAATAATGTTTATGCCTATGATGATAAAGACAATAATGAAGCGACTTTTGGAACAGCTCCGGATGGTGGAGCGACAAGAAATTTTGATTTCACATATAATCCAACGGCACTTACATATACAAATTTATCCGCAGCGACAACCAACTTATTTTATATCAGCAATATGGTGCATGATGTTTTTTATAAGTTCGGATTTACAGAGTCTGCCAGGAATTTCCAGAGTAATAACTTTGGATTGGGAGGATTGGATGATGATGAGGTTTTCGCTCAATCACAAGATGGAGGAGGCTTTAACAATGCTAATTTTGCACCTTATCCGGATAATTACAATCCTGTAATGCAAATGTATTTATGGCTGGCATCAAACCGTAAATTGTTTTATACTGCCCCCTCTGATGCCACTTCAAGAGTTGTAAATGCAGGAGCTGCACAATTCGGGCCTGCTTTGAATGATATCGGAATTAGCGGTCAGGTAAAACTGGCAAGCGTAATCGATGGTTGTACAGCTTTACCGGCAGGCGAAATGACCGGAAAAATCGGATTAGTAGAAAGAGGTGGAGTATGTGCTTTTAATGTAAAAGTTAAAAATGTTCAAAATGCAGGTGGTATCGGTGCTATTTTATATAACAATACAGCCAATGGTTCTACTTTAGGCAATATGTCTGGAACGGATGCTACCGTTACTATTCCTTCAATCTTGATTACCAATGCGGAAGGCGAATATATTAAAGGAAGATTAGCATCTTCAATTCCTGTAAGTGTAGATTTAAGAGTTGATACAAGATATGACGGAAGTTTTGATAATGGAATCGTAAGTCATGAATATGGTCATGGAATTTCAAATAGATTAACTGGTTCTGGTTACAACTGTCTAAATTCAAATGCTGATAAAGAGCAAATGGGTGAAGGATGGTCGGATTTCTTTGCATTAATGCTTACCAACAGACCTGGTGATAATGCTTCTGTACCTAGAGGAATGGGAACTTACCCAATTGGTCAGTCAACTTCGGGTGCCGGGATCAGACCTGCAAAATATTCGCCTGACTTCACGATAAATAATTACACTTATACAGATACCAACGGAATGCAATATAATAATGGAACGGGCATTGTTCCTGATGTTCATTCTATCGGATTTGTGTGGGCAACCATGCTCTGGGATCTTCACTGGCAGTATGTAGCTAAATATGGATATTCATCAAATGTAACCGCTAATGTAACCAATGGAAGTTCGAGAGTTCTTCAATTGGTAACGGATGCTTTGAAACTCCAGCCCTGTTATCCTACTTTTGTAGAAGGCAGAGATGCTATTTTGGCTGCTGATCAGGCAACAACCCTAGGAGCAGACCGATGTATGATCTGGAGAACTTTTGCAAAGAGAGGTTTGGGAGTAAATGCAAGTGCAGGATCCAAAACCAATATTAATGATCAGGTTGAAGATTTCTCTGTTCCTGCAGACTGTTTATTGGCTACAGATGAAGTAAAAACAATTAAGAACAACATTTTCATTTATCCGAATCCGGCTAAAAATGAATTCTTTATCAATTTCCCAAGCAATACCTTAGGAAAGGTAAGTGTTGAGATTTATGATATGTCAGGAAAATTAGTTTCTTCTGAGGATAAAATTTCTCCGAATGCTAAAAAAGCAATTTCTACCGAAAAACTACTCAACGGAACCTATATGGTAGAAGTAAAAGGAATCGGTATTGATGCCGCTTCAAAAGTTATCGTTAGGAAGTAATTCAAAAATACAACCTTATTTCAGTACCCGGCGCGAACAAAGCTCGCGCCGGGTATTTTTTATTACTCTCATATCGTCAGCTCATTTTCAGAATAAATTGTACCTTTGCAGGCTGTTAAGAAAAATGAATTATGCAGAAGAAAAATATACTGAAAGGAGTTCTGTTTGTAGGAATCGGAGCCAGCATATACGGAATGTTGGCGACTTTTGTGAAACTGGCTTATCAGGAAGGCTATACCACTTCGGAAGTCACCACCTCACAATTTTTACTGGGACTGATCGGACTTTTGGTACTGAATTTTATTCAGACCATAACCTCTAAAAAAGCTTTGCCGTCACCAACGCCAAAAGAAATAAGAAACCTGATGTTGGCAGGAACTTCATTGGGTTGTACGAGCTTGTTTTATTACATCGCTGTTCAGTACATCAATGTATCCATCGCCATTGTATTGCTGATGCAGTCAGTTTGGTTCAGTGTGGTGGTAGAGAGCATCCTGACAAAAAAATGGCCCAACACAAGAAAAATAATATCGGTAATCATTGTTTTATTGGGAACGGTACTGGCAACCAATTTGATTAATGAAAGCCTGGATCTCGACTGGAAAGGAATTTTCTGGGGGCTGATGGCTGCAGCTTCTTACACACTCACCATGTTTACCTCCAATACTCTGGCTACCCATTTACCGGTTTTCAGAAAAAGCATCATTATGCTTTGCGGCGGTTCCGTTATTGTTTTCGGATTTTTGTTTTTTGCCCAGATCGGTCCTCTGCATTTTGAAGGACTAAAATCGCTTTATTTGAATTTTACCGACAATACAGAACATATCCATTCTTTTAATTATTCTATTCTCTGGACGTATGGGCTTATTTTATCATTGTTCGGAACCATCATTCCGCCTATTTTGTTCAATATCGGATTTCCGAATGCAGGCCTTGGATTGGGAAGTATTGTTTCCTCTCTGGAACTTCCTGTTTCAGTAACGATGGCTTTTATCCTGTTGGGTGAAAAAGTCATGCTGATTCAGTGGGTGGGCATCGCTCTGATTCTTTTTGCCATTGTTCTCATGAATCTCCCCAAAAAAGAAAGAATATCATATTCTGATAATTAATATAACTAAAACCGTTTCTTTTGGAACGGTTTTTTAATTTTAACACCTTAAAAATAAATTCATGAAATATTATAGAAATACATTTCTTGTCGTGTTTTCATTGGTGTCGGGCCTGATGTTTTCACAAATCAAACCCTTGGATGGAGAGCTGACGAATTATCAGTATCCTTTCGAAGTCCGCTTTTTAAACCTGAAATCCCAGAATAATAATCTGAAAATGGCTTACATGGATGTAAAACCCGAAACGGCAAACGGCAAAACCATCATGCTGCTTCATGGAAAGAATTTCAACGGGGCATATTGGGAAAGAACGGCAAAAGACCTGTCAGCTCAAGGATTCAGGGTGATTATTCCGGATCAGATCGGTTTCGGTAAATCATCAAAACCCCAAGGCTACCAGTTCTCCTTTTCACAACTGGCCGATAATACGAAGGCCATTCTGGATGATCTGAAAATCGACAAAACCATTGTTCTCGGCCATTCCATGGGCGGGATGGTAGCTACCCGGTTTACTTTACTGTATCCTGAAAAAGTAGAAAAATTAATATTGGAAAATCCGATAGGGCTGGAAGATTACAAAACTTTTGCATCATATCAAACCATCGACCAGGCGTATCAGTCGGAACTGAAAAATACCGCAGAATCATATAAAAACTACCAGATGAAATTTTATTACGATAACAAATGGAAAGCAGAATACCAACCGTGGCTGGATCTGATCGCAGGCTGGACTTTACATCCCGATTACCCGAAAGTAGCCTGGGACGCTGCTTTAACGTCTGATATGATTTATAACCAGCCGGTGTGCTATGAATTCAAAAACATCAAGGTCCCGACTTTACTGATTATCGGAACAAGAGACCGGACGGCAATAGGAAAAGACCGCGCGCCAAAAGAACTGCAGCCGAAAATGGGGCAGTACCAGGAACTCGGAAAAAAGACCCAGCAGCAGATTGCCGGTTCAAAATTGGTAGAGCTTGAAAATGTAGGGCATCTTCCGCATATTGAAGTATATGATCAATTCTGGAAAGCTTTGTATAATTTTATAAAATAAATTTATACTCACATTTGGCCAGAAAGGAAAAAATTCACCATTCACTTACAAAGTAAAATTTACCATTCACCATATACATCCACAAAATGAAAAGAGACCGCTTAAAAATAAACGGTCTCTTTTCGTATGTATTGTTGTCTGAATTATTTCTTCTTGTAAGCAGCGTCCTTAATTCTCGCTTTTTTACCTCTAAGATCTCTGAAGTAGTAGATTCTTGATCTTCTAACTCTACCTCTTCTGTCAACTTCGATTTTCTGAAGAGCAGGCATGTTGATCGGGAATACTCTTTCTACCCCTACATCACCGGACATTTTTCTGATGGTGAAAGTTTTTGTAGAACCGGTACCTCTCAACTGGATAACTGTTCCTTTGAAGAACTGAGTTCTTGTCTTTTGTCCTTCTTTAATCTCGTAATACACCGTGATGGTATCACCGGCTTTGAATTCAGGGAATTCTTTTTTTGTAATGTACTTGTCTTGTACGTACTTTAATAAATCCATTATTAAATAAATAAAATGTTAATGCTAAGCAACTTACACGGACTTCGTCAGAGGTTGAATAACAGGTTGCAAATGTACAAAACATTTTTTGAATTCCCCAAACAATTTATTATTAAATCTTTAGAAAATCAGATAATTTTATCGGTGATCAATCTGAAATTTATGAACCTGTTTAAATTTTAAATCAGCAGACCTTCCGTCATGTATCTTAATTACTGATTTAAATAAACTTTGTTTATTCTTCGCTTTAATGAATAGAAAGGTTTCCATTGAAGTAATCGAATGCCGCCGACAACCGGTTATATCGATTTTTCATATTTAAATACCTTACATTCTTAATGTTGAAAAATAAAACATAAAATGAACAGGCTCTAAAACAATGGAGCAGATGTTCATTTCTTTTAATAATGTGAATTCGATGATTATTTGTTTCGAGCAATGTAATAGGATAAAAGAAAAGTGGAAATTTAAGACTGTGGGTTTAGTGAAAAAAATCGGTTGATATTCAAAATTCGTGGCAATATCTTAACCAAAGGTGCTTCCGGCACCTTCTTCCAGTCTTTCAGTACCCGAGTTCATGTTAAGTATAAAAAGAAGCGGGAAAACCTAAATTCTCCCGCTTCTTTTATTTTTTAAGTCTACTTTTGGTCAGTCGATTTCAACGCCCAGGCAATCAGTGGGGCCTGCATAAACAGCCTTCCAAGCCTTGCATTATCGGTATTCAGGCCGAAGGAATCCCTTCTGTTTTGGTACTGGGCAATATTTCCCGGGAATACGGCTGCGAAAAATCCGGCAACGACCCTTCCCATGTTTTTTCTGTATTTCTTAGGCGTTACAATCATCGCCGTTCCCAGCGCAATCTCAGCATAGCCGGAATAAACAACCGTGTCATCCTTGTCTAGCGGTACCCATTCCGGAACCTGTGCCTGAAAGGCTTTTCTTGCAAAAGTGAGGTGCCCGATACCGGCTGTGATCAAAAATGCGCCAAGCGCAACTCTTGAAATGTCTTTCGTTTCCATATAACGTAATTTAATTGGTGTAGCATACCACAACCAAAATTCAGACCACGTTTTTGCCAAAAGATCACAACATGGAACAGCAGTAACCGATAACCGGGTGCACATTTTTTTCAGGAGCTGTTTCCGGCTCTCCGCTCATACTCCTCGCGCCAACCTTCTCCGGCGCACGCCAGCATCAAACCCTTACACGCCCCAGCCTTCCAACCCCGCTGTGGGGTAACCGCTGCGATCCGGGCTAGGGCAGCAGACTTTATTTTTTGCATCAGGCCTTTAATTGTTATCTCAGTAGAGGTAGGAATCACCTTTTATAGTCATACTACAGTTAAAACTTCAATATTTAGAAATCTGTACAAAAGTTTGATGCATAAGTTTCTATTTTTGATATTGACTGGAAAAAACTTCCAGCCCCGGCATCCCTCTTCCAGTCTTTTGGATAAAATTCTGTTGGTGTTAACTTAGCCATAATCTCCTGAAATTGATCCGTCTCCAATGAAGTTATTTCCCATTCTTCCAAATATGGGAAAAAGTATTAAATTTAGCCAACAGAAAATCCGATAGTTCATGATAGATAAAAGAGTAAAAAACGCAAAGGAAGCCATTGAAGGAATACAGGACGGAATGACATTGATGCTGGGTGGTTTCGGCCTTTGCGGAATCCCGGAAAATTCAATCAATGCCCTGGTCGAAAGTGATGTAAAAGACCTCACCTGCATCTCAAACAATGCCGGAGTGGATGATTTCGGATTGGGGCTGCTGCTTCATAAAAGGCAGATCAAAAAAATGATTTCCTCTTACGTAGGGGAAAATGCCGAGTTTGAAAGACAGATGCTTTCCGGTGAACTGGAAGTGGAACTGACGCCCCAGGGAACACTGGCGGAAAAATGCAGGGCGGCACAGGCGGGAATTCCGGCTTTCTACACGCCGGCCGGTTTCGGCACCGAAGTGGCCGAAGGAAAAGAAGTAAAAGACTTCAAAGGAAAACCCCATATCCTCGAATTTGCCTATGAAGCTGACTTTGCAATCGTAAAAGCCTGGAAAGGCGACCATGCCGGAAACCTGATCTTCAAAGGATCAGCCAGGAACTTCAACCATCCGATGGCGGGAGCCGGAAAAATCACCATTGCCGAAGTGGAAGAGCTGGTAGAGCCGGGCGAACTGGACCCGAACCAGATCCACATCCCCGGAATCATGATCCAGAGAATCTTCCAGGGCGAAAAATTCGAGAAAAGAATCGAACAGCGAACTGTAAGAAAAAGAAATTAAAATAAAAACCGTGAACACTTCACGGTTTTTATTTTATTAAAAAAGACATCTATCATATTTTTGGAAAAACACAGAGTCGCAAATATTTAAATAAATAATGTTATAAGCCGCGATATTCTCAATATTTTAAACTTCCGGCATCTATCATCCAGCTTCCATCACTCACACTCCCATTGTCTTCCTTTCCCCGATCTGCTGCCTCCACATCGCGTAATACAGTCCTTTTTCTTCAATAAGATTCAGGTGGGAACCGGTTTCTACAATCTGCCCGCGTTCCAGGACATAAATCCGGTCGGCGTGCATTATGGTACTTAAACGGTGGGCGATCAGAACGGTAATCTGTTCTTTTTCTTTGGAAATCTCTTTAATGGTGGTGGTAATTTCTTCTTCGGTAATACTGTCCAGTGCGGAGGTAGCCTCATCGAAAATTAACAGATGCGGTTTTCGTAACAAAGCCCGGGCAATGGCAATCCGTTGTTTTTCACCGCCGCTCAGCTTCAGTCCGCCTTCCCCGATCACCGTTTCAATCCCGTTTTCGGCACGCTCCAGAAGGCCGGTGCAGCTGGATTTTTTCAGAGCTGACTGTAGATCTTCTTCGGTAGCTGCCGGATTGACAAACAACAGGTTTTCCTTAATAGTCCCGGCAAAAAGCTGGGTATCTTGGGTTACGAATCCGATCTGATTCCTCAGCTCATCAAAATCGAACTCTTTTCCATCTACATGATTGTAAAAGATAGAACCTTCCTGAGGACGGTACAAACCGACCAGCAGTTTCACCAGCGTACTTTTCCCCGAACCGCTAGGCCCCACAAAAGCAATGGTCTCCCCGTTTTTCACATCAAAAGAAATCGAGTTGAGCGCTTTATATTGAGCCGTCTGATGCTGAAAAGAAACCTTTTGGAATTCCAGTTCTTCAATCGCCCCGATCTTTTTCGGGTTCAGAGGCTTGGGTTCCACTTCCTTTTTCATCACCCGGTCGAAATTATTAAGCGAGGCCTGCGCTTCACGGTAAGAAATAATAATATTCCCGATCTCCTGCATCGGCCCGAAGATAAAGAAGCCGTAAAACATCAGCGACAGGTACTGCCCCGGTGTAACAATATTTTTAAAAATCAGTAAAAGCAGGGTGAACGTAATCATCTGCTGTAAAAAATTCACCAGTGTTCCCTGTACAAAGCTCAGTGAACGGATGCTTTTTACCTTTCTCAGTTCCAGATTTAATATTTTGTACGTATTGTTGTTCAGCCGCTCGACTTCCTGATTGGTAAGGCCTAAACTTTTAACGATCTCGATATTCCGTAAGCTTTCCGTTGTGCTTCCGGCAAGATCGGTGGTTTCCTTTACAATACTTTTCTGGATGGTTTTGATTCTTTTGCTCAACAGGTTCGTAACAACAGCGATAAAAATGATTCCTATGATATATACCGGCATGATCGACCAGTGCAGCCGGATGGCATATACCGACACGAAAATAATACTCACCAGGATCCCGAAAAAAATGTTGATGAAATTATTGATGAACTTCACCGTATCTTCACGCACCTTCGTCAGGATTGAAAGTGTTTCACCGCTCCGTTGGTCTTCAAATTCATGATACGGCAGCCTCATGGAATGCCTTAGTCCGTCGGTGAAAATCTTTGCGCCGAATTTCTGGATGATCACGTTCACCACATAATCCTGGAAAGCTTTTGCGATACGGCTGATCATGGCCGTTCCTATTAACAGTCCCAGAAAATAGAAAACACCATGGTAGATATCATTTCCGTACAGGTATTCATCCATCGTTCTCGGAATAGTTTTCTCCTTATCGAAAAAATTGGGATGGGTTACCAACCGGTCCAGGATATTCCCCGTAATCGCCGGCGAAAACAGGGAAAAAACCTGGTTTACAGAGGCTAAGAGCAGGGAAATGAAAATAAGGAGACGGTAGGGTTTCAGATAATGCAGTAAAACTTTCATAAGTTTACAAATTTACAACAAATTGAGTACTAAAATTTACCATAGGATAAGAAAGAAAATATTTCGTAATTCTGAAAAAATGGCTAATTTGGCGGGATAAGATTAAGCTATGCTGACTAAAGAACAAATTGCACAGAGAATTTCCAGAGAAGTGAAAGACGGATATTATGTAAACCTGGGTATCGGGATCCCGACATTGGTGGCCAATTATGTGCCGGACAATCTTTCCGTAGAGTTCCAGAGTGAAAACGGGGTATTGGGAATGGGGCCGTTTCCTTTTGAAGGGGAAGAAGATGCAGACATCATCAATGCCGGAAAACAGACAATTACCATTCTGGACGGCGGATCTTTCTTCGATTCAGCCTTCAGTTTCGGGATGATCCGTGCGCAGAAAGTGGATCTGACTATTCTGGGAGCCATGGAAGTCGCCGAAAACGGGGATATCGCCAACTGGAAAATTCCGGGGAAAATGGTAAAAGGAATGGGCGGTGCGATGGATCTCGTGGCTTCTGCTGAAAATATCATCGTTGCAATGATGCACGTAAACAAAGCGGGAGAAAGCAAAATCCTGAAAAAATGTACTCTTCCTTTAACGGGTGTAAACTGTGTAAAAAGAGTCGTTACCGAATTGGCCGTTCTGGATGTTACACCTGCCGGATTCAGGCTTATTGAAAGAGCTCCGGGCGTTTCCGTAGAACATATCGTAAAATCAACGGAAGCTGAACTGATTATTGACGGTGAAGTTCCTGAGATGCAGTTTTAAAGGCTTTTAGCTTTTAGCATTATATAATATCAACTTAATATCTAAAGGCTGTTTCATAAGAGACAGCCTTTCTTTATACGACCTGCTTTCTGTCTTGATAACGGATTGAGAAAGGTTACCGGTTTTCATTTTTTTAATTTTTCCCAGTGCTTTACGCTTAGCGATTTATAAAAGAAAATTCCTGAAATATCATAAAAAATGATTGGTCTGAAAATTGTGATGTCAGAAAGTATTTAAAAATTAGTGATAGCACCAATTTATAATTTCACACCAAACAAAATAGTAATAGTATGGAAAAAAGTATTGTACAAAACGACAATAAATTCAGTGTAAAAGGCTTCGGTGCTTCCGGAAGTCTGATCAATGGCAAATCACTAAAAGAAATGGATATCGTCCGGGACAAACCTAAAGCAGATGAGGTACTTATTGAAGTCCTGTATTGCGGGGTCTGCCACAGCGACATCCATCAGGTGAACAACGATTGGAAAAATACGCGGTATCCCTGTGTTCCCGGTCATGAGGTGATTGGTAAAATTGTAGAAACCGGATCCGGGGTTTCGGAGTTTCAGACAGGCCAGCTGGTAGGAGTAGGCTGTATGATCGACAGCTGCCAGACCTGTGAATCATGCAGGAGCGGAGAAGAGCAGTTTTGTCTGGGAGAACATGGTGCTACCATGACTTACAATGGGTATTTCAATGATCCGGAATCCGATTACAATACCTTCGGAGGATATTCAAGCCATATTATTGCAAACAAAAATTTCTTACTAACGCTTCCTGAGAAACTGGAAATTTCAAATGCTGCACCGATCCTATGCGCAGGTATTACGACTTATAGCCCTCTTAAAAAAGCAGGTATCAAAGAAGGTTCAAAAGTAGCTATTGTTGGGATCGGCGGTCTCGGCCACATGGCCGTACAGATTGCAAAAGCAATGGGAGCTGCTGTGACAGCTATCACAACAAAGGAAGAAAAACGTGAAGAAGCCTTAAAACTTGGTGCCGATCATGTGATTATTTCAGAAAATAAAGAAGAAATGAAGGCCAATGAACTAACTTTTGATTATATTCTGATTACCATTCCCGATGGATTTGATATCAACCTGTATGTGCCGCTTTTAGGTGTTAAAGGGTCATTGGTTACGGTAGGGCTTCTTGGAAATTATGAAAAGCCTCTTGATAATATGGAAGTGGCAAAGTACGGCCGGTCTGTCGGAGGATCACTGATCGGAGGTATTCAGGAAACCCAGGAAGTTCTGGATTTCTGTGCGGAACACGGTATTGCGCCGGAAGTAGAATTGATCCAAATTGAAGAGATCAATGATGCCTTTGATAAAATAAAAAAAGAAGAAGTACGTTTCCGCTACGTTATTGATATGAATAAATAAAAATGTTTGGAATGCCGCCGGCCGACAATGGTAGCGGAAAATCATAAACAAATAAAGGTCCGGAAGTGAATTCCGGACCTTTTTTCATTTCATTACCAGTCTTACAATCCGGGAAATCATGCCAGCGAACGGTCTGTAAATTCAATTGCTATTGCCTCTTCACATTTTTTCAGGATCACAGGTTTAACTGTTGTAAAAGATAAGTGTTCGTTAACTCTTTTTTTCGATAACATACGCTTTCAAAGCCGCAATCTTTCCGTTTTCAAACCGCCATACATCACAATACTCATAGTGATGGTCGATTCCATTTTTGTCTTTCAGTGTAATTTCACCCGTTACCGCCACAAAGTCGCCGTTTTCAATTGTTGTATCGACACTGAATACCGGTGGTTCCCGGTAAAATTCCTGCATGTATTTCCTTACTTCTTCTTTGCCGGAAAGGATTCTTTCCCCGATAAAACCCCATTGGGTATCCTCTGTGCAATAGGCTAGGAAATTTTCATAATTTCCTAGCTTTACAAATTCATTGGCCTCATTCAAAATCGCTGCTTTATTCATTTTTTATCTGATTTTCTTTATTAATCAAAAATAGCATGTTGGGAGCAAATTATGTATATTAGCAGCTTATTGTAAGGTACTGTAAAAAAGGTAAGTAATGGGAAAAATCAAAGAAACATCAACCAATTTTGAAAATAAAAAAATTCTGGCGGATGAATGTTCAGAGGTGTACGCGGCAGGGATTATCGGAGGGCAATGGTCGCTGGTAATCTGCTCATGGTTAACAAACGGTAAAATGCGGTTCGGGGAACTGAAAAAAGCAATCCCGAATATTACCGAACGTATGCTGACCTTGCAGCTGCGAAAACTTGAGCAGCACAGGATCCTTACAAGAACGGTGTATGCAGAAGTCCCTCCGAGAGTGGAATATGAATTAACCGAAATAGGGTATGAACTCAAACCGATTATCAGGCAGATGGAACAATGGGGAGAACGGCATAAGAAGTTAGAGCAAAAATAGCAAAGGGTCTTGTATCCGATTATTTTTTAGATTTAAATAAAACCGAAAATCCAGCCATACACATCAGCAGAAGCTTCCAACTGTAATTTTCGGTTTCTTTCTCTGATTTCTGTGGACTTTGGTTTCACGATAAAAGAATCATTTCAACTAAAGGTTGTGCACTTTAATAGATGGGAAAATCCTTTTTGACTCAGGAAATTGAAGCGTTAAGAAAATAAAACCTGAATCCGTTAAGAAATTCCCTCTGTCCGAAGCGCGAGATAAAACTTGAAACGGAGAATCAGTGATGAATTCGCGCAAGTTTGGGAATTTTAGGATTCAGGTTTTATTTTTAGCGGAAAGTTCCGAGTCTTGAATTTTTGTTTCTTTTGTTTCAAGATAAAAGAAATCAACGCCCGTCCTGCGCTTCGAAGCTCTTCTTTAGAATGCTTATTATCAGTATTAAAAATGTATTCCGTATATCGTTTTTCTAAGGTGAATGTTGGATTTCAACTAAAGGTTGTGCACTTTAATAGATGGGAAAATCCTTTTCGACTCAGGAAATTGGAGCGTTAAGAAAATAAACACTGAATCCGTTAAGAAATTCCCTCTGTCCGAAGCGCGAGATAAAACTTGAAACGGAGAATCAGTGATGAATTCGCGCAAGTTTGGGAATTTTAGGATTCAGGTTTTATTTTTAGCGGAAATTTCCAAGTCTTGAATTTTTGTTTCTTTTGGTTCAAGACAAAAGAAATCAACGTCCGTCCTGCGCTTCGAAGCTCTTCTTTAGAGTGCTCATTCTCAGTATTAAAATGTATTCCGTATATCGTTTTTCTAAGGTGAATGTTGGATTTCAACTAAAGGTTGTGCACTTTAATGGATGGGAAAATCCTTTTCGACTTAGGAAATTGAAGCGTTAAGAAAATAAAACCTGAATCCGTTAAGAAATTCCCTCTGTCCGAAGCGCGAGATAAAATTCGAAACGGAGAACCAATAATGAATTCGCGCGAGTTTGGGAATTTTAGGATTCAGGTTTTATTTTTAGCGGAAAGTTCCGAGTCTTGAATTTTTGTTTCTTTTGTTTCAAGACAAAAGAAATCAACGCCCGTCCTGTGCTCCGAAAACCTTCTTCAGAATGCTGGTCCTTCTCATCGCCGGTGTATTCCGGATACCGCTTTCTTTCTCAGCAACCATCTTGAAAACCCCGTTAATGGTTTCTGTGGTTACATACGCATTCAGGTCCGTCGTTACCGATTGCCCGGTCAGCATATTGTATCTTGAAATCAGATTGGTCCACACCTTATCGGCACCTACTTTTCCCAAGGAAGCCTTTACTTTTGGCTGAAAAGCAGTGAACAACTGGCTTTGGGTTTTCCCCTGGAGATAAGTAGTGGCTGCGTTATCACTTCCCAGCAGGATATTTTTGGCGTCATTAATCGTCATCGAGGTAATGGCACTGGTAAAAATTGGAGCGGCTTCCGTTACGGCATCCTCTGCCGCACGGTTCAGCAGCTTTACGCCCTGATCGGCCAGACTTCCCAATCCGACAGAACGCAAAGTAGTGTCGATTCTTCTCAGCTTTTCGGGCATCAGGATTTTTGCAGCCTCATTCTTTAGAAAACCATCGGTTACGCCCAGCTTCTTTACTCCTTCATTAACGCCCAGGCTTAGGGCTTCCTTCAGTCCTGATGAAATCTGCAGGGAAGTAAGGCTCCCCAGATTTACCGAGGCGTTGGAAGAACCCGGAGTTGACGGATAAGGAGTGGTGGTAGTGGTTCGGGGCTGGTTCATATCAATACCTGTTCTGTCCTTAACCACTGTTTTAATGGCATCAAAGATCTGTCCATGTGAAGAGAAGGAGAATAAAAGCCCGCCAATCACTAGAAATGTTTTTCTCATCATTTATTTTTTACAAAATTAGATCTTTTCTTTTTTAATAAGTTAAATAACTCTGTAAATTTTCAGAAAATAAGTATATTCGCCTAAATCTTAAACCCATCAGATGCAGCGTTTTTTACTGGTATGTTCGGTATTTCTTTCAGGCTTATTCTTTGCCCAGAACAGATTGAATTTAATTCCTTATCCTCAAGATGTGGAATTGTTGAAAGGAGAATTTATTATTCCCAAAAACTTCAAGCTCGATCAGAATCTTCCTCAGCAGGAAACCGAATATTTCAAAAAACAAACCCGCGATCTGTTGACGTTCGGTATCGGAAAAAAGGAAACGGCGCATCTGGTAAACGTATTGTTTCCACTGCAATCCGGAGGAAGACCGCAGGAGAGAGAACAATATGGCATCGAAATTTCTCCGCGGCAGATTATCATCAGCTCCAATACGAAACAGGGATATTTTCTGGCCCTTCAGACCTTGATTCAGCTACTGAGACAATATAAAGATTCGGGAAAAATTCCCGCGATGAAGATTGAAGATGAGCCGAAATTCGCCTGGCGGGGGATGCACCTTGATGTCTGCCGCCATTTTTTCACGGTAGAAGAAGTGAAGCACTACATCGATTATCTGGCCATGTATAAACTGAATACCTTCCACTGGCATTTAACCGATGACCAGGGCTGGAGGATCGAAATCAAAAAATATCCTAAACTGACACAGATCGGCTCCAAAAGGAAAGAGTCCATGATCGGGGCCTATGTTGATAATACCTTCGACGGAAAACCATATGGACCGTATTTCTATACCCAGGATCAGATCCGGGAAGTGGTAAAATATGCAGCCGAACGCCATATTACCGTAGTTCCGGAAATCGAAATGCCGGGACATGCCTTGGCTGCACTTTCTGCTTATCCCGAACTGGCCTGTACAAAGGGACCTTTCGAACCGGCTACCAAGTGGGGGGTATTTGATGATGTCTTTTGTCCGAAAGAGGAAACTTTTACATTCTTAGAAAATGTATTAAGTGAGGTCATGCAGCTTTTTCCTTCGCAGTATATCCACATCGGGGGCGACGAATGCCCGAAAACACGATGGAAGGAATGTGCCCACTGCCAGGAACTGATCAGAAAAAATAACCTGAAGGACGAATACGGGCTCCAAAGCTACTTCATTCACAGGATTGAAAAATATGTTAATTCAAAGGGCCGTAAAATCATTGGCTGGGACGAAATCCTGGAAGGCGGACTTGCCCCGAATGCAGCGGTCATGAGCTGGACCGGCATCAAAGGCGGCGTGGAAGCAGCAAAGTCCGGACATTTCGCGGTGATGACCCCGGGAGCCTATTGCTATTTCGACCATTACCAGGGTGATCCTGCTACAGAACCTAACGCTTTCGGAGGATTTACCCCTCTGGATAAAGTCTATTCTTATCAGCCGGTTCCTGAAGAATTAAATGCGGAGCAGGCCAAATACATCTTAGGGGTTCAGGCCAACCTCTGGACCGAATACATCCTGGATTTCAAACAGGTACAATATATGATCTTCCCTAGATTGCTGGCTCTTTCCGAAGTCGCCTGGGGGACTTCAGAACCGAAAAATTACAAAGAATTTGAAGGCCGCGTGATCAATGAGTTTAAAACCCTTGATAAAATGGGTGTAAACTATGCAAGAAGCATTTACAATATTAACGGCAAAGTAATAGCTGCCGACAATGGTATAGTTTACGAACTGTCAACGTCGCAAAGCCCGAGCGGAATCCGGTATACCATTAACGGAACGGATCCTTCAGCAAATTCATCAACTTACACAAATCCGGTTCCGGTTCGGAAATCCATGACCATAAAATCTGCCTATTTCGAAAACGGACAGCTGAAAAGTGCCATTTCTTCACAGGACTTTACCGTTTCAAGAACAACGGGTAAAAAGATTACCCTGGAACAGCAACCGAACGAAAACTATTCATTCGGAGGGGCTTTCACTCTGGTCGATGGGATTATCGGAAACCAGAAACAGCTGGGGAAAACCTGGCTGGGCTTTCAGGGAAAAGATGTGGTGGCTACGATTGATTTCGGAGAGACAACGCCGTTCTCGGAAGTGTATTTCAATACGCTGGATAACAAAGGAAGCTGGATCCATTTTGCCAAATCCGCCCAGGTTTTTGTCTCAAATAACGGAACCGATTTCAAGATGATCAAAGAAATCGGCAAAGAAGAAATCCTTGCAGCCAAGGGGAAAATCAGGCTGCAGGTTGGAAATCAGAAAGCGAAATATTTAAAAATTAAAATAGAAAATGCAGGAATTATTCCTGCCGGAAATCCGGGGGCCGATTCCAAAGCCTGGCTTTTCGTTGATGAAATCGGTGTAAATTAGCTTTTAAAAAATTTTGTGATGCAGGATTCAGTGCTTTCTTCAGAATTTACTTCCTCCCCGGAACTCGTCGAAAAGCTCTACAAAAACGGAGTTAAGAAAATCTACCGGGAAGGCGATATTATTTTAGATGAAAATTCATCCATCCGCTCGATTCCGATTGTGGTGAAGGGAATGATGAAGGTTATCCGAACCGAAGAGGACGGCAGGGAAATCCTGTTATACTACATCAGGGCAGGCGAGAGCTGCATTATGTCTTTTCTAGGAGGAATGCACAACGAAAAAAGCATTGTAAAAGCCGAGGTGGAAGAAGATACGGAAATCCTTTTCCTTCCGGTTGATAAAGTTTCCTTATTTATTAAAGAATATCCGGAATGGCTGGATTACATTTTCAGGCTGTACCACAAACGTTTTGAAGAACTTCTGGACATCGTCAACGCCATTGCTTTCAAAAAAGTGGATGAAAGGCTGCTGAATCTTTTAATGAAGAAATCTGAAATCCTGGAGACAAAAATCTTGATCATTACCCATGAGCAGCTGGCCAATGAACTCGGAACCGCCCGTGTTGTCGTATCCCGTCTCTTAAAACAGCTTGAAGATTCCGGTAAGCTCATGCTGGGACGGAATAAAATCACCATGCTGTAAATTCTCGCGTTATGTAACAAAAGTAGCGGTACAGCTCGTTCCCTTTCTGCAATTTTGCATCATAAAATTCAGAAAATGGAAATATTCGGATATATCGCATCGGTTTTAATAGGGGTTTCATTAGGCTTGATCGGCGGTGGCGGAAGCATTCTTACCGTTCCTGTTCTGGTCTATCTTTTCGGATTAAATGCACTTGCCGCAACGGAATATTCACTTTTCATCGTCGGAATCAGCAGCCTTGCCGGTTCCGTTTCTTACCTGAAAAAAGGGTGGGTGAATACCAGGACAGCTTTTGTTTTCGGGATTCCCTCCATTATTTCGATTTTTATCACCAGGAATTATATTTTGCCACTGATCCCCGATGAGGTATTTTCCATCGGTCATTTAACCGTAACAAAAGATATTCTCCTGCTGTCAATCTTTGCAACGCTCATGATAACAGCTTCCTGGAAAATGATCCGTAAACCTAAAGAAGACCCTGCAGAAAGCAGCGATCATCAGAAGCATCATACCGTAATGATTGCAGGGCAAGGTTGGATGGTAGGCGTGTTAACGGGCCTGGTGGGAGCCGGCGGCGGATTTATGATCATTCCTGCGCTCGTCAATTTCCTTAAAACCCCGATGAAAGTGGCCATCGGAACCTCGCTCATCATTATTTCCTTTAATTCGCTGATCGGTTTTTTCTCTGCGATGCATCATGCAGCCATCGACTGGAAATTCCTGGCCACCATCTCGTTGATCGCCGTGTTTGGTATCATCATCGGATCACAGTTATCCAAAAAAATCAACGGTAAAAAGCTGAAGCCCGCTTTCGGATGGTTTACACTGGTGATGGGCATTTACATCATCGTCCGCGAATTGATCTTCTGAAAAGGAAATATGTGTTTCAAAAGATCTTCTGTAACAAAAGTAGCGGTACGGAACATTGCAAATCCGGAAATTTGGATCAGATAAAAGAATAATTAACATTTAAAAATCATAAAAATGAAAATAGAACAGATTTATACGGGATGTCTCGCCCAGGGGGCTTATTATATCGTATCGAATGGGGAAGCGGCCATTATCGACCCTCTACGGGAAACCCGGCCGTACCTTGAACGGCTGCAGAAAGACAACGTCATGCTGAAATATATTTTTGAAACGCACTTCCATGCCGATTTTGTAAGCGGACATCTGGATTTAAGTAAAAAAACGGAAGCACCGATTGTTTACGGACCTATGGCAAAGCCGGAATTTGAAGCTATTATTGCAGAAGACGGTCAGGTTTTCGAAATAGGGAATATCAGATTAAAAGTACTTCACACGCCCGGCCACACCATGGAAAGTTCATGTTTTCTCCTGATCGATGAAAATGGGAAGGAAACCGCTTTGTTCAGCGGAGATACCTTGCTTTTGGGCGACGTGGGACGTCCGGATCTGGCTCAGAAGGCAGCGGAGATGACGCAGGAAGAACTGGCAGATTTGCTTTATGATAGTTTATACCATAAAATTTTACCTTTGGATGATAACATCACCGTCTATCCGACGCACGGCGCAGGTTCAGCCTGCGGAAAAAATATGCAGAAAGAAACAGTGGATTCATTGGGAAATCAGAAAAAAATCAATTATGCGCTCAACCAGAAAGACAAAGCAAGTTTCATCAAAGCGGTTACAGACGGGCTACTGCCTCCGCCGGCTTACTTCGGAATGAATGTCGCTCTGAACAAAAAAGGGTACGGCAGTTTCGATGAGGTGCTGTCAAACGGTTTGCAGGCACTTTCCCCGGAAGAATTTGAAAAGACGGCAGAACATTCGGGAGCGCTGATCCTTGATGTGAGAAGCAATGGGGATTTTGCCAAAGGGTTTATCCCGCAATCCGTCAACATCGGTCTGGACGGTGATTTTGCCCCGTGGGTCGGTGCTTTGATCGTTGACGTGCAAAAGCCGATCCTTCTGGTTACCGGTGAAAATGATGAGGAAGAAACGGTGACCAGGCTGAGCAGGGTGGGCTTCGACAACATCCTGGGATTTCTGGATGGCGGTTTCAAGGCATGGGCCGACAGCGGAAGGGAAACTGATTCGGTATACAGAATTTCAGCAGATCAGTTTAAAAAAGAAATCCAAAATAAAGAAATCACGGTGATCGACGTTAGAAAGGAAAGCGAATATCAGGCTGAGCATGTAGACGGAGCGTACAACCGGCCGTTGGCTTACCTCAATGAGTGGATCATCAGCATGGATCCGGCGGAACGTTTTTACCTGCACTGTGCCGGAGGCTACAGAAGCATGATGGCGGCAAGCATCCTTCAGGCAAGGGGCTACAGGAATTTCACGGAAATCGAAGGTGGTTTCAGTGCCATTGCCCTGACTGATGTTCCCTTAAGTGATTTTGTCTGCCAAAGTAAATCCATGAAATAATCATATAAAAATGGTATCATAGAAACAATAACTAAATTTAAACAATCTTAAAAATATAAACCCATGTTGGAAATCATAAAAGAACCCTGGCCGTGGTATGTTGCGGGCCCGCTGATCGGCCTTACCGTACCGGCCCTGCTTATTCTGGGAAATAAATCTTTCGGAATCAGCTCTTCATTAAGGCATATCTGTGCAGCCTGCATTCCTGCGAACGTAAGCTTTTTCAGATACGACTGGAAAAAAGAAGCCTGGAATCTCTTCTTCGTTTTCGGAATTTTCCTGGGCGGAATCATTGCTTCTCTGTTTTTGATGAACCCGGGCGATGTATCCGTCAATCCTAATCTGAAAGCCGAATTGGCAACTTACGGAATTACGGATTACAGCCATCTCGTTCCCACGCAGCTCATGAATTTTACAAGCCTCTTTACACTGAGAGGATTCATTACCATGGTTGTTGGCGGATTTCTGGTGGGTTTCGGGACACGGTATGCAGGAGGATGCACCAGCGGCCACGCAATTATGGGGCTTTCCAACCTGCAGTGGCCGTCCCTGGTCGCCACCATATGTTTCATGGCCGGTGGTTTTCTGATGGCGAATCTGATTTTGCCGCTCATCCTTTCACTCTAATCTATTTAAAATGAAAACAACAAAACAGCTTCAGCAGTACATCACCTGCAGTGGTGAGAACCGGTTTCAGCAAAAATGGTATCACCAGCTGAAATACCTGATCACAGGAATTGTATTCGGAATCCTATTTGTAAAGGCAGAGATCATCAGCTGGTTCAGGATCCAGGAAATGTTCCGCCTCCAGTCTTTTCATATGTACGGCGTCATTGGGAGTGCCATCCTGACAGGGATGATTTCGGTTTTCCTTATTAAGAAATTCAATATCAAAACCATCGGTGGAGAAAAAATAAGCATTGCTCCGAAGAAATTCAATAAAGGGCAGATCTATGGCGGACTGATCTTCGGATTCGGCTGGGCGATTACCGGAGCCTGCCCCGGACCGCTGTTTGCCCAGATCGGAACAGGAGCGTTTGCGATAGCGGTTACTTTGCTCAGTGCAGTCTTCGGAACCTGGGTCTACGGCTATTTCAGGGAAAAACTCCCGCATTGATCCAATAATCATTTACCCGGCGACAGAAAATCTGTCGCTTTTTTATTTCGCACCAAAAGGAAAATCCTTAATTTGGGGCCAAATAAATCTGATATGCAAAGTAGGAGGAAATTCCTTAAAAAATCGGCAATTGCTTCAATAGCTCTGGTGGCCAATCCACTGGATGTATTCGCCGGAGATCGGCCTGAAAACCATCGTGCAATAATTAATAAACCTATTGTCCTCTCCACCTGGGATTTCGGGTTGAGGGCCAATGAAGAAGCCTGGAAAACACTTGGCAAAGGAGGAAGGGCGCTGGATTCCGTTGAAAGGGGAGTGCGTTTGGTAGAAGATGATCCTACGGAAAGAAGCGTAGGCTATGGCGGCCGGCCGGATAGGGACGGAAGGGTAACGCTGGATGCCTGCATCATGGATGAAAACTATAACATCGGTTCGGTAGCATGCCTCGAAAATATTAAAAACCCGATTTCGGTAGCCCGGGCGGTGATGGAAAAAACGCCGCACGTGATGCTGGTGGGCGACGGAGCATTGCAGTTCGCCGTTTCCCAGGGATTTAAAAAAGAAAACCTGCTCACTCCCGAATCCGAAAAGGAATGGAAAGACTGGCTGAAGGACAGCAAATATAGTCCAATTGTTAATATTGAAAACCATGATACCATCGGGATGATTGCCTTGGATGCCCAGGGAAACCTTTCCGGAGCCTGTACCACCAGCGGAATGGCCTTTAAAATGCACGGCCGGGTGGGCGATTCCCCGATTATCGGAGCCGGGTTGTTTGTGGACAATGAAGTCGGCGCTGCCACGGCAACCGGCCACGGCGAAGAAGTCATCCGGATGGTGGGGACCCATCTGGTAGTGGAACTGATGCGTCAGGGAAAAACACCGCAGCAGGCCTGCAAAGAAGCCGTGGAACGCATCGTACAGATTACCAAAAAAAGAAATAAAAACCTCAAAGATATCCAGGTCGGCTTTATCGCCCTCAATAAAAAGGGGGAATACGGATCCTACTGCATCCAGGACGGCTTCAGCTTTGCCGTACACGACCAGAAAGGAAACCGCCTGGAAAAACCAGGATTCGCTTTGAAATAATTTTTTTAGAAATTAATATTGCTAAACCTTAAACTCTGAACCTTAAACTTTAAACCCTCAAATGTCAAAAATAGAAATAGCCTGCTTCAACCCGGAATCTGCCATTATCGCCTTTGAAAACGGAGCCGATCGCATCGAGTTGTGCGACGGTTTAAGCGAAGGCGGAACCACCCCGGATTTTGAAACGGTAAAACAGCTGCGCGAAAGAATCACGATTCCCATCTTTGTAATGATCCGTCCGCGCGGTGGAGATTTTACGTATTCTGACGAAGAATTTGAACAGATGAAATCTGATCTGACCCATTTGAAATCATTACGGGTAGACGGCTTTGTATTCGGGATTTTGGATGAAAACGATGAGGTAAATGTAGTACAAAACAAAGAGCTGATTAAACTTGCCGAACCTTATCCTTGCACTTTTCACCGCGCATTCGACAGAGCGAAAAATCTCGAAACTTCATTGGAAAAAGTAATCGCCTGCGGATTCAAAACCATTCTTACTTCCGGTCAGCAGCCCAATGTTTCCGAAGGCAAAGAAAACCTGAAAAAGCTGGTGGAACTGTCCGCCGGAAGAATCGAAATCCTTGTCGGCGGCGGCTTGCGCTCAACGAATATTGAAGAAATCCGGGAATATACCAAAGCCGGTTATTTCCATTCGTCCGCCATTACGGACGGTGGTGCTTTTGCCAGTGCAGAAGAGGTGATGGCTTTGAAAACTATTTAACTACAAAAGTTATAAAAGCTTTTAACACATGAGTCACATAGGATTTTCAGTGGCGTTGCACTTGACTACTGGTCGGTACAAGAAAAAATCTCCCACAGATTCGCACGGATTTTCACAGATAATGGTCGCTTTAATTTAACACATTAGCTACAGAGAAAGAATTTAAGGTTTGCATATATTTTAGAGCACATGAGATTAGAAATAAGATATTTTTAAGAACTGGATTTAAAACACAGATCTGCACAGATTTTTACAGATTACTACGCTTTATTTTAAAAATCTTAATGTTCTATTTGTCATTTCCGCAGGAAATCTAAATATAGTATTAACGAACAGTATGGAAAATCCGCGTTTAGATTTCTTTAAAATAACAAAAGAAGTATTCTGTGGGATTTCAGGAATGATGACATGGCTTCGACTTCGCTCAGCAATGTGGATTTCGAGAATCCCAAATCACTGGGATAGGTTGAATTAAACCAACTGGAAATCTTTGATTTTGCTCTCATGTGCTCTAAAACATACATAAAATTTATCTTTATATCTTATGTTTCTTATTGTGTTAAAGAAGCTTTTGTAGTTTAAAATCCATGTAAATCCTGAAACTTTTAATATATAATAGTATCATTCAAACAATTGATAATGAACAAAATTTTACTTTTTTCCTTTCTCTTCATTCAGCTTCTGGTCTATAGCCAGACTTCAGAGCGTTCTTTGTCTTCTGATAGATGGCAGTTTAAAAACGCAAAAGACAGCAAATGGCTGCCGGCTAAAGTTCCGGGGACCGTGCATCTGGATCTGATGAGCAACAGCATCATTCCCGATCCTTTTAAAGACGAAAATGAAAAAAAAGTGCAATGGGTGGAAAATGAAGACTGGGAATATCAGACCGTATTCAATCTCTCTCCACAGGAAATGCAGCACCAAAATATCGATCTGGTTTTCTCCGGACTGGATACTTTTTCTGAAGTATATCTGAATGGGAAACTGGTAAAAAATACCGACAATATGTTCAGGACATGGACTGTTCCGGTTAAATCTTATATAAAACAGGGAGAAAACAGGCTTCAGGTGAAATTCAGATCTGCCGTCACTGTCGGAAAAGAATTAGCCGAAAAAATTCCTTTTACCCTGCCGGAATCGCCGAGAAGTTTGGTACGAAAGGCACAGTACCAGTTCGGGTGGGACTGGGGACCAAGGCTGGTAACGACAGGAATCTGGAAAGACGTGAAACTTAACTTCTGGGACCAGGCAAAAGTTGAAAATATAAAAATAGAACAGAAAAACATTACAGGAAAACAAGCAGATCTGACTGTCCACGCAGAAATCTTTGCACAGGAAGCCGGAAAATATACACTTTCCGTCAATAATAAAATTCAGGATACTGCTTTACAATCAGGGATCAACACCATTTCAGTGCCCTATCAGATCCTAAACCCGAAGCTCTGGCAGCCGAATGGCTGGGGAAAACCGGCACTGTATGACATTAAAATTATCTTACGGAAGGCGTCAAAAATCATCACTGAAAAAACGGAGCGGATCGGATTGAGAACAGTGGAATTAATTCAGGACAAAGATGGAAGGGGGAAATCGTTTTATTTTAAAGTCAACGGTCAGCCGATGTACGCCAAAGGAACCAACTGGATTCCCGGGGACAGTTTTTCGCCACGAATGACCAAAGAAAGATACAGGAAACTGATCAGGGACTGTAAAGAGGCCAACATGAACATGATCCGTGTCTGGGGCGGCGGGATTTACGAAGACGATGAATTCTACAAAGCCTGCGATGAAAACGGGATTCTGATATGGCAGGATTTCATGTTTGCAGGAAGCTTCTATCCAGCGGATGATGCATTTCAGAAAAATGTAGAATTGGAAGTTAAGGATCAGATTGCAAGATTGCAGAACCATGCATCCCTCGCTTTATGGTGCGGAAACAACGAAATCGATGAAGCCATTGTCAACTGGGGCTATCAGAAACAGTTCAAGTATTCTAAAGACGATTCGCTGCAGGTCTGGAAAGATTACAAAACTATTTTTCATGAAGTTATCCCGGAGGCGATCAAAAAATATGCAACCTCTGATAAGCAGATTTACTGGCCGAGTTCCCCGTCCATCGGTTGGGGGCACAAAGAAAGCCTGACGGAAGGCGATTCCCACTATTGGGGGGTCTGGTGGGGTGAGCAGCCGTTTGAAATCTTTAACGAAAAAGTACCGCGCTTTGCTTCGGAATACGGCTTCCAGGGAATGCCGACGCTGGAAACGACAAAATCGATGTTCTCGGAAAAACCGGATTTAAGTTTACAAAATCCTGTGATCAAAGCGCACGAAAAACATTCGAGAGGTTGGGAGATTATTGAGAATTATATGAAACGGGACTATATCATTCCAAAAGATTTTGTGAAATACAATTACGTGTCCCAGCTGCTTCAGGCACGCGGCATGCAGATCGCTATTGAAGCCCACCGCCGTGCCAAACCGTACAATATGGGAACGTTATACTGGCAGCTCAACGATTGCTGGCCGGTCGTTTCATGGTCGTCCGTCGATTATCTGGGCAATTGGAAAGCCCTGCATTACCAGGTGAAAAGGAGTTTTGAAAACCGCGTGGTTTTAACGGAAGAAAAAGACGGGCTGCTGAATTTTTACGGAATCAATGACGGATTGGATAAAGGAGAAAAGGTAAGTTTAGAGCTTGAAGTCAATAATTTTAAAGGTGAAAATATTCTTACGTCAGTTTCAAATCAAAAACAAAATTTAGAAGGAATTGTGAAGTTCGAACCCTCATCTATCACAAAACTGGTTGGCGATGCTGATAAAAATGAATTGTTTTTAAATATAATTTTAAGAGGCAGAGATGAAAAAGTAATTGCCGAAACCAACTACTTCTTCGCAAAACCAAAAGATTTGAAATTAACAAAACCCAGGATCAGGATCAAAAAAATCTCCGCCACCGAAATCGAAATCTCCACCGATGTCCTGGCAAAAGAGGTGTATCTCCTGGGAGACACCCATTTCAGCGATAACTTCTTCGACCTTTTGCCTAATACAAACAGAAGAATTACCCTTACAAAACCTCTTGAAAAAATTGAGGTGATGAGCCTTTGGGATACGATGCATGAATAAGACCCCGGCCAATTCAAACCTCATAGGTTTTGGAAACCTATGAGGTTTATAAAAAAGATCATCTTATCAAAGTCCTTGGAAACAATCGACGTAATGAAGCCTTGGAATACGATGAATTAATAATGCAGGCTGTTTATGAAAATAATAAAAAAGATTTCCGATTTCCTGTTTATCACATTTTTCCTGGTATTCATACCGGGAATGGGAATAGCATGGGCCGATTTTAAAATAAAAACCGAAATGCCCATTAACGGTTTTGCCGGATTTGTTGTTGATAGTCATCAGAATATCTATATCGTCGACAGTTTCTACGCAATCATCCAGAAATATGATAGAACAGGAAACTTTATTAAGTCTTTCAGGGTAAAAGATACATCGGGAAAACCTTTTCACCTGGGCATCGATACCCGCGATAACATCATCGTAACCAGGCAGACGGATAGGAAAGTCACGGTATATCCTTCTTCCGATCGGGAGAAAAGCTATAGTTTTTATGCTGATGGAACAATACAAATGAAGCAGGCCAATACATTTTTTTATACCCGCAACCACGAAAAATATGCAAATCTGGGAGGCCGTTTTCCGGCAATCTGGAAATTATCAGGTACCAAAGAAAAAATTGTAGAGCAAAGCTTTTTCCTCAGGTTGCTGAGTTTTCCGTTGATGATCGTGGTTATTCTAACGGCGGTCATTCTGAAGCTCATGGTATTCATCGTCGAAAGATGGAAGAAACTTCAGTCCGGAACGTAAGGAAGTAAAATTTCAGCCGTACCTTTGCCGCAGATTTCTGAAGTATGTTCAATTTTGTTCTGATTGCAGTATGCATCATCGCGGGAATGGTGTTCAAGGCAACAAAATCCATCCACCCCGATGCACACAAAGGCATCAATACCTGGATCCTGTATCTGGCACTTCCTGCCGTTTCCTTTAAGTATCTTCCGAAAATACAATGGACGGTTGAAATGCTTTTTCCTATCGTTGCCACTTTCCTGATTTCGGTGGTCTGCTTCTTCTTCATGAAATTATACAGCCGGTACAAAGGCTATTCCGGGCGTTCGCAGGGTACGCTGGAACTAATCAGCGGGTACAGCAACACTTCGTTTATCGGTTTTCCGCTGGTAGCCGCATTTTACGGGGAAAACCTTTTGAGCATTGCTGTTATTTGCGACCAGACTATGTTTTTAGCCCTTTCAACATTGGGCATCATTGCCGCCGTAAAAGGAGGCAGCCGCTCCGGGAAAGTAAGTGCAACGTTTATCCTGAAAAGGCTCGTTACTTTTCCTCCGCTCATCGGATGTATTGCCGCACTGGTGCTTTCGCGGTTTATCGATTTTTCAACGGCGGAGCCTTTCTTCGACAAGCTGGCCGCTACGGTCAGTCCGCTTGCTCTTTTTTCAGTCGGGCTTCAGCTCAAATTCAACGGCTGGAAAAAACTCGTTCCCCAAATGTCCGTTTCCATGCTTTACAAGCTGATTTTGGCGCCGGCGCTGGTCTTAGGCCTCGCCTTGCTGGCCGGTATCAAAGGCGATATCGCAAAAATTACTGTTTTTGAAGCGGCCATGCCTACCGTCGTCACTTCCAGCATCATCGCCGAACAGTTCCGGCTCAACACCAAACTCACCAATTTAACGATTGGCTTTAGCATCATCGTCGGACTATTTACCTCGGCGATCTGGTATCAATTAACGGAATTCTTCTTTTAACCCAAATATAGCCCATAGTATCCGGAATAAAAGTAATCAGGATCCGGCAATTCAAAACCATCCACAAAAACTCGTTCTCAAATCCTTTTACTCTCCAACTCTAAAATCTTCTAACTTCCAAGGAGCTTAATCCGGCTATCCACTCATACTCCTCGCGCGGCCGCCAATGCCTCCGCCTGCTGTGGGGCAACCGTTCCTATCCGGGCTAGGGCAATAGGCTTTCAATTTTGCATTTCGCGTTAACATTAACGTGAAGCCGAGCGACAAACCGTACGTAAAAGGCTGGAAGCACTGTCGTTTAAGGATATTGCCCGTAATTTTGAATATCAACTGATTTCTTGTAACAAAGATCTTAACGGGATGTATAATTCATTAAAAATCAAATCCCTGCTCATTTGCTGAGTGAAACGCCCTTGCGACCGAAAAATAGGCTTATAATTATTAAATAAATTCCTTGCGAACACCACGTTATAAATTTTCAGCCGCTTGTAATAAACAAAAGAATGCCTTTCCTAACTTTAACTATGATAATCTGCCTTGCCCATATTTACGGTACATCATTTAACATGATCAAACTAACCATTCCTGCTCACTTGCTGGGTGAAACGCCTTTGCGGCCGAAAATACGCGTTGTCATTTAAAAAATTCTTCGCGAACTCCGCGTTAAAAATCTTCCCATTGTCCGCAAATCTCTGAGTGCTTCTATAAATGAAATGGCTTGGTGAAACTGATACGCATCCTGCTGAAAAGAATCTTTCTGTACTTAGTGTTCACCGAAAGGTAGGCATTACTTTAACATCGCTATCATTTGGCGAGTTAAACATATCATGCTGAGCTTGTCGAAGTAACTTTGCGACCGACAGTATGCATTATCTTTAAAAATCCTTTGCGATCATAAATCACGTCTGTTTCAAAAATATCCCATTTACCGTCCTTAAAAATTGCACTTCTCTCCGGAAAATTTTAATTTTACACTTTAAATATTTCCTTTGAATTACGCCCAGATTATTTTACCGTTGAACCTGAAAGGATCTTTCACCTATAAAGTTCCTGAAGAATTAATAGCCGGAATCCGGATCGGAATGCGGGTTTTGGTTCCTTTCGGCGGAAAGAAAATTTATACGGGAATTGTATTTGAGCTTCATGACAACGCGCCGGAAACGTTTATTGTGAAAGAAGTCATCAGTCTGCTGGATGACCAGCCGATTGTTCCCGAAGCGCAGATCCGGTTCTGGAACTGGCTGTCCGATTATTACCTGTGCGGACTGGGGGAGATCTATCGTTTTGCATTCCCTTCTTCCATGAAGCTGGAAAGCGAAACCTACCTGAAGCTGAAACCGAACGTCACCGTTGATTTCGAGAACCTGGATGTTAACGAAATGTATCTGATCCAGGCTTTGGAAGTCCGCCAGCTCATCAATCTGACCGATATTGAAGCGTTTATTCCGAAAAAGGATATTATTAAAACCGTCAATTCGTTAATCGACCTTCAGTATATCGAAATCGATGAAAAAATTGCGGAAAAATACAAAGCGAAAGAGGTCGCCTACGTGAAGATCAAAGATGAGGTTATAAACAATCAGAATCTGACAGAGGTTCTCTTAAGATTAAACAAAGCCAAAAAGCAGAAAGACCTTTTTCTGCATATCCTTGAAAAGCAGACCGAAAATCCGGATCATCACCTCAAAAAAGCAGACCTTTTTGAAGACGGATATTTCGGAAGCTCGCATTTTAAAGCACTGGCCGATAAAAATCTGGTCGAGGAATATTATATGCAGAAAGACCGGCTGGAAAGCTACGAAGGCGAAATCGAGGAGCTTGAGGAACTTTCCGAAGCCCAGAAATCGGCAAGAGCGGAAATTGACGAAGCCTTTGAAGAAGGAAAGAATGTTCTGCTTCATGGCGTGACATCTTCGGGGAAAACCCATTTGTATTTAGAGAAAATAGAAGAATGCATTAACGAAGGGAAAAATGTCCTGTTCCTGCTCCCTGAAATATCCCTGACCAAGCAGATTACCCGGCGGCTGGAAAAGAAATACGGCCGGCAGCTTGGCTTCTACCACCAGAAGCTTACCGATTTCGAAAGGGTAGAAGTGTGGCGCCGGATCCGGCAGAACGACATCAAGATCCTCATCGGAACGCGGAATGCCCTGTTTCTGCCGTTTAAGAATTTAGGCCTCATTGTTGTGGATGAAGAACATGATTCCGCTTACCGGCCGAGGGAAGTTTCGCCCTATTTCAATGCGAAAGATGCGGCTCTGGTACTCGGGAATTTTTATGATGCCCGGGTGATTTTAGGCTCGGCGACACCTTCGGTCGAAAGCTATTATAATGCGCGTAAGAACAAAATGAAATATGTTTTCCTGGAAGAGCGCTTCGGAAACGTGAGCCTTCCGGAATACGAAATCATCAACTTCAAGGAAGCCCAGGATTCAAAAAAAGTATCCGGGAATTTTTCACTGCACCTGATTGATGAAATAAAAAAAGTACTGGAAGACCAAAACCAGGCCATCGTCCTGCACAACCGCCGCGGCTATGCCAATGTGGTGGAATGCGAAACCTGCGGCTATGTGAATTATTGCTCCAACTGCGATGTGGTGATGACCTACCATAAGGCTGCCAATGAAATGAAGTGCCACTACTGCGGCCAGCGCGCTTCCAAACCGAAGACCTGCCCGAAATGCCATTCCGAAAACCTCAATGAAAGGGGAGTAGGCGTAGAACAGATCCATGAAGAAGTTTCCAAGCTGTTTCCGGATAATGAAGTGGACCGGATGGACGTGGATTCGATGCGCAAAAAGTTTGCTTACGAAAAACTGTACGAAAAAATCGAAGACGGTGAAACCGATATCGTGGTCGGAACCCAGATGATTTCCAAAGGTCTCGATTTCAATCATATCGAACTAGTTGCCATTCCGAAAGCGGACTCTTTATTGTACGTTCAGGATTTCCGGGCGGAAGAAAGAGCCTATCAGCTGATAACCCAGGTTTCCGGAAGAGCGGGAAGGGTTTCCGGGAAAGGGAAAATCCTGATCCAGACCTTCAATCCCGAGCATTCCGTTTTCCAGCTGATCAAAATGCACAATCCCGCCAGGATTTACAAATATATCCTTACGGAACGCCAGAAATTCCATTATCCGCCCTTCACAAAGCTGATCATGATCGAGCTGAAGCACCGACGTGAAGACAAAGCCAACCGCGCTTCGCAGTTTTTAGGCTCCATCCTCAGGAAATACCTGCCGGAAGACTGTATCCTGGGCCCGGAAAAAGCGCAGATTGCCAGGCTGAATAACCTTTACCAGTTTCAGATTATGCTCAAGCTTCCGCGGGGTAAAAAGTATGAGGAATATAAAAAGCTGGTGCTGGCCAGCATTAGGGAATTTGAGGAAATCCCTGCTTATCAAAGTATTAAAAAAGACATTTTTGTAGACTTTTAACAATTTTTAACAAAATTTATAGACTTTTTATAACAGTCTACTGAACTGCCATACAACAATATTTTCTACATTTGGCCGTTGATTATATGTTTGGAGTTTAACTTTCAATTTAACCCATTGCCTGTTATCCGATCCAAATTGTAACAAAAATTGAAAGATAGATGGTAAATTTCAGAAAATATATTTCAGGTATTGCGGTGTTGGCCTCAGGGTTCTTCCTGGCACAGTCTACCGTTTCTACCGTTCTTTATTCCCAGGCGTACGAAAATCAGAAGAGCAGCTTAAACTTACCTTCGCCCATCACTTCCATGGTGGAGAAAACGGTTTTGTCGGCCAAAGAACTCGTAGACATTAATGTAAACACGATGATGGCCGATCCGGTGCTGAAAAATGCAACCTGGGGATTCGTTGTGTACGATCCGAAAACGAAGAAGGTGATCTCTTCGTATAATGAAAATACCCCGCTGGTTCCTGCCTCTACAACCAAATTGCTGACGACGGAAACCGCCATGAGCATGCTGGGGGAAAATTACCGCTGGAATACCCAGTTGGAATATTCCGGAAACGTGGATGAAAACGGTGTGCTGAACGGAAATCTCTACATCGTGGGCAGCGGTGATCCTTCGTTGGGAACCAACAAAGGCGGGGCATGGGCATATCGGGATATCGTAACGGATTTCAAAGAAGGACTTTCCCGTGAAGGGATCAAAAAAGTAAATGGTGATATTATTATCCAGACAGCGCTTTTCAAAGGCAATATTTCAAGGCTTCCGGAAAATGTTGTCTGGTTGGAAAACAACAATTACTATTTACCGGCAGGAACCACACGCGAAATCAACCCTGCTAATGAAAAACTGATCGTAAAAAAGTCAGCCGGTCTCTCCGCAGAGAAAAAATTCTTCTATGTTTCCCCATACAACAACCAGATGGTGTATGCCGACAAATATGAAGGCAATGGAACACTCACCACCAAATTGCCTGATGCACCGGCTTACCTGGCCAATACCTTCAGAACAACCCTGGTGAAAAGCGGGATTTCCGTTACCGGAAAAGTGATTCCTAAAATGACAGACGCCAATCCTGAAGCTCGGAAAATGGTTTCGGTATATAAGTCGCCAACCTTAGCGGATATTATTTATTATACCAATCAGCACAGCGACAACGGGCTTGCTGAAGCTTTACTGAAAACGGTAGGTTTCCAGAGCCTGGGCGACCAGACCACTGAATCCGGTAGAAAAGTGGTAACGGAGCACCTTAAAAATGACGGGTTTGATATGATGGGCCTTAACTACATCGACGGAAGCGGACTTTCCCGAAGCAATAACGTAACCCCGATTGCGCAGGCTAAATTCCTTACTTCTTTAATGGATGAAAAATTTTATAAAACATATCTGAATTCATTACCGGTAGGAGGACAATCCGGAACCCTGAAAAGAATGTTCAACGGTCTTGGAAACGGGCAGGTTTTTGCTAAAACAGGAACTTTGAACAAAGTGAAGACGCTGGCCGGATATATGAAGACGAATACCGGAAAAACGCTCGTTTTCTCCCTGATGGTAAACAATTACGCAGGGTCGGTGGATATGGTGAAGAAAAGAATGGAAAAGATTCTAGAGCCCGCCCTGGATTTATAGATAAATTAAAATTTAATTAATATAAAAGCCTTTTAATCAATGATTGAAAGGTTTTTTTATATCTTTGATACAATTAAGAGAAGAATGAGAAAAATTTACTTTTTGGTGCTGAGCGTTTTTGTTTTCCAGCAATTTTATGCTCAGAATGAAAACATCGAACGGAAAGCCATGATAGAAAAGGAGATAAAATCCTTTACCCACAAAATGGCTGCAGGAAATACCAATCCGAATACGCTGAATTACGACCTTCAGTATCAGAGGCTCGATCTTACCATCAATCCGGCAGTTTATAACGTTTCAGGCTCGGTAACTTCCCATTTCAAGCCGAACCAGAGCATGAGCAATATCTATTTTGATCTCGACAATCAGCTGACGGTTTCGCAGGTGCAGTATCATGGAAATTCTCTTGCCTTTCAGCAGCTTTCCACAAAAGAAGTAAAAATCGATTTCCAGTCGGCACTGGCTGCCAATGTGCTGGATTCCCTCACCATCACTTATTCGGGAGCGCCTCCTACGGCTAACAATGCGTTCTTTAACGGAACCCAGGGCGGCACCGCCGTGCTTTCCACTTTAAGCGAACCTTACGGTGCACAGGACTGGTTTCCAACCAAGCAGAGCTTAAATGACAAAATTGAAAGGGTAGACGTTAAAATAACCACGCCTTCCCAATACAGCGTGGCTTCAAACGGAAAGCTGATGTCCGAAACAACTTTAGGAAACGGACAGAAACTGACCTTCTGGCGTACCCAATATCCTACTGCAGCCTATTTGGTTGCATTTTCGGTAACGAACTTTGTAAAACTGACGGATACGATGGGAAATCCTCCTTTTCCGTTCATCAATTATATCTTTCCGTCCACTTCCACGAATACGACAAACATGAGCAACATCGAATGGACGAAAACGGTAATGAATACTTTTGAAACGTATTTCGGACCCTATCCCTTCAGGAATGAGAAATATGGCCACATGGAATTCCAGGCCGGTGGCGGAATGGAGCACCAGACCATGTCTTCCATGGGCGGGTGGAGCAGAGGACTGATCGCCCATGAGCTCGCCCACCAGTGGTTCGGGGATAAGGTAACCTGCGGAGCATGGAACGACATCTGGCTGAACGAAGGTTTTGCTACCTATGGGGAGCACTTGGCCAATGAAAAACTGTTGATGTCCAATACCGATTTTTTGAATTATTTATTAAATCAGAAAAACTTTATCACCAGTTCCACAGGCGGAAGCGTGTATGTAGCAGACTCCAATTTAAGTAATGTAGGAGCGATCTTCAGCGGGAGACTATCCTATTCCAAAGGCGGTTATGTTTTAAGGATGATCAAATGGATTTTAGGAGATACTGCATTTTATCAGGCGGTTCAGGACTACCATTCAAGACCCGCTCTGGCCTACAGCTATGTGAAAACCCAGGATTTTAATGCTTCGTTATTAACGTCTACCGGAAAAGATTTTACCGAATTTTTCAACGACTGGATCTACGGCCAGGGCTATCCGACGTATGACATCCGCTGGAAGCAGGTGGGGAATACTGTGACGTTCAGGGCTGCCCAAACCCAAAGCAGCAATACCGTAAGCTTTTTTGAAATGCCATTGCCTATAAAAGTAAACGGTACCGGAGGACAGGTGGCTTATTTTGCTTTAAACAATACCTTTAACAACCAGTATTTTACGCAGACGGTGAATTTCCCGGTCGCCAGTGTGGAATTCAATTATGAGTATCAGATTCTGGAAAAGAACTCTACCGTAGCCCAGGACAACACACTGGCTATTTCGGAAGCCGGTAAAGATGCGTTCGCTTTGTATCCGAATCCTGCAAAAAATGAACTGAACCTGAAAGGTATCGATCAGGCGACAGATTTTACCATCTATTTTATTGACGGTAAGTTGGTAAGAAAAGGAACTTATCAGCCTGAAAAGCCAGTTAATATTTCGGAATTGGTTCCGGGAACCTATATTTTCAGGATTAATGATAAGAAGATAAAGTTTCTGAAAAAATAAAAATTTCGGAATATAAATTACAAAGCCGTTTCATAATAGGGCAAACGCATGAAAAATAAATAAGATCTTTGTATGTATGAGCATACAAGAATATTTTGGTAATATTGAAGACTTCCGTATAGAGAATAAGTGCAGTCATAGGTTGTCAGATATACTTTTG
>CAJYRQ010000096.1 GCA_913777465.1 uncultured Chryseobacterium sp.
AAAATGTATTAAAAAACATTCAACCATCTGAATATCAATTTTTAACCCAAAAACGAACCGGAAATAATCAAATAAGATTCACGTTAAAATAATACGGATTGAACAGTCAAAACGAAAACTAAAAACACGTTCATATAACCACAAAAAAAGCGAAGAACCACTCTTCGCTTTTTTTATTTTCTAAACATTTCCGTATGCGGGATGTCGTCTTCCAGGTATTTCTTTCCGGTATCTTCGAAACCGAAGCCGCCGTAGAAGCGCAGCAGGTAATCCTGTGCGGAAATCCGGATTTCCGGAGTACGGAAACGGTTTTCGATGGTTTGTACAGCGTAGGCAATCAGCTGTTTGCCCAGGTTTTTGCCTCTTGCTTTTTCTGTGGTCAGAACCCTTCCGATGGATGCTTCGGTGTATTTGATGCCCTTATCAAAAATCCTGCAGTAAGCCAGCACTTCGCCATTTTCTTCCGCCCAAAGGTGAACGGCTTTCTGGTCGTAACCGTCCAGGTCCGGATACGGGCAGTTCTGCTCTACTACGAAAACATCAACCCTTGCTTTGATAACGGCATACAGCTCGGGAACCGTCAGTTCGTCAAACGTTTTGATTTTCCAGATTATCTTACTCATCGAAGCTTACATTGTTATTAACCAGGAATTCGTTGGTTTTCTGGATAAAATTCAGGATTTCGTCGCAGCCTTGTTTCTTTTCAGCGGACGTAACATAGATTTCCGGCAGGTCTTCCCAGGTTTTATGCAGTTCCGCTTTATAATTTTCCACGTTTTGTATCGCAGCATTCGGTTTTAGCTTGTCCACTTTCGTGAAAACAATTGAAAAAGGCACCCCGCTTTCCCCGCACCACTGGATGAATTCCAGATCAATCGTCTGCGGCTTGTGACGGGAATCCACAAGTACGAAAAGATTTACCAGGTTTCTCCGGTTTAAAATATAATTGGTGATCAGTTTTTCGAAATCTTTCCGGATCGATTTGGAAACCTTGGCATAGCCATATCCCGGCAAATCGGTCAGGTACCAGTTTTCATTAACTAAAAAATGATTGATAAGCTGCGTTTTTCCGGGCGTTCCCGAAGTTTTTGCAAGATCCTTATGGTTCATCATTGCATTGATCAAAGAAGATTTCCCTACATTCGACCTCCCGATAAAAGCATATTCCGGCATATCGGGTTCCGGACATTCCTGCCATTTTCCACTGCTTTTTACAAACGTTGCTGTTTTAATAACCATTTCTTTGCATATTTTAATTCGTCAAATATCGGAATAAATTAAACGACATAAAAACTTAAGCCCTGATCCATGTAATTTTAAGAGGTTTTCCTTTAGCGGATAAGGCAAACCCCATAGGTTTTGAAAGCCTATGGGGTTTATTTAAGTCTTTTAAAAAAGAACAGGAAGTAAAAATTTACTTCCTGTCTTAATTTTTAAACTTTATCTTTAAGCCAGCTGTACAGAATCTCATTGAATTCATCCGGCTTTTCCATCATAGCCGCGTGGCCGCATTTATCGATCCAGAACAGTTCCGAATTCGGAATAAATTTATGCATATCTTCAGCCACTTCAGGCGGGGTTACATTGTCATTCCTTCCCCAGATGAGGCAGGTTGGCGTCTTGATCTTCGGCAGATCGTTCAGCATGTTGTGTTTGATGGCGCTTCTGGCCAGCATCACGGTTTTTATCCCTTTCATCCGGTCATTTACCACTCCGAAAACCTCATCTACAAGGTCTTCCGTGGCTACGGCAGGATCATAGAAAACCTCTTCCGTTTTTTTTCTGATATAGGAACGGTCGTTCTTTCTCGGGAAACTATCCCCGAAAGTCCTTTCATAAAGACCCGAACTTCCCGTAAGTACAAGATTTTTCACCAGATCCGGCCTGGCCAATGTCAGGATCAGCCCCACATGACCGCCCATGGAATTTCCGACAATCGTTGCAGGACCTTTCACATGGGTTTCCAGAAACTTGGCGATATACTTTGCCAAAGTCGTCAGATTGGTATTAAGTACCGGCAACTCGTAGATCGGCAGCTGGGGAACATAGACTTTGAATCCCCTGTCTGAAAAAAAATCCACCATCTTATCGAAATTGCTCAACCCACCCATTAAACCGTGCAGCAGCACCAATGGATGTCCCTCTCCCGCCTCTATAAAGGTATATTTCTTTTCTTTTTTTGTACTAAATATCATAAAATGCCTTAATAAAGCCTTGCAAAAATACAAATTAAACCTCAAAAATATTTTGAATACTCTAATTTAAAATAAAAATAATATACCAAACTCCTTTTTCCTCACTTTTTTGTGAAACTCTTTTGTATGGGCCAAATAATACCTCTGTCAATCCCCATTATATCAGAATATTAAACCCCTGAAATTAAATCTTTGATAAAACTTATTAACATTAAGGCAAAAAGTGGTAAAAAGTGGGAGGATTTAGAAATTATTATATAAATTTGTCCCAAATGAAAAGTTTCATTGGGACATATGAGTGTAAAATTGACGACAAAGGCCGCTTAAAAGTTCCTTCATCTTTAATCAGACAGATGGAAAACTTCGACGATAAGGCGT
This sequence comes from uncultured Chryseobacterium sp., assembly GCA_913777465.1. Lineage (GTDB taxonomy): Bacteria > Bacteroidota > Bacteroidia > Flavobacteriales > Weeksellaceae > Chryseobacterium. The sequence goes on from CAJYRQ010000096.1 coordinate 2,574, forward strand.
TTGTAGTCAAAAGATCCGTGTTCCAATCCTGCCTGGAAGTCTATCCTATGAATGCGTGGGATAAAATGATGGGCAAGATCAATAAACTGAATCGTTTTGTGAAAAAGAATGCCGATTTCATCAGAATGTTTACGGCAGGAGTAAAAACGGTAGAGCTGGATAATGCAGGCAGGCTGCAGATCTCAAAAGACCTTACGGTATTCGCCGGTCTTCAGAAAGACATCGTGATTACCGGAGCAGGAGAACTCTTCGAGATCTGGGATAAAGAAGCGTATGAAAAAGTGATTTCCATAGACGAAGCCGATTTTGCCAGCCTGGCTGAAGATGTAATGGGCTCTTTAGATGAAGAATAACCGCCGGATAGGGCGATAAAAAAACACACCTTAAGCATGTATCATAACCCCGTTTTGTTGAAGCAGAGTGTTGATGATTTGGTAACAAATCCAGACGGAACCTATGTAGACTGTACTTTTGGTGGCGGAGGCCATTCAAGAGAAATATTGAGCCGGCTTTCGGACAAAGGAAAACTGTTCAGTTTTGACCAGGATCTTGATGCGTTGAAAAATGCTATCGACGATCCGCAGTTTACACTGATCAACCAGAATTTCCGGTTCCTGGAAAATTCGCTGCTGATCTACGGGATTTCCCAGGTAGATGGAGTGCTGGCCGATCTGGGGGTTTCCTCCCACCAGTTTGATGAGGCCGACCGGGGTTTCTCAACCAGGAGCAATGCGCCGCTGGACATGCGGATGAATGTAATGCAGGGCCTTGATGCCAAAAGGGTGATCAACGATTACGATGAAGAGCAGCTGGCCGATATATTTTATTATTACGGCGAACTGAGGGAAGCCAGGAAACTGGCGAGGGACATCGTTCATCACCGGAAAATAAAAAGCATCAACACTACGGAAGATCTGAAAAAACTCTTCAGCTACCTTCCGCCGCATAAGGTGAATAAATTTTATGCCCAACTGTTCCAGGCGATCCGGATCGAGGTAAACCAGGAACTGGACGTTTTAAAGGAGATGCTCGTTCAGGCCTACAATGTTTTAAAACCCGGAGGAAGACTGGTGGTCATTTCCTACCATTCCCTGGAAGACAGGCTGGTGAAAAGATTTCTGAAAAACGGAATGTTTGAGGGAGAACCCGAAAGAGATATTTACGGAAATTATAAAAAAGCATTCGAGCTGGTAAAGAGCAAAGCCATCGTTCCCGACGAAAGCGAGATCGAAGAAAACTCAAGAGCCCGAAGTGCTAAAATGAGAACAGGCATTAAAGTGTAAAAGTGAAGGTGAATGGTCAATTGTGAATTTAATTGACCATTCACGAGCGAAGCGAAATTCACGGCAAAGCAAATTGACAATAAATTGGCAAAAAGAGCAACAACAAACCGTCCTCAGAAGAAACTGACTTTTATAGATATTATAAAAGGTAATTTCCTGAACCGTGACGAGATCAAAATACACTACAAGTATTTCCTGCTCCTGTTTGTGCTGATGATGGCGATGATTTACACCAATCATCTCGTCAACAAAAAAATTAAAATCGTAAACGCGCTAAAAGAAGAAACGGAAGAATATAAATCACGGAACGCTTACGCACAGAGTAAGCTGATTAAAGTAAAAATGGAATCGGAACTGGGGAAGGAAGTAGCAAGGGATTCTCTGATGACCCTCGAAAACCACCCTCATAAATTGCTCATAAAACTGGACAGTACAGATGCAAAAGCAAAATGAATACGACAACAAGCGTAAGAAAACATTACGTTGGGGCTACCTCTTTGCAGTGGTGGCTTTGTGCGTATTTACCCTTTTCCTTGCCAGGATCGTCATCCTTCAGAATACCAACGTCCAGGAAATCAAAGACGATTACATCAACAAAAACTACCGCGAAGCCACTTTAAAGGCTGCCAGAGGAAACCTGTTTGCCTCCGACGGATCCATCCTGGCCACCACCGTAATGCGTTATGACATTTACCTGGATTTCAAAACCATGAAAGACACGGTGTACACCAACAACATCGGTGCTTTGAGTGACTCTCTAAGTAAAATGTTCGGGAAGCCGAGGGGTGAGTTCAGAAAGAAATTCGACGAGCAGCGAAGAAAGAAAAACCAGTATTACACCCTGGTAAAAGGCCTGGATTTCGACCAGTACGACCGGATCCGGAAGTTCCCGATATTTAAGAAAGGGAAAAACAAAGGGGGATTCATTGTAGACAGAAACTACAAACGGGAACTCGCTACTACCGAAATCGGGGCAGGAACCATCGGGATGGATGACGGGGTACATACCGCCGGACTGGAAGGTGCCTTTTCAAAATACCTGAGGGGAACCGACGGAAAAAGACTGGAACAGAGGATCAACTCTTCCCAATGGAAACCGATTGACTTCTGGAAAGTTCAGGAACCGATTGACGGTGAAGATGTTTATACTACTTTAGACCTTAGGATTCAGGATATTGCCCATTCCGCCTTACAGAAACAGCTGATTAATTTCGAGGCCAAACACGGAACCGTGATTGTCATGGAAGTGGCTACCGGGAAAGTCCGCGCCATGGTCAACTTAAGAAGAACCGATGACGGCGATTACGTAGATTCTTACAACTACGCCCTGAAAGACAATATTGAGCCGGGCTCCACCTTCAAAACCATTTCGCTTCTGGCCGCCATGGATGACGGCTTTATCGACGAAAACACAACGGTAGATGTAGGTAACGGGGTCTGGGTATATGCCAAGCAGAGAATTTCCGACGGCCATGGCCACGGAATCTATGACATCAGTGATGTTTTGGCCAAATCCAGCAACGTAGGTTCAGCCAAATTAATTACGAAATATTACGCCGAAAAACCGCAGATTTTTCTGGATCATTTAAGACGCTGGAAACTCTTCGACAAAATGGATATCGAGCTTCCGGGGATTACCAAACCAAGGTTTGTAACACCGGAAAGCAAAAGATGGAACCCTGCCGCGCTGGCATCGCTGGCTTACGGATACGCTTCCAACATCAATTTATTGCAGCTGGCGACCTTCTACAACGGGGTTGCCAACAACGGTAAAATGCTGAAGCCTTTATTCATCGATAAGATCATGAAAGACGGCAAAGTATCCTATACGGCCAAACCGGAAGTAATGGTGAGCAAGATGGCTTCCGAGAAAGCCATCAGAATGATGACCCACGCGCTCACCAAAGCCGTGGAAAAAGGTACCGGGAAAAGTATTTTCACCCCGAACCTGAAAATGGCCGGAAAAACGGGAACCGCAAGATTTGAATACTGGCTGCCCGGTCCGATGAAATACCGCGCGTCATTCGCCGGCTTCTACCCTGCTGATAATCCGAAGTATACCTGTTATGTGATGATCAGCGAACCGAACACGGCAAAAGGCTTCTACGGAGCGACTGTTGCAGCTCCGGTATTTAAGGAAATTGCAGGAAAGACCTTCCTGAAGACCCCGCAGAATGTTGAAAAAGAAATGCTGGTCGACAAAAAAGTAAACCTCAATAAAATGGTTGAACCGAATGTAAAAGTCGCCGTGAACCATAAACAGATGCCTAATGTTGTCGGATTAATCGGTAAAAACGTGATCCCGCAGCTGGAAAACCTCGGGTATCGGGTGGATTACAAAGGCGTCGGAAGAATTACGGAGCAGTTTCCCACCGAAGGAACGACCATCAGTAAAAACCAAAGGATTTACTTATCCCTGCAAAACTAAATTGAGTCCCGGAAGAACAACCGGAAACAGAATAGGATAAAGAAAGAATATTAAAAGATAAAGCATAGATACATGCAGCTAAATGAATTATTAAAAAGAATTCCGGTACTGGAAATCCTTGGCACTGACACCACAGAAGTTTCCGCACTGGTTTTCGACAGCAGAAAGGTAACGGAAAACTCTGTGTATATCGCCATGAGAGGAACCGTTGTGGACGGACATTCATTTATTGCCGCATCAGTGGAAAAAGGGGCAAAAGCCATTGTCTGTGAAGAATTCCCGGAGCATACGGATGAAAGCATAACGTATGTGAAAGTAAAGGATTCTTCCAAAGCTTTAGGACAGCTGGCTTCCAATTTTTACGGCAACCCTTCCGAAAAACTAAAACTGATCGGAGTAACGGGAACCAACGGAAAAACTTCCGTTTCCACTTTGCTATTCGACGTTTTCAAGAATTTAGGATACGATTCCGCTTTATTGTCTACGGTTGAAATCAGAATTGCTGATCAGGTGATTCCTGCAACCCATACGACTCCGGATGTCATTACCATCAATAAGATCCTTGCCGAAGCTGTGGAAGAAGGCTGCGAATTTGCCTTCATGGAAGTAAGTTCCCACGGGATTGCCCAAAACAGAATCGAAGGGCTTCATTTTTCAATAGCCGGTTTCACAAATCTTACCCACGATCATCTGGATTACCATAAAACATTCGACGAATATTTAAAGACGAAGAAAAGATTTTTTGATGAACTGAACAGCACGGCGGTGGCCATTACCAACGTTGATGATAAGAACGGGAACGTGATGCTTCAGAACACGAAGGCTTCAAAAAAATCTTACGCCATGAAGACCATGGCCGATTATCACGGAAGACTCCTGGAAGTGGATTTCAACGGGATGCTGCTGAACTTCAACGGAAAAGAATTCTGGACAACCCTGACCGGAAAATTCAATGTCTATAATCTGTTACTGGTATTCGGGATTGCCTCGGAACTTGGCTTTGAGCAGGAAGAAATCCTTCAGGCGATCAGCCAGCTGAAAAGGGTTGCCGGAAGATTCGAAACCTTTAAATCGGATGGCGGCATATTTTTCATCGTCGATTATGCCCACACTCCGGATGCCCTGGAAAATATCCTGGACAGCATCAACGATATCCGGACTAAAAATGAAAGGTTAATTACCGTATTCGGTTGCGGCGGCGACAGGGATCATGCAAAACGACCTGAAATGGGAAATATTGCCACGAAAAAATCCACGTTGGCAATTATCACATCAGACAACCCGAGAACGGAAGATCCGGCAGCGATTATTAAAGAAATTGAAGCAGGCGTGGAACCTCAGCACTTCAGCAAATACACTTCTATTCCCGACAGGAAAGAAGCCATTAAAATGGCCATCAAATTTGCGGAACCGAAAGACATCGTTCTCGTAGCCGGTAAAGGACATGAAGATTATCAGGAAATCAATGGCATAAAGCACCATTTTGATGATAAGGAGACAATTAAGAAATTATCACAATTAATGGGAAAATAAATGAAAGCAAAGAATAAAATAAGTCCTGAAAAATATATTATCACCAAATCGAGGTCTCTTGAAATAGACCGGTGTTATCTTATGGGAGATGTTGAAGCAGGAAAACTGCAGGTTATTATTTCCAGAAAGCATAAGACGGGAAATATTACGGCAGGATTCTATCTTGTTGATCTCTGGTGCATGGGAATAAAAGATTCATTCTTCGATTTCAATCTTACAGAATCCGATTTTGGCTTGCTCCTCGAAAGCATGTATGACCGTGCCGATCTTACTGAGGTGGATTACGTACAGGCACACAACATTATTTATGCTGCCTACGAATATGCCCTCGATCTGGGAATAAAGCAAAGCCCCATTTTCGAAAAAACGACAAAGTATTTATTGGAAGAAGATAACGACGATATTCCGCTGATTGAAATAGAATGTGGAAGAGACGGCAGGCCATTTTACGAGCAAGGCAGTGAATCGGCTGCCGAAGCCAGTAAAGTTATCAGAACGCTGGAAAAAAGTGTGGGAAAAGGTGGCTTCGATTATCAGTTGCTGAATGAGAATTCTTTTGAAAAAGAAGACTTTCTCGACAGATTAAAATCGATCGAAACAGAAGACATTCTTAAAGGACTGGAGTCGATGGTGGATATTCAGAAAAAATATGAAGCCTACACCCTGGAAGAACTGCAGCAGGAATATCTTACCTTTTCTTCCGAGGAAAGGCTCAATCCGGAACAGGCTCCTTTTAATGATGCCTTCATGGTAAGAGACGCATTGGAAAAATTTTACGACAACGGGGAAAATTATCCTGAAAGCTGGAATAAGATTCTCGGCTATACGGTAGATAGCGAATACATTATCCATTCTTTACTGGGCGATTATACAGCAGCGATTTCGGAAGAAGATGAAGAATACTTTTCCGAATGCCTTGATGCTGTTACAGGGATTCCCGATACCGAAACCCCTCTTGCCAAAGAATCAGAAGATGCCCTGCAGTATATCAAGGAAAACTACCCGGATCTGGCATTTACCCAATACATCAGGGCTAAAATAGGCGGAAATACGGATTGGGAACCGTTTATCCAAAACTTTCCGGAGTACTCCATCTTTAAACTGGAAAACCATTTTGAAAAAGGAGATTCCCTGGGACAGATCGATCTGGAATCCGTTTTCGGGAACATGCGTAATATTTCCAGCTATGAAGCTTTTGTACTGCTGAAAATTCTTTTGCAGGAAATTGACAAAAAGCAAATTCTGGAAGAATTTATTTTATTTGAAAACCTGATCATCAAAATGGATCTTTTCGAATCGGAAGCTTCCGTTCTGATGTGGGAATCCGATGCAAAAAAAATACAGGTCATCGAAAAATATGTAACGGAAAAAATTGTACCCTGCAATAAATAAGCTGTTATTAAACGTAAACAGAGAAAGAAATGTTATACTATCTATATGAATATCTAACCCACCACGGCATCCACGTTCCCGGAATGGGACTGCTGAGATACATCTCGTTCCGTGCCGGAATGGCGGTTCTGTTTTCCCTGACCATCGCTTTGGTGTTCGGTAAAAGGATCATCAACTACCTGCGGGCGAAGCAGATGGGTGAACTGGTTCGTGATCTCGGATTAGACGGACAGAAACAGAAGGAAGGAACACCAACCATGGGAGGCCTGATTATCATTCTCGCCACCCTTATTCCCGTGCTGCTTTTCACAAGAATTACCAATGTCTACATTGTTCTTCTGATTGTTTCGGTTATCTGGATGGGTGCGATCGGTTTCCTGGATGATTATTTAAAGAAAATCAAAAAAAATAAAGACGGCCTCAGCGGCAAATTCAAGATTGTCGGCCAGGTCGGCCTGGGATTAATCGTAGGGGTAACCATGTACTTTCATCCTGATGTAACCGTGAAAAGAAAATATTCGGATGCGAAGGTGGTAAACAGGAATAATGTGGAACAGAATTTTATGCCTACCGAAAAAATCACGGTTTCAACCGTTCCTTTTGCTAAAAACAATGAATTCGATTACAGTGGAATATTGTTTTGGATGAATGATAAAGATGCTCACGAATGGGCCTGGGTAGTCTTCATCCCGATTGTGATCTTCATTGTAACTGCCGTATCCAACGGAGCCAATATTACCGACGGGATCGACGGGCTTGCAGCCGGAACCAGCACAGTAATTCTCCTGACCCTAGGCTTGTTTGCTTACTTGTCGGGGAACATTATTTTCGCCGATTACCTGAACATCATGTTCCTTCCCAATATGGGGGAAACCACCATTTTCGTCGTAGCCATGGTAGGAGCCGTGATCGGATTTTTCTGGTACAACACCTATCCTGCCCAGGTTTTTATGGGTGATACCGGAAGCCTGATGCTGGGCGGCGTCATTGCCGTACTGGCGATTATTTTAAGAAAAGAACTGATGATCCCCGTGCTGTGCGGAATTTTCCTGATCGAAAATATTTCCGTGATGCTCCAGGTGATCGTATTTAAATACAGAAAAAGAAAATTCGGGCTGGAATATGCCCAGAACAACAGATTTTTCAGAATGTCCCCTTTACATCACCATTATCAGAAGGGCGGCTTTCATGAGAGCAAAATAGTAAACCGAATGATCATCATCGGGGTTATGCTGGCCATTGTCTGCCTGATAACCCTGAAGATGAGATAAAATTAATTTAAAAACTGAATGATCATTAAAAAATCATTTGGCCATTAAATCAGAAATTATATGAAAATAGTTGTTTTAGGAGGAGGAGAAAGCGGCTGCGGAGCGGCTTATCTGGCGAAAAAGAAAGGCATGGACGTCTTTCTTTCGGATAAAGGTGCCATCAAAGACAATTACAGAAAATTCCTAACGGATAACGAAATTGAATTTGAAGAAGGAAGCCATGATGAAGTAAGGATTCTGGATGCAGACTGGATCGTAAAAAGCCCGGGCATCCCGAAAAAAGCGGATATGATCCGGAAGATTCAGGAGAAAGGCATCAGGCTCTCTTCTGAGATTGAATTTGCTTCGGAATTCACCGATGCCAAAATAATCGCGATTACCGGAAGCAACGGAAAAACAACCACCACTTCCCTGATCTACTATATCCTGAAAAATGACGGATTGAATGTAGGACTGGGCGGAAATATCGGCTACAGCTTTGCCAGGCAGGTGGCCGACGAAAACCATGAATATTATGTCCTGGAAGTAAGTTCCTTCCAGCTGGACGATATCCAGAATTTCAGGCCGTATATCTCTTTATTGCTGAATCTGTCACAGGATCACCTAGACCAGTACAATTACAATTATGAGGAATATGCGCTGGCCAAGTTCAGGATTGCTGAAAATCAGGAGAATGACAATTTTTTCATCTACAACAAAGATGACGAAATGAGCAAAAATATTCTTGAAAAACTGGAAATAAAGGCTAAAATGATCCCTTTTTCCACTAAAGAACAGCTGGCGGAAGGAGGATTCATCAACGGCGACCGGATCGAAGTAAAGCTAAAGGATGATTTTTCCATGAAAATTGATGAATTATCGCTTTTAGGAAACCATAACGTAGCCAACAGCCTGGCAGCCTCGATTGCCGGTAAGATCCTGGAGATCAACAACGAGAGTATAAGAAACTCATTGATGACCTTTCAGGCGGTAGAACACAGGCTGGAGCTGGTGACTGAAATTGATGGGGTAAAGTACATCAACGACAGCAAGGCAACCAATGTAAATGCTACCTATTACGCCCTGGAAAGCATGAAAACCCCGACCGTATGGATCGTGGGCGGAGTGGACAAAGGAAACGACTATACCGAAATTGAAGAATTAGTTAAAAGAAAAGTAAAGGCCATTGTCTGCCTCGGAATTGATAACGATAAGATCATCAACTTCTTTAAAGACAAAAAAGAATTTATTTATGACACCTCCAGCATGGAAAAAGCGGTGGAAATCTCAAGATCTCTGGCTGAAAAAGGCGATACGGTTCTGCTGTCTCCCTGCTGTGCAAGCTTTGATTTATTTAAAAGCTATGAAGACCGGGGGCATCAGTTTAAAGAGCAGGTAATAAAAGAAATCCGCTAACCAACCATAGCGAACACGAATTATGAACGGACAGGACACAGAAAGCAGATTTGAATTTCTAAAGGGCGATAAAGTACTTTGGATGGTCATTCTTGTGATCTCCATTTTCTCTATTTTCCCTGTATACTCCGCCAGTTCGAATCTGGAATATATTGTAAACAACGGGACCACAACCGGTCACGTCATCAAGCATATGTTCTTTGTGGTCCTGGGACTTGGAATCATGCGGATAGTCGGAATGGTAAAGTATGAATACATCGGGAAGCTCAGCAGCATTCTGCTTGGCTTAATGGTGGTTTTACTGATCGTTACCATGTTTACCGGACAGACCATTGACGGGGCAAGTGCCTCCCGCTGGCTGAAAATTCCGGGAACGCCCATCTCTTTCCAGCCTTCCTCGTTTGCTTTCCTGATGCTGATCATTTACCTGTGCCGGTACCTCACCAAGAAAATCACCCGCGAAAGGCTTCCGATTGAAAACATCATGTACATTTTCGGACCGATCCTTCTTGTTTTTGTTCTCGTAGCGAAAGACAACGGATCCACGGCACTGATGATCCTCATGGTTTCCGTAGTGGTGCTGGTTATCGGCCAATTACACTGGAAATACATTGCCGGATTTATCTCCGCTTCATTCATCGCCATCGTCTTATTCCTACTGATTGCTCTAAATACCAACCTTATCGGCGGAAACCGGGTGCATACCTGGATGAGCCGGATCGAAACCTTTACCTCAAGCAAAGCCAAGAGCGCTGATGTAGACGATGAAAGCGTAAAAGCCAAAAATTACCAGGTCATGCAGGCCAAAGCCGCCATTGTTCACGGGGGAATTACCGGAATGGGGCCCGGGAAAAGTGCTTTAAAGCAAATGCTTCCCCAATCTGCCTCCGATTTTATTTTCGCGGTGATTGTAGAAGAATACGGCGTTATCGGAGCGGTATTTTTAGTCAGCCTGTATTTAATCATGATCATCCGGATCGTAATGATCGCCAGCAAAATGCCTGCGTTTTTCGGCTCTCTGCTGGTGCTGAGCCTTGGGGTGATGATTTTTGTACAGCTTTCGGTGAATATTGCCGTTGCCGTCAACCTGATTCCGGTAACCGGTCAGCCATTGCCGCTGATCAGTTACGGAGGAACCTCAATGCTCGTAACCTACCTGCAGCTGGGAATTATCCTCAATATCAGCTCCAGGATTCAGATTTACGACGAAGAAGGAATGGGTAAAAAACAGAGCATTGCCGAAATCAATGATATTGCTTAAAAAATAAAATAAGAAACAGACTTTAAAATGGATAATCATTCAGCCAATAGCCAGCAGCCAAAAACCATCCGAATTTTATTATCGGGCGGAGGAACGGGAGGTCATATCTTTCCGGCTATTGCTATTGCCGATGAGATCAGAAAAAGATATCCGGATGCCGAGTTTTTGTTTATCGGGGCGAACGGCAAAATGGAAATGGAGAAAGTTCCGCAGGCAGGTTACCGTATCGAAGGAATCGACATCGCCGGAATCAACCGTGGCAATATGCTGTCGAATTTAGGTTTGCCTTTTAAGATTTTAAAAAGCCTGTCCCGATCAAAAAAAATCATTAAAAATTTCAATCCGGATTTCGCTATCGGAACCGGAGGTTTTGCCAGCGGACCGGCCCTGTATGAAGCCAGCAAACTGGGCATCCCGATTTTCATTCAGGAGCAGAATGCCCACGCCGGCGTAACGAATAAGATTTTAAGCAAAAAAGCAAAAGCCGTATTTACCGCCTATCCGAAAGTGGAAGGCTTCCCGGCTGAAAAAATAAAGTTCCTGGGTAACCCGATCCGTGAAAACATTGTTTCCGGGATGCAGGACAGCGCTCAGGCTAAAGAAAAGATGGGTCTTGATAAAGATAAACTAACCATTTTATCTGTCGGCGGATCGTTGGGCTCAAGAACCCTGAACAACGGATGGAAAGAGAACCTGGAACACCTGAAAGAAAAAGGCTACCAGCTGATCTGGCAGACCGGAAAACTCGACTACAGCGAATTATCTTTCGGCCCTCAGCTTCCGGCTTCCATTCAACTGAAAGAATTCATCAAAGAAATGGAAACGGCCTATTCCGCAGCGGATGTGATTGTTTCCCGCGCAGGTGCTATTGCCATTTCAGAACTGGCCGTAGCTCAGAAACCCGTCCTTCTGGTTCCTTTCCCGTTTGCAGCGGAAGACCACCAGACCAAAAACGCCATGAACCTGGTAGAGAAAAATGCGGCAAGGATGGTAAAAGACTCCGAAATGCAGGAAAAATTTTGGAATACGCTTTCGGAAATCTGTGAAAATCAAAAATTAAGAATGGAAATGTCCGAAAATCTTAAATATTTTGCCAAGCCCAATGCGGCAAAAGAGATTGTGAACGAAATTTTTAAAATAATAAATTGAATACTTGCCACAAAATCAGTATTCAAAAAGACACTACAAAGATTAACGAAAAGAAGGTTATCAAGATTTAAAATATAAAATGAACGCTTTAAAAACATATCAGAATTTTTACTTCGTCGGGATCGGTGGGATCGGGATGAGTGCACTGGCGCGCTACTTTCATGCTTCAGGTAAAAAAGTTTCGGGCTATGACAAGACCAATACCAAACTTACGCAGGCACTGATGAACGAAGGAATCGATATCCTTTTTGAAGATGTTATTGATGAAAAAATCACCTCGCTTCAAAAAGAAGATACCCTCGTGATCTATACTCCTGCCATTAAGGCTTTAGGGATTTTGGATTATTTTAATGGAAATCAGTTTGAAGTACTGAAGCGCGCAAAGGTATTGGGCCTGATTACGGAGAATACCGATTGCATCGCCGTTGCCGGGACCCATGGAAAAACCACGACTTCTACCCTCGTTTCCCACCTGTGTAAAGAAGCCGATCTGCCATTTTCATGTTTTCTGGGAGGAATTTCCGAGAATTTCAAATCGAATTTCCTATACAACGGTTCCCAATATTCTGTGGTGGAGGCTGATGAGTATGACCGGAGCTTCCTGAACCTTTCACCGGACTGGGCCGTGATTACTTCTACCGATGCCGACCACCTGGATATCTACGGGGATAAAAACACCATCGAAGAAGGTTTCAGGCAGTTTGCAGCCCTGGTTCCAAACGATAAGCAGCTGTTTGTGCGTAAAGGAATCGAAATCGGAAGGCCGTGCCTGACCTACGCCGTTAATGAAAAAGCGGATTACTACTCGGATAACCTGAGAATGGAGGGAGACCGGATTTATTTCGACTTCCATACGCCCACTGAAACCGTAAAGGATTTCATCTGGGGAATCCCGGGCATCCATAATGTTGAAAATGCCACCGTGGCGTTGGCGATTCTTCATAATCTGGGCGTGGATTTCGAAACCCTGAAGAAAGCGATTGCCAGCTTTATGGGAATCAAAAGAAGATACACCAAGCACCGTTATGAGAACGGTAAAATATACATCGACGACTATGCGCACCATCCTACGGAAATTAATGCCGTACTGGGATCGATCCGGACATTTTATCCGGACAAGAAACTGCTGGTGGTTTTCCAGCCGCACCTCTTCAGCAGGACCCGGGATTTTGCCGACGGATTTGCCGAAAGCCTGAGCCAGCCGGACGAGTTGATTTTACTGGATATCTACCCTGCAAGAGAAATTCAGGAAAATTTTCAAGAAATTACTTCCGATTGGTTGTTAAAAAAAGTAACTTTAGATAAAAAGGAAGTTTCAACTTTAGGAGAAGCCTTCCAAAAGATAAAAGAAAAAGACTTCGACATCCTTCTCACCGTAGGCGCAGGAAACATCGATACCCTGTACGATCCGATCTGTGAATGGATGAATAACCAATAATTAAACGCAATGTGCGCAAGGAATTTTTTAAAGCAGAATTAATTTCGTTCGCAAAGGCGTTTCACTCAGCAAATGATACATGAAAATATCATTCAGAGTAATGGAAAAACACAAAGATGACAGAAAATGAAATATCAAGCAAAGTTTCTGATGCAGGGATGAAAGTGCATCGTAAACTGGGAGTCGGGCTTTATGAAAATGTCTATGAGCAGTGCCTGGTTCATGAGTTAAGAAATTGCGGACTCAATATTGAAAGTCGGAAAGACATCAGTATCAATTATGACGGATTGGTGATTGAGAAAGCATTTAGAGTAGATTTATTAATTGAAAATAAAGTAATTATAGAAATTAAAGCAGTTCCGGAAATCAGTAAATATCATTTTTTCCAACTGCTCAATTATTTAAGGATTACAGAAATGAAATTAGGAATGATTTTAAATTTTCATTCCCCCTTATTTAAAGACGGAGTAAAAAGAGTAGCAAACAAATTATAGAACAGAAAGTTGCTACCAGATAAGAAATAAAATTAAGATTATAAAAATGTTTTCAGCTATCATTTGCTGAGTGAAACGCCCTCGCGAACGGAAAATAATACACAATGTAAAAGACAAATCTTTGCGAACTCAGCGTTAAAAAATGAAAAATTATAAAATAGGAAGTTGCTACCAAATAGAAAGAAAATTAAGATTATAAAATATTTTCAGCTGCCATTTGCTGAGTGAAACGCCTTCGCGAACGGAAAGTAATACACAATGTAAAAAGACAAGCCTTTGCGAACCCAGCGTTAAAAAAATAAAAAAATGAAAAACAAATACAGAATTTTAAAAATTGCCGTCACCGTAATCCTTCTTGGGTTTCTGCTGAGTTTCTCTTTGAAGAAATTCGGGGGTCAGAAGATCACGGACAAGCAGATTTCTGTAAAGATGAATGAAAAGACACCGGTGTATTTCATCGATGAAAAAGATATCCGTGAAATCGTAAAAAAAGAAAATCCTTCCGGAAAAGTGGGCGACCTGGATATTCCGGTATTGGAAAAGAAGATCAGCAACCTTCCGGCGGTAGACAGTGCCAATGTCTATTTGAACCTGAACGGCAAGCTGAACCTCGACATCAAGCAGAGGGTTCCGGTATTCAGGCTGAATAAGGAAGGAAGGGACTTCTACGTGGATGAAAAGGGAGTGGAATTTCCGATCTCGAAAACCTACTCGCATCCGTGCATGCTGGTAACCGGAAATGTAAAGAAGGACGAATACGAAAAGCTGGCGGAACTGGTGGAGAAAATCGATAAGGATGATTTCAGCAAGAAATATTTCATCGGAATCTCCAAAGACCGGAACGGAAATTACAACCTGCTGACCAGCGAAGGCCATTACAAAGTGGAAATCGGGGATCTGGATCATATTGATTTTAAAGTAAGAGGCTTTAAAACCTTTGTAGAAAAATACCTGGTGTTCCAGGATCCGGAAAAATACAGCATGGTTTCCGTGAAATACCAGAACCAGATCGTAACCACTTTGAACCCTTATTTCAAAGAAAACGACAGCATCCTGCAGGCCGGCAACAAAGAACTGGCAAAAGCACCGGTGCAGGCTGTAAGAAAAACGGAAAGCCAACCCCGGTTGACCGGGAATAAAGCAAACACCGCTTCGGCAAAACCGAAAGAAAGCATAAAAAAACAAACAATAGCCAAGCTCAGAGAAACTAAAAAAACAGAGAAAAAACCTGCGGCGGCAAAGCCGAAGAAAAAGGCAACCGTTAAAATAGAACAAAAAATCAAATCGATATAAAAATGGAAAATCAAGAGTATTCAGTAGGTCTGGACATCGGGACAACGAAAATTGTCGCGATTGTCGGAAGGAGGAATGCACATGGGAAAATAGAAGTTCTCGGTGTAGGAAAGGCGAAAAGTCTTGGGGTTCACAAAGGGATTGTGAATAATATTTCGCAGACCATTAATTCAATTAAGGCTGCAGTGTCAGAGGCACAGTCCAGTGCAGGAGTTCCGATCCGTAAAGTAACGGTAGGAATTGCAGGAAAACACATCCGTTCCCTGCAGCACTCGGATTATATTATGCGTGAGCACCCCGATAAGTTTATTACAGATGACGACATTGAAGCATTGAAAGACCAGGTCAAAAAGCTGGTCATGCTTCCCGGTGAAGAAATTATCCATGTTCTTCCCCAGGAATATAAAGTGGATTCCGAAGGTGAAATCCAGGAACCTGTCGGGATGCACGGCAAACGTCTGGAAGCCAACTTCCATGTGGTAGTCGGGCAGATGGGAAGCATCCGCAATATTGCAAGATGCGTCCGTGAAGCCGGGCTGGAAATGGAAGCGCTTACCCTGGAACCGCTGGCATCTTCAGAAGCGGTTCTTACCAAAGAAGAAAAAGAGGCCGGTGTGGCCATTGTAGATATCGGTGGCGGAACTACGGATATTGCGATCTTTAAAGACAATATCATCCGTCATACCTGTGTAATCCCTTACGGCGGCGGCATCATTACGGAAGACATCAAAGAAGGATGCTCCATCATAGAAAAACATGCCGAACAGCTGAAAGTAAAATTCGGTTCTGCGGTTCCGGAACTGGAAAAAGACAGTACCTATGTTACCATCCCGGGACTCCACGGAAGACCGGACAAAGAAATTTCCCTGAAGACCCTGGCCCAGATCATCAATGCCCGGGTAGAAGAAATCCTTGAAATGGTGAATACCGAATTAAAAGCCTACGGTGCCTTTGAACAGAAGAAGAAACTGATTGCCGGAATCGTCCTGACAGGAGGCGGATCCAACCTGAAACACCTTCGCCAGCTCGCTAATTATACCACCGGTTTCGACAGCCGTATAGGTTTTGCGAATGAGTATGTTGCGAATGATAAAAATCAGTATCTTAAAGGCCCGGAATTTGCTACTTCGATCGGGTTATTGATGGAAAGCTTGAAAATCCGCGACAAGAAGCAGAATGCCGAAGCACAGCAGCCTGTGGAAGAGGAAGTTATATCACAACCCAAGGCGGATACAGTAGCTGTACCGGTAGAACCTGTACCGCAGGTTCAGCAGCCGGAACCTGTAACGCCAGCGGAAACCGTAAACGAGCAGCAGCAGAAAAGGGCAGCAAAACTCACTTTCGGGCAGTCGCTGATGGAAAAAGTGAAAAAATTTTTTGAGGAAGTAGAGTAGAGTAAATTATAAATGAGAAGTGATAAGATGTGAATGATGCCTCAATTATCATGAATCGGTTATTAATTATTAAAAAGAAAAGTTATGGAAAATATAGGTACACAGGGATTTTCATTTGATTTGCCAAAGGGAAATTCGTCGATCATCAAGGTAATCGGTGTAGGAGGCGGCGGAAACAACGCACTCAAGCACATGTACGAGAAGGGGATTCACGGAGTAGATTTCGTGATATGCAATACGGACGCTCAGACTTTAGATAATAATCCGGTGGCCAACAAAGTACAGTTGGGAACCACCATTACAGAAGGCCTTGGTGCCGGAGCAGACCCTGAAGTAGGGGAAAAATCGGCAATCGAAAGCATCGAAGACATCAAGGCAGCCATGGGCCAGAATACCAAGATGGTATTTATCACAGCCGGGATGGGCGGTGGTACCGGAACCGGTGCGGCTCCCGTTATTGCCAAAGTTGCAAAAGACATGGGCATCCTTACGGTAGGAATCGTTACCGTTCCTTTCAGCTTTGAAGGAAAAAGAAGGCTGGAGCAGGCTGAAAACGGCCTTGATAAATTAAGAAATAATGTTGACTCACTGATTGTCATCAACAACGATAAATTAAGACAGCAATTCGGAAACCTTGGCTTCAAACAAGGGTTCTCGAAAGCCGATGAGGTTTTAACCAATGCCGCGAAAGGGATGGCAGAAGTAATTACCGGTTATTTCGATGTAAACATCGACTTTAGAGATGCCAAATCCGTGCTTCAGAACTCCGGAACGGCATTGATGTCTACCGGGATCGCTTCAGGGGAAAACAAAGCTGAGGAAGCGGTAAGAAAAGCGCTGGACTCTCCTTTGCTGAACGACAATAAAATTACCGGAGCCAAAAATGTGCTTTTGCTCATCAGAAGCGGCGCGGAAGAGGTGACCATGGACGAAATCGGGGTAATTATGGATCATATCCAGAAGGAAGCAGGACATACCGCAGATATTATTTTCGGGGTGGGTGCTGATGAAGAACTGGGAGATTCCGTAAGTGTTCTTGTGATTGCCACAGGTTTTTCAAATGACAACAAGAAATTTGCGGGACCTACTGAAAAGATCAAGATCAGCCTGAATGACAGCCTGGAGTCTCCGAAAGAATCGCCTTTCAAGACAAGAGACGAAAGAGCCTCTTCCGATAACAACTATGATTTCGGAGGGAAAAACCTTTTCAGACTGGACGACGAAGACAGCGACCTGCCGCAGTTCGGAAGCACGGCTACTGAAAAAAAAATGACTATTGGCAGCGAAGAGACTAGAACCGAAATAAAATTCTTTGATAAAGAGGAAGATACGGATAACCCGGCCCGCCAATGGAGAGAAGAGGAAGAACAGGAGTCTTTCAGCCTGTTTTCAGAAGATGACGAATCCGAGGATCCGAACGATCTGGAAATCGAATCTTTCACCTTTGATTTCGACAGCAAAAAGGATGAGCCGCAGCAAAGCAATTCTTTCAGCAACTCTTATGCTGAGGAGAAGCCGGTGGAGTTCAGCTTTTTTGTAAATGAGCCGAAGAACGATCCGAAATCCGATTATGGCCAGCCAAAAGCGGAATTCAATACTTCAAATGACGTGAATCAGCTGACGGAAGAGCCGCTTCAGAAAGTAGAACATTTCTTCCAGCATCTGAAAGAAGAGCCGGTGGCTGAAAATAAAACGGAAACCCCAGCTCCGAAACCGGCTGAGGAAGAATTTACCTTCGTGAATAAAACCGTAGACCAGGAAAGGGTGATGGAAAGAAGAAACAAACTGAAGGAATTCAATTCCCGTTATCAGAGCTTCGACAGCTCCAGCGAATTTGAATCCGTTCCGGCTTTCAAGAGAAAAAACATTTCGATTGAAGGAAACAATGCTTCAGACCAAAACATCAACACCTATCTGTCTGACAATAACGGAAACATGCAGATCAGAGAAAACCGGTTTTTGAACAAAGACGTAGACTAACAAATATAACAATGTAGAAATGTACCAATGTAACAATTATTTTATCGATGCTTATTGATAAACCGTTACATTGATATATTGTTAAATTAAAAACATGAGTTTAGAAAATACCATAAACGACGCTATAAAGACAGCCATGAGAGCCAAGGACAAGGTGGCTTTGGATTCTCTACGTGCTGTAAAATCCCAGATACAGCTGCTGAAAACGGAAAGCTTAGGCGCTGAAGTTTCGGCAGAACAGGAAATTGCCATCCTCCAGAGAATGGTAAAACAGCGCAAGGATTCTTATGAGCAGTTTTCCGCACAGGGAAGGAATGATCTTGCCGAAGTGGAGGACGCCCAGATGAAAATCATCGAGCAGTTCCTGCCGAAGCAGCTCTCCACAGATGAACTGGAAACGGAAATGAAGAATATTATCGCTGAAACCGGCGCTGTGTCCATGAAGGATTTGGGAAAGGTGATGGGAGTGGCATCAAAATCTTTAGCCGGAAAATCGGATGGCAAAAGCATTTCCGAAATGGCAAAGAAGCTGCTTTCGTAATGTAATGGATAATGATGATTGAGATGTAATCAATTTATCATTTATTTTATTTATTGTTGGATATTCAACCTTTGCATATCGATTTGATTAAAGAAGCCCGGAATTTTTAAGTTCCGGGCTTCATTTTGTGTTCAGGTTTTATTTAATCATCCGGTCATGATCCGGAATTCATCATATAAATAAAACCGAGGGAAATGGTAAACATTTTTTCATGGTCCATTGTTTTCAGAATCATTTCAAATTTACTAATATTTTGGCATTATTAACGAATTTAATCTATCAAATATTAATTATTATTATACGATTAATATTCAATGCATTTTATTTAACAAAAACACCGAT
The DNA here is from genome assembly GCA_913777465.1 of uncultured Chryseobacterium sp. GTDB lineage: Bacteria > Bacteroidota > Bacteroidia > Flavobacteriales > Weeksellaceae > Chryseobacterium. The sequence continues at coordinate 21,768 of CAJYRQ010000096.1, forward strand.
AGTTTTTATATATTGATGAAAAGCGGGGAATTCCTTAAATTTGTACTTTACAAAAAATTAAAATATGTATCCACAAGATTTAGTAATGCCGATGAAGGCTGAACTTACAGATAAAGGCTTTGATGACCTGACCACACCGGCTCAGGTAGAAGAAGCATTAAAACAATCGGGGACCACCCTTTTGGTAATCAATTCCGTTTGCGGATGTGCGGCAGGAGCAGCAAGACCGGGCGTTGTTTATTCTTTGACCGGAGATAAGAAGCCTGATCACCTGACTACCGTTTTTGCAGGTTTCGATACCGAAGCCGTGGTGGAAGCGAGAAAACATTTGGCACCGTTCCCTCCAAGCTCCCCTTGTGTAGCGCTTTTCAAAGACGGAGAATTGGTTCATATGCTGGAAAGACACCACATCGAAGGAAATCCTGCAGGAGCCATTGCTGCCAACCTTCAGGCCGCTTACGACGAATACTGCTAAGAACAAAACTTTAAATACCGGAACCGCTGCCGATTGGCAGCGGTTTTTTATTTCCCGAATTAGCATAATAAATTTTTGTACTGATAAAAATTTATCTTTAAGTAATTCTTCACAGCTTTGACAGATTGTGTTAAAAATACCTGATAATACAACGCAAAATTTACATTTTTACTTCAGAAAAAATTCCCAGAAAATCCAATTATTATTATATTTGTTGGAATGGCAACGAAAGCACTTTTCAATACGGTAGTCAACTGGTTTATCCGTCAGCGGATCGATCAGATACAGAATTTCATGGACCATCCCATTGAAACCCAGAAAGGAATCTTATTTTCCCAGTTGTTTCATGCCGAAGATACGGAGTACGGCAAAAAATATGGTTTCAATTCCATCTCGAGTTATCAGGACTTTAAAAACAAAGTTCCGGTTGTTACCTATGAAGAAATGGAGCCATATATTGAAAAAGCAAGACAGGGACAGAAGGACATCAGCTGGCCCGGATATATCAAGCATTTCGCCAAATCTTCCGGGACCACCAATGCCAAGAGCAAGTTTATCCCGATTTCGGCAGAAAGCCTGGAATACTGCCATATGAAAGCCGGAAAAGACATGGTTTCCATCTATGCCAACAACCATCCCGAAAATCAGCTTTTCAACTATAAAAACCTGCGTCTGGGAGGAAGTTCTGAACTCTATGCCGATTTCAACACGAAATTTGGGGATCTATCGGCCATTCTGATCGATAATCTTCCATTTTGGGTAGAAGTTACCACCACGCCGAGTAAGAAGGTTTCCCTGATGGGAGAATGGGAAAGCAAGCTTAAAGCCATTACTTCCGAAGTAAAAAATGAAGATGTGGGAAGCATCCTTGGCGTTCCGAGCTGGATGATGGTGCTGCTGCAGCGGGTACTGAAAGAAACCGAGTTCGGCAATATTGCTGAATTGTGGCCTAATCTTGAAGTATTCTTTCATGGCGGAATCAGTTTTAAGCCTTACCGTGAGCAATACAGGCAGATTATTGGTAAGAATATCAATTATTACGAGATCTACAACGCGTCCGAAGGCTTCTTCGGGATCCAGGACCGCCCCAACAGTGACGAAATGCTTCTGATGCTGGATTACGGCATCTTCTATGAATTTATCCCGATGGATCAGTTCCATTCTTCCGATCCTAAAGTCGTAAGCCTTGAAGATGTAGAGGCTGGAAAGAATTACGCCATGGTAATTACGACCAATGGCGGTTTATGGAGATACCTGATTGGTGATACCGTGATGTTTACCTCAACCAACCCGTTCAGAATTAAAATTACGGGGCGGACAAAACACTACATCAATGCATTCGGGGAAGAGCTTATGATTACCAATGTGGAATCTGCGCTTACCAAAGCCTGCGAGGAGACCAATGCCGCTGTTTCCGATTTTACGGGTGCCCCTGTTTTTATGAGAGAAAATGAAAGCGGTGCCCACGAGTGGATTTTTGAATTCTGCAAAACACCGGATGACCTGGAACGTTTTACGGATATTTTCGATGATCATCTGAAATCAATCAATTCGGATTACGAAGCGAAACGCTACAACAACATTACCCTGAAAAGGCCGATCGTACATATTGCCAAGCCTAATCTTTTCTATTGCTGGCTGGAATCCAAAGGAAAGCTCGGCGGGCAGAACAAAGTCCCCAGGCTGAGCAACGACCGGGAATACATCGATCCTTTGCTGGAGCTGAACCGATAAAATAAAAACCGCAGATTCCACTGCGGTTTTTTCAATTAATTTCTTAAGTCTTCTTTCAACTTTCTGGCACCTTCCTCTACTTTTGAAGCGCCTTTGGCTGCGGCATCTCTTACATCCTGGCCTGCCTTGTTAAGATCTGCTTTCGCTTTATCCGCAGTCTCATCGATCTTGTTTTTCGCATCTTCTGCAGCATTGTCGATTTTACGTCCCGTTTCATTGATCTTTGCCTGGGTGTTTTCTTTTGCCTGGTTGATCTTTGCCGTATCTACGCCCAATCCCGTTTCGGTAGTCGTGGTCGTAGTTACGGTTCCGTCGGCGTTTTCCACCTGTTCTGTTTTAGATGTTGATTTCGTGCAGGACACCACCAGTGCGGCGATCATAAGTCCTGATAAAATGTTTTTTTTCATACGTATTGAAATTTTTAAAATGTATTCGGTTATATTTATGGTGTTTTCATTTCTCCGGCTGCCGGTGTTTCGGCGGTTTTCGGCTTGTCCTTCTCTTCTGTTTTCTTTTCTTCCTCCGCTTTCTTCTTGTTTTCTTTATCCAGTTCTTCTTTCAGCTTTTTTTCCTGCTCCTGAAGCTTCAGGGCTTCTTTCAGCGAATCCTGATATTTCTGGGAAGACATCCTGATCTGGCGGACCACATCAATGGAAGTTGCCCCGTTGGAAAAGGAATCAATAGCCGTCGTATCATAATTTGCCTTCGGACTGTCTGCCGGATACAGGTCTGCCGGTTCTTTTTTTGAACAGGACACCAGGGAGGCTGAAAAAATAAGTACGGCGAAAGGTAAATTTTTCATGGAACTAATTTAACAGAAATTCTGCAATTACGGGATAATGATCCGACAATTGTACGGAATTATCGACTTTATAGCTTAAAGGGATAATGGATTTCGAACTGAAAATATAATCGATCCTCAAAGGCACCTTGTAATCGTGAAAACTGGAGGAATTGCCGTTTCCTGCCGCTAAAAAAGCATCCTGGAGATCTTTCCCAAGATTATAATATTCATAAGAATTCGGGACGGAATTGAAGTCGCCTGCCAGGATCACGGGATACGGCGAAAGGTCGACTGCTTTCCTGATCTTTTTAATCTGGTCCTCATGTGCTTTGAAAGTGGGCGTCATGTGCGAAAGAAGGGTATTGATCTTATTTCCCTCCTTTGCCAGACCTTCAAATTTCAGCATGGATTTCTGCAAACGGAAAGGCTCAAGATAGACGTTGATGATCCGGATTATTTTTCCGTTGATATCTACATCGGCGTAGAAAGAATTTCCTCTCGATTTATCGGTAATCAGTTCTTCCTGCCTTACGATTTTATGTTTGGTCTTCAGAATTACCGAAGGGTACTTTACCATATCCTGTTTCAGGGCACGGTTGGTATCTTTTTCCTGTACCAGGATAATGTCGGCATCCTGGTCCATGATGTATTTCTTTACTTTTTCCCATCCCGATTCCCCGTATTTTACGTTAAACGTTATTACCTTAATGTCTCTTACCGATTTCACATTTTCCGTTTTGGGAGTGAAATTGATCCACCTCCTGATGGGATTGTAGAACAGAAATATTCCCAGGACAAAAGCAATGGCGAATTTCTTTCTCTGAAAGATCCAGAATAGGGTAAAAAGGATATATAATGAAATTAAATACGGAAATCCCAGGGACAGAAGATTCAGGACACTCAGAAGGTTAGGCGGTACCCACGCGTTCCCTAAGGTACACAGCAGTAAAACGGCAACGGCAATATGAACAAACAACAAGATCTGACTCAGTTTCATAGAAAAACAGTATGAGGTACCGCGGCAATTTCTGCAAAAATCTTACCATGGCCAAAACTTTAACGGTTTTTATGATCACTTTTCGAGCCTGAATGTGGCAATTACCGGAAAATGATCAGATACCTTAACAGATCGGTCTACGCGATAACTGATCGGTTTGATTGATTTTGAAGCGAAAATATAATCGATCCGGATCGGGAATTTATAATCGTGAAAACTGGTACCGCTTCCCCGCCCTGCTTCCATAAAAACATCCTGCAAACCTTCCGAGAGATGGTAATATTCATAGGAATTGGGAACGGAATTAAAATCGCCTGTCAGGATCACCGGGTAAGGTGAGGCTTCCACAGCATTTTTTATTGCATTTACCTGTTCCTGGTGCATTTTAAAAGTAGGAATCAGCCTTTTAACGATATTCTTTATTTTTTCTTCGTCTTCCTGATTGTTACCGTCAAGCTTAACCATGCTCTTTTCAAACTTGAAAGGCTGGAGATAAACCCCGATAAACCGGTACCTTTTTCCTTTGATTTCGATGTCAACCTGTAAGGCAGGATCATTGATCTGTTCGTTGTTAAGCACTATAGGCTGCCGGTTGATAATTTTATATTTCGATAAAATCGTGATGTTTCCGTAATTTGCCATTTCATATCCCAGAGACCCGTATTCTTTACCGTCGTCTTCCTGAAGAAGAATGACATCTGCCAGGGAATTTTTCAGATAATTTTTCACTTCCGACCTTACAGCCATTCCTGATCTTGTATTGAAAGACATTACTTTCAGATCAAGCGTTTCTTTTTTTACGGAAGAATAATTAATCCATCGTAATACCGGATTAAAGAACAGCAATCCCAGAAAAAAGAAAACGAAGGCTCTTTTTTTCCAGCTGATGATCCAGAACACGGTTAAGGCAACATAACCGAAAATCAGTCCGGGAAAAGCCAGAGACAGCAGATTGAACCACGGAAAAACCTTTGGTGAAACATAGGCATTGAGGAGCATCCCCGTCAAAAGCAGGAATATAACTATATGAAGGATGAAGAAGATGAGACGGACTATTTTCACAGGATTTAATTAAATCGGTATAAATGCCGCTTCCATATTTTCGCCAGAATAAATCCTGCTATTGCGCCCCCGACATGGGCCAGATGGGCGACACCTCCTCCGTCACCGGAAATCCCCAGGTATATGGAGCCTATGATAACCACCGGTAAAACATATTTTACCTTTACGGGAATCGGAATAAACATAATGGCAATTTTTGCTTCAGGATACAGAGTGGCAAAAGCCGCTATAACACCGAATATTGCGCCTGAAGCCCCAAGCATAGGAGTCCGTAAGGCCATATAAAGCTGTTGTGACAAAGCCTGCCCTTCTGCTGTCGTTGCACTGATTTTCAGATCTCCTGAATAATCGATGGCCGACTTAGCATAAATTTCAGAGGCATTTAATCCTAATCCTTCCAAACCCGATACAATTTGCTGTATCTCAATAAAGTTCCAAAGATTAAATAAAAAGAAAGCTCCGAGGCCACTTACAAAATACAGGATAAGATACCTCTTTTCACCCAGGCTCTGTTCCAGTATCGGCCCAAAACTGAATAAAGTGAACATATTGAATAAAATGTGCATAATACCGATACCATCGCCTATCCGGGCATGCATAAACATATGGGTGATAACCTGCCAGGACCTGAAATTCGGCGAAAACGGATAAAATGCAGATAAGGTGTTGTATAACTGCGGAAAAAGGAAATTAGACAGTACATAAACGACAATGTTTATGATAATTATATTCTTTGTAATCGGAGGTATCGTATTAAACATCTTCTAAAATTTATTCTTAAAATCATTGAACGGAACCTCGAAAAAGCATCTTTTCCCGTCCGGTAAAAATTCCGGGAAGCCCAGGGCCGTAAAGTCCCGGATCAGCTGTTCCGCGTCCTTCTTGTATATAAAATCAAACCTGGATTTGGACTGCATCCTTCCCCACTGGTTCCGGTAATATTGCAAAAACTCGTCTTCCGACTTATATTCCAGAATCTCAAAAAGGTTTTCCAGGAATTTCATCACCTGGGTTTCTTTCAGTCCTTCGGGTACGGCATCAATTCTCAATACGCTTTCATGGGCAATACTCATCTCAAAGCCCAGTTCCGGAAGGTATTTTTTAATTGAATTGTATTTCGCCTTCTCAACTTCATTCATATGGTATTCTAATGAGAAAAGCAGCGAATGGCTGTTAGTAGCTCCTTTTTTTGAAGGCTTTGTATTTTCCGAAACCCACAGGCGGTGCATTCTTCCAAGATCCAGCATCAGGGTTTTATCACCTTTATTGAAAAGCCAGTATCCGTTCGGCAGCCGCATCAGGTCTTCATCGAAATCTTCATCTTCAAATAAATTGATCTTTGAAGGCTCTGCAGTTGAAATATTCTGATGGTACATTTCCGTAAGATTTTGGATCTCGGTATGGGTAACTTCCCGCTCCTCCAGGAACGGGTTATAATCACGGTCTACAATGATTTCCGGCATTTTAATTACGGTATTTCCACCGCCGTTGCTTTTGCTCGGGAAGGTTTGCATCATATGATCCAGCTCGGGATCCTTTTCAAAATCAAGGCTCGGGGAAACATTGTAGATTCCCAGCGATCTTTTGATGGTAGAACGGAGCAGGGCAAAAATTAAATGTTCGTCTTCGAATTTAACTTCTGTTTTCTGCGGATGAATGTTTACATCAATCTTCTCCGGATCAAGTTCCAGGAACAGGAAAAAAGTCGGTACATAACCCGGTAGCAGCAGCCCTTCAAAAGCTTCCTGAACCGCCTTGTTGAAATAGGCACTCTTAAAATACCTTCCGTTTACGAAAAGGAACTGTTCGCCCCTTGTCTTTTTCGCTCCTTCCGGCTTTGCCACAAACCCATGAAGCCTGCACCAGATAATATCTTCTTTTATCGGAACGAGCTGCGGCTGTAGTTTCCTTCCGAAAATATCCACAATACGCTGCATCTGGCTTCCTTTTCTCAATCTGAAGACCGCGTCATCGTCATGGAACAGGGAAAACTCAAGACTTTCATGCGCCAGGGCTATCCGCTGGAATTCATCGATCACATGCCGGAATTCAACATTGTTGTTTTTCAGGAATTTCCTTCTGGCCGGAACGTTGTAAAATAAATTCTTTACCAGGAAATTGGAACCCTCTGTCGTCTGCACCGGATCCTGAAACTGGAAAACACCGCCTTCGATGTAAATATTTGTCCCGATGGTCGCTTCCGGCTGTTTCGTCCTTAATTCGACCTGAGAGACCGCGGCAATGGAAGCCAGCGCCTCTCCCCGGAACCCTTTGGTGGCAATTCTGAAAATATCTTCCGTTCCCCTGATCTTTGAGGTGGCGTGCCTTTCAAAAGCCATCCGCGCATCGGTTTCAGACATCCCTTTACCGTTGTCGACCACCTGGATCAGGTTTTTTCCCGCATCCCGTATGATCAACTCAATTTTCGTGGCCCCTGCATCGATCGCATTCTCCAAAAGTTCTTTTACGATGGACGCGGGTCGCTGCACGACTTCTCCTGCCGCAATTTGGTTGGCCACATGATCCGGTAAAAGCTGAATAATATCTGACATAAAAAACGTAAATCAACTTACAAAAATAGTCATTCAATTTAAGAATTAAAACTATAAAGACCTGAATTAAAATTTAATTATCAACATTTTAACAACATGTCGGATAAGGATTCATCGTATGAAAACCCCGGTCGCCGCTACTCTTTTAAAACACAATCCCCCAATTGCACAGGGGCAATCAGAGGATTGATTCACAGCTAGTTTACACAAAATTAATACTGATATTTATATCTCTTAATTAACATTTCGTTTTGTCAGATGCCGTTTGGCTAACCGGCAGGGAAAATGTTATCAACAACTTTCCGTTTTCTGCCGCACCACGCCTTCCTATTCGTCGAAGACGAGCTTTCTTTTCTTCTGTCCTGCAGGCACATTAATATCCGGGATCCCGTGGATTTTATGATACAGGGAAGCGATCAGGTTCGGCTTTTTATAAATTTTACTATACCGGTATCTGGTATTGAAGTGTCTCACATGGATTTTATAAGCATCATATCCGATCACCACCAGCAGACACAAACTGATTACATAAAACACCCTGAATTCCAGATAATAATACGTCAGTCCCGAAAATACCGCTCCCAGCACATAAGAAACCATGATGCTCATCAGCAGCTTGGCCCTTGCCACCAGCTCCCCATTCTTTCTGAATTCTTTCTTGGTGAACATCGAAAACAAAATCCCGAGGTCGGTCGTGGTACCGGTAAGATGGGTGGTTTTTACTGAAAAGTTGGAGATACTGGCCGTCAGCCCGTTCTGCAAACCGGTGGCAAACAGCATCAGCGCCACCAGCAGTTCCGTTTCTTCAAGTGTCTTACGGTAATAAAACTGTCCGTAAATCCCTACAAACAACAGACATGCAATTTCCAGCAGCAATGGCATGGAGTGGGCGAAGTATTTGCTCTTTTTATTAAAGGTAATGACGATAAAATTCGAAACGAATCCCCCGAAAAAGAACAGGAAAATCCACAATCCCACAACGGCAACCTGCGACCAGTTCCCTTTGCTGATTTCTGCTGCGAAAATAGCGTAATGACCCGTTACGTTTGATGTAAACGAAAGGAATATCAGAAGCGAGGCGATGTTTATAGTACCTGCCGTAAAGGCAGTCAGCGTCCCCAATCTGATGTTGTCTCCCAACGTCCTGCTGTTACTATAATTCCTTAACATTTTTAAAATTTTTAAAGTTTAATTTAAGCTTCCACAAAGATCTCCGCCAATCTTCCTTTTTCCGGAAGACGGCCCCGTACTTCAAGAGAAATTTCGCGGGATTCCAGGTCTTTGCATTTTTTGATATAAGGAATCAGATCGAATTTACCTTTTCCTTTGCTTCTGATTGCCGGAGAATAATAAGCTTCTTCAATATTTGCAGCTTTCACATAATTGTTGAATGTCCTCTGGAAGCTTCCGGTGAAAATATCACAGACAATTTTATTGATCAGGTGAGAATATTTGTTTCTGATGATTCCGTAGGCATCGCAGAATTCCTGAGGCCTCAGCTTATTGAAGATCGTACTTTTCGTATTGAACAGAAGGTCCCGGATGGAATCTCCCGTATCATATCCTGAAACCAAAAGAATATTGTATTGATTCTGGTCTTCCGCAGCATCTTTCTCTCTCATGACTTTCTTTAAAATATTTAAAGATTCAAGAGAATAATCGGTGGCTATTAAAATCGTCTTGGTCATATTTTTAAGATTTAGGTTCGTTTATCTTTTTCGATAATACAAAACTAGACCGACCAAATTAGATTCCTTTTGGAATGGAATTAAAATGTGATTAAAGAGATTAAAATGTGATTAGAAAATGAGGAAAGCTGTTCAGGTTGGAAGAAGGATGCCGGAGGCTGGAAGTTTTTTTCCCGCTAAAAAATCACCCGGCTCTTTCTACTTTTTATATTTTACTTACTGACAATCCTTTTAAATATTTTCCTTTTCATCTGCATGGGTATGATAAAAATTCGGGAACCGGAGCTGGACGGTAGTCCCCTGGTTTTCATGCGAACTCACAATAAGCTCGCCCTGATGCATCCTTACGATATTCCTGGCCAGCGGAAGGCCAATGCCGTAGCCTTCATAATTTTTGGTATTGGAAGCCCGGAAAAAGGGATCGTAAATTTTATTCATTTCTTCCCCGGGAATTCCGATCCCGTTGTCTTTCACAATAAGGTAAACATCCGTATCCGTTGCCCCCAACGATACCTTTACCTGCTCGAAGTCGGAATATTTACAGCCGTTCTGGATAATATTGGTGACCGCAAGATGGAGCAGCTGTTCGTTGCCCTGTACCTTCAGTTTTTTAGGATTATCCGGCAGCATACTGATATCCAGGTAAATATTATTTCTTAAATCGATTTTCCGAAGGGTTTCAATGACATCCCAAAGCAGCTGGTCGATCCGTATTTTATCCACTTTCTGGATTTTCCCGTCAAACCCGGTCTGGGCAATCATCAGCAGCGCTTTGATTTTTTTATCTAACTTTTCCGCTTCATCCAGGATAATGCCCAGTGTTTCTTTGTATTCTTCGTTGGTCCTTGAAATGGAAAGTGCAACGTCCGCTTCTCCCATAATCGAGGTTAAGGGAGTCCGCAATTCGTGCGATACATTTCCGATCAGGTGGTTCTGGGTTTCGAAGGATGTTTCAATACGGTTCAGCATTCCATTAAAGGTATCCACAAGCTCATTCAGCTCTTTGTTGTCCGGCTGGGGCTCAAGCCGCAAATGGAGGTTTTCGGAACTGATTTCCTTTACTTTATCCGTAATTTTCAAAATCGGCTTAAACAAGGTTTTGGACAGGTAAAAAGAGAAGATCATGCTGAAAAACAGCGAGAGAACGATACAGGTAATGAGCGTCCTCTTTAGAAATCCCAGATAATAAACTACATAATGGTTTTTGGCCGAGGCAATGGCAATATAGTCTTTATCGTCATGCCTGAAAGTCTGCCCGATATAGTAAAACTCCTTGTCGTTATAATTGGATTCTCCTTTCTTAACAATACTTTTAAAAAAATAAGCCGGAATATGGATTTCACTGGAAATTTTCTGAAAGTTGGAATCCGTTGGAATGGCAAAAACATAATCCCTCTCCATCGGAAGTTCTTCATCATTCAGCCCGTTCAGGATATAGTTTTCCGGAAGATCCAGGTCGTCTTTCCCTTTTTCAATCTGGATAATGGTCGTGGTACGGATTTTCAGCAGCTCGTAAAACCTCTGATGGGAAAAATTGACAATGGAAAAATACACCAACCCACTAAACAGCAATATGATGGCGGTAAACACCAGCATCAGGAGCACCATCGTTTTGGTTTGATTCGTTATTACCCGGTTAAACATCATCAAGGTTTTTTCAGGACATATCCCATCCCTATTACGGTATGGATCAACTTATGATCTTCCTGGTGATCCAGCTTCTTCCTCAGGTAATTCACATAAACATCCACGACATTGGTTCCCAGCTCGTAATTCACGCCCCAAACCGAATCTAAAATTTCGGCCCGGGAAATAACTTTCTCAGGATTGTTCAAAAAATAGAGCAGCAGTTTATATTCAGTTGAAGTCAGTGAAATCTCCTCTCCTCCCCGCGTTACTTTTTTGGTATAATCGTTGAGCACAAGATCCGAAAACTGGAATACGTGCTCCTGATCAACTTCGGGCTCGGCAGCTTCAGCGGAACTTCCGTTACCGCTCCTTCTCAAAAGGGATTTTATTCTTGCCACCAGCTCGATAAACTTGAACGGTTTCACCAGATAATCATCCCCTCCGCTTTCGAGACCGAGAACGATATTTTCCGAAGTCCCCAAAGCCGTCAGAAACAGAATCGGAACATGCGGGTTGGTTTTCCGGATCTCCTTGCAGACATCCAGGCCGTTCATTTCCGGCAGCATGATATCCAGAATCACAAGATCGAAATCATTCGACTGCACCAGCTGCACGCCGGTCCTGCCGTCAAAAGCTACGGAAACTTCATAGCCGTTCTCCTGCAACCCTTTTTTAATAAAAGATACCACACTGGTTTCGTCTTCGATGAGGATAATTTTTTTCATGAAAATGAATAATGATACAAAAATAAAGAAAGGATTAGAAATATTCTAACCCTTTGTTGCATCATCTAATTAATAATTAAAAAATTTGGTATACAGGAACTCCTGAAAAATAGCTTGAAAAAATAATAATCATAATAATTTCCACCATAAGATAATCTTTTACAAAGGCAGTATAAGCCAGCTGAAATATAAATAATAACAAAAGCCTGGTTATTATCAATACACTGACTTCAATGGAAGAATAATCGAGCACAGGAATAACGATAATTATGTACACAAAAAATAATAAAAATTTAGAGAATCCAAAAAGTATAGGAGGATAGCCTGAAATTTTTTCAGCGTACAATGTATTGTTGGTATATTTCCCTGCAAGATAATTCTGGTTAAGAGGAAGAATTATAATAAATATTGCCGCCACGAGTAGAATTTTTATATTTCCCTGAGCAACAAATGCCAGTATCCACAGAACAAAAGCTGTTAATCTCAGATTTCTGCTTAAGGAATGGCTTAGCAGAAAATATTCTGCTTTCAATAAAGAAATAAGGTCGAAAGAATAAACAGACTGCCTTGGAAGATAAACAGCTTGCTGTACAGAAGACGGCCTTACTTCATTTTTTGCAGGGGTCGGGCTCTGCTCCTTATTTTTTACTCTTGCATATCTTTTAAACAGAAAAGAAGCAGCCAGCACAATTATGAATGCGACAGGAAAAAGATACAATTTGTCCACCCATTTTTTAGGGGTAATAAAGTTCTGAAAATTTATATATTGTACGTCTTTATTTTTTATTTTTCCTAAAATAAATGAATTGTTATTTTTGGTATTGACGTGCGAAAAATTATCCATCAGCTCCTGGATACCGGTTACATCCAGCAAATGTCTGATCTCTGTATTATAAACAAAAATGATAAATCCGAAATACAATACATATTTTAAAAATTTCAAGTCTACTAAATAATCGATAACTGTACATATAGTTGACAGAAAAAATAAATACGGAACAGTGAAATATAGAAAAGGAATGAGATACAATACGAAATTATAGCTCTGATAATTAATAAACAGAATGATAATTTCCAGAATAAATGCCAGTATGGTAAGATATAAAAAAAGAGAAATTACCCTGTACATCAACAACTGAAAATTCGATTTCACAGATAAACGAAAATTGACATAGGTATTATCTGCCATTTCCCTGTTTTTAAGGTTCTGACTGATGAAAAGAGATAATAAAGCAAATATTGCATTAATATAAACAGGGGTCAAATTACTGATCCAGATTAAATTTGATCCTCCGGTGTAATTTCCGACTGTGAATGTTACATAGTCTGATTTAGGATTCGGGATCATAAAAAATCCCAGGATCATAATAACAGCCAGTATATATTTAAAATAAGTATGCTTAAAAAATAATCTCAGGTTATAGAGAGATATTAAAGGTAATGCTTTCATAAAATCTATTTTGCAAAATATTCAAATGCTTTTTCCAGATTCAGAATATTTTCCTGCTCAGGATCCCCAGAGTCTGCAACCGCTCCCGGAACCAGCCGGTCTACAGTATCTGAAAAACTAATCTGCCCGCTTCGCAGAATGATAATATGATCCACAAACTTTTCAATCTCATAAATATTATGTGATGAAACAAGTACGATTGCATGTTTCGACATTTTTTTGATGAGTTCATAAAAATTGATTCTCTCGATGGGATCCAATGCGCTTGTCGGTTCATCGAGGATTAAAACCTTCGGATCATTTACTAATGCAAGCGACAGGGCAACCCTTTGCTGGGTTCCGCCGGAAAGATTTTTTACATGGGTATTTTTAGTATGAAAAATATTAAAAAACTCAAGCACATTCGGAATAGTTTCCTTCAGCGTTTTTGAGGATAATCCTTTCAGCATTCCGAAATACATCAGGTTTTGAGTCACGGTCAATTCAGGAATCAACCCGAAATTCTGTGGCATATAGCTTAGATCCTTCCTTAATATAAGAGGATTTTTTACAATATCGGCATCATTGTAATGCAGGCCGCCTTTTTCAGGTTTTGTCAGTGTAGATATTATATTCATTAATGTAGTTTTCCCTGCCCCATTAAGTCCTAGGATACCATATATTCCTTTGTTCAGGGATAAGCTGATGTTTTGCAATATCGTTTTGTTATTGATTTTGTAACTAATATTATTCAGTGATAGGCTCATGTTTTTTAAAATATTTTGATTCTAGTATTATTTTGGGCTGGAAAGCAATTATATTAAGTATAATCATCACAATTCCGAATGTATAAAGGTTAATAAGAAGGACGATAATGATATGTGTAACGATAATATAAAGCAAAGTAGCTTTTTTTGTTACTTTATTATAGATAAGAAAAGGATAGAATAATTCTGCAATGACGACGCTTAGGGAAATAATCTGAAAAACTACCGGAATTGTGGTGGCTACAAAAGCTGTTAACACATTTACTTCGGTATAAGTACATATCAGATACCAGATTGCGTCCCCTGTGTACCAATTGTTCCCCATTGCCTTCCCGACTCCTGAGAAAAAGTAGATAACACACAACTGCAATTGTATAAGCCTGATCGCAAAAGAATACAGTACACGGTTGTATTTTGAATCAATACATAATATAACATTTACAAAAAGGGAAAAGCTTATCATGTAATCGGCTCCATAGGAGAAAGAATAGCTGCCGGCCACCAGGGCATTATGAATAACAAGGACCAGTATGGCAAAAAACAGCCTGTAGTAATTCATAAGAACAAATATAAAAGAACAGATGTAGATGGCTACAACCATTGCCAGCGCATATTCATATCTAATCCCGATCCGTTCGATTGTATCCGTAATAAATGTTAGGCGGAATTGATCCTTTCGTATTAAGAAATCATTAATCTCCGCATTTATAATTCCGCTTTTGCTGTATATATTGTAAAGATCCGGTAAAATAAGAAGTATATTTAATAAACCAAATGAACAAATAGCAATAATAAACAGGTTTTTCTTTTCTATGTTTTTATGATACCCGAAAAAAAAGGCATTGAATTTATTTACAGCAGTATTCATATTAATTTTTTTTAATATTATATACTGTAGTTTCCTCTACTCTGATCGGTTTATTCCGTTTTATTTCTGCCAGAGAAGGAAATTGCTTTTTTACAATCAGAACGTTCATATCATTGATCTGCGGATGAAGGGTAAATAATCTTACTGCCATAGATTGGATAACCCGGTTTCGGAAACCTTCATTTTTCAACTGACCTCCTAATATTGTAAAAATACTTTTTATTTTAAATGATGATTCAAATGTTTTGCCCGGCAGCATGACGGGTGTATCATTATTTTTAAAGATAATTTCTGTTTTTTTATTGGCTGCATTGGGAGAATAATATTCATATCCTCTTTCTATACCGGTATAATAAGAATAATTTCTCATTCCGGTCTGCACTCCATAAGGAAGGTTAAAATATTCAAGGTAATCTATTATTTTTTTTCCATGGGCATTTAAAGATGAATAGGTAGAATTTTTCCATGTTTTGATAATCTGAATATTGATAAAAAAAGAAGAGCCGATATGGAAAAGCAACAATGCTAATAATACTATTTTTAGTGTTTTCATGGGATTATAAAAAAGAGGCTAATGTAATATTAGCCTCATAGATTGAATAATTATGAGATAATTACTTTGTAGCCTCTTCTGAAGATCCGGTATATACATATTCCGAAGAAATAAATGTCCACTCTTTTTTTGCAAGAGCATTTTCTTTTGCTGTTGAAACCGCCTGTACCGAAACTTTTTCAGTAGAGATGTTTTTTGGATTAGCACTGGCTAGAGTAAATGTACCTGCTGAAAATGCAACGATAAGTGCTGCTGCTACTAAATGTTTTTTCATTTTAATAATTTTTAATGGTTATTTTCCTAATTTGTTCTTTCGGGTTAGATCCCTTATGTTTTGTTTTTAGAGCTACAAAATATCAAAATCTCTCATAAAAGCGCTTTTATATCTTTTATTGGACCAATTCTATAGCTTGATTATTTGCTCCAATCATCTTTTTTATAGTTTCTTCCTGATCTTTTAGTTTTTGTCCCAGCGTTTTACCGCCCTCTCCTGCTTCGCTTAATTGTTCTGCAGAATACTTGTTTCTGACTTGGGCCAGCGGACTGGTTTTAAATTCGGCAAACATTTGGGTAAACTTGTTTTTATCTACTGCCAAAGGCTTTTTATTCTTTAATCTTTCATTGAGGCTCAGTTCATTATATTTTTCCAGATTTTTAATTCCTGCAAGCTGCCAAGAGAAATTTTTGTTTTCATCTTCCACTTTTACAATAAGCCCCGGCAAACCGTAAAATTTATAAGGACCATCCTGGATAGGAATATCCGTAGTAAACCAGGCAGTCCAGGTTCTTCCCCACATTTTAGCAGTCGCTTTTTGGATTTTATATTTTTCAAATGAGCTGATTCCTTTTTCATTCGTAATTTCCCATTTGATCTTTTGCGGCTCCGGATAAGTAATGAAATCGCTTAAAATCAGATCTGTAAAACTGGTATCATAAGCAGGATAATTTTTCTCCACTTTATACATAAACTTAGGGTTCTTGATCAGTTTAGCCAGATCAATCTTCACTCCGCTTGCCTTCATTTTCTCAATATTGCTTTCAATGATCGAGTCCTGGGATACTGAAAGGTAATCTCTGTAAATTGATTTCTGTTTTGTGACATCCAGAATAGTAAGTTCTTTTTCAACTTTTGAAGAATCCTTATACGGTTTATAAGAAAACTCATAAAAGAATCTTTTGGCCTGCCCGTTAGTAAATATGTAAAGAATAATTAAAATTATTGATAAGTTCTTCTTCATTTTCTTTGATTATTAATTTTATCTTATTCAGCTAAACTATGTGATAATATTCACATATGCAAGAAATAATATTGTTTTTTTTAATCTTTTTTTATAAAATCCCATTATTTATTTCTCTATATAATGATATAATCACATAGTTTAGCTGAATAAGATAAAATTAATAATCAAAGAAAATGAAG
>CAJYRQ010000097.1 GCA_913777465.1 uncultured Chryseobacterium sp.
GCATCTTTTACACTTGTATCTTTGCAATCCTCTTGTAAAGCCAGCTTTAGTGTTTTCTTCTGATTGGCATTTATAACATTTCATAATACTAAGTAATGAAATATATTTCAATTTAACAATACCAAAATAAATAGCGTATAAATAAAATAGGTAATCAGTCTTTATTTAGCAGAAATATACTTTGTTCTTCATAATTGTTTAAACAAATCATTCAAAAAGTCCAAATTCCGATTTACAGACCTGATCAATTTAAGTTTTTTATTTCTTGGAAAATCCTTAATTTCCTTTTCCCGCTCGATAGCCTGCTGAATCCATCCGAATTTTTCATAATAAATCAAAAATTCAATATTGTATTTTGCTGTAAAGCTATTGCTGTTTGATTTTTCGGAATGCTGATATAATCGCTGATGAAGATTTTTTGTTACTCCTGTATACAGAACCGTTCTGCTTTTGTTGGTTAGGATATATACGTAGAATGTATAAATGCCTTCTGTGAATTCGATCATTTGTGTTTGTTTTTATTGTCAAATATATTATTTAAAATATTAACAACAAACCAGATTAATAAAAAATAGGCAGGAGCTCATCATTGGCTATGTCGAATTTTCGATTTCCATAAGAATTTAAGCGCAAATCTTGCCACAAGTTCTTTAACGTATAAAAATACGCAGGAAGTTGTCATTCCGTAGGAATCCGGACGCGAATCTTTCCATGAGTTCTCTAATACTATGTTTAGATTCCTACCGGAATGACAAATTAAACATATGGACAAAAATATCCAGAAGTTATCATTCCGAATGACAAAAAAGTATAAAAATATCCAGAAGTTTGTCATTCCGAATGCAGGCGTGAATCTTCCGCAACTCTCTAATGTGATGTTTAGATTCCTATGGAATGACAAAAAACGTATAAAAATATGCAGGAACCTGTCATTCCGTAATAATCCGGATGCGAATCTTTCCATGAGTTCTCTAATACTATGTTTAGATTCCTACGGAATGACAAAAAAACGTATAAAAATATACAGGAACCTGTCATTCCGTAGGAATCCGGACGCGAATCTTTCCATGAGTTCTCTAATACTATGTTTAGATTCGTACGGAATGACAAATCAAACGTATAAACAAAAAATATTCAGGAGTTGTCATTCCGTAGGAATCCAGACGCGAATCTTTCCATGAGTTCTCTAATACTATGTTTAGATTCCTACGGAATGAAAATAAAACGTATAAAAATATCCAGGAGTTTGTCATTCCGAATGCAGACGCGCATCTTTCCGCAACTCTCTAATGCGATGTTTAGATTCCTATAGAATGATACAAGACTATAAACCAGTAAAGATTAAAAGTATGAAAAATCAGGTATTATTCGCTAAAACTCAGAAAATCTGCTTTTATCCTTCAGTTACTACCACATCCCTTTCTCCGTCCTCCTTTTTCCCTTCTTCGATCATTTCTTCGGCTTCGGCTTTTTCCTCTTCAGTCGCGTAATCTATTTTTTCTTCCTGCTTCTTTTCCTGTTCGTGGTCGATAAAGAATTCGCAGTAGACAGGAAGGTGATCGGAACCGAAATTTTCAAGGGTTTTCAGGTCTTCAATAAAAATTTCCTCGCTGTGGAACATCAGGTCGATCGGAAACCGCAACAGCTTGTATCTGGCGTGGAAAGTCGATACGAAAGAACGTCCGATCCGCGGATCGATCAGGTGGCTGGTTTTCCTGAACAGGATGGAAGATTTAGACCAGGCTACGTTGTTGAAGTCACCGACCACAATCACGGGCTTATTAATTTCAATCACCCTTTTGGCCGTACTCAGCAGGTCACCATCTCTTTCCTTGGAGGTTTCCTCTTCGGTAGGGCTCGGCGGCGGCGGATGAACCCCGAAAAAGACAAACGAATAGCCATCGTCAGTTTTCAGATGCGCTTCAATGCTCGGGATATCATCGGCCACGAAATAATGTGTCCGCGATTCTTCCATTCTGATTTTCGAATAGAAATGCATCCCGTAAGTGTTTTCCAGGGTCACCTTATGTTGGTAAGGATAATCCTTCTCCAGTTTCCGTAAAGCCTGTTCCCAGTCTCCGTTGCTTTCCATCGTAAGGAACATTTCGGGCCTGTATTTTTCGATCAGCTGGATAAAACGGTCATATTCTCTGTTAAACTGATAAACATTGGCAGAAATGAAATGGATCTTGTCTGAAGACTGATATTTCTGAGTGAATTTTTTAACGGGATACAGCGGCGTGTATTTTATTAAAATAACGCTGTGATGAATGAAGATTAGCACCAAAAGTCCCTGGCAGTACCATAAATATTCGGAAGAGCCCACAAAAAATCCCAGGATTATCGTAAAAAGCGTGAAAAAGGTTATCTGTATCTTACCGAACTCCGGGGTACGGAAAACCCAGTGCGAATGCTGGATTTTGGGTAATAATGTTAAAATTAACAACAAAAGGGTCAGACTCAGATAAAGGATCCACATATTTTTTTTATCAACGGATAAATTTAATTCAAATTTATAAGTTTTCAAACCGATTGGTGTTTTAAATTTATGAATTAAATAAAAATCTATCGATTAAATCAGTATTTTTATCACACAACTAATCTGTACATTCATGATGAAAATGTCTGCCATTGCCTTACTGCTTGGAAGTGTATGCTTCGGCCAGCAGCATGCGGAAATCGAGAAGCCGATCCGCAATCTTTTTTCAGGGATGAAAAGTGCTGATGCTGAACTGTTGAAGTCGGCATTCTCCGATACGGCCATTCTTCAGACCCTTACCAAAGACGGCGTGAAAAATGAAAATATCAACGATTTCATTGCCTCCGTTTCAAAGATGGAAAAAGGGTCACTGGATGAAAGAATTACCATCGAAGCCATTCATACCGACGGAAATCTGGCCAGCGTATTTACGCCGTATTCCTTTTATTTTAAAGGAAAATTCTCCCACTGCGGAGCCAACAGTTTCCAGTTGGTAAAACAGAATGGGGAATGGAAGATACAATATCTGATTGATACCAGAAGAAAAGATCAATGCAGGGAAATTAAATAAAATCAAATGAAAATCCACCACATTGCCATTATATGCTCGGACTATAAAGTTTCTAAAAAATTTTATACCGAAATACTGGGGCTGAACATCCTCCGTGAAGTCTACCGTGAAGAAAGAAAATCGTATAAGCTCGACCTTGCTATCGGGGAACATTATGTAATCGAACTTTTTTCTTTTCCCGATCCGCCTGAAAGACCTTCACGTCCGGAAGCCTGCGGATTGAGGCATCTTGCCTTTTCAGTGGAAAGCGTCCAGGAAAAAAGACAGGAACTGATGCAGAAGGGGCTGGCCTGTGAAGACATCCGGGTGGATGAATTTACCGGAAAAGAATTTTTCTTTACACAGGATCCCGATCGATTGCCTTTGGAATTTTATGAAATGTAAAAATATTGATGGAAAACTGAATTTAAAATGAAGAAATACCTCCTGCTGGCTGCTGTTGCATTGACGGCTTCAATACATGCACAAACCGTGCACGAGCCTAAAAACCACCCTAAAGAATGGTCTCAGCCTTATGAGCCCTTCCGGATTGCCGGAAACCTGTATTATGTGGGAACGTATGATCTGGCTTCCTATCTTATAGTAACGAATAAAGGAAATATCCTGATCAATACCGGTCTTGCCGATTCGTTGCCCCTTATTAAAAACAATATTAAAAAGCTGGGCTTTAAGTATAGCGACACAAAAATCCTTTTGCTTAATCAGGCGCACTACGATCATTTAGGCGCCATGGCTGATATTAAAAAGGAAACCGGGGCAAAACTTTATGCTGATTATGCCGATGCTGATGTCCTGAAAAGCGGAGGGAAATCGGATTATGAAATGGGAAAGTACGGGGTAACCTTTAAGCCGGTAATTCCTGATTTTATTTTAAAAGATAAGCAGGTTATTACATTAGGGAATACAAACCTGATCATGCTTCACCATCCCGGCCATACCAAAGGCTCATGCAGTTATCTTCTTGAAACGAAAGACAAGAGCAGAAGCTACAAGGTACTTATTGCCAATATGCCGAGCATTATTATTGATCATAAATTCTCTGATGTTTCCACGTACCCTGATATTTCAAAAGATTACGGTTACACTCTCCGGGAAATGAAAAAACTGGATTTTGATGTTTGGGTAGCTGCCCATGCCGGTCAGTTCAGCCTGCACGAAAAGCATAAGCCGGGAGCCGGATATAATCCGAAGGTGTTTATGGATAAAAAAGGATATTTCAACGAACTGGATGAGCTCGAAAAAGAATATCTTGAGAAAAAATCAGAAGATCGGGCTAGTGGGCATACCCGGTAAAGAAACTGATGGCCATAATCGCCAGGACAATTGAAGAAATAACGACATAGACGTAATCTTTTTCCTTTAAATAACCGATCAGAGCAAAAATAATCCTCATCAATGGTGTAAAGATCAACAGCAGGATGCCCAGCTGGATGATGGCCATGCCTTCCCCTTTGCAGAGGGTATTCCAGAAATGGCTCCATACTTTCTCAGAAGATTCGCCCATCTCAAGAAGCCTGTATTTTTTCGGCATCTGGAAGCCTTCCATGAAAAGCTTTACAAAGCCGACCAGTGAAGTAATTACCGATAAAATAACGCCCAGACGGAGGAGATTGCCTACCGAACGGTTCAGATCCGTATCCGTGAAATTCTTTCTCATGAGAAGTTGCTTCTTATTCCGTTATACATCATATAGACTGAAAGAATCGTAATCACAATAGCGAAGAAAGTTTTCAGTTTTTTGGTCTTGGAAACCATCAGCGTTTTGGAACCGATGAAACTCCCTACCACCACACCTACCAGAACCGGTGCTACAATAACGGGAATAATTTCACCCCTCTGGAAATAAATCAGCGAACTGGCTACAGCCGTTACCCCGATCATGAAATTGCTGGTAGTGGTCGAAACCTTGAACGGCAGTCTCATCATGTTGTCCATTGCCAGAACTTTCAGGGCGCCGGAACCGATTCCCAATAATCCGGACATGGCACCTGCAAACATCATCATAAAAAATCCGGGAACGGTATTTCTTGCCGAATAGCTTTTTAAAACCCCTTTGTCAGGAAACGTTCCGTATAATTTCAGCTTTTCTTCCAGGCTTCCCTTAATCACGGGTTCCTGGTGATCCGGCTTGCCTTTTAAATTTAAAATAACTGTCAGAAGAAGAATGCTGGCGAAAATAATCCCGATCGTATTCGGATTCAGCATTCCGGAAACCAGGGCCCCCACGATGGCTCCTGCGGTGGTAGCAATTTCCAGAAACATCCCGATCCTCATGTTGGTGAAACCTTCCTTTACGAAGGCAACGGCGGCTCCGGAAGAAGTCCCGATTACGGAAATAAGAGAAGCGCCGATGGCATAATGCATTGGAACACCGAAGCCCAGCGTCAATAAAGGAATAATGATAACGCCCCCTCCTAAACCGGTCAGTGAACCCAGAAGTCCTGCCGAAATTGCTCCAAGGAAGAGAATGATGATTTCTGACATGGTACAAATATAAAACTATTGTAACAGTCTGCCAAACGTTTAAAAAAGATAAATTTGATGTATTTTTGCATAAACAAAATTTTTTATGAAACTATTTTATGTCATTCTGGGAGCCACGCCGCCCGGCAGGAATATAGAGCAGCACGATGTATTCTTTGGGATTGCGGAAAGCCTGAAAGATCTGGTGGAAGATATGAAAGCTTTCTGGAAAGAAGCTAAAGGAAAAATCCATATCGACTGCTACCAGGAGGTGAAATTTGTGGACGGCTATGAAGTGCAGATTGTGGAAAGGGGAGAAGCGACTTCCGAAGAACAGCTGTATTTCATCAATCTCGGAGGATATAAAAGAGGCCACTTTGAGGAATTCCATGAGCAGCATCTGGTGGTGGGGAACTCTATGAGTGATGCCGTAAAAAAAGCAAAGGCTACGGAATTTTATAAAACCATGGGTTTCAAAGGAGCGACCAGCCATATCGACGAAAAACTGGGGGTGGACATCGACGATATTTTTCCGGTAAAGGAAATCCTGCCTTCCGATATGAAAAAGAGATATGCAATTTCCCTGGTAAAATCCGAAGCGGAAAACCAGGAAAATTTTGTAAGCCTGGGCTATTTAAAAATCGATAAGATTCAGTAGTTAAGAACAGCGTGCTGGATAAAAAACATTAATTTGTTAAAGTGGTTTCAGGCAGCACTGATGCTTCGTTTTATTTTTACACAGGATCTTTTGCTGAGTGAAACGTATCATGCTGAGCCTGTCGAAGTCCCTTTTGCGAACGAAATTAAGCAGTATATTTTAAATAAAATCTTTGCGGACTTTGCGTTTATGATCAGCAAAGCATAACCGGAATTAAATCTAACAGAAATAAATACGTAAAAAAAATGAAAATTGGAATTTTAGGAGGCGGACAGCTTGGAAGAATGCTGATCCAGGAAGCTTTGAAATACGACGATGAATTTTATACCCTCGATCCGGCTTCCGATGCACCCTGCCACAATATTTCCTATTTCACCCAAGGCAGTTTCAATGATTATGAAACCGTTCTTGCTTTCGGGAAAGATAAAGATGTGGTAACCATTGAAATCGAGCATGTGAATGCCGATGCGCTGGCCGAACTGGAAAACCAGGGCGTAAAAGTGGTACCGAATTCCAATATCATTAAAACCATCCAGCAGAAAATCCTTCAGAAACAATTTTACAAAGCCCACGATATTCCGAGCCCGGAATTTGAGGTGATGGACGGAAGTTCCGATGAGATCAAAATGGCTTTGCCCTTTGTACAGAAGATGAATACCGGAGGATATGACGGAAAAGGGGTACAGGTAATCAGCACGGCGGAAGATATGAAAAACCTCTGGGTGAAAGATTCGGTAATTGAAAAACTGGTGGATATTGATAAGGAACTTTCCGTGATCGTTGCCAGGAATGAGAACGGTGAAACCAGGACTTTCCCGGTAACGGAAATGGTGGCAGACCCAAAACTGAACCTTTTGGATTTCAACATCTGCCCGGTTCTTCTTTCGGAAGAAATCGAAGCGCAGATTGATGCCATCACCGAAAAATTCTTAAATGCCATCCAATCGCCAGGGCTTTTTGCCATCGAGCTTTTCCTGGATAAAGAAGGAAAGGTTTGGGTAAATGAAACGGCACCAAGGCTCCATAATTCTGGGCACCAGAGCCAGGAAGGAAATGCCAACTCCCAATTTGAGCAAATGTACCGTGTGGTAAAAAATCTGCCATTGGCGGATACGGATGCCATCATCTACAGCGGGATGCTGAATCTTGTAGGCGCGGAAGGCTATTCCGGAAAGGTAATTTACGAGGGAATGGAAGATGTTTTGAAGCTGCCGGAAACTTACATCCACCTGTACGGAAAAACCGAAACCAAACCCGGAAGAAAAATGGGCCACATCAACGTCCTTGCGGAATCCAGGGAAGAACTGATGGAAAAGCTCGTGATGGTAAAAGGGATGGTAAGGGTAATTGCTAAACGTTAATAGGGCTTTGAGCCCTATTAACGTAGCCGCTATTTAAAAATCTTCTTAATCACATTCCCGATCTCCATGAAATCATCATGGTTTCCGACGGATCTTTTTTCGGCACTGTTTTCAGATTCAGAATACGGGAAAATAAGCAGGTAATTCTTATCGGCCAGGCTTCTGTTCAGCAGTTCCGGGATCAGCCGCATTCTTGGAATATAGGAAGGCATGCCCCGTTTGGCCATAAACAGGACCAGTGCTTCGTCATCTTTCAGCTGAGCTGCTGTCTCTTCACCGTCTTTCCAGGCATTCATGATGATGAATTCGGCTTCGATATTGGCTTTTTTAATGATTTTCTGAAGAATATCAAGGATCTTTTCCGAAGCGTAGAATACCAGGGTGGCTCCTGAATTTCTGGCGATGTTCCATATCCTTAGCAAAGCGTGGAAAAATCCGGCTTCCAGATGGGCTTTTTCGGGGATCATCACGGCATACCTTTTTACGGTGGACAAAGGCTGGGCAGCATGATATACCAGCACATTCACATCTTCATTCTGCAGGTATCCGTTATAAAGATTGTACACAAAAGAAGGGGAGAACCCTTTATCATCATTAACGGCAATAATCAGGTCGGTAATTTTCTGTTCTTTAATCACATTGTTTACCCCGTTGATCACGTCGTTGTCATATCTTTTCAGCGACTGGAGCTTTACATCAGCGGCAGCAGCGGCATCAGTAGCGGTGTGCAGAAGCTTTTCGGCATTTTTTACCGAAGATTCATTTTTATCTTCATTAATGATATTTAAAGCATACAGATGCTCCGTGTTGGAATGGGCTTTAATTAAAATCCCCAGATTCACCATCCGTTCGACCGTTGTTTCATAATTAACGGCCAGCAGGATATTTTCCTCTTCATGGCTGTTGCCGGATACCGTATCTTCATTATCCTGTTCCGCAATCTTCTGGGCACTGGCCATCGATACAAAAGACGAAATCGTACAGGAAACAAGGATCAGCAAAATACTTCCGTTCAGAACGTGTTCGTTTAATAGTCTGATCGGTTCTCCGGTTTCAGTTTCGGAAAGGATGATGTTGTAACCGACCATCACCGAAGCCAGAGTCGCTGCAGCAGAAGCCGAGCTCAGCCCGAAGATCAGCTTGCCTTCTTCTTTGGTCAGACGGAAGGTTTTTTGGGTGGCCACTGCCGAAAGGTATTTCCCGCCGATGGAAGCCACCAGCATAATCCCTGCCACTTCCAGGGTTTCCCAGCTTTTGAAAAATACCTTAAAGTCGATCAGCATTCCAACGCTGATCAGGAAGAATGGGATAAAGATAGCATTACCGACAAACTCCACCCGGTTCATCAGCGACGAGGTATGCGGAATCAGCCTGTTCAGGGCCAACCCTGCAAAGAAAGCCCCTATAATGGCCTCCACACCGGCCAGTTCTGCCAGCAGGGCAGCAAGGTAAATCATCACCAGAACGAAAATATACTGCGAAATCTTATCATCCACCTTTTTGAAAAACCAGCGGCCGATGATCGGGAAAACCAGCAGAACAATCAGCCCGAAAACAACAAAGGAAACCGAAAGCTTTACCCAGAATTCCGTACCCACATCTCCCTGCGACATCCCCACGATCACGGCCAGAACCAATAAAGCGAGAATATCCGTAATCATCGTTCCGCCGACGGTAATGTTAACGGCCGGATTTTTGGCAATCCCGAGTTTGCTGACCAGAGGATAAGCAATTAAGGTGTGCGACGAAAACAAGCTCGCAAAAAGCACGGAGGTAAGCACGGAAAAATGCAGGAGGTAATAGGCGCCGAAATAGCCCAAAACAAAAGGAACCGTAAAGGTATAAATTCCGAAGGTAAGGCTCTTCCATTTATTTTTTTTGAAATCGCCCATGTCGATTTCCAGCCCGGCCAGGAACATGATGTAAAGAAGCCCGGTGGTTCCGGTAACCACGATGCTGCTGTCCCGCGCAAGGACGTTGAATCCGTTCGGGCCGATGACGGCACCGGCAATAATCAAGCCCAGCAGATGCGGAACTTTGATCTTATTTAAAAGCAGCGGTGCGGCAAGGATGATGATTAAGACCAACAGGAATTTCAGGACCGGGTCTTCAATGGGAAGACTCAGGTTGTGTATGCTCAGTAAGTTCATGATTTGATTATTTGGTGGTACGAACCAATTCTACAGAGAATTTTGCCATACAGTTGTTGTCTGCGGTAATGCTTCGGGTGCCTCTCATTTTATTGGCGGAGAAATCATTAAGCAGAACATTCATGGTCACCTGCTTCTTGGAAGTGGAATCGGTTTTGAAGTTAAGCTTTACTTCGTTGTTTTCAAATTTTCCGGAATATACCCTGACGAGATTATTGTTGTTGATGATTTTCGTTAAAAGCTGGATGGAGTCGCTGTCGAATTCCCACGTATCCGTCCGCTGGTCGCCCACTACATAATCGCTGCAGTTGGACTCCGTACAGATCACTTTCCCGGTCCATAAACCGGCTACCTCAGGCGGCCAGATGTTAATTTTTACAGAATCTTTTTTGGTCGCAAAAATACTGTCTCTCATCTTTAGAAGAGACTGGTATTCGGATTCTTTCTGGGCGAATGCTTTTTCCTTTTCCAGCAGCTGCTGTTCTCTGGTCGTAAGGTCGTTTTCCTTTTTTCTGTTGTCGCAGCTTATGAAAAGCAATAAAAAGGTAAAACCGGCAAATAAGGCGTTTTTTATCATATCAAAATAACTTGGTCCCTACAAGATAAGAAAAAATACCAGAATGGAGGAGCATCTGGTTTTAATAATTAACTAACAAACTCCGTTTATGGCTGTTCAATTTTTTGTCTTTTAAACATCTCCCGGTTATAATTAATAATGAATACTCCTAAAATGATTAAAGCTGCTGCAATAATAAATTTAGCTGAAATTTTTTCATCCAGGATCAGCCAGCTTAAAAATATGGAGATGATCGTATTCACATAGGCTAAAATAGAAACCTGTACCGGAGAAACTTTCGTCAGCGCATAATGATAAGCAAAAAAGGTAGCGACCGATCCGAATAAAGAAAGGTAGAGCATAGCCCCGACACTTTTCAGCGACCAGCTTTCAAACCGATAATTTTCCGTAAACAGAAACGCGAAGATAATCTGGACGATTCCGGCAAAGGCAAACTGGTAAAAAAGATTCAACGAAATATTTTTGCTTTGAATGTTCATTTTTTTGGTGAAAATGGTTCCCGATGCCCATCCCAGGATGCCACAGAAGAGCAGGAATATCCCCAACCGGTAATCCGGGTTGGCCAGATCCCTGATGCCGTCCCAGAAAATAAAGGCAATTCCGCTGAAGCAGGTGAGAACACCCGTTAAAGCTTTATACGTAAATTTCTGCAGGCGTAGGGCAACACTTCCTAAAAACACGATGATGGGAGAGGTTGCACTGATTAATGAGGTGAGGCTGCTGGTAATGTTTTCTTCTGCAACAGTAGTTAATCCATTGGCAATAATCAGCATCAGTGAAGCAAATATGAGCTGGTACTTCAGGTTTTTCCATCCGATCCACTGAAACTGTTTCCGGTACAAAAGAATCATCAGCATGATCAGGGCAGCTAAAAACTGCCGGATTCCCGCCACAAACCAGGCCGGGATCGTTTCAACAGCAACCCGGATGGATAGGAAAGTGGTTCCCCAGACAATAGCTACGGTAAGGATGGCGAGGGTAAGTCTGTAATCTTTCAAAACAATGGTATTTTGCAAAAATATTCAAATTAAAATATCCAGCGGTTCCCCGGAATTCGGAATAGAACAAGTTTTACGCCCTTTTTGGAAGAACCTTATTAATTTTTTATCTTTGGGCATCTAATAAAATTGAAGAATGGTAGGAATTATAATGGGAAGTCAGAGCGACTTGCCGATCATGGAACAGGCAGCCGGATTTTTAAAATCACTGGATATCCCTTACGAGCTGACGGTGGTTTCCGCGCACCGCACACCGGAAAGAATGTTTGATTATGCCAAGACGGCGAAAGAAAGAGGCTTGAAAGTAATTGTAGCCGGCGCTGGAGGCGCGGCCCATCTTCCGGGAATGGTTGCCAGCTGTACCACTTTACCGGTAATCGGGGTCCCGATTTTATCCGGCAATTCCATCGACGGGTGGGATTCGGTGCTTTCCATTCTTCAGATGCCGGGCGGGATTCCGGTAGCTACCGTAGCCCTCAACGGTGCCCTGAACGCAGGGATTTTAGCAGCAAAGATTATTGCGGCTTCCGATGAGCAGGTGTCTGAGAATCTTCAGAAATACCAGGATGCACTAAAAGATAAAGTATTGGGAACCGTTGACGATATCAAAGCCAAACATCCCAACCATTTCGATCAGTAATTTTTTTAATTGAATGATAGAAACCGGGGCTCACGAATTTCGTGAGTCCCGGTTATTTTTTATTGTTTGATAAATTTTAAATTCCGGATATTTTTATCGGAAATCAGCTGAAGAATATAGTTCCCTGAAACCAGACTCCGGATATCAATTTTCCCATCGCTCAGCATTCCCCTTAAAACCGTTCTTCCGCTTGGGTCGAAGATCGTAAACTGCTCTGCTTTGGCATTGCTGACAAAAATAAAATCGGTGGCAGGATTCGGATAAATGCCGATATCATTTTTAGTTTTAACATCCGACACCCCTAAAAGCGACTGGCATTCCCCGCTGTAGTTGTCTCCGGAAATCGACCAGTTTTTAGTGGTAACCAGGTAATTTCTGGCAATGACGGATGCCGGGGAACTGTAAATAAGCGGAGCGGCACTGTATAGATTAAGTCCGGATGGCGTAGCAGGATTACCGGCCCATCCGACCAGTGTATTGCTGTAATTTGAGCAGTCGATCCCCGAATTTGTGATCATGGATCCCGCCATGGAAACAGAACTGAGATTCCATTTTCCAAGGCTGTAATTGAATTGAACGGCATCTTCAAGCAGAGACCGGGTATCCGTAACATTGGAGGTATCCCAATCGGTAATATCCTGATTGAATTCCGAGCAGATGTGAAGCATGTGCATCATACTTGTCACCTTGGAAGTGTTCCAGCTTCCGATAGGCTGATTGAATTTGGAAAGGTAATGAAACATCCAGTCCATATTCGTTACATTCGAGACATCCCAGTTGCCGACCGGCTGATTAAAATTTCCGGCACTGGCAAAGACATGGCTCATATTCGTTACCGATGAGGTATTCCAAAGGTTGATCGTAGGATTTCCGATAAGAGAAGTACAGTTATAGAACATGGCAGACATACTGGTAACCAACGAGAGGTCAGGAATATCAGTTGCCGTTACATTTAAGTTGCTGCACCCAGAGAATGCCCACTCCATGCTGCTCCACTGGATATTTCCCCATTGTGAAACTTCCAGGATCTTTTTTACATCTCCGTTGAAAGAAAACAGGTTGGGAATTTTCAGGCTGGGCGAAATAAAGGCCAGATTAGGAAATTTAACGGTATGGAAATTCCCGTTGCCGTTGCTTATTTTCACTCTATAGGTGGCATCGCCGGGATTGGGATTTTCGGGTGTACCGAAATCGATAAGGAAATGATCTGCAGAAGTGATGGTAAAATTCTGGCTATGGGCAGGAAATCCTACTTCTTCCCAGGAAACGCTGAAATTATTTCCTGCACCGGGAAACCAGATCTGGCTGGCAGAAGATGCCGTTCCTGAAAATACACTGGTGCTTTGATTACCCGGTTTCCAGATGGTAATAAACTCGTTTTGGGCTTTTATAACCTGAATGGTTACCATAAATAAAAGCAGCGTTATTAGTTTTTTACACATATCGGTATTTTTGTGATTAGTTACCGTAAAAATACTGAAATATTTAAAATATTAATTGTTTTATGGTTTTAAATGATTTTTTTTAACGTAAATAATTATTTTATGAATATTTATTAATGAAAAAACTCTCCAAAGCGGAGAGTTTCATTTTTCTATTCCTGAAGCATATTGTCCCGGGTGTTTTTCTGTACGGCAATGGCTCCGAAAAGCGCCAGTAAGAAAGCAAATCCGTAAAATCCTTTTTCGCTAGGAAGAATGGTGGCATTCCAAAGGCCGATGGCCAGTAAAACAATGGAAGATAAGGTGGCAAACCAGCAGATCCCGTAATAAATATCCGTTACCTTAATATTTTCCAGCCGGTCTCTAACGGCCTTCTGTAAAGATACTACTGCAAAAAGCCCATACAGCAGGATGGTAAAATAATACCCTTTTTCATTCAGCTGCATTTCCGCTCTTGCCAATCCTACGATAAAACCGATCATTCCGGCTCCTAAAGCGATCCATGATGCCGCGACAAATGCGGTTGATACATTTTGCTTTTTCATGTTTAATGTTTTTGTTAATGTCCCAAAGATATTAATTTAAATTAAATGTGAACGGCAACTGGAATTTTTAAATTTTATTGTGCGGGATCGGAGGGGTGGTCGTAGTGAATAGTCATTCGCTTCGCTTGTCAATAGTATAATTCAAGTTTTTTAAGTGGAATGCTAGGTTTTAAACGTTATGTTCGCAAAGTTTTTGAAATAAAAAGATGGTGTATATGTCCGTTCGCGAAGGCTGAACTACGTTCGTAGACTTTCAGTTTATGTTCAGCAAATGGTAGCAATGGATATATTAAGGCTGAATAGCGAATAGTCAATTCCCTTCGTTTGTCAATTTTTCAGCGTATAAAAATCTGCTTAAATTTAAAAGCATAATTGTTAAGCCCTTGACCGAAAATTCCACTTTTTTGGAGGGGTGGCGAAAATTCTAAATGAATTTTTGACGGGGTGGTTTATAACATCAGCACATCAACAGTTAATGATGAATGGTCAATCCGTTTCACTTGCCAATTTTCAATGCATTAAGGTTTGCCATTCACTCGCAGAGCGAAATTCACCATTCACAAAAAAACTCCCCAATCAATGGAGAGTTTTTATTTTTGCCAGAAGCCAGAAGCTCTTAGTATCTGTAATATTCAGGTTTGAACGGACCTTCTACGTTTACTCCGATATAATCGGCTTGCTCTTGAGAAAGGGTTTCCAGCTCAACGCTTAATTTCTTAAGGTGAAGGGCAGCTACTTTTTCATCAAGGTGCTTAGGCAGCATATACACTTCGTTTCCGTACGCTTCGGAGTTGTTCCAAAGTTCGATCTGAGCCAGAGTCTGGTTGGAGAAAGAGTTGGACATTACGAAAGACGGGTGACCCGTTGCACATCCAAGGTTTACCAATCGGCCTTCTGCAAGGATGATCACTTCTTTTCCTTCGATGGTATAGATATCCACCTGAGGTTTTACTTCAGATTTTGTAGAACCGTAGTTTCCGTTTAACCAGGCCATATCGATTTCGTTATCGAAATGTCCGATGTTACAAACGATGGCTTTATCTTTCATTTTAAGGAAATGCTCACCTCTTACGATGTTGAAGTTACCGGTAGTCGTGATGATAATGTCTGCATTATCCACCACGGTATCCAGTCTTTTCACTTCATATCCGTCCATGGCAGCCTGAAGCGCACAGATCGGGTCGATTTCAGTTACGGTAACGATAGAACCGGCTCCTCTGAAAGAGGCGGCCGTTCCTTTACCTACGTCTCCGTATCCGCAAACCACGACTCTTTTTCCGGCCAGCATCACGTCTGTCGCTCTTCTTACCGCATCTACAGCAGATTCCTTACATCCGTATTTGTTGTCGAATTTGGATTTGGTTACCGAATCGTTTACGTTGATCGCAGGCATTACCAGAGTACCGTTCTTCATTCTTTCATACAGTCGGTGTACCCCGGTTGTGGTTTCTTCGGAAAGACCTTTGATATCTTTTGTCAGCTCAGGATATTTATCAAAAACCATATTGGTTAAATCGCCACCGTCATCAAGAATCATATTCAACGGTTTTCTGTCTTCACCGAAGAATAAAGTCTGCTCGATACACCAGTCGAATTCCTCTTCGTTAAGACCTTTCCATGCGTAAACAGGGATTCCTGCAGCAGCGATGGCAGCAGCAGCGTGATCCTGGGTAGAGAAGATATTACATGAAGACCAGGTAACTTCAGCACCTAAAGCCACAAGGGTCTCGATAAGCACAGCCGTCTGGATCGTCATGTGAAGACATCCTGCGATTCTTGCCCCTTTTAGCGGCTGAGACGGTCCGTATTCTTCACGGATAGCCATCAGACCCGGCATTTCTGCTTCAGCAAGGGTAATTTCTTTTCTTCCCCATTCTGCAAGGGCGATATCCTTAACTTTATAAGGAAGGTATTGTGTTGTTGTACTCATATGTAATGAATAAATTTAAATTCAGTGATAATAAGCTGCAAAATTACAACTAATAATTAAAATAAAAAAACACTGACAGGTATTCCATAACGTAAACTGATTTATAACAGGAATTTATCAATACGAGCCGGAAAAAGAGCCGCCTGGAATTGCTGATTTCCCTTCCAAAAAAAAATCATTAATTTTGTATCCTCTAAAACATCACAATGCCACTTTACCGCGATTTTTCCGATGACAACGCTACTATCCTTGTCTGGAAGTATGATGAATCCGAGGAATTGGACATCCATCAGCTTCTGGAAGCTGAAAATGCGGATAAGGTTAAAGATTATCATCCGAAAAAACTCCAGGAAGTCCTGATGGTACGGAAATTACTGAAAAGCGTAAAGCCGGATTCTAAAATTTTATACAAGGAAAGGGAACCTTTTTTATCTCCGAAGGATGCTGAAATTTCCATTACCCATTCTTTTCCGTTTGCGGCAATTGCCATATCCAAAAACAAAATCGGGATCGATATCGAAAAATTCAACCCGAAAATTTTAAGGGTGATCGATAAGTTTACCTACGAAGATGAACGCGGGTTTATTCCTTTCGATAATGAAGTTACCTTTTATACCATTATCTGGAGCGTAAAAGAAAGCATGTACAAGATCCATCATTCCAAACACTGGTCGCTGAAAAAGCATTACGAAGTACGGCCTTTCGAACTGAAACATCTTCACCATATCAGGTGCAGGGTGTATGACGACCGGATTTCAGATGAATTGAAAGCCAGAGTGGAATTTTTCGACGATTACTGCTTTACGATTGTTGAGGAATAGGTTTTGCAGGTTCCGACTGTTCGTGAGACTCGTTTTTATAGGTTTCGATCACTTTGCGCTGTTCTTTGGCGACATCAAAGATCAGTTCCAGGACATCATGGATGTTTTTAAGTTCGGTCAGCCTTGAGATCTTATCAGGGTCCCTGAAATCGTAGGCTTCTTTTTCGGTAAGCTCGGCTTTCCTTTTCAGAATAAGATCGTCTAGTGGTGAGTCCTCCGGTTCGATGCGGCTTTCCATATTCAGGGTTTCGGTAATTTTTTCGCCGTTTAAGAGGATAGACACTTTTTGCATTTCCGCTTCTATTTTCCGGCTCCAGCCTTCCGCGTCAATTTCAGGGTATTTCTCTTTGTCTTTTACATATTGGGATAAAGAAGCCGTATAAGCGGTGATCAGATGGGAAGTCGCCACAAACTGGTGCACCACCTCCAGTTTTTTCTGCTGGTTTTTAGGATCGGAAATCATCCGCTGGAAATTGTCGGAAAGATTGGCCAGGGAAATGATGGCATTTTTCCGTTTTACTTTATAATCTTCGAGATTAAAACCGTCACCGATGAATTTTGAAATGACACTCTGAAAATAAATAAGGTTGGCGGCTGCCGATTTTTTCATCAGGTCCAGGTTTTGGGTGTGTTCCCAGACCGGCAGCACTATGTAAGCGACCAGTGATGTAATAATGGCCGCAATAACGGTATCCACAATCCGGTCTCTGAAAATAATGTTGACGTTTCCGGGGCTGAGGAAATTAAAGCTGACAAATACATAAATCGTCATAAACAGGACCGCCCAGAAATATTTGCCTTTCAGAAAGCTGAAACACATAATCATGCTGAGAAGAAGCATGATGAACAGGATTTCATTAATCCGGATATAGTGAAGAATTCCATAGGCGATGACCGCTCCCGCAATAGTCCCGTAAAGTCGGAGGAGGTTCCGCTGTTTGGTAATGGAGTAAGCAGGTTTCAGGATCGCCACGGTGGTAATGAGGATCCAGTAGGTATGCCCGATCCCGATAAAATGAAACAGGGAAAATGAATAACCCAGCAGCAAAGCGATGGTGATTCTCAGTGCATGTCGGAAATGAGAAGACGACAACGAAATATTGTTTTTTAAAACCTTAATGTTCAGCTTTTCTTCATTGGGCATAAATTTCCTGAGGTCCAGCCCGGTGGAAAGACTCTTGGCAAGCTTTACGTTCTGTGAAAATACCTTGTAAATCTCGTTGATTTCTTTGGTGATTTCATTGATGCGCATCAGGATCTGACGCAGGACCATGAAATTCTCAAAGTTGTCGGGCGATATTTTTTTATTCCTCAGCTCGAAATAATAGTGATTCAGGTTCTGTAGTTCTTCATCAAGATCATGGATTGGTTTTGCCCGGGTCCCGATCTGGAGCGAAATGCCGATGTTGGTAATTTCTTCCGCCAGCAGGTTCAGGTAGTCATGGATGCTTACCAGAATGGTGGTATCGCCGAAACTGTTCTGAAGCTTTTCGTAATCGCTTTCGGAGGTCATCAGCTTTTCGTGGAGATCCATCGAGTTCAGCAGCATCAGCATGAGCAGGCGGCTGGTCGTGGTGGATTCATTGACGATTACGCGGGTTTTAAAAACCGTTTCCCGGGTTTCTTCCTGCAGGTTTTTGATCTCGATCTGCTTGGCAATCACCTGGGTGGTAAGCTTGGCAAAGTCCGGGTTTCTCTGGTAATGGTCGGCTTTAATTTTAAGGAATTCCGCAAGCTGAAGGTAATTTTCCCCGATCATCTGGCTGGCGAGTTTGTATGGCTGGATGGTAGTTACAATTAAAAAGATCAGTAAAAACCAGGTACAGCCGGAAGCAAAAATCAGCAGGCTTTTCAGGATGTTGGTGCCCGTCAGGTGCCCGTCGATAAAGATGGCCATGACGACCAGCGACAGGGAACCGACGGCCGCCAGCCTTTGGCCGTATACGCCGATGAGGGAGAAAAACATCCCGAAAACAATGATCTCGGCAAAGACCAGAATTTTGATGTGCATCACCAGACTCGCAATCAACGCAACGAATACGAAGCAGACGATGGCAAAAGTAAGGGCATTCCTTCTCCGGATAAAAGGCCCCGGCTGGTCGGTAAGGGCTACGAAGCTGGTACCGAGCGGGAAAAGGAAATATTCTTTTAATATTCCGAAGTGGGCGAGAACCAGACACGGCAGAACGGTGGCCAGGGTAATCCTGATGGCAGAATATACATATTGGCTGGTCACAAATTTTTTGAGTTCCGCGGAATAGTTCATACTGCAAAAATAAGGGTTAAATGTGAATTATGGATTTACAAATGGTGAATTTTCCCCTGCCGGTTATCTGATGTTTGGTTTACATGTACAGGAACCGGATTGACAAATCAGTATCAAATTTTAAACCATGATGGCAGGTGGGAGGGTTTGAGGTGCGGAGGTTTGAGAGTTTTGGAGTTTTATGGTATGAAGGGTTGAATGACAGGGAAACATCAGGTCTGTTATAACTGTAAAGCCGAAGTAAAAAATCAGGTCAACAGAATGGAAGAAGGAAACCGGAGACGGGAAGTTTTGCTCCTGCAGTTGAAACGGATGGCTGATGTCCTAGCCCGGATCGCAGCGGTTACCCCACAGCAGGGCCGGAGGAGAGGGGAGTAGATGGGTTTGGCGATGGAGCGCACAGGCGTGCATCGGCGCGAGGAGTAGTAGCGGAGAGCCGGATTAAGCTCCTGAAAAGTGAAGGGTGAGTTTTGCTGTGCAAGTGAATGGTGAATGGTGAATGGTCAATTGTTAATTTTAAAAGTGAATGATAAGTTTCGCTTTGCGGGGTGAATCTTTGTGCGCTGAAAAACTGATGAGCAAAGTGGCCGACGGTTCATCATTGATTGTTTAAATCTTACTGTTGTAAAACCACCCCGTCAAAAATTCTTTGAATTTTTGCCATTCCTCCAATGGAGTGGAATTTGCGGTTAAGAGTTTAGTGATTCAACTTTTGATTTAACTTATCAATGATTTTATGAACTTTATTAAATTGACAAGCGCAGCGAATTGACCATTCACCATTTACTTCATCCGTTGCTGTCATTTGCTGAATATAAAAATTACAAGTGAAGCAGATTGACCATTCGCCCGAAGGAATTGGCCGTTTGCCACAAAATAAAACAGGCTGCATCATGTGAGGCAGCCTGTTTATCAACTTCAGAAGTTGTATTTTAATAATCTACGTTGGAGGTTTCGTCACCGATGTTCCAGGTAAGCCCGAAACGAAGGGTGTTATCCAAAGCCGTATTGATTTTCGACATGTTGATCAGGTAAGAAACATCCAATCCGAAAGAACGGTATTTTAATCCGATACCGGCCGTTGCAAACTGTCTTGCGCCCTGCTCTTCGCTTTCGTGGAAATAACCGCCCCTTACAGAAAATGCATTATCGTAAGAGTATTCCAGCGCACCGCTGTACATGATTGATTTTTCGTTTTTGAAGGATTTTCCGATTCCGGACATTACACCCACATTCGGTACCTGATAGATCGGCTGTCTGGTATTAGGATCGATTCCTACATATTCCGAACCCGGAACAAGGATCTTGGAACCTTCAACGCTTAGGCCGACACGGTTCATATCATCCAGGTACATATCGTATCCAACCCCTAATCTTGCCATGGTCGGAAGATAAGATCTGGATTCTTCATTTCCGGTATAATCCAGTTTAGGACCCAGGTTCTGGATGGCAAAACCGGCGTTTACTTTTCCGTCCATGCTTCCGAGACCTGAGAATTTCGGAGACGTATAGTATCCGGAAACGTCTACGGCGAAGCTGTTGGCCGGTTTCAGCGTCGTATCGGTATTGAACCCGCCGGCTAAATCGGAACGGATGAATCTACCGGTAACGGCCATCGAATACGAATCGGATAATTTCAGACCGTATGCCACGTCGATGGAGAATTCATTTGGCTTGGAGGTACCCATGGAAGTTACTTCATTTCCTACTAACTGCGTTAGATCCACTTCTCCCATATTGAAGTAATAGATACTCGCTGAGATGGTAGATCTTTCTTCCTGACCTAAGAATTTGTGAAAAGCTCCGTATAATAAAAACACATCATTGGTAAGTTTCCCCATATAAGGTGTGTAGTTGATCCCTACGGAAGAACTTGTTCTGCTAAAAGGGTATTTCGCAGCATTCCAGAATTGTGAAAAAGCGTCCGGAGAGGTTACCACCCCCTGGTCCCCCATACCTCCAGCTCTTGCATCCGGTGCGATTCTTAAGAAAGGAGCTCCGGTTAAAACAGGTCGTACAAGGCTTAAATCCTGAGAGTAGCCTAAAAAACCGGCACTTAACCCAATTCCTAAAAGCAGTTTAGTAGTTAAATTCATATGTTGTCTTTTATATATTATCAGTTTTTTGTTAATATGTTTATTGTTATCGTTTTAAAATTATTTCAAAAGTACCATTTTTTCTACAGCTGTAGCACTTCCTTTGCATTTTTCTTGATTCTGACTTTTTGCAAATATCTTAAAAATATACGTACCTTTTGCAACAGTTGACCCAAAATCGTCTCTTCCGTCCCATTCAATGGCCTGACGCGGCGTCCTGAAGCCCTGTAGGAAAGGTTCTGCTACCACCGGCTGTGATAAAGTTCTTACCAGTTTTCCGGTAATGGTATAAATCTGAACATTCACATCCAAAATATCATCACAATTATGCTCAAACTGGATATACGTTTTGTTGGTAAACGGATTCGGCCAGTTCAATGGTCGGTTGATGACAAGATGCTGGTCGGCTTCATCCTTAACCTCAAAATTTAACGTAGACGTCGTCGAATTATTGTTTATATCCCAAACTTTAAACGTCAGTTGATGCTGTCCGATCGCCAGATTCCTGAAAGGGTAAGTAACATTTCCTTTCTGATAGTCTGCCAGGCTTGGGCTTAAACATCCGTTTCCTTCTCCTGAAGCATAAAAATCGTTCAGTACCACGGTATTGATGATTTGACCGTCCAAATATACTGTAATATCATGACCGATACCAGATCCTGTGGAATTAATTCCCGTATCATCGGTAATACATGCCAGCAGCGTTGGGTTCTGATCGGTAATACCGCCGTCGGCGAAGTTGGTGTTGTTCATGAATAATCTTACCTTAGGCGGTTCGTTATCATTGATGCCGTTCGGGTTAAGGTCTCCGACCTGTACTGGCTGGTTATTGAAAACATCGCTTGCCTTATTGTCCGCGTATCCCAGGATCCTTCCTGTTCCCACCGCATAATTGATGTCTTTCGGAACATAGAATTCTACAGTGAATACCCCGTTTACTGCGGTTCCCGAAGCTTTTACGATGGCACTTCCTTCTTCGGTGTACTGAAGAACCGGAGTCAATCCGCCGTCGTTGTTCAGCGTGGTTTTATTTAATCTTTTATCAAAAATGTTGATGACAACTCTTCCGTTAAAGGTGGTATTCAGCGTTCCGTTCGGGTTGTTGATATGGCCTTTCACCTTCACGAAGTCCAGTCCTCTGATCAGTCCGGGAACCGGCGTTTCAATATTGTCGATGATCATCAATCTTTTCGGCCTGCTCAGCTTCATGGCGGGATCGCCCAGGAAATTTACCTTCAGGTGTTCCGTAGAAGCACCCTGTTGTTTTTTAGCATTTAAATGGGCATATCCCAGCGTATCGAAATCATCACTGGTCAGTTTAAAGATGTTCTTGGTAAAGGTATCGGTAAAAGTTACCCCGTAAAATACATCGATGGCACGGCTGGAAGTGATCATGGTGGTAGGCCCTCCCTGTTTCAGCTTGATAAACTGCTCTCCCGCGGAAGAGGTGCCTGGCTCGTCCCAAAGCGTAAATTCACAGGTAATCGTAGAAACAAATGGGAATCTGCTGTATACCGGTGAGAAATTATTCGCATTCTGTATCTCACTTAACGTTAAAACCCTTTCCTGGGCCCATCCGTTGATTCCTCCGTGTCCGAAGTAGAACATATATAAGCTGTTCCCGATATCATTTGAAATGGCCTGGTTTACCTGCGGATACCGCTGTCCGCCTGCCGTGCTCTGTGCAGGAAAGGCATCAAGGTATAGTTTTCTGACATTGTATTCTTTAAGATTGGTGGAAGAAGGCTGCTCAAACACAGACACCAGGGAATTGTTCATCACCGTATGGAAGGGAACCGAGCCCGGTCCGTCATTATCATCATCCACGATAAAGTCCAGCTTCATTTTCCATTCCCCGAAAGGAGTGGACTGTCCCGGTAAGCCGTTATAATAAGCAAGGGTCTTGTCGATCATATTGGCTGCTTCCGTCACATTGCCTGCAGGAAGCCTTCCAACGGGCAGATCAGGCAGGTTAAAATCCAGGTACTGCGTCGTCTGCGGCTTGGTCATCACAATATAATCGTCGGTAATGAAAGAGCGGATCAGATCCTGTGAAATTTCGCTTTCATAGCCGGAAACCACATTTGAATTTCCGGAAATCCTGTTTTTATAATCATAGGAAGCATCCCCCAGAATGAAAACGTATTTCAGGTTGCCTGCCGGTGTATTCAGTTTGGTTACAAAATCCCGGATGGCTGTAAGGTCTCTGCTGCCGCTGCCGAATTCATTGTAAATCTTATCGGTATCAACAACCTGTACGTTATAGTTGTTTTTGGTCTGATGGTAATTGGCCAGCCTTTGCGCCTGACCCATCATTTCAGGAACCGTAATGATCAGGTAATCCACATTCTGCAATGCCGAAAGATTCTGGTTGTTGATTCTTCCGACAAACTGAGGGCTGTAAGCCGCATCAGCCTTAAACGCAACAAACTCATTATTGAAGCTGGGATCTGAAGCGGTATAAGCAAAGTTGAACGTGGTATTTACTGTCGCTTTATTTACCCT
Organism: uncultured Chryseobacterium sp.; assembly: GCA_913777465.1. GTDB lineage: Bacteria > Bacteroidota > Bacteroidia > Flavobacteriales > Weeksellaceae > Chryseobacterium. Next base: position 23,503 of record CAJYRQ010000097.1, read on the forward strand.
CCGGTTGGCGTTGGTAATGTCAGTAACATCCCAGATCTGTTCCGCTGCCGAGGCGTTGGACAAGCTGAACCCATATGTCGTGTTGCTTCCGCTTACCAGCGAATAATCCCTGAAGCTCATCTGGGTACCGTTGAAGCTCAGGTTATCCTTATATTGTACCTCAAAATAATCCGGATAGAAAACCCCGTTGGGATTTACTGTAATATCCGGTTTTAAATTAAAGGTAATCTGGCTTCCGCTGAGTCCTGAAATTGTTCCGTTGTACCGGGTGATGTAAAATTCATTGGTTCCGCCCGCGTTCGGAGCCGGTACGGTAAAGGGCAACGCATTCTGATTGTTGATATTATAGGTAATGCTGTTCTGTTGTGATTTGTAGGCAATTACCTGAGCCCTGTAACGGATCTGGTCGCCGGCCTGAACGGGAGAAGCGGTATTGAAGGTAATGGTTTTATCCGTTGTGAAAGGCGCATCTTCTACCCAGATCCGTCCGGCCTTCATCAGGTTTTTCTGGTCGTTGTTGATGAACTGGTAATTATCGAACCGCGTAATCAACGGGGTAGCAGGCAAATTTACATCTACCGGCTGCACCCTTTTTCCCGGGCCTTTATCGAAATTGATATAATAATAAGAGAAATCTTCGTAGATGTTCTTTACACTTTCACTTCTGTCGGTTCGGGTGTCGGTTCTTTTATACCCGTTCCCGTTGGCTGAATTATAAAGGTTATAGCCGTTCGGTCCCTGGGCATAGAAAAGGGCGTAATCATTATCGTTCCAGACCCCGTCACTTTCCCCGACTACCTGGATGGCATTTTCCTGAAGTGCGCTGTATTTTGTATCCTGATTGAATTCGGGAAGCATCACGCCGCCGTTTCCGTAGATCCTGAAATTTTTAGGATTCACGGAAGAAGGGTTGATCCCGTTATCCTGCAGAAACTGTTTCGTAATTTTGAAGATCCCGGACTTATCGACTTTTATCTTGTAAAAGTTTCCTGACGAAAGAGGGTTGTTTGTGGTTCCCACTTTCATCGTGCTGCCTATGCTGTTGGGTAAATTGCTTTCTGAAATTTCAAATGAAGACAGACGCTGTACCCGGCCCCTCGTATTTTTAAACAAGGAAACGCTGATGCTGGCGTACCGTTCGCCTTCCAGATAATAATAAGCCACATCTTTTACTTCATACTCCGGCAGAAGATCTTTACTTATTTCAAACAGATCTCCGGAAGATACGGTTTCCCAAACCGGATTGGAAATTTTCAGCTGCTTTTCGCCTACCTGTTGTTTGGTTGTGATAAAAATGTTATTTTGGCTGAATAGAAATCCTTGATTTTTGAAATTTGGGAGATTAAGTTTTGTATCGCCAAAGTCTCGAATTTTAGAGCCATCCCATTCGATGTTGATTCTTTGAGCCCATAGTGTTGATACAAAGCCTAATAGAAATAAAAGTGAGATTTTTTGTTTCATGTTTATGGTTGAAATTTCTGAATTACAAAATAAATGAAAATTTTATAATTAAATTGTGATACAATAAAATTAATTTGTTAACGTTTTTCAAAAAAATCAACTCTTTACTTGATTTATTGAATAATTTACTTTTTCTTTGTACTTTGAAAATATTTATATCGACTATGAAAAAACTAAAGTTGTTTTCATTAATAGCATTAAGTTCTACACTTGCATTAACCAGTTGCGGAGGATCTAATAATGGCGGCGGTACGAAAAAATTTGTCAGCAAAACAGGTTGGAAACCAAACGAGAAACAAGGTTGGTTTTTTGCAGGAAAGCAACAAAAACAAAAAGGTTGGCCGGGAATGGTATATGTAGAAGGTGGAACTTTTACAATGGGATTAGTGAAAGATGATGTGATGCACGATTGGAATAACTCGCCGCGCAGAATGCAGGTAAGTTCTTTCTTTATCGGGGAAACTGAAATTACTAACTACGAATACCGCGAATACCTTACATGGTTGAAGTATGTATTCCCTCCGAGTGACCCGAGCTTTAAGGAAATCTACAACGGTGCTTTGCCGGATACCTTATTGTGGGACAACAAACTATCTAGAAATGATTTCAACGAAACGTATTTCCGTTCTCCTGAATTCGATTACTATCCTGTAGTGGGAGTAACCTGGACGCAGGCCAACAGATATTGCGAATGGTTGTCAGACAGAGCAAACGAGAAAGCCCTGATGCAGGCCGGTATCATTGCCAAGGATCTGTATATCAACGAATCCAATAACCAGGGTGGAACCGCATTCAATATGGATAAATTCAAATCGAATGATCCTGAAATGCAAGGGTACATCAACGAAAAAAGAATGCAGCAGAAAACAGGTATGAAAACTACCAACCAGAGATTGCTTGCTGCAAACAGAGCACCTAACGCTGCAATGGTAACGAAATTCAGACTTCCTACCGAAGTGGAATGGGAATATGCAGCTTTGGGAATGGCTAAAAACAGAGAGTACAACCAATACCTTGGTAAAAAGCCTGAAATCGATCAGCTGAGAGGTACCAAAGGAAGAGAAAGAGGAATGTTCCTTGAAAACTTCAAAATGGGAGCGGGTGACTATTCAGGTCTTCCGGGCTGGAAAAATGACGGTTCTGCCAAAACTTCAGACGTAAGACAATATCCTTCCAATGACCTTGGAATCTACGGAATGTACGGAAACGTTTCAGAATGGACAGCCGATGTATACAGACCGATCATCGATGAAGATTTCAGCGACTTCAACTACTATAGAGGAAACATGCCTCAGGCTGTGGTAAGAAACGGAGACGGAACTTACAAAATGGTAGACGAAAGCAATATTAAATACGATACTCTGGCTGACGGAAGACTGGTTTACAGAAACCTTCCGGGACAGTTTGAAAGAGAAACGATTGCAGACTACAGAAACTACAGAGACGGGGACAGAATGTCTTCCCTGAACTACAGAAATGCTTCTGATTCCGCTTCTACTTACGACATGTACAATTCTCCTAAATCAAGATTTATTGTAGATGCCAACGGTAAAGTAATCTTACAGAAAGACAGAAAAGAAAGAACTTCCGATATTTCCAACGATATCCGAGTGGTAAAAGGTGGTTCTTGGCAGGATACGGCTTACTGGCTGGATCCGGGACAAAGAAGATACAAGTCTCAGGACAGAGCTTTCGGATGGATCGGTTTCCGTGTTGCACAGGATGCCAGAGCTAACGATAAAAGTAGAACAAGAAGATAAGATTTATCTAAATAATTTTCAAAAAAACCTTCCAAAATACTGGAAGGTTTTTTTATTTTTGAACTATGAATACAGAACAGTTTTACCCTTTGTTTTTACAGGCTGACAAAGTAACCATCGACAGCAGAAAAATCGGCAGAAACGATATTTTCTTTGCTTTTTCAGGAGACAATTTCAATGCGGCAACATTGGCCCGGCAGGCAATTGATGACGGCGCTTTGGCAGTAATTGTAGAGCAGAAGGAATTTGAAGATGAAGCGAAAAACATTTTCTTTGTTCCTTCTACGCTGGATTTTTTGCAGGAGCTGGCCATCTACCACAGGAAGCAGCTGCAGATCCCGGTAATCGGGCTTACGGGAAGCAACGGTAAAACGACAACGAAAGAAATTATCCATGCCGTTCTTTCGGAAAAGTTCAACGTTCAGTATACTTCAGGAAATTTAAACAACCATATCGGTGTTCCGCTCACGCTTCTTTCCGTTAAGCCGGAACATGAAATGGCTGTGGTTGAGATGGGAGCCAACCACCAGAAGGAGATCGAGCTCCTGTGTTCCATCGCCCGGCCTGATTTCGGGTACATCACCAATTTCGGTAAGGCCCATCTGGAGGGCTTCGGTGGGTTTGAAGGCGTAATCAAAGGAAAATCCGAACTCTATGATTACCTTAAAAATAACGGAAAGACCATTCTCGTCAATGAAAATGATCCGGTTCAGGCAGAAAAAACAGAAAACTATTCACCCAAAATTACCTTCGGAAAAGAAGATTCGGACTATCAGTTTGAACTGTTTTCAGAAGAAAATTTTGTCGGCCTGATGTATGAAGGTGATAAAGCCGTTTCAAAACTGACAGGGGAATATAATTTTACCAATCTCTGTGCAGCAGCCAGCCTGGGTCTTCATTTCGGAATTAGCTTTGATAAAATAAAGCATGCTATTAAAAATTACACGCCGACGAATATGCGTTCCCAAATTGTAAAAAAGGACGGTAAGATACTGGTGCTGGATACATACAATGCCAATCCGAGCTCAATGACCGCTTCCCTGCATAATTTCATTACTTTTGACGGCTCCAAAACCGTCATCATCGGCGATATGCTGGAGCTGGGAGATGAAAGCGAAAGGGAGCATCAGGCCCTGCTGAACCTGGCGGAAGACCTGGGCTTCGACCAGATCATCACTGTCGGCAAAAATTTCAGCAGCATACACGCATCAGCTTTAAGCTTTGAAAATACCGCAGCATTAATCGAATACCTTAAAGTCAGAAGGATACAGTCGGAAAATGTATTGTTGAAAGGTTCCAGGGGAATAGCGCTGGAAAAATCCATTGATTTTATTTAGCCTTCTGCTCCCAAAATTCCTGAACGATCAGCTTGATATTTTTAAAAGTGCTTGGGAAAACTTCGTCTTCGATCTGAGCGGTGTTTTTCCAGGCCACTTCGGTAATGCCTTCCTCAATCTGCGGTTTTGAAGTATCTTCGCCACTGAAGTTCATTTCAAACCAGTGCGTGCATTTCAGTACTTTATCGCCGTTTCTTTCTACGTAAATGTGGTAGGTGGTATTGATGAACCGTACCAGTTCTACATTGGCAAGACCGGTTTCCTCTTCAATTTCGCGAACGGCCGATTCTTCACGGGATTCGCCTTTTTCCATCTTTCCTTTCGGAAGATCCCATTTGCCTAACCTTCTGATGAAAAGAATTTCGCCTTCCGGATTGTTCACCAGGCCGCCTGCCGCTTCGATAATCCTGAAGAGCTTCTGGAACTCGGCCCAGATTTCATCGAGGTTTTCCCCGTAAACATTTAATTCCTTTACTGATGTATTTTCAAGAAGATCAAGCGCGATCTCCAGGCTTGTGACGTCTTCGTATCCAAGCGTTTTTTCTAAGTTTTCAGATTGCTTAGACAACAGTAATTTTTTTTCGTTCACAAAAACTTTATACATATATTTGTAAGAATTAAGAATTTAATACAAAAATAAAAAATGAATTTAGAAGGACGAAAGATTATTGTCAATAAATCATCGAAAGAATTGGTGGAAATCCTGAAATCGCCGGAAAATTACAAAGATTTTATGCCGGACGGTCTTCAGAAGTTTGAGACGAGAGAGGATGGATTTAAATTCGGACTGCAGGGAATGCCGGAGATTGCCCTGAAGATTGATGAAGTGAATGATCAGAAGGCTGTATTAAAATCGGCAAGCTCCAGCCTGGATTTCGCCTTGACCGCTACCATCAATCCTCTGAATGAAAACCAGACCGAGGTGCAGATGCTGTTCGAAGGGAAATTCAACCCGTTCATTAAAATGATGGTCGAGAAGCCGCTTCAGAATTTCATCAATACCCTGACGGATAAGATCGAAGCTTATAAATAAAAATAACCTTCAGCAATGAAGGTTATTTTATTTTATACAGGCTGTATCAGAATACATTTAATTTCGATCATTTTTTAAATAGGCCTGCCTGTAATTCAGAACCGGCAGAGCCTTCTGCCAACTGAAGGTAATTGCGCTTGCTCTGGTCTTTTTCGATGACGACAGTTCCCGTAGTCTGTACATTTTTCATTTCCAGAAAACCGGTTGGGGTAGCTTCACTGTCGCTCAAAGGACCGCTTCCATATCCTGCTAACTTCTTATAACCGGTAAAAATACAGTCGGAAGCTTTGTACCGTCGTGTGCTTCCTTTTTCCCTGATCCATATGGTACTGGTATTGGCGATGATATTATGGTGAAAATCAAATTCATCTCCATGGGTGCCCTGTGTCGTCCAGACCCCACAGAAATAACCGTCATAAACCAATGAATGTTGCATGGCACTCCGGCTGCCGGTCTTTCCATCGTTTTTCCAGAACACAACCGGAATTTTACAATTGAAAAAAACACAATGGTCGATCACCAGTCCATAACCATTCGCTATAACGCCGACATGCAGTGGCAATACATCTACATTTCCCGCAAACAGGCATTGGGTTACCAGCAGGTCGTCCAGGTTTTTTCCGTCGCGCCATACCGGATAAGACCGGCGTAGGTTATGGGGATCAAGATAAGTGTAATCCGGACTGCCTGTAAACCGGAGGCCTTCAATGGTAACATGGCTTACTTCAGGCTGTATCCCCTTTGCTTCTTCTCCGCCTACGCCCGGCTCAAGAGGAACTACAGTGATCACAACCGGCATTTTTTCCGGGCTCCAGCCGGTATCGTCAGGCATTACTTCCGCACGGATCGTCAGGCGTTTGGTAACACTATATTTGTTATTGTTGAACAGAACGGTCCGGGTTAACAGATGGAGGCCCTCTGACAGGATGATTGTTGTTGCTCCTTTTTCTTTGTTCAGATTGACGCGCCTGGCAGCTTCAGATAGGGTCTTTAAAGGTTGGGCTTTCACTCCGGAATAGGTATCGTTGCCGGTCCGGGGATTTACGTAAAATTCTTCTGCCTGCACCCAAAGCAGGTTCATGATGAAAAATAAAAAACCAAGTGCTGTAGATTTTGTCATATTCCTTTTTTCTGTAAAATTAGGAACATCCATATCCTGCAAAAAGGTCATTTTATCTTTAAAATGGTTATTTTATATTTTTCCTGTATTGCTGAGGAGTAGTATGGGTAAATTTTTTAAAGAAGCGGTTGAAATTGGACGGATCTGAGAACCCGAATGCATAGCAGATTTCCTTGGCGGATTTGTTCTGATGCAGTTGTTTCTTTATTTCTGAAATCAGCTTCTGATGGATCATCTGTTGTGCTGACAGTCCACTGAACTGCCGGCAGATTTTATTCAGGAATCCGGAGCTGACATTAAGCATTTTTGTATAAGCTTCTACGGTCTGATCCTGTAAAAATCTTTTCTCCAGCAAAGACCGGAACCGGTAAAAGTCCGCATGGACATAAGTATCCCGCTGAACCTTATAAATCTCCGCATAATAACGGTTAAGTAAGATAAGAAGCTGATAGAGAAATGATCGGATCAGATGATTGCTGTCATTCTGAATCTGTTCGAATTCCTGTTCTATTTCTTGAAGAAGCGCTTTGCATTTCCCGAATGATGGTTCACCGATCTGCATGGCCGCAGGATGCGAGTATTGATGAAAATACTGAAACCGGTACAGAAACAGCTCGTCTGAAAAAAAGAGATGGAGAAAATCCTTTTCAAAGAAAAGGGTATATCCTTTTACCTCTTCCTCAATTTCCCAGCGGCGGACCTGTCCGGGAGAAGTGAAAACAATGGTCTGTGGATGGATCGGTATTTTATTTTCATCAAGCGAAATCGTTCCGGAGCCTGTATTGATAAAAATAATTTCGTAAAAGCTGAGCTGGTGCACGGTATGATCCAAGACATAATTTTTCAGTGTTTCGATACGTCCGATATCCAGTAACAGCTCCGATCCGTATTTGTAGGGCAGAAAATGATAGGTTTTGATTTTGGGGACAGAAGCCATTTCTTTACAGATTTATGATGTTCAGGGATTTTGTCAGAATATATAAGTTGGTGATAAAGATAAAAAAACTTTGTAAAAAGCGTTTAAATCTATAGATTAAAACAGAAAACAAGCAAAGAAGGTGAATCGGAAGTTCAGGCTGACGGATTGTTCTGTGCAAGATATAAAGGTCATTTTTCACAAGTTATTGTCCATTAGGTTCGGAATGGGTTTCAGGAAGTTTTATTTTCTTACTTTAGGCAGGTTAAAATTTAAAATTTTTTTTCTCATGAATAAAATGCTGTTCATTGCCATTGTCTTATGCCTGTCGTTCAGTATCAAATCCAAAGCACAGCATAAAGCCATCGCTCCGGCTGATGTAATACCGTTTCAGGTAACCGCTGAAAAATCATCTTTCAAAGGCAAAAATTCGCTTGCCCTGGAAATAAAAGGTGAGGCCGACGGAGACAGAACCCTGGCAATCCTCAAAAACATTGATTTTCATAATGGGACTATTGAAGCGATGGTTTCCGGACAGCCGCTTGCCAACGCCGGAGAAACCGCACGCGGATTTGTAGGGATCGCTTTCCGGGCAGCTTCCGATGCTTCTAAAATGGAGGTGTTTTATTTGCGTCCTACCAATGGCCGGGCAAATGACCAATTGCGCAGAAACCATTCCAGCCAGTATATTTCCATTCCGGGATATCCATGGGAGAAATTAAGAAAGGAGGCACCGGGGCAGTATGAATCCTATGTCGATATAGTGCCTGCGGAATGGATCAAAATAAAGATTGTGGTCAGGGATGAAGTGGCCAGGCTGTATGTTAACGGTGCTTCGCAACCCGCTCTGATTGTTATTGACTTAAAGCAGGGCAAAAACAGTAGGGGAAGTATCGGATTATGGATCGGTCCGGGAACATTAGGTCATTTCGCCGATGTTAAAGTAACCAAAGAAGATTGATTGATCAGGCAGACAGACTTTCCTGTTAGGCAATAACTCCCGAACAATGATCGTGTAAGCTCCCTGTCGCGGAAGCAAGGACGTTAACCTCATTATTCAGCCTTAAAACACCCATAAAAGCAAAAATCAATGCTTCTTTGTAATCGATGATGTCTTTTCCGGGAATAATGATTTCAGCGTCTGTTCCGGATCTGATTTTTTCAATTAAATAAGCATTGTATGTTCCGCCGCCCGTAAAAAGCACTTTTTTCAAACGGTTTTCATTCAGGACTTTTGAAATCTGTAGGGAAGCATGTTCCGTAAACGTAGCCAGCAGATCCTGTTTTTCCAAATCTCTGAACAGCGGGAAAATATGTTCGTTGCACCATTCGACGCCCAGAGATTTCGGCGCAGACTGCCGGTAAAAGTCCAATGCATTCAAGTCATTTAATAAACCCTCATTAACCGTTCCTTTTCTGGCAAGATCACCGTTCTCATCAAAATTTTTATTGAATGTCTGAGCCAGTATGTTTAAAACAACATTAACGGGTGCAATGTCAAAAGCCATCCGCTGATGATTAACTTTCAGGGAAATATTGGAAAAACCACCTAGGTTAAGACAGGCGTCATACTGCGGAAAAAGAAGTTCGTCACCAATCGGTACCAGCGGAGCACCGTTGCCGTCCATGAGGACATCCTGGCTCCGGAAATCGTAGATCACCGGCAAATGGGTTTCCAGCTTAATGGCCCTTCCGTCGCCGATCTGTAAAGTGAATTTTTTCTTTGGCTGATGAAAAACCGTGTGGCCATGGGAAGCAATCAGATCGATATTTTGGAGCTGATGTTTTTCAATAAAATTTTTTACGGATTTTCCTAAGTAAAAACCATATTCCGAATGCAACTCAAGCAATTCCTCTGCGGAAAGATAAATTGAATTCCTGAGTTTGCTTTCCCATTCTGCGGAGTAGGGAAGGGTTTCAGCTTTCAGGATCCGGAAATCCCAGGCCTGCTTCTTTTCAAATCGTACCAGGCAGATATCCAGTCCGTCCAGGCTTGTTCCGGACATCAGTCCGAGGGCATGAAAAATCATGAATTATTTTTTGTTTTGGGAAATCTCAGGAGCGGCAAAATCCCCGGAATTCTGGAAGAACACATACTCCGAAAAGTCGTCTTTGGCCCGCATGCCGTGGGCACCGATCAGCGTACTGCCGTCTTTACGGGTTACATAAACGGTATCGTGGGTATAGATGTTTTTCTTCACCTGGTCCCAGTAGATGCTCTGCATGGCAAATTTATCCCCTTCGTTTGTGGTAATCCTTACGTTGCCTTTGGCTTCGTAGAATTTTTTATAGTCGTAGAACTTGGCATATTTTGCCTTGATAGTTCCGGGGACTTTTGGTTTTTTCTTATCGAAAAACTGGATGTCGATGCCTTTTCTCGCAACGGTATACGGGCTATCGATCAATTCGTATTTTTCAATAATCGGGGCTTTGGCTTTCATGCTGATGAACCCTGAATCCCGCTGGATGATATAGGCGTTGTTGATGATCTGGGAGGCGAAGTTTTTACTCTGCTTGGAGTTGGCTTTCGTAAGGTCTTCCTCACAGGAGGTCATAATAAAAAATATAGCACAACTAAAAAGGTATGCTATATTTTTTTTATGAAGTATGTTTCTAAAAAACATCATATTAGTTGTAAAGTGTTTTTCTGAACCATTTATCAGCAAAATTGAAACCAACCCTCAGGTTGATGAAGTTCTGGTTGATCAGGTTGTTCTTAACCGTTCCTCTTTTCCCGAGTTCCAGGCCAAGTTCCAGTCCGCTCATCCTCGTGATGCTGCTGTTCTTGAACGGAAGGAGAACGCCGGCAGATACCCCGAATTTATTGATGTTCTGTCCCGCGATCTGAAGATTTCCTTTTTCGTAGAAAGCCCCGTAACGGTAAACGATTCTGGAGAAATAGCTTCTGAAATTGTTATAGTTCGGCAAATACCATCCTCCGGCAGAAATCCTGTACGAATCCTGAAGATCCAGGCTGTTCCCGAAATAGGCAATGCTTTCTCCTTTTTTGTAGTCTCCCTGTAACGATAGGAACCACTGATTCTCTTCTCCGTAACCAACCCCTACGGAAGCCTGCATCGGAAGAAGGTTTTTAGACTTCGTGCTTTTCTGGTCGATGATGCTTTCGTTGCTCTTGGTAGTGCCTGCAGCATCGGAATAGAAGTACGTACTGTTTACGTAATCGGTCGTCATGTTACTGGTGTTCCCGAAAGTGGTGGTAGCACCGATGGTAAGCTTACGGTCTGTGCTGGTATTGATATTCTGGTAGCTTGCGCCTAACGTAAAGTTAAAATTGTGGATGCTGTTTCTGGTCTCGTATCCGTTGATCAGTTCAGAATTGGAGTAGGCCAGCTCATTCAGGTCGTACAGGTTCCCGAAATAATAATTGGCTCTTGCTCCTACCGCAAATTTATCCGTTACCTTATATCCTAAAGCAATCTGGGCCGTGTTCAACGTTCCGCTTCCTTTGAACCGGTTGTACCTCGTGACCCCGCCTGCCAGATTATCTTCTTCATGAAGGATGTTATAGCTTTTTGAGCTGTACGGCTGATAGGAAAGTCCCATTTTCAGCTTTGGTGACAAAGGGAAAGCCAGGGAAATATTGGATAAATACGTAGAATGTTTCGTCGCCTTCGTATTGTTGTAATCTGTTTTAAAGTAATTGTTTTCGTTGGTGGCTTCCAGTTTGATACTGGTTAACTCGAAATTGGCATTGTTTGCAGGGTTTGCAAAATTGAAATTACTTGTAAAATCGCTTATAAAAGCAGTGGATATACCTCCCATCGAGGTCGTTTCGATCGTATTATCATATTTCACATCGCCGATTCCGTAAGCCGCATAAGGTGAATTACTCAGGTTCTGCGCATTAAGGAAATACCCAACCGATATGAATGATAGTACAAAGATTTTTTTCATTCTTTATTTTTAAAATAATGCGCAAATATCTTAAATATTAATGAATTGTAAAAATTATATGAGGTTAAAGTTTGTTAAGGCAGATCCGGAGGGAAAATAGCCGCCCGTATGGGTGAATGGTCAATGGTAAATGATCAATTCTTTCGGTCAATAGTCAATCCGCTGTGCCTGTCAATTTTCTCTCAAGCATAACTTCATTATCCGATTGTGATAACAAAATTCACTATTCACTTCTTGTCCACGGCCAACCTTAATCTGACCTAAGCCTGAGATTCACCATTCACTCGCAAAGCGAAATTCACCATTTACTTGCGATAACAAAATTCATTCACCTCTTGTCAACGCCCAACCTTAATCTTGACCTCAACCTGAATTCACCATTCACTCGCAAAGCGAAATTCACCATTCACTTGCGATAGCAAAATTCACTGTTCCTAAAAATTGACATGACAATAACCTACAATTTTTTTATCTTTGGGCCATGAATTGGGAGCACATCGCCGGACAGGAAAACCTGAAGAAACTTCTCAGAGACAGCATCGCAGAAAACAGGGTCAGCCACGCCCAGCTTTTCACCGGAAAAGAAGGGTATGGGACGCTGCCTATGGTTCTGGCCTACGCTAAAGAAGTTCTGAGCCACGAGAATGAGCATGCCGCTTCAAAGGTGGAGCACCTCAACCACCTCGATCTGCACTTCAGCTTTCCGGTGTTCACCGACAATAAAAATTCTTTAAGCAAAAACAAATTTGAAGAATTCCGGGAGATGGTGCTGAAATCCCCGTATGCCAGCTATGACGACTGGACGGCTTTCTTACAGTCGGAGAACAAACAGTTGTTCATTTCCGCCGATGAAATCGATGACCAGAATCAGAAGTTTGCCTTAAAAAGCTATGAAGGCGGAACCAAGATCCTGATTGTCTGGAGAGCCGATAAAATGAACGTCGCGGCCGCCAACAAGTTCCTGAAATTCCTGGAAGAGCCGCCTGCCAAAACCGTCATCCTGCTTACGGCGGAATCGTTAAACGATATTCTGCCGACCATTCTTTCCAGGACGCAGATCGTGGAAGTGCCGAGGATTACCGATACAGACCTCGAAGCTTACTTACAAAAGAACTTCAATATTGTGGGGGAAAAGTTAAATGAAATCGTTCATGAAGCCCAGGGTGACCTGAATGATGCGTTGAAACTGCTCCGGTCGGGAAGCAAGAATGAAGAATTCGAAAAACTGTTTGTGCAGTGGGTCCGTGATGCGTTTATGGTAAAAAAGAAACCTGAATTCCTGAAAAGCATCATCCTCTGGGCCCGGGAAATTGCAGGCTGGAACCGCGAAAAGCAGAAGAACTTTTTAAATTACTGCTCGGAAATCTTCAGGCTGGCACTTTTGCAGAATTACCAGTCGGAGGAGCTGGTGTATAAGAAAATCAATGCGAACGGTTTCAACTGGGCCGGTTTTTCAAAGTTTATCTCCGGGGCCAATATCGAAAGCATTCTGGAAGAAATCAGCACTGCCGATTTGCATTTAACCCGTAACGGAAATCCAAGAATTGTCTGGACCGATCTTGGAATCAAATTATCACGGTATATTCACAAGAATTCATAAACTGCAATTCTATAAATTCTATAGAAGATACCTGCTGAATTTTTCAATTTCAAAAAGGCTATTCGGCTTTAAACCATTTTTTGTGAATTAACAAACGTATAACAAGTCAGATTATGAAAATAAACCTGACGGGTTTACTGTGAAAATCCTTAGATACATTTTAGCATTTTAATATCCGTAATGGTTAAGACCTCATTATTTAAACGGCTTACGCCGCTGATTTTGTTATTCTAAGCATCTAAAAAAGTCATTATATCGTTCAATTTAGCTTAAAAATTGTGATCTATTATATTTATTAATTTTTTAATAGGGCAAACGCATGAAAAATAAATAAGATCTTTGTATGTATGAGCATACAAGAATATTTTGGTAATATTGAAGACTTCCGTATAGAGAATAAGTGCAGTCATAGGTTGTCAGATATACTTTTG
>CAJYRQ010000098.1 GCA_913777465.1 uncultured Chryseobacterium sp.
GTGATTCCGACAGGATTCGAACCTGTAACCCTGGGTTTAGAAAACCCATGCTCTATCCGGTTGAGCTACGGAACCTTGAGGTGAAGGGTCAATTCGCTTCGCTTGTCAATTCCTGCGGGTCAATGGTTAATTTTAACTTGTTTCTAAAATTCACCATTCACTTTCGAAGCAAAATTCACCATTGACCATTCACATTTAAAAACCACCCCGTCAAAAATTCTTTCGGAATTTTCGCCACCCCTCCATAGGTGTGGAATTGCGGTTAAGGTTTTCCGGTGTGCTTTTGATTAACCTTCAGCTTTAAAATTCACCATTCACTTGTGAAGCAAAATTCAGCATTGAACATGCACTAATAGAAACCACCCCGTCAAAAATTCTTTCGGAATTTTCGCCACCCCTCCATAGGAGTGGAATTGCGGTTAAGTTTTTTCGTCTACGCTTGTGATTAAACTTTGGCGGTAAATTCACCATTCACTTGCGAAGCAAAATTCACCATTGGCCATTCACCTTTGTAATCCCGGAGGGACTCGAACCCTCAACCTCCGACGTATCAGGTCGATGCTCCAACCGATTGAGCTACGGGATTGTTTTATTTTTAATTTTCAGGCATTAAAAAAGCGCCTCTTTCGGGAGGCGCTTTATATTTTTACACGTGTCAGTCTGTTAGCTGACCCATTTATATAAGCACCTTTTACCCATTTCACTATCAAGAAGAATAACACACGCATATCCCTGCCCCATCGGCTGTAGGCCGTGTTCTCTTGATGATAAATTGAATATGTTGTTAAATTGTTTCATTTTATTTTTCTTGTTTTAAAAAAGTTTTTGAAAAGCTGAAAACCTGTCGCTTTCAATTTTCGGTTGCAAAGTAAGGATGATTTTTTTTAACCTGCAAATTTACTTTTCGTTTAAATACCTGAAAACCAATTATTTAAATCGAATTTTTAGAATAGAGGATTTCCGTCCGCAATATCCTGCAGATGTTTTTAAATACCTAAATGACTGTCTCTCATCGGGTTACTGATCACGCTTTATTTTCGTATTAATTGTTCATTTGTTATTAAAAATTTTTCACTTTTATGGTTATTTTTTTTCATTCTAAATAATTTCTGCACTACAAATGCAAAAAACGCCCCGGTTACCGAGGCGTTTTTGCTGTATTTTGATTTAATTTTTACTGGATTAGTATAAATATTTTTCAAAGCAAGCCCATTTCGCCTCATACGATATCATTCTTTCATACCCAAACGATCCCTTTAGTACAGGGCGATCGCATAGATTCAAACTGATATGTGCTCTTTGTATTGTCATAAATTTGTTGCCGCAAAGATAAATATTTTTCGGAAGCCAAAGAAGTGTTTACTGATCCTGATCATAAAAACCGAATGGTTTTGGAAAGCTAAGTCTTACGATTTTTATATATTTTTACTTTCGTTTTATACTTCATTTAATTATTATCAACCTTAAGAAATATTTATCCCAAATTATCTTTATTGTTCAAAGCTACTTTCAGAAATTCAAACAAATTATTTACCCTGTATTCAATGAATATTTCTGAATAATTTGTTGTCAAACTTATTACACTACTATTTTTTAGAATTATAATACAGTCCCTGTAAACTATTTCAAGTTCTTCATTCACAATAAAAAGGTCTTTTTCATTTAATTCCGAAATAATTTTACAGCCGAGATCTTTCAACATTTTATGTCCCCAAAGTTCTTTTCGGCAGATCTCAAAACCAAACAAGTTACTTTCAGGATTAAGAAATTTATCCTTAACGTTTTCGGATAAGTAGATGAATGATATGGTAAGGCTCATATTAATTCCTAAACATTCTGTTTCTTCCCATTTTATATCGGGAAATGTCTTTGAGGATCACTTCATCCTCCGGGTTGAAATGTTTTAGCTCGTTCACGATTTCAGAACGGGTGGCTACTTTTTCGGCAATAATTTCGTAGGCAATATTTCTTGTGGTGGATTGGAGCTTAGGATCTTTTTTAAATTCGTGCTTCATGGCTTCCAGGTAAATGATCTTCTTATCGGAAGGCGTTTGCCCATACAGTTCGCTGATCTGCTGATCCAATTTTTTAATATCGGAAATATTAGCGAAGTAATTGTTCAGACAGTTGTAGGCATCACGGTCTTCTTCCCAGCCTCTGAGCAGGATTTTCTGGGCTTCATCGGGCATTTTCATTTTTTTGCGGTAAATCAATGAGCCTTTTACCATCTGGTTGTTGCCTACGTAATCATCCACGACCATCTGATAATAGATATTTGCATTTTTGGTATCGTTCATCTGCCGGTACAGATCGCCTGCTTTTTCTTTCTGCCCGAGTTCTATGTACAGATCGATTGCTTTTTTATACTGTTTTGCTTTTTCATAACAGTTTGCCGCTTCAGATCTGTTCTTCAGTTTTTTAAGATAGATTACGGCGGCTTCATTATACCATCCTCCATCTTCCAGGGTTTTCGCTCCCCGATAGTAGTCTTTCAGCAGATTCATATATACTTTGGCTGCTCTTTTATAATCTTTTTCACGGATGTATTTTTCGGCAAGTTCTTCGTACCGGTCCCTGATTTTATCAAAAAGCGAGGTTTCGAGGTAAATATTTCCTCCTCCGTTTCTGCCTTTTCCCGATGCCTTGCTTTCCTTTTCTTTTTTTTCCAGCTGCATCAGCACGATTAAAATGATAAAAGCAATAACGATAAAGATTACCAGGGTCCCGACCACGCTCCAAAAGCTTTGGTGAAACAGCTGCGCCAGGATTCCGATGATTTTGATGATGGCGAGAATAAAAAAGGCCGCCATAAATTTGTCTGTAAATTTCTGCCTATTCATCCTTATCCGATTTTAAGATGGTTTTGTCTTCGCTGAAAAGCCGGTACAGCAGCAATACGATGCCGATAATGAGAAGCCATACAAACCAGTTGTACCCGAACATGCCGATCAGCGGGTAGAAAATATACGCTAACATAACGACTAAGAGAATCATTAGAAAAATCTTGGTGCCGCCCGGAATATTCTCACCTCCTACATTCAGCGATTTTCTCTTCACAAAAAAGGAATATAGTCCTACTGCTCCCGTCATGGCAACGATCAGCCAGAAAATCTCGGAAAAAGAGGTGCTTTTTTCTTCAGCTTTATGGCTACCGTTATCTAACGGGGCTACCGGAGGCGGGGTCTGCGGATATTCTTTTGTTCCGTATAACCTTCCGAGAGAATCTTCAATGAGAACGGCTTTCTTATTCATAATGGTTTTTACCAACCCTTCATCCGCCGGCTTGCCCGAACCTGTCTTCCGAATGGAATCCGCTATTTTTTTCCTGATCTTCCCTTCGTTCTGTGCCAGGTATTTTACGATTTTTTTCCGGTAAACCCGTTTAAGGGAATCGGTTGCGGCATCTGTTTTATCATTCAGCTTAAAGACATCGTTCTGGATTTTATCAATCGGTCTTCCGCCGTTTTCCAGGTATTCCCGGTAACTTTTTTCATCGGGCCTGCTCATGCTTAATGAGGCCTTCATGTGTTCTTTCATAAGCTCCCGACGTTTTTTACCATATAGGGAATCGATCTTCATATCAATATCCGTAACGCCTGACTTATAAGCCACCACAGGAGCCGTCATGATTTTGTCGGGTGCCTGGACTTTCCCTGAAGAAACCGGCTGCGATTCTTTGGATTGGTTTTGGTTAAAAGTCATAAAAACTCTTGCCAACCCAATCATTAAAAGGACTACCCAAAATACCCAGGCATAACTTTTCCCTGAAGATTTTTCGCCGGATACATCGTCTTCTTTTTTACCGAAGATTTTTTCAAGCCAGGGAATTTTAAATCTGAAAATTCCGAAGCCGTCTCCTCTCGATGTTCCCATAATGTCCAGAGGAACGCCTAATTCAACCGCCCGGTCAGGATATTTTTCGATGTATTTTAAATATTTTTCGATTTCCTTTTTGTTTCCCGCCATTACCTTTTTCATGTCAAACGGAAGGTGCTTCATCCATTCTTCTTCGGTCTGTGGCTTTTCCAGGGCTTCCAGGACTTTTTCATCATCCATTTCCACCGTGAAGCGCTCGATTTTCTGTGGATTGCGTACCCCGTTTGACGGTTTCCTAACTTTATCCTCCGAAGGCTTCGGATTCTGAATCAATGAAAGCCAGTCGATTTCCTCATTCAGCTCTACCAATCCGAATACGGGATGCATAATAAGAAATGTCGCATTGGCCTGTTGCCAGTCTTCAGGATTGATCTTCGGGTAAAATGTGGTGTTCTCAGGAATGAAAAGGTAATCATCAACACATTGGAAATACGCATTTCTGCCGATGTCATTCGGAGCCAGGTCTTCAAAAACCAGAAAACATCCGTATAAGACATTCGGTTCGGAGGCGGGAACCGGGAACGAAAGGACCTCATTAAGATTGATTCCTAACATTTCCATCTCATGAAGCCATACCAGCGGTGAAGACCCTTTGATCAAAAGTCCTTTTTTGGGATAGCTGTTTTTCGGAAAAGGCTTGATTCTAAGTTCCATATTCCCAGATTTGATCGATAAACCGTTCTATATAATCGGTGTACATTTCTTCCATCGTTCTCACTTTCAGGAGGGTATTCTGCGGCAAGTAATACTCCGAGCCTCCGAATTCCGTATGGATGGCCAGTGCCAGATTTCCATATTCCGTGGAGGGAATATAAAATTCCGGTATCTTTTTGTTGCTGCTTTTAAAGGTAAGCATTCCCCGGGAATCCGTAATGATCTCACTTCCATCTGAAAAAATGAATTTGTTTTTATTCTGCTCTGTAAAAATTTTCAACGGATGATTGTTCCTGTAAAACGTGATTGAATCTTCGCTGTATTTATTCAGCTCATTATTTGAAACGACCAGTTTTTTTTCCGTATTGATCCCGATATTATTAAAATTGTTTAGTATTTTCAATCCGCTGTGATACAGTTTTTTAATTTCGGACTGAACTTTACCTTGATTTTTATAAATTAATTTACTATTTAAAACGTATTCTAATGAAATATTTCCTTCAATATTGATAAGGGGAATCAAATCACTGTTTTCATTATATAAATAAAAATGTCTGCTAAAATATATTAACTGGTGATCGTCCGGAATATTTTTTCCGGTTACGTTCAGTTCTGAATATTCTTTGGTATTTAAATTTAATTTGGAAATCAGTTTCTTGTCAGGCATATACTGACATAAGATAAAATCTCCCTGCTTATTCCTCGCCAATGCAAACTGGCCTTTCGGTCGTACAGAAATACCGTCAATGATCACTTCACAGCCATGATGTGTTTTATAGGTATCATAATAATTCCGGTTGTAGTAATTATCCGACAGGTAGGTTCTCAGCAGCTGTTTTTTATTGCTGAGTATATAAAATTCACCTTCATACAGGAAAGTGGCAATTTTATTGATCGGCGCGGGAAATAAGACCGGATAATTGAATGGGACATCCGTTTTTTTGCCGCTTCCTGAAACTCTATTTTCCCTTTTCCGTCTCCGTTCAGGCGGATTGGCCCATAATTCATGCAGCGGAAGCATGATCTTCTGGATGTGTTTCCGTGTCCCTTTATGATGCTTATAAAAGTTCAGCTCACCCACTGCGGAAGTCGTTACCAGGAATTTCAGGCGGTCCCTGTTTTCATGGATAACCCGCTGAAGGTTTTGATTGACTAGATTTTCCTGATGGGTGATAAAAAAGACCTCCAGATCTTTCTCCTGATGCTCTTCCTGAAAAAACCTTTCGAGCGTATGCGAGACTTCCAGAACCGGGCTTACCTGGTTCAGGTTTTCCACGACTTCATCTATTTTGTCCAGAGCAATCGGGATGATGTTCTGTCCCAATGCAAAAACCTGGCATGCCGAATGAGCCTTCGGATGTTTAATAACCGCTATGGCTGATGCAAAAGCCAAAACTTTCGGCGTTCCCCAGTTTTTCAGGGAAGTGTCGATCAGGATAACCCTTTCGAAAATATTTTCTTCCGGTGGGATTTCCCGTTGGATATATAAGGCTTCATTGTTGGCCACCCGGTTCATAAAGACATCATCTTCATTGGCAAATTCGGACAGAAGCATCCGGTGCAGTTCGCCTTTATTCGTCATATCTGAAATTCCTCCGATCGGCTGTTCTCCCGGCGAAAGATGGCGCATCGGAATTTTTAGTCCGCTCCAGATTCGCTTAATCAGGCTTCCGACCTGAAACGTTTTCGGCTCTTCAATAAGTTCCTGGATGAAATCCGTACCGGTTCCCACCGTTGTTTCTTCTTCCACCACTTCATCTTCCAGTTCCGGAAGGTCCGTAAACCCTTTCATGGCATTCACGATAGATTCCGGAGTCGGAAATTTATCCTGAAGCAGTGTAAGGGTTTTAATATCCCGGTTGACTGCGACCGAAGTCAGTTTCTTTTTAACAGCAGCTTCACCTATGATTTGAGGCTTGGTTTCAAAAATTTTTAAGATTAATCCTGAATTTACGGAAGAAATCTGATTGTGACTGTCTTTAAAAATGGTTTGTAGAAGAATGATCTTATTCCGTCCTTTCTTGAAGGAACCTCCAATGGCATTTATATTTTCTAAAAATTTTATGGCAAGATCGACCTCTGAATCATTTTCCGATAAGTCATTTTTCAGTCTGTTCAGATGATAAAAAACACCGTCCAGATTCAGGTAGCCATCATGAAGCGCGTACAAAACAAGAAGCAAAGAACCAAAAGGTGGAAATCCGTCCTCTTTTAATTCTTTAAGGATTTCGATGAGGTAAGGTCTATACGCAATCGCCCCTACATTCGGGATCGACACGAGGTTGTTATCATTATAACGGGTATCGTCCGGAATATCTTCATCCGTTGTCCATTCCCAGAAATAGTCGATGTACGATTGGAAATAGGTAACTATATCCATTCCTGTGATTTTTCAGTGAGACGGAATGAACTTACGGAAAGTTTCCGGAAATCCTCTTTATCAAGGGATAAAAGACTTCCGTTCTCGTTCCACAACAGCCACTGATCGCGGCCTGTATTATATTTTCTCTGCAACAGGGAGTTCAGGTTTTTAAATTCGAAATCGTATCCTGACGGTAAAAGATGTCCGTCTTTCGACCAGAATGTTTTTCCCGGTAAACTCAGTAAGGGATCGCCGATAAATAAAGCATAATCATTAATGATAATCCAGTCGGTTTTTTCCAATTTAAATTTTGGCAGCGTAATGATCGCTTCCCTGATCTCTTTTATCGAACATAACAAAGCTGTTGCAGGATGTTCTTCCTCGCTGGGTTTTAGCTTAACTTCAATTTTCTCATCAATTCCGAAAAAATTAGGGTTGAATGAGGGAAATGTCAGGCGCAATGCTTTATCAATGGGAGTCCACAGCAGAGCCGTTCTCATCTTTTTACTTGGAACCAGCGCCTCCTTCCGGAATAAAAGCCCTTCTCTTAATTCATACAGCAGGAAATCCGGCAGCTGCTGGATTTCTGAAGAAGCCGCCTGCTCTCCGGTAAAACCCTTCAGCCATATAACATCCTCTTCCAGAGCTATCTGAATGTTTTTCCAGTCGCGGACCGACCCTAAAAAGTCTTCATTGGCACGGGGAATTTCGGCCCAGAATTCTTTTAGACCGTCTGAAGAATCTTTTGCCATAGACTTTCTATTTCCTGTTGGATATATTGTTTCTGTTCGGGATTCCTGATCCAGTCGCAACGGGTCTGAAGGTATCTTAATTTATCTTTGATCACATTCTGTTCCTCAAAACTCAAAGATCCTTCATTCCATTTTTCCACTAAGATTTTTACGTCTTTCATTACTTCCTCCGGATCCGGCGTTTTGTTCTGCATGGCCTGTGGATGGGATTTCGGATGGTCGTCTTTTTCAATCGTCCTGTTGATGATGCCTTCCAGAATTTCAATCTGTTCTTCGGTATCCCAGATGTGTTTTAACACCCATAAATCCGAGAGGATGGCTTCATTTCTGCCACAGATTAAGGCGCTTGCTGCGATGAGGTTCTGCAGTTTTACGGCTCTACGGTCGGAAATTGCAATTCCCGTATTTCTGAGATTAATGATGGTGTTTAAGTAGACTTCATAAACCGGTCTCAGGTCTATTGTTTTACAAAGTTCCTGCAGGTCGCGGATTTCATGGGAAAGAATTCCGGGTATTTCTGTTTCAATATTGCTTTCCAGTTTTCTTCCGGCCAGCAGCACCTGCTGAAGAAGGTCCGGATGTACATAGTCTACCTTAATCCGGATCAGAAAACGATCGAACAGGGCATTCAATGCTTCATCTTCAGGAAGAACGTTGCTTGCCCCTGCGAACATGAGGGCCGGAAGATGTTTGGTCTCTTTTCCTCTTTTGAAGATCTTCTCATTTAAAGCCATCAGCAGGGAGTTCAGGATCGCCGAATTGGCATTGAAAATTTCATCAAGGAAAACCAGCGAGGCTTCCGGCATCATCCCTTCGGTATTGGTAAGCAGTTCTCCTTCTTTTAGTTTACGGATATCGAAGGGACCGAAGATTTCATTCGGCTCGGTAAAACGCGTCAAAAGATATTCGAAATTTTTTCCGTCTTTAACGGTTTTGGCCAGAGTCCTCACAATGGCGGATTTTGCTGTTCCGGGAGGTCCGTACAAAAAGGTATTTTCTCTTGCCAGCAAGCAGATTCCCAACAAATCCACCACATCATTTTTGCCGACGAACGTATCTTTTACGTAAGTGAGTACTTTATTTAGTTTTTCTATATTTTGAGTCATTTAATTATTGTTTTTTTTCGGTTAGCTTTCCTTAAATGTAATCCTGCAGGATTTATTCAGCAGTTGTTTTTAAGCATTTCAGTTAATAAAGTAAACGAAGGTTTGACTGTTTTTATTTAATAAAAAATCTTAATGATAAAAAATAGATGAATCCGCTTACTACCAGTGAAATTAAAAGATCGATATAAAAAGTAACCGGCAGTTCAAAGTACTTCAAGCCAATCACCAAATAAGATCCCAAAATAAACAACATAACCATTATGCTAATATACATCGATAACGGTGATAGTGCCATAAGAAAAGAAATACAGGTGAAATACGTCATTAGCACAAAAAAGATATAGAAATGCTTTCCATAGATTGCATATTGGGAATGGACGATGGCCCTGAATTCTGAAAAGCTCCGTTTCCCTGCTATGAGATCATACCCGTTGTCGATGAAGTCCTTAAGAATCTTAGCCGGATTGTATCCTAACATCAGACTTGCAGAGCTTACAACAATAATAAGCAAAGCAACATTCATTAATTGAAAAAGAGCAATATTTTTAGTCAGCTTCCTATGGTACTGCTTTTCTTCAGGGGAGTCCACTACAAATTCTCCCATATCAAAACTTATATTATAATTAACGGGGATATAGCCGAAGTTTATTTTAACTCCATTTTGCAAAACATACGAGTAAACAGGTTTGGTAAATGTTGAAAAGACATTTACTTCCTTTACTTTCATATTGAGAAGTCCGATGTTGATATAGTAAGACAAAATACAGAATAAAAAGCCGTATGTAGAGAAGATAAGGCCAACCGTAACAGCAGTATTAATTTCCATCACTAATTTTTATTTAAAAAATTCCACCAGCTCTTCTTTTTGGGCTGCTCCACTTTTTGTTCTGCTTTTTCTTTTTCGGTATTTCTTTTACTGAATGAAAAAGCGATTCTACGATACGGAACAGAAATGTCAAAGTATACTTCTGAACCGTCAGTCAGCGAAAGAACGTCCAGTATTTGATCTTCTGTTTTAATAAGCCTCTGCATTGTATCTTCTTTGTTGAAATGGTATCTGATCAGATCTCTTTCATCCGAAATCCTTGTCACAATATATGGTAAGTTCCGTGTCCCGTCTCCTGTTTTCTCAATGCATTCAAAAAGAGTCTGAGCAATGCTCATTTCAATATGCATTGCTTTTTCATCACCTAATTCCCGATGAGCAAAATATTTAAAAATATGAACACTCGGACTCAATAAAACATTAATGTTTACATAGCTGATCACTTCCTTAAATTTTCCTTCATTCAGAAGATCCTGAACATTCCCTGTATCTTCGGAATAAGGATCATAAGCAGGATCATTGATGACAAGTTCCCTGCATTTTAGAAAAGTCTCTTTGGTAGGATCCGTTAAAAATTCAAATACACTCTCGTAAGTTTTCATTTTATTCAGTTATTGTTTTTAATTCTTTCCAAAATATATCTTTGTATAAGCCGAATTCGGCAATTAGCAACTGATTGATGTACGGGATTTCAGCCAGTTTATAGGCTTTTTTCTCCACTATTCTCTCCAGGTATAATTTCCGGTAGGTCTTATCTTTTAATTCCTCTTCCCAGTTAATCCCTTCCAGCTCCAGATCAAATCCTACGGCAGAGTAGTGAAACTGCTTTAAAACAGATTCCAGCATTTGTACCAGAGGATCTTCCGGATCAGCGATCTGTAATGCTGAAACAATCTGAGGTAAAAACCGGAGCGATAAGTCGGCAGACAGCAGTGCGGCAACTTCTCTTTTTCCTTTAAAAGGAGGAATTAATCTGTTTAAATCTTTAGCCGTATTCTGTCTTATCAGGTGAAGTTGGGCACTGTGATAAAGCACTTTCGCCGCCCAAAGTGCGGTTTCCCTATCACAGACTATATCACTGGATAAAAACTCAAGCCTTTCCTTTTCAAACTCTGCCTGAAAATATGCCATGGCATCCTCCTCTTCCTTTTTGGAAATGTCATGAATATCCGAAAAAATAGTGATGCATTCTTCCTGACGAAGCAAAAAAAGAGTATCCAGGAATGGCGATGTGTTTTCCGTCATTCAACAAAAATAAAAATATTATTTATGAATTATAAGCTTTCCTTAAAAAAGAACAATAAATAATGAATAATAAGTAATAAGTAATAGGCAATAGGCAATAGGCAATAGGCAATAGGCAATAGGTAAAGTTACACTTCTTGTAGCTATGTTGCAGGGATAAATTTTTTGTAATGAGACGTTGGCTATGAGAATACCGGAGGTTTTCAAGCCAAGATTGTGTTTGTTCTTCTGCTGAACCTTAAACCTTAAACATTGAATCTTGAACCTTGAATTTTGAATTTTGAACCTTGACGTACGGGCATAAAAAAAAGTCTCATTCAAATTAATGAATGAGACTTTTAATAAAAACTGGCGGCGACCTACTCTCCCGCTAT
>CAJYRQ010000099.1 GCA_913777465.1 uncultured Chryseobacterium sp.
AAGGCTGAAGGCTCCAGAGGAGCCTGCTGTTAATAGCTGAAAACCAAATAAAATCCGATTAAGCCCCGCAGGGGCGGCCTGTTCATCTTCCCTTCCTGTTTTTGTAACAGTTTATCTTAGAAATGATATGTAACATCTTTTACCCTCAACAATTGATCAGAATAGTCAAAAAATGAACTGCAGAAACCTGTAGTTTTGCTAATTGCTAATTGCTAATTGCTAATTGCTAATTGCTAATTGCTAATTGCTAATTGCTAATTGCTCATTATTCATTACTTATTACCCATCACTGATCACTCATCACTTATTACTCATTACTCATTCCCGAACATTCCCATTAACCCACACATGCCGCATTAAAAACGCAAAACCCCTAGCCCCGATAGAAACGGATACCCCACAGCCTGCGGTGGAAAGCTCTGGCATCCGCACGGGCAAAGACCCGGCGCGAGGAGTAGCAGTGCAGAGCGGGATAAAGCTCCTAAATAATATCATTGTAACCGGCAATTATTCTTAATCGTAAAAACTAATTTCCTTAATTCTTGTCGTCAATCTCTTTAAACCAAATAAGTATTAAGAACTATCAGGTAAAAAGAAACCCGAAACTTAGTATTATGTTCCGGGCTTTTATTTACATATGATATTAACTTTGATATCCCAATAGTTTCCTCATTTGGTAGAAGAATCTTTCAATCAGCCGTAGATCTTCTGTGACAATTTCAGCATTTCCTTTTAGCTCTTTATCGAAAGGAAGGGTTTTATTGTAGCTTGTCTTTAATCCTTTCGGTAAAAGGACATCAACATAATAGTTTCCTTCTTTATCGGGAGAAAGAGAAATGTTCTGAACTTTTCCTTCTACAATTCCATATTCCTGGTAGCGGTAATTGTCCAGTTTGATAAGTACCTTTTCCCCGGATATGATTTTTCCGGAATTGGCTGCCGGTACCGACATTCTTCCAACTAATTTATCCTTTTTTTCCGGAAGAATGGATAAAATAACATCCCCGGCTTTTACAAATTGGTTTTCCCCAAAGAATTGCTGGAAACTGGCAATGCCATTCGTGTTGGAAATGATTAAATAATTCTGTTCCCATTGTTTGAGAGACTTTCTTAATTGCTCAAACAGCTGTAAGGTTTGGGAAGTATACGTAATTTTGTCTTTTTCTGTATTGATAGCGGTCCCGCTTTTGGTTTTATTAAGATTGGAAATCGCTTCTTCCATCTGTGAAAGAGAAATATTTATGTTTTCCAGATTTTGCTGGGCTTGCAGGAATTTGATCTTCTCATTTTCAAGCTCCATTGAAGCAATTACGCCCTGGTTATATAAGTCCTGGGAGCGTTGATAGTTTTTCCGTGTAATTTCATATTTTGCCTGTTCAAGCTTTTTTTGCTGTTTGGTCGTGGCAATCCTTAATCTGTACTCGGATAGGCTCTGATTGGCCGCCAAATTTTCCGGAGCGTAGGGCTGAAGTCTTGTAAACAGGGTTTCATCCTGAAAGGCTTTCGCAAAACCGTTGTAATCTCCCTGAAGTTCCCCTAGTTTAAAATGCGATGCCTCACTTACAGGGAATGACAGCAACTGATCAGGAGCGATTGAATCTATAATTTTTTTAAGCTTTAAAACGTCTTCGTAATTAGCGGTTGATTGCATCACCATCAACACCTGGTTTTTTTTCACCTGCTGATGTTCCTTAATAAAGATTTTCTCAATTTTGGCATTGGTCCTTGCTTCCAGTTTTTCTGGCGGATTCTGAGAGGTTACCACAATCGGGGCAGGGATAAATTCGGGATACCGGATAACATAGCTCATCATTAAGATAAGCAGCAGAATTAAAAATATAATGGTATTTCCCCAACGGATCATCCAGTGGGGTGGTTGGGTAAGGATATCCTGAACACTTTCCGAGCGGAGTTCAATATTATCTAAGACGTCTTTTTCCATAGTTTAAATATAAGCAATCTCCAAAAAATTGAAGATTGCTGTGTCATATATTTGATCGAATTAAAATATATACTTCATTAAAAGCCATCATTACAGGCTTGTGATGAATACATATTCTTATGAATACAGGAGCCTCTTTTTTCGCACCACAGAAGATTGCTGCATCCGCAGTCAAATGGTTCTCCTGGAAGTGGTGGTTCGGTTGGAAAATAGGCTCCACAAGTACCGATACCTCCTCCGTTTAGTGATTTTAGATTTTCTCTGGTTAATTTTTTTAAATTTTTCATATTATCATAATTTAGATGATTTAAAGTCGACAGTTTTCAGGGCTATAAAAGCTGATATGTACGCAAGCTGCCATCTTTTCGCACCAAGCCAAAGAGTTGCAGGAGCAGTTATAAGGTTCACCCGGCATTGGAGGATCTGAAGGAAAATAATCGCCGCCGCAGCCACCTCCTCCTAAACCTTCTCCGGAGAATCCACCACCACTTCCTTTAACCAATTTCAGGTCGTTTCTGTTTAGTTTTTTCAGATTTTTCATAGTAATTTGATTGTTAATTTAGTTCCTACTCTTTAAGCTTTTCAGATTCCGCTGTATTTTGTATTATACATTTTAGTTTCCAAGTTCAAGCTGGTTTTTTACCAGTCTGTAATATTCTCCTCTTAAAGCAACCAACTCAGCATGACTTCCCTCTTCTACCAGCTTTCCTTTGTCTAAAACAATAATTTTATCGGCATGTTTTACGGTTGAAAGCCTGTGTGCGATTACGACTGCTGTTTTCCCCTTAAAGAATTGCTCCAGATTTTCCATAATTACTTTTTCGTTATTGGCATCCAGCGCCGAAGTGGCTTCATCGAATAAAATATATTCGGGTGATTTGTAAACCGCCCTCGCAATAAAAAGTCTTTGTTTTTGTCCGCCACTTACCCCAAGTCCTTCGTTCCCGATCTTGGTGTTATAGCTGAGTGGGAGTTCTTCGATAAAATCTTTAATGTTGGCAATTTCTACGGCTCGTCTCAACTTATTTTTATCAACATAGTCTTCCCCGACAGCCACGTTATTGGCGATGGTGTCGTTGAACACATAACCTTCCTGCATAACAACCCCACAGTGGTCCCTCCAGAATCTAGGGGAGATGTTTTTAAGTTTTGTATTTCCAAGCCGGATTTCACCTTCAGACGGTTCGTAAAACTTCATCAGCAACTTCAATAATGTTGTCTTTCCACTTCCACTGGCTCCTACAATAGCTGTTGTTTTTTGATATGGGATATTCAAAGTTAAATTTTCAAAAACAGGCACATCCGAACCGGTATACCGGAAAGAAAGGTTCTCGATTTCGATATCCTTTCCGGGAAGTTCGTGGCTGTATTGCTCGTCTTTATTTTCCTCATCTTCTTTATCATGAATTTCCCCCAGCCTTTCCAGGGAAATTTTAGCATCCTGGGTCTGCTTAATGAAATCAATCAGCTGAAGCAAAGGACTGTTTAGTTGTCCAATGATGTATTGGACAGAAAGCATCATCCCTAAAGTCAAATTTCCTTCCAGAACCAGTTTGGCAGATAAAAAGCTTACCAGAATATCTTTCATCTGGTTAATGAAATTTCCGCCTACGGATTGCCATTGTTCCAGAGAAAGGGATTTTATTCTGATCTTAAAGAGTTTTACCTGCAGAAACTCCCAATCCCAGCGTTTCTGTTTTTCGGCATTATGCATTTTGATCTCCTGCATTCCGTTGATCAGCTCGATCACTTTACTCTGTTCCTGGGAAACCTGTGAAAACCTTTTATAATCAAGTTCTTTTCTTCTGCCCAGAAAAAAACTGATCCATCCGATATAAGCTGCTGCTCCGATAAGATAAACAATAAACAGCCTGTAGTCATAAAATAAAAGGACAATGCTGAATATAATCAGATTGACTAATGAAAACAGGGTGTTCAGTGATGAACTCGTTAAAAGCTGCTCGATCCGGTGATGATCATTGATCCGCTGCATGATATCTCCTGTCATTCTTGTATCAAAGAAACTGATCGGAAGCTTCATCAGTTTGATGAAGAAATCTGAAATGATGGAAATATTGATTCTTGCCGAAAGGTGTAATAAAATCCAGCTCCTGATAATTTCAATACCCATTCTTCCCATAAAGAGCATGATCTGTGCTAAAAGGACAAGATAGATGAAGTTAAGATCCTGATTCTGGATCCCGACATCCACAATACTTTGGGTAAGAAAGGGAAAAATCAGGGAAAGTAGACTTCCTGCCAAAAGCCCTACAGCCAGCTGTATGACGAGTGACTTATATTTCAGCAGGTATTTGGAAAGAAACGAAAAGCTGGCTTTGCTTTCCTGATCATCAAATTCGGTCTGAAAAAATGCCGGAGTGGTTTCTAAAATTAAAACAATACCTTCTTCCGTTTTTTCATTGGCATTTTCACCAATCCAAAGTTTTATGAATTCTTCTCTGGTGTAGGTTATTAAACCATATCCGGGATCAGAGACATAGACCTTATTGTTTTTATCGATTTTGTAAACGACAACAAAGTGGTTTTTGTTCCAGTGTACAATGCAGGGCAGGGGAACTTCCTCGGCAAGGGACTCAAAATTAATCTGGACCCCTAAAGAACGGAATCCCAGATCTTCAGCGGCATCGCTTAATCCAAGAAGACTGCTGCCTTCACGGGTAGTTTCTGAAAGGTTACGAATTTGTTGCAGGGAAATGCTTTTTCCGTAATGTTTACTTACGATACGAAGGCATGTAGGACCACAGTCTTTAGAATCCGGCTGGCGGTAAAAAGGAAAGGATTTCAATGATTATTTTTTTATTTATAAATAAGCTGCCGCCATTCTGACGGCAACTATTTTCAATTCAATCTTTGGCTTAGAAATAACAATATTTATTGCAGACTCTCTCACAGCCGGATAAGGTAAGATCAGGGGACGAATTCGGATCGGCCTGGCATGCGGCAAGGGTCGTATAACATGCGGTTGCAGCTCCTTGTTTTTGCGCACACTCGATCGAAATTCCTCCTTTTACAGATTTCAAATTTGCTCTTGATAACTTTTTTAGATTTCTCATAAGATAGTTTTTTATTAATAGCAATATCTGTTGCAGTACCGAATACAGAACCCTCCTGAATCCGGATTATTGACACAGTCACTTTGAGAGATATAGCACATTACGGATGCAGCCTGACCTTCGGCACATTCTTTTGTGATTCCTCCTGTTACAGACTTTAAGTTTTCACGGGATAACTTTTTTAGATTTTTCATAGTATTTTGTAATTTGTTTTAAAAATCATTTTGAGGAGGATTGCAAAGATAAGTTTCCGGACTTGCACCTGAAATTAATCTGCAACCACCGGCTGCACAGCACCATCCAGGACCGCAATCATCATTTTCAGGGCAAACTCTGAATCCACCTTTGATAGATTTTAAATTTCCTCTTGAAATTTTTTTTAGATTTTTCATAATTAGTTTTGTATTGGTTTAACGGCAATATTTATGACATACCGGTATGCATACTTCGCCAAGGTTAGGATCAACATTAGCCTGGCACGCGCTTAGAGATGAAAAACAGGTCATTGTTGCAAAAGCATTGGCACATTCCGGTGTAATTCCTCCTTTTACAGATTTAAGATTTTCTCTTGAAATTTTTTTTAGATTTTTCATAGTATAGATTTTAAAGGTTGATTTAAGATAAGCTATATAGCTAAATCTTTTTTGTTATTACTTTTAATAATATTGAATTATCCATAAATAGGATCCCAGCAGTCTGATGGCTTACATTGGGTTCCGCTCATGCACATAACATTACACCCTACCAAACACATTACTTCGTTACGGTTCATGCAATACCATCCGCCCATACCGTCGCTCACTGGTGGACCATAGCCACCCTGAATCATTCTCAGATCCTCTCTTCGGATTTTTTTTAAATTTTTCATTGTAATTAATTTATTAGATTTCCTACTCTTTTCAAGCTTTTCGGATTCCGCTTTAAATTTGTCCTAATATAGTGAATATTATATATCGAAAATTACTTTATCATTAATTTCTTCATCTTCCGTTAATTCATCTATAAAATAATAAATATCTTCACGGTCGTATTTATCAGGAAACTGGTAACCGTTGATTAGAATAATAGGGGTGAAATTCAGACCGGCGTTTCTGTTATCTTCAGACATTCCGATAAGAGGAGATAAATCTTCGTTGCTGGAAGCGATTCCCACTTTTTGTCTTATTTTATTTTCATCTTTGTTTTCATACCAATATTCGATCAGATGCATAAACTCCAATGCGGGTCTGTTTTTATAAGTATACATGAAATCTGACATAAGATTGTTGAATTTTTCATTCTGTTTGTCAGGGGTATAATTAAACCTCATCTGCACGGAGATATCATTTGGGTATTTCTCCAAAAGATTTTCTACGATTTTATGTGCGTCTTTACAGAAACCGCAATAAGGATTGGAAACGATAGACAGATGGAGTTTGGCATCCCTGTTTCCGACAAAAAAGGTTTCGTTATCGCTGAAAGTTATTTTTTCATTTTCCAGCAACTCTCTTTTGAATAAGTCGTAGTTTCTTTTAAAACGTAAATTCTTGGCGTTTGACTTCTGAAGTGTTTCTTTATCCTGAAGAGTGTTATTCAGATATAAAACCACTGAAAACACAGCAATCCATAAAATTACGCTTAATAGTACAGTCTGTATTTCAAATGCAACATTCTCAAAAAACAGCACTCCTAATAACAATTGGGCTATCAAGATGGAAATAATCAGAAGGCATACCCGGCAAAAAGTTTTTTCTACGAACCCTTGGATGTATAGCGAGTAACCGATGGCGATAACAGAAGCAAAGGTAAATCCTTTAATGATAAATGATGTGAAAGGAAGGAACAGCCCCAAAACAGTAATCCCGATAAAATAAATTAATGAAAAATCGGAAAATTTCAAACCGAGGATACTCGTTTTGTCCTGGTTGATAATTTTATTGCACGAATTTAGATTTTGATTTCCGGTGGTATCTCCACAGATGCTGCCAATGACGGTAGAAGTATTACCGAATTTCTGATTGAAAATTTCAAGGGAAATATATACACCCGCAAGAGAAAGAATAGTAAATACAGCGTCATGCCATGCCAGACTTATGAATGAATAGATTAAAATAACGGCAAAAACAGTATAAATTAACGGTTTATAACTTATAGCTGTTTTGTGTTCTGCTTTATCTTTCTCAAAAAGAAGAACGAAATCCGTAGATTTTTTATGAAGTTCATCCTTATTTAAAGTTTTTGCTTTATCAGAATATATTGAATACTGACTGCCGTTTTTTTTCACCAGCGAAAAAGAGTTATCGACAATAGCAATAAATTCTTCAGGAAGTTCATCCCAATATTCCTTATCCAGTTCGTAAGCATCATTGCGTACACCCATGAAATTAAGAGTATCACTGAAGGCTAATGCCGAAGGGTAGTTTGGATGGGAGTTGAACTGAAAAAGGAACTCTTGTTTATCAAGTTTTAAATAGTTGATGAGTTTGTCCAATAGCATATTAATATTTTTCCTCTAAAATAAGCAGATGTTTGAAAAAAACAAACAATTTTTTCATTTTAACGTGATTTAATACTATTTTATTGCTTGTGAATGTTTTATACCTGTTCTGGCAGGAAAAAGGGAGCTTTTAATTATTTAATCTGAACAAAATCTGCCAAATCTTTATCTGAAGACAGACCAACGGTAGATTTTAAAATCTCAGAATTATTATCAAGAAATACCATATATGGGATAGCTCCGTTTAATTTGAAATGCATCTGGATCTTTTCATAATCAGGATCCTTTTCATTAATGATCAATTGCTTCCAGAACATTTTTTCTTCAGCCAGAGCATTTCTCCATGCCTTTTGATCTGTATCGATAGAAATGGAAACAAATTCCAGGTCAGGGTCTTTCGTTGCAAAAATTTTCTTCAGCAAAGGAATTTCTTCCCTGCACGGTCCGCACCAGCTGGCCCAGAATACCACCAGATGTTTCTTATACCTAGGATCCAAAATCCCGGATTTTTTACCGGAAACATTTTCCAGCAAAGGCATCGCTGTATTTTTTTCATTAAATCTTTTCTTATTATAGGCGGATAATTTTTTGAAAGATTCACTCTCCGTAATCTCTCCTTTGAACAGCTTCAAAAATTCGTCGACCTGTTGTGGTGAAAAGCTGTTTTTGTTGTCATCTATATTATATAACAAATGATAAGAATAAGGATATTGCCTAATCTTATTTTTTATTAGGAGAATACTTGGTGCACTAAAATTATTGAATAAATCACAATCGATGTTGTATAAAGCTTTAGTCTGCATTCCTGCAGAGATCTTCGGACTTTTCACGAGTTTGTATTGGGGGCTTAAAATTAAATTCTTCGGTGTAAATTCTTCCAGTGCACCATGAATTAAAATAATGGAATCAGAAAAAAAATACTGGGAGTTGCAACCTGATCCTTTATATTTGGCATTCGTCGGAAATGAGAAAGATCTTTTTATTCCCTGTTGATCGATATGCTCAATTCCCAAATATTGCGGCTCTGTAGTTTTTCGTTGGTATCTCATTTCAAACTCTCCTTTGTGAGTTTCAACACTATCGATGCGATCATTATATTTATCTTTATACAAATAGAGTTTGCCATCTGGTAGGTTAGGAATATTGCCATTTATTATGGTTTGCCTTGCTGTTTCTTTACAGGATATTACAGACAAGAAAAAAACGGAGAATATAAGAAAACTGGTTTTCATCAATGATAACTTTATTTGATATCAATAAATTTTTCTAACTCTTTATCCGAAGAAAGCCCTACTGTTGATTTTATGATTTTAAAGCGATTGTCAATCAATACAGTATAAGGAATGGCTCCGTTTAATCTGAAACGCATCTGAACCTTTTCGTAATCCGGATCTTTTTCATTGATGATGAATTGCTTCCAGTTCATCTTCTCTTCCTTTAAAGCTTTTTCCCACTCATTTTTATCTGCATCGATAGAAACAGAAATAAATTCCAAATTAGAATCCTTACGGTTGTAAATTGTTTTCAGTAAAGGAATTTCCTGTCGGCACGGTCCGCACCAGCTGGCCCAGAATACCACCAGATGT
The DNA here is from genome assembly GCA_913777465.1 of uncultured Chryseobacterium sp. Taxonomy (GTDB): domain Bacteria; phylum Bacteroidota; class Bacteroidia; order Flavobacteriales; family Weeksellaceae; genus Chryseobacterium. The sequence goes on from CAJYRQ010000099.1 coordinate 9,079, forward strand.
TTCTTATACCTAGGATCCAAAATCTCAGATTTTTCTCCGGAAGCATTTTCCAGTAAAGGCATCGCTATATTTTTTTCGTTAAATCTTTTCTTATTGTACACAGATAATTTTTTGAAAGATTCACTCTCCGTAATCTCTCCTTTGAATAGTTTTAAAAATTCATCGACCTGTTTTGGGGAGAAGCTGTTTTTATTGTCATCAATTTTTTCTAATAGAAAATAGGAAAAAGGATACTGTATTATTTTTTCTTTAATAGTATTAATAACTGTTGCATTTACAATATTAAAATTAAAGATTGGATCACCGGAATTTAATAATGCAATTGTTTGTTTGCCACTTTTTATTCTAGGACTATTAATGAATATTATATCTTTAGGTGGCAGTATATTAACTGGCTTATATTCTTTAATATTCCCATTAATTTCAATTAAAGGATCACTCATAAAAACCGAAGAGCCCCAGTGAGGAACGTTTGTTGGAAACCCAAAAATCCGTTTTATATTTTTTTTATCAATATGAAATAATCCAATGTATATTGGGGTACTTGATTGATTTTTGTACTTCAATTTGAATTTTCCGTTGATGGTAAAAACACTATCTAATTTATTTAACATAGATTCTTTAAATATGTATAAAGTTCCATCTGGCAAATTAGGAATATCTCCTTTTATGATCGTTTCATTCTCTGTCTTAGAACAGGATGTAAAGAGAAATATAGCAAATAAATGTAAGAAAATAGATTTCATATAGATATATTAGTATAAAGACTGTCTCAAACGTACAATGAATTTATAAATTAATTTTATTATTTAGAATTAAGTATAAAATGTATTATTCTTTAAGACAGCCTTCTTTTTTAACAACGCGAAACTCCTCCATTAGATGTTAAAGGAACATCTCCTAGACCTGCATTACAATAACTATGCTTCACAGGAACAGAATAATCATCAGTAATTTGTACCATTGTCACTGTTGTGTTACATGTTCCGGAATACGTTGTCCATGTTCCATTTGGTGCTTTAACCGATAAAGTGCAAGGTTTACCTCCGGTTATTTCTTTCAAGTCTTGTCTCGAAAGTTTTTTTAAATTTTTCATTTGTTGAATTTTTGAATTAATAATTTGCTTTTGCCATATAATCCCTGACATGGGCATCCCTGATCAGTAGTTCAAAATATATCTGTACATATATACTTTGGATTTTAAAAGCGCTTTATCAATATTGATTTTCAAAACTATAAAAAAATATCTCACGGCGAATAGATAAAAATTGCAATTTTTTTGCAATTTCTTCTGTTATGTTTTATCTGATTTTTTTTAATTTTGTCTGAAACAAGCACAAATGACACAGCGAAAATTAAAACTGATCCGAAAAGAAATGGGATTAAGCCAGAGTGATCTGGCAGAAGTATTATCCATCGATGTTTCAAGTTATTGCCGTAAAGAAAACGGTAAAACCAGAATTCATGATAACGAATGGAAAAAGCTGGCGAAGGTGCTGAATGTCTCCGTTGACCAGATCAAAGGACCGGGTAAATCCAGGCTTTCTTATCATGAAAATTTAATTAATAAGGGCGATATCGAATTTGACTTTTCAGAGACTGACCGTCCGGTTTCAATTTCCGAAAATTTAAAGAATTATATCGCTTGTCTCAAAAAGGAAAACGAGTCCCTGAAAGATGAATTAGGAAAATTAAAGAGTACGGACAAATCATCTGAAGGTGTAGAACAGGTAATGAAAAAGACCGGATTTTGAAGTTCGAAGCCTTGGCGGATAATATAGCAGCGGCATTACTCATCGGTCAGAAGATAGATCATAAAATTACTGTAAACCAATGACCCTACTTAGCCATCTGCTTATATCATAGTTAGATACAGGTGGTTTACATTAGTGCTCGCAATATTTTCCTGTTGAAAATATTTTATTACCATAACGAAAAGTTTATAAATTCTTAAAGTTTTCATAAAGTTTAAAAAAACATATTTATTTTTTTTTTTATTCTAAAATATATTGTACTTTTACAAAGCCTTGAATGAGGGAACAAGTCAAGGTAATAAATTTTTTTTCATCATTTGTGTTTTTAGAATCGTATCGCCTGATACGATTCTTTTATTTTATATCCTTTCATAGTTTAATAAAAGGTTAATAAAATATGAATAGGTAACAGAACCTTCCTGCTGGTTGCTTTTCAGAAAAAGGTTATTCGTAAATCCGAAGAAATCATTCAGCAACCCCTGGTGTTTTAATACAAATGTTTTTTCATAGGCCCGGTCTCTTTTCATTTGTAGGGAATATTGTTGCAGTACTGATTTTACGAATTCAGGATCTTCTTCCACAATAAAGTTCAGAAGACTTTTTAAAGTAAAATATTCAGTGCTGTAACGCAACTCAGGATTTTTGGAATCAATTCCGATCAGATACCCTATAAAATTAGCTTCCTGTTCCCGGGCAAATCCAAGCTGGTGCGAGCTTTCGTGGGCCGAAGTAAAAGGAATATACGTATTGGGCAGCTGTGAATTGTTTTGGGCTTCAGCAGTAAAGGGATTGTAATAGCCCAGAATACCCGTAAAATTCATTACCTTTTTGAAAAGGCTGGGTTTAAAAGAATTAATTTCAGGAGCTTTTTTACCGGAAATATTTTTTGGAAGACTGGTCTGTCTGGCAAGAATTTCTTTCTGAACAGCTCTTAAATCCGTAATAATAAAAACTCCGTTGCGGTCTTCTTTTACCAGGCTTCTGGTCTTTTTACAGTTTTCCAGATATTTCAGCGCGAGGATTTTTGCTTTTTCAGTAGTGGGTTCTTTTTGGCTTGAAAGCTTTTTGATGATCGGATCCTGGAAATAAAGCATTCCCCAAAATACCTGATACAGAAAGTAAAAAATATTAATCCCGATTAAAATAACCAGCAAAGAAGATCTCCTTGTCCGTTTTTTAAATAAAGCTATTGCATGATAAAACAGAAAGATTCCTGTAAGAATATAAAGAAGGTCTCCGAAAGAAAACGGAATCCACGAAAAAATTACCTGGTGAGTTTTCTTCTGAAGCTCAAAAAAACTTTCAAAAAAAGAAACCACCATTTTTGATTTTGAAAATCCGTAAAACAAAAGAAATTGGGCAAGTAACATACCCGCCCAATATCTTTTCTTATTTGTAAATTTTATTTTTTTAGTGACCACTGCCTTTTGTGATTTTATCAAGATCAATTCCCTGAGATTTCAGGATTCCGCTTACTCTTATGGCATAGAAAGCAAGATAAGCAAAACAAATTACCCCTACAATATAGCTGAAGTGGATGTTGGTAAGGTCGGCAACATATCCCTGAATCAGGCTGACAATCCCGCCTCCCATAATCATCATGATCAGTAGGCCCGATCCTTGGTTGGTGTGCTTGCCAAGCCCGTTAATGGCAAGGGCAAAAATACAAGGCCAAAGGGTAGAGCAGAATAAGCCTACACTTGTAAACGCATATACGGAAACCATCCCGTCAGTGAACATTCCTATTAATAAAGAAGCGATACCCGCTACTGAGAAAATCAGGAGCATCCTTGCCGGATTTCCTTTGCTCAAAATATCACAGATAATCATTGCGACAATAATCAGTCCGTACACATAAAAGTGCGAAAGATCATGCTTGGCAATCGCATTTACCAGTAAGAAAACGCCGAAAGCCAGGTAAGGTGCGAGAAATCTCAATACTTTTTTGAATCCTGCACTGATGTCGAAAGCCTCAACGGCACCCGTCCAACGGCCGATCATCAGGGAAGCCCAGTACAACGAAATATAAGGAGCCACATCTTTGGTTTCGAAATTAAGGTTTTTTTCCATGTAAGCCGGAAGATTACTGGCCGTAGAAACTTCTACCCCTACATATACGAAAATGGCAATCATTCCCATCACCAGTTGCGGATAGGCCAGAGCGGATTTGCGGTGTTCCCCTTTTACAGCATCATCCGTATTTTCAGTATTGGTAGGAGTTACGGCCGGAAGCGAAGAAAATTTCAGCATAATGGCTACCAGAACAAAAGCAACCCCTAAAATCAGGTAAGGAACTTTTACACTTTCAACACTTACATCATTTGTGGCTGCCGCTGCAGATCCGAAGATGGCAAAAGACACGATTAGCGGGCCGATGGTAGTTCCCAGGTTATTGATTCCCCCTGCCATCGTCAGTCGTTGGGAGCCGGTTTCAGAAGGCCCCACTTCAATAGCCAAAGGATTGGCAACAATTTGCTGGAGCGAAAACCCAAGCCCTACAATGAAAAGTCCTGAAATCATCAACAGGAAAGAGTGAAGGTTAGCCGCCGGATAAAACAATAAGGTTCCTGCTGCAGAAATCAAAAGGCCGACAATAAGTCCGTTTTTATACCCGATTTTATTAACGAGATCCTGCTTTAATCCAGCAGAAATAAGCATATAAATTAAAGAGCCCACCGTATATGCCACATAGAAACAGATCTGCACAAGCATACTTTCGGTTTGGGATAAATTAAAGGCTTTTTGGAAAACGGGGATCAGGATGTCGTTACTTGCGGCAATAAATCCCCAAAAGAAAAACACCGTCACCAGCGGAACGAATTGTCCCCAGTTGGTTTGTTTGGAATAATTTGACATATTTGTTGAAAATTTCTGAAAACAAATATATATTATTTCTATTAATTATGGTGTTGAAGCAAAGTTTTTTTTATTGTCTCAAATGAAGACAATTTAAGTTCTTTCGGCGATTCCGAAGGAGGAAGGATCCCGTTGAAATAAACCTGGACTTTCCCGGGATATCCTTTCGCTTTATCAAAAGGAAACATCTCCTTCAGACCGATAAATGTGAAAATAACAATCGGTGAATGATGCTTTGAAGAAAGGGTAAAGGCGCCGTCTTTAAATTCATCCAGAATAACGGAAGTATCGTCCGGCACACCACCTTCGGGAAAAATAACGATGCTGTTGCCTTCTTCCATTTTTTCGGCACATCTTCTGTAGACATCAGCGCGGCTCCGGGCACTTTTCCGGTCCACCATGACGCATATCCTTTTATAGATGGTTCCGAAAATCGGAATTTTTACCAGCTCTTTTTTACCGACAAAGCAGATCGGATGATCACACAGGATACACATCAGCATAATATCCATGATTGACGTATGGTTGGAAATAAAAACGTACTGCTGGTTCTTATCCAGTTTCTGTTGGGAAAGTTTCGTAAGCTCGTACCGGAGCCCCATCCCGTAAAACATGCAGTAGCTCCAGCAACGTATAAATAGATAGGCATATTTATAATGTTTTTTGCTGAAGGATAAAATATAAACCGGGATTCCGAACAGGATCGTACAGACAAATGCCAGGATCATCATCCATGCTCTCCAGAGGTAATTTAAAATCTTTGTCACTGCCTATCCGTTAAAAATTACTTTTTTCTTTACTGAATAATTCAGGATCGACACCAGCAGGATCGCAGCGATCTTACTGGTCATTTCCGGGCTTAGTGTGTAAATAATAAGATCGATATTATCCTTAAATATATAACTGTAGAAAATCTGAAAAAAGGAAAGGCTTAATAAAGTGGAAATAAAGGATACCAGCATGAAGTAAGCGAACTCCTTTCTTTTTGAATGTTTGCCTCTTTCAAATACAAACCAGATACTCAGGAAATAATTGCTGATGATGCCGCAACTTGTGGAGAAAATATTGCTCAGCGGATAATGGATTCCATGAAAATTGGTTTCCCGGGGAAAAAGGTGAGGCAGCGAAGTGCTGAAGAACTTAAAGCTTCCGATTTCCACAACGGCGCTCAGCCCTCCTGCAATGATGAAGAACAAAACCTGTTTCTGACGTAGTATTAAATCTCTCATCCGATTTTTATGATATGCAAATGTATAACTATATGTTAAACACTTAAAAAAAGATGTTAAATATTTTTTTTGATTCAAAATTATTTCTAAATTTAGTTTTCGAAACAATGCTAGTCTGACCTGATAATAAATTCATTTTCAACTGTTTATGTTGATGGTTTTTCCTATCTTGTAATATGATTGTAATCATACCATCAAAAAAAATTAACGCCCCCATTTAATAATATTTGTATGAAACGTCAAAACAAATACAGAAAATTCCAGCTTCAGCAGCAGAATATTGAAGCTTTAGAAAGAGAAAATACCCGCTTCAAGCGCGTTTACTCCGAATATGAAAATATGTCCAACGAACTCTGGAACCTTGAAAACTCCAGCGGCGAACCGGTACCCGATGATTTTATCAATGCTATGATCGTTCAGACGTCTTATCTGGAAGAGGAGATCGAAGACTGGCTGATTCAGTTTAATAACAATCAGGCAGAGGTAAGACAATGATGAGAAATTTTATATTAAACAATTAAAAAGAGAACCGGATTGAAATTTTGGTTCTCTTTTTAATTAAAGAATGTAAGACAGCAAACGGAAGTTGGGGTTGGGCTGGGAAATAAACCGTTATTTTCTGAAGAAAGACAAAGATACCTTCGGGAATTCTTCTTTGATCGAATACTCCGTGAAAAATCAGATCGGAATGGTGGTCCTGTCCAATCATCAGAATGGACAACTGGTCAGGAACCTGATGGAACAGGATCTATGCGAAAGTTAAACAAACTTTAAAAACCGGAAAAAATTCAGAATTCCATCGGTTCCGGATAGGCAATAGACTTTAATAATAACACATATGTCATGTTCATAATCCATCATCTTACAAGATAAATTCATAATTTAGCATCCTTAAACTAAAATGGAAATTATGGTTGCTATTGTTGATAGTGGTTCTACGAAATCGGATTGGGTCATTCTGGATGATTTTAAAAAAGTTTTCCTCAGGACGGAGACCATTGGTTTCAACCCGAATTTTATCAGCCGGGAGCTTATTGTTCCGGAAATCGAGAGCAATACCAGTCTTACAACCGTTAAAAACTCCATTAAGAAAATCTATTTCTACGGTTCCGGATGCGGGATTCAGCAGAACTGCGATACCATTATCGAGGAACTGGGCCGTGTATTTACCCATGCGGAAATCATTGTAAAGGAAGACCTTACCGCAGCAGCGTATGCCGCATACCGGGGAACACCTGCCATTGTCTGTATTTTAGGAACCGGTTCCAATTCCTGTTATTTCGACGGACAGGATATCAGGATCCAGTTGCCCTCACTGGGTTTTCTGGTAGGCGACGAAGGAAGCGGAAGTGCTATTGGCAAGCAGCTGGTACGAAGGTTCTTTATGCAGAAACTTCCTGAAGATCTTTCTGTTGAATTTGAAAAAACGTATAACCTGACGGTAGAGGAGACTTTGAAGAACATGTACCACACCACCCGCCCGAATGCTTTTTTGGCCGATTTCAACAAATTCGTGGTGGAAAGGAAAGGCCATCCGTATTTCAAGAAGATGGTTTTTGAGGAAATGCTTAATTTCTTCGATTACCAGGTGCTTCCTTATAAGGAGTCGAATCATGCTGAGGTCAATTTCATCGGCTCCATTGCTTATTATTACGAAGATATTTTGCGCTCTGCCGCAGCTGAGCTTCACCTGGAAGTAGGCCAGGTCGTGCAGAAGCCGATCGAAAGCCTGGTTGATTACCATATCCAATATATACTCTAATTTAAATAACAAAATTCATTATATGTCAAACAAAACCCACCGCGACGAAAAAAACTTTAATCAGGCCGCGCTAGATTATCACAAAGCCGAGCCTAAAGGTAAGATCGAAGTGATCCCTTCAAAACCGCACTCATCTCAGCGAGATTTGTCATTGGCTTATTCTCCGGGGGTTGCAGTTCCTTGTATGGAAATTCACGAGAAGCCTGAAACGGTGTACGATTACACCGGGAAGGGAAATCTGGTAGCAGTGATTTCCAACGGTACGGCAGTTCTTGGGTTGGGCGATATCGGGGCGGAAGCTTCCAAGCCCGTGATGGAAGGGAAAGGTCTTTTGTTCAAAATTTTTGCCGATATCAACGTATTCGATATCGAAATCAATGAAAAAGATCCTGATAAATTTATCGATATTGTAAAAGGAATTGCCCCGACCTTCGGAGGAATCAACCTGGAAGATATTAAGGCACCGGAAGCTTTTTATATCGAACAGCGGCTGAAAGAAGAGCTGGATATTCCGTTGATGCACGACGACCAGCATGGGACGGCAATCATCTCGGCAGCAGCTTTGATCAATTCCCTTAAAATTGCCAATAAAAAAATCGAAGAGGTTAAAATGGTAGTCAACGGAGCGGGAGCTGCGGCCATTGCCTGTACCAACCTTTATATTTCTTTAGGATTAAAAAGAGAAAACATTTTGATGTGTGACAGCAAAGGCGTAATCAACCATAAAAGGGAAAACCTTACCCCGGAAAAAGTTGACTTTATCGTTGAGACGGATATAGATACTCTTGAAGATGCGGTAAAAGGCTCCGATGTTTTCGTAGGATTATCCAAAGGAAACGTAATGACGCCGGAAATGCTGCTGAGCATGAAGGAAAACCCGATCGTTTTTGCTTTGGCCAACCCGGACCCGGAAATTGCCTATAATGTAGCCCTGGAAACCCGTAAAGATGTTATTATGGCCACCGGAAGAAGCGATTATCCTAATCAGGTAAACAACGTTCTCGGATTTCCATACATTTTCCGTGGAGCACTGGATGTTCAGGCAAGAGGAATCAATGAAGCGATGAAGCTGGCTGCCGTTCATGCGATTGCCGATCTGGCAAAAGAACCGGTTCCTGAAGCGGTAATCCTGGCTTATAACGTCCAGAACCTACAGTTCGGCAGGGAATATTTTATTCCGAAACCTTTTGACAACAGGCTGATCACCAAAGTTTCGAGTGCCGTAGCCAAGGCGGCTATCGAAAGCGGAATTGCCAGGAAGACGATTGCCGATTTCGAAGAATATGAAAACAGTCTGCTCGACAGGATGGGAAGAGACGAAAAGCTCGTAAGGATGATGCAGAACCGCGCCAAGGCCAATCCGAAAAGGATTACTTTGGGAAATGCCGAAGAATATAACGTTTTGAAAGCAGCCCAGATTTTATATGAAGAAGGAATTGCTTACCCAAGCCTGTTAGGAAACAAAAAATACGTCAAAGAACAGATGGAGCGTTTCGGGATCAATATCGATGTTCCGATTATCGACCCGAGTGACGACGACCAGAAAGAAAACCGTAAAAAATACCGGGAAACCCTTTGGAAACTTCGCCAGCGAAAAGGAATGAATGAATATAAAGCTAAAAGATTCGTTCGCCAGAGGGATTACTTCGGACCTTTGATGCTGAAACACGGTGATACCGATGGACTGATCATCGGGTTCTCCAAAAACTATGTTTCTACCCTGAGACCGGTTCTGGAAATTATTGAAAAAGATAAGGGCGTGGATAAAATAGCGGCGATGATGATGATCCTGTCTGAAAAGAAGCCGATCTTCTTTGCCGATACCTCCATCAATCAGAATCCTACTTCCGAAGATCTGGTAAACATTGCTAAAATGGCAGAATTTACCGTGAAATCTTTCGCCATCGAACCGAGAATTGCGATGCTTGGATTCGAAAACTTTGCGGCGATTTCCGAAACCTCGAAAAAAGTAGCCAAAGCGGTAAGCATCCTTCATGAGAAACATCCTAGAATGATCGTGGACGGGGAGATCCAGCCGGATTTTGCCATGAATGCAGACCACCTGAGCGATTATCCTTTCTCAAAACTGGGGACTACGCCTGCCAATACCTTCATTTTCCCGAATCTTGAAAGTGCCAACCTTTCCTATAAAATTATCCGGGGAATGAAAACCGCACAAGTGATCGGCCCGATCCTGATGGGACTGAAGCAGCCGGTACACGTTTTACAGATGCGTTCCAGCGTGGATGAGATTGTAAACCTGGCTACCATCGCGGTACTTGATGCCCAGCGAAGAGAGAAAAAAGATAAGAAATAATTATTTTTAATTAAATAACCCACTGCAGAAGACTCCGTTTCCGGAGTCTTTTGTATTTATATCAGTCAATAAAAACTTTTTATATTTCAAATCCAATTTCGGAGTTTCTCGTTTTCCGGTCAGATCATTAAAATTCTATTTAAAAATTAAGTTAAAAATCATTCACCCCTGAAATGAAAACATTAGTTAGTTTAATTTGCTATATTTGGGTGCATAAAAATTAATAATGATATTTTCACTACAAGGCATCGTTCAGGAACTTACGCCTACTTACGCAGTGATCAACGTTCAGGGCGTTGGTTACTATGTAGGTATCAGCCTGATGACCTCGCAAACCCTCACTGTAAACAAGGAAACCGTACTTTTTATCCAGCAGATCATCCGGGAGGATGCGCACCTTTTGTTCGGGTTTAAGACCCGTTCGGAAAAAGAAATGTTCAATCTGTTAATTAGTGTTAACGGAGTAGGAGCTGTATCAGCCCTCATATTGCTTTCCACATTAAGCCTGGAGGAGATCGCTTTGGGCATCCTTTCAAAAAACAGTGCACTTATCCAGAAAGCCAAAGGCATCGGCGCAAAAACCGCTGAAAGAATCATCGTCGATCTTAAAGATAAAGTACAGAAATTCAGCAATCCGGAAGAAAACATTTCTACTATTGCGAATAATAAAGTGAAGGAAGAATCGTTATCTGCATTAGAAGTTTTGGGCATCCCGAAAAGGATGAGTGAGAAGCTTGCAGATAGAATTATAAAACAAGATCCTGACATTTCGGTCGAAGCGTTGGTAAAACAAATCTTAAAAAACATTTAACATTTGGTGGCAAATTATAAATACCTCAACCTATTTCTTTTCCTGTCATTTTTGCTGGTCTCGGTAAGCACCTTTGCCCAGCGGCGTCCTGCGGCACAGGTCCAGGATACGGCAATCATCAAGAAAGATTACGAACTGGCAGATCCTACGCAGTATGAGGCCTATTACGACATAAAGACCGGGATGTATTTTGTGTATCCCAAAGTAGGAAATACAATAACCGGACCACCGACAGCCATGTCTCCTGAAGATTATAAGGAGTTCATGATGGCGGCCCAGACAAAAGCCTACTACAAGGAAAAATCCGACCGCTACAGTCTGATGTTCCGGAAAGACAAAAGCGATGCCGCCCGGAAAGGGCTGATTCCTTCCCTGCGGATCAACAACCGTCTTTTTGAAACCATTTTCGGAAGCAATAAAATTGAAATTATTCCGTCCGGATATGCTTCATTTGACTTTGCCGGATTATATCAGAAGATTGATAACCCCCTGATCCTGCCTCAGAACAGGACCAGCTTTACCTTTGATATTGATCAGAGAATTCAGCTGGGGTTATTGGGTAAGGTAGGAGAAAACCTTCAGCTGAAAGCCAATTATGACACCCAGAGCGGTTTTGCCTTTGAAAACAGGATGAATCTCGTGTGGCAGGCGAAAGGAAGCTGGAAAGACCTTCAGCAGAAAGGCCTGAATGACGTCGATAAGCCAAGCGCGGGAGGAGAGGACAAAATCATCAAAAGAGTAGAATTCGGTAACGTCAATATGCCGCTGTCAACCAGCCTGATCCGCGGCTCCCAGTCTTTATTCGGGGTGAAAACTGAATTCCAGTTGGGGAAAACTTACGGAACCGTTGTCCTTTCCCAGCAGCAGGGAGAAGAGAGAAATATTACCGTCCAGGGCGGTGGGGTGATGAATACCTTTAAGCTGAACGCTATTGATTATGAAGACAATCAGCATTACTTTTTAGGGCATTACTTCCTGAACAACTATGACAATGCATTGCTGAACTACCCTCAGATCAATTCCAAGATCAGCATCACCAGAATGGAGGTTTGGGTACTGGATCAGGGAAACAGCAATTTACAGTACCAGAAAAGTATTGTCGGGATCAGGGACTTGGGAGATGCTCCAGGCGTATTGCCTAACAACGACCAGCCCGGCTTCGGATTGTATTCTGCTGTAAATGCCCTTCCGGGATTACGGGATGCCAGTACCGCATACAATGCCATTAAAGGAGCAACCCTTCCGGCGGTTTCCGGCGGTGCCATCGGAACGGCTACTTATCAGGATGGAGAGAATTTTATCTTCAACAAAAAAGCAAGAAGGTTAAATGCCAACGAATATATCTTACAGCCCCAACTGGGTTACATCTCATTAAATCAGAAATTAAATGACAACCAGCTTTTGGCGGTGTCATTCTCTTATACGGTCAACGGAAGTAATCAGGTGTACAAAGTAGGGGAATTTTCCGAAGAAAGTACGGTGCTGATGGCCAAATTGCTGAAGCCGAATACTACGGTGAAAACTTCTTCGCCGATGTGGGACCTGATGATGAAAAACATCTATTCGCTCGATGCAGGGCAGGTAATCCAGGATGGATTTATCCTGAATGTTTTATACCGGGATCCGCAGTCCGGAGGTAAGCTGAACTATCTTCCGGTAGCTAACAATCCGCAGGTAAACAATGTTCCTCTGATCAAATTGCTCAACTGGGACCGGCTGAATGCCAACGGTGATTTACAGAACAACGGCGGAACAACCGGAGACGGTATCTTTGACTTTGTGAACGGAATTACCATCCGTCCGGAAAGCGGAAGGGTGATCTTTACCAAAGCGCAGCCGTTCGGAAGTTATATCCAGAATGTTTTGGGAACCAATGATCCGCAATATGTATTCTCGGATCTCTATACCCAGCAGAAGCAGGTAGCCACTTCAAGCAACCTGGCACAGCGGTATACCATTGAAGGCCGTTATAAAGGAACACAGGGACAGGGGATTTCCTTAGGTGCCGTAAACGTTCCGCAGGGATCCGTAAAAGTTTCTGCCAACGGGGTTCAGTTGACGGAAGGGATTGACTATACCGTAGACTACATGCTGGGAACGGTGACGATCATCAACGAGCAGGTGAAACAGTCCGGCCAGGCGATCAACATTTCACTCGAAAACCAGCTGACCTTCAATACCCAGCGTAAGAGATTTTTGGGATTGAATTTAGAAAGAAGATTTAACGAAAACTTTATTTTGGGCGGAACGGTAGTCAACTATTCCGAGTCTCCGCTTACCCAAAAGGTAAACTATGGGCAGGAAGCCGTGAACAATACCATGGCCGGAATCAACCTGATGTACAACAATCAGCTGCCGTTCCTGACGAGGTTAACCGATAAAATTCCATTGGTGAATACCGAAGCCCCTTCCAATCTGAACTTCAAAATGGAAACGGCTTACCTGCTTCCGGGATTGAACAAAGGGATCAACGATCAGTCTTACATCGACGATTTTGAACAGACCACTTCTAAAATCACCCTGAAAGAACCGACGGCATGGAGCCTGGCTTCAAAACCGGAAAAGAACCAGGCGGATCCGTTGTTTACGGGAGCCGGTAAAAATAACGACCGGACAGAAGGTTACGGAAGAGGTTTATTGTCATGGTACAACATCGATCCGAGGTTCTGGGGCGTAGGCGGAAAAGCACCGAACGGCATTACGCCGCAGTCGGTTTCCAATCACGCATCCAGAAGGGTACAGTTCTCCGAGATCTTTAATAACAGGGATTTTGTAGCAGGTGAGCAGACGTTTACCAATACCTTCGATATCTCCTATTATCCGGCAGAGAAAGGACCGTACAACTCAAATCCGGCGGCAGAAACCACCGCGCAGCGATGGGCGGGGATCATGAGGCCGATTACCGTATCCAACTTCGTGAATTCCAATATCGAATACGTAGAATTCTGGATGATGGATCCGTATGCCGATGGAAATGCCCTGGGAACTGCACCGAAGATGCTCCTGCAGTTGGGTAATGTATCTGAAGATGTATTGAAGGACGGACAGATGCAGTATGAAAATGGATTGCCGACTCCTTCGGCACCTTCTGTAACCACGAATTCAAACTGGGGGACCCAGCCTAAGCAGCCGCCGATCTTATATGCCTTCTCAAGTGAAGGAGCCGACAGGACCGCGCAGGATTTAGGATATGACGGATTAAGCTCCGACCAGGAATCTGCCTTATTCGGAAATACATTCGTCAATCCGGTAACCAACATTGTTGACCCGGCGGTTGATGATTTCGTATTCTATATGTCCGATAAATTTACAGGCAACCAGGCTTCGTCTCTTATCCAGCGGTACAAATATTTCAGAGGCCCGGAAGGAAACTCTCAGAGTAACTCCCTGGAAGTAGCTTCCCAGACTCCGGATGCGGAAGATATCAATAAAGATTATAACCTGGACCAGACCGAAAGCTACAACCAGTATGAAGTGAATTTAGACCAGGGAAGCCTGGCATTGGGACAGAACAACATCGTGGATGTGAAAACCGTTCAGGCCACTTTCCAGAACGGGCAGACTTCACAGGTAAAATGGTATCTCTTCAGAATTCCGGTTTCACAGTATGTAACGACGGCGGGGGACCACGATCCTTCTATCCTGAATAATGTACGGTTTGCCAGACTATTATTAAAAGGTTTCGACCAGACTTCCACTCTAAGATTCGGAACGATGGATCTTGTGCGTTCGGACTGGAGAAAGTATCCTAAAAATATTGCCACTACAGGAACTACGGGAGCTACCGATGAAGGAACATTGACTACCGATAACAGCAACTTTGAAGTAGGAAGTGTAAATATTGAGGAGAATGCACTGAACAAGCCGCCTTATGTATTGCCTCCGGGAATTGACAGGCAGGTACTGAGTGGAAATGCAGGTGCCCAGAGACAGAATGAAGCTTCTCTCTACCTGAAAGCTACGGCGCTTACTTCTTCTGAAGCAAGAGGGGTATTTAAAAATACTTCTCTGGATATGAGAAGATATAAGAAACTGAAACTTTTTGTACACGCCCAGGATCCTACAAACAGGGTGTTCGGTTTTAATAGAGAAACCAAATTCTTTATCCGTTTCGGTAGCGATGCGACAGATAACTATTATGAATATGAATCTTCATTGGTAATCACGCCATCTACGGCTATCAACCCAATGGAAATCTGGCCGATGGAAAATGATGTGGACCTGAATATCCAGGACTTTGTAGATGCAAAAATCAGAAGAGACAAAAAATATCCGACGCAGATTGTACAAAGATTAAAAGATGAGGTTTTTGATCCGGGAAATACCTTTAAAAGTCTTTACATCAAAGGCCGTCCGAGCTTAGGAAACATTACCACCATCATGATCGGGGTAAGAAACGGAAACGACAGGGGGACAGGTCTTGCAATGGACCGTATCCTTTGGGTAAACGAAATCCGTCTTTCTGAAATTGAAAACGACGGAGGGTATGCCGGAAATGCAAGCCTGAACTTCAACCTGGGTGATTTTGCTACGGTAAACACCAGTGCGTCCTACACTTCGGTAGGTTTCGGAAACATCGATTCAAAACCGGCAGAGAGAACACAGTCCACCCAATCGGCTTTCAGCATCAATACGGCTGTAAATGTAGATAAGTTCCTTCCGGCAAAAAGCGGGGTGAAAATTCCGGTGAACTATTCTTATTCCCAGACCATCGAAGATCCGAAGTATAATCCTCTTGATACCGATGTGGAATTCAAGAAAGCGGCAAACAAAGAGCAGCTTAAAAAAGTGGCCAGAACCTACACCCAGCAGCGAAGCATCGGGGTGGTGAATATGCACAAAGAAAGGATGAACCCAAACAGGAAGCCGAAGTTTTACGATATCGAAAACGTATCGGTAACGGCGGTTTACAACGACGATTATTTCAGGGACATCTACACCAAGAAAAATTACAGACAGTATCTGAGAGGGTATATCGATTACAACTATACCTTTAAGCCTTGGGTGATCCGTCCGTTCAATAAAATGATCAGCGATACGGCAAAGTCTGCGAAATACCTGAGATGGGTAAAAGAATTCAATTTAAATCCTGTTCCTACAAGATTCTCTTTCAGGACGGAAGTAGACCGGAATTACAACGAGCTTGAATTCAGAAATATTGATGCCATCTTAAACGGGAACTACGGAGACGACTTCGGTGCCATCCGCAACAGGAATTTCTATTTCGGCTGGCAGTACGGATTAGGATTTAATTTTACCAAATCCCTGAAACTGGAAATCAATTCTGCGACCAGAACCCTGAATGATAATGTGGATGTAAATACCATGGATAATACGGCGATCTTCGGGAACGTATTCAGAGCGGGAAGGCCGGTGCTGTACAACCACAGGGTTCAGCTGAACTACAAGCTGCCGTTCCAGTATCTTCCGTATCTCGATTTCATCGATGCAGAATTAGGCTATGGGTTTACCTACAACTGGAATGCAAGATCTACCGTGCTTCTTGCAAGTCCGGATGGAAGCTTGGGTTCAATCGGTCAGAATACCAATGTGATTCAGGCAACGGCGACGGCAGACTTTACGAGATTCTTCGGACAGTTTAAATACTTTAAGAATATCTCGGCGAAGCTTCAGAAACGTAAACAGGAAGTAGATTCTCTAAACAATGCTTATACACAGCAGTGGGAGAAAAACCGGTATGCTTACAAAAAATATAAGTTTAAAAACAGACTGAGCCCGCTTCAGAGCCTGGCTTATCTGTTGACTTCCATGAAGCAGCTGGATATCAACTATTCCGAAAACAACGGAACGGTGCTTCCGGGATTGCTGTCTGCTCCGAACTGGTATGGGTACGGACAAACCCTTGGAGGACCGACCATCGGATTCCTTCTGGGTTCACAGGCCGATATCAGAAGAACTGTGATGGAAAACGGATGGGTAAGCGGTTCCGAATTCATGACGGATCCTTATGTACGGATGTCGACCCGGGAACTTCGCGCCAACCTTCAGATCATGCCGATGAATGACCTCCGGATTGATGTCAGTGCCCTGCACAATTACAACAGGAACTTTACCCACACCGGGTTTAACTACAGGGATCCTGTAACGGGAATGCCGAATCCGAATTATACATTCGCCAATGATTTTGTGACATATTCCAACTCGGTAGTTTTATTAAAAACAGCATTCAAAGACGGAGCGGCAATTTACCAGTCCATCAGGCAGAATGCACAGATCCTTTCCCAGCAGATGCCGGGCGCATTGCAGCCGGACGGATTTAAAGACGGGTACGGAATTTCAAACGCCTATATTCTGATCCCTGCATTCAGGGCAGCCGTAGAAGGAAAAACCCCGAAAGAAATGAGCAACCCGAGAAAAGCAGGACTTCCGATTCCAAACTGGAAGATTACGTATTCCGGATTGAGGAATGTTCCGATCATCAACGGGCAGTTCTCAAAGTTCGACCTGTTACATTCCTATCAGGCCACATACACGGCAACGGGAATTCAGTCGAGCATCGATTACTTCAACAGCCTTAATGCATATGATGCCACGAAGAGAGACATCAATGACGATTACATCAATCCGTTTACTTTCGCTCAGGTAGGTTACGTGGAAAACTTCTCACCATTGATCGGGGTGGATATGACGATGAGGAACAACATCCAGTTCGGACTTCAGTACAACAGGTTGCGTACGTTATTGCTGGGATTGGTAAACCATACCCTAACCGAGGATTCAAACAGCGAATACGTCGTAAGGGTAGGATACATCATCCGGAACTTCAGATTGGGCATGACCAACGTAGGCGGAAGAGGAAAAGCCAAAGGAAGCGACCTGAACATCCGGGGAGACTTCTCTTTGAGAGACAGCAAGACCAGCATTACCAACATCCTGCTAGACGATTCACAGATCACCGGCGGACAAAGATTGCTGAATATTAAAGTTTCTGCAGACTATAATGTTTCCGAAAATCTTAACCTAAGGGTATTCTACGAGCAGATGACCTCCAAATACAAGATCTCAACGGCGTTCCCGCTGTCAACGATCAGAGCAGGGATTTCCGCAACGTTTACCTTTGGGAATTCGGGAACCTTCTAATTAGAACGAAAATAAATTTAAAAGTCCTTCTAAATTTGAAGGACTTTTTTCAGCACGATATTTGAAGCTTCTGGAATTTTGAATACATTTGTACCAATAAAAAATTAAAAATGAACACACCATCAGAATTAAAGTACACCAAAGATCACGAATGGATCAGAATCGAAGGTAACGTAGCTACAATCGGTATTACAGACTTCGCTCAGGGAGAGCTTGGCGATATCGTTTATGTAGATATCGATACCGTAGACGACGATCTTGAAGGCGGTGCCGTTTTCGGAAGTGTAGAAGCGGTAAAAACGGTTTCAGATCTGTTCTTGCCGATTGCCGGGAAAGTAATTGAGTTCAACACGGAATTGGAAGACCAGCCTGAATTGTTAAATACCGATCCTTATGGAAACGGATGGATCATCAAATTGGAAGTTGCTGAAGGTGCGGATCAGTCAGAATTACTTTCTGCAGAAGAATACCAGGAGATCATTGGATAACATTTCAAAAATATTCAGTAAGATATTGCCCATTTATTGGGCATTTCTTACGTATATGCTCCTGAAGCCGGGCGAAGAAAACTACGAATACCCGTTTATGTTCAGTGGGATCGACAAGGTACTTCACCTGAGCATATTTGCTGCCCTGGGATTTTGCTTAATTGCTGCCTTTCCCAAAATCAGATTCTCCTACTTCATTCAAATCATTATGATCTATGCTTTCCTTACCGAAATCCTGCAGGAGGAAATGGGCCTCGGCAGATCTATGGAAACCTTAGACGTTGTTGCAGATGCTATCGGATGCCTTATCGGATATTATACCTACAAGCTTTTTATCAAGCGGTTTTTCTAACTATTGATGACTAGTCCAAATTTTCTGCTTCAGAGAACGCCTGGTTCCCAATTGAAAATTTCCGTGTTCTTTACAGCCTTTCTTCCGGTTAAAAATTTCTTGGACAACTTTAACGTTTGGATTAATTGTCCGACAGATCAGTCTCTCTCTCTCTCTCTCTCTCTCTCTTTCTGATTTCCATCATCCGAACTTATCTTAAAGTAAACTGATAAAACCCAAATATTTCACTCTACATCATTCACCCATCAACTTCTAAACTCTCCAATTCTAAATCTTCCACCCTGACATCCTTACTTTTTTTCAGGAGCTTGATCCGGCTATCCACTGTATCTTTTGGGTTACGGCCTCCGCATCATGCCATCTGCAACCCAAAAGGATGCCGTTCCTATCCGGGCTAGGGCATTTGCCTTTTCTTCAGAAACATTCCTTAATCATTTACCTTATAATATAATACCGGCATATAATAAGAAAACCTTCTGAAAATATTTCATACCATAAGCTCCGAAGCGGGCGGCTTGCTACAGCACCGGGCGGATCCCGGTGCTTAAAAGGTTATGTGGATTTAAAATTACCGGTTACTCAGAGGAGGTTTGACCATGAAAAACATATTTTCCGCTATCATTACCGGTAGGGCTTTCAATAAATCAAACACTAGTTTAAAATTATTCTGGTTAAGGCTCAGTGGTTTAGGGAATAATATGAACGGAAAGTTAAATTTTATGCTGCAATCATTAGGATTGTATTGATTAAAGTCTCTATCTTTGCCCCACTGAAAAACGAAAGGGATTCAGCAGCGCAGAAGAGCTTTTAGATAAGCAGGAACAATTTTAAGAGAAACTACTTTATATAAAAGAGAGGAGCTTTTTTATTTTATGC
>CAJYRQ010000100.1 GCA_913777465.1 uncultured Chryseobacterium sp.
TTTTTATTATTGCCGTTTCCCTCAGTTTGTTCCAATGTGAAAAATTCGTTTTTAATCACCAGGTTATTGTCTAAAACCGAATTACCCGGAATGTAAGAATACAGGATATTGCTGTTTTTCATCGTCATATAGTTATTATTTTGACTAAGTAACACGATAACAGGAGTATCAAGCGATTCTATCTCTTTATCTACATTCTTGGGTTTGTATACGAGAATGATATCCTCTTTCTGATCATTATTCAGATCACAGATTTTCTCTTTCTCCAGAATGTAATCGGTCTGCATTGAGTTTTTTGTGTCCTTCACCCATTTTTTCAACGGGTCTGTATTTTGACAGGAATAAAGAGTGCTCAAAAACAAAAACAAGACTCCGAAGCGATGAACAGTTAAATTTTTCATTTTTATTTGATATTAAACATTTTTTTTACATTAACAGAAGAAGAACCGTTGTTAATTACTTTTTCCTCTTCAATCCGGAATTTTCTGCAAAACAACTTACCGTTTTCATCCAAAAAACAAATATTTTGTCTGGTTGCATAAGGAAAATCGATTTCAGAATAAATATTGATACTATTTAAAACATTGCTTTTATTTACTAAAATAAGATCAATTTTATAAATATTGACAGGAACATCATAATTATCATTTTCAAGTTTTGCAATGGTTTTAAATATTTTGATTTGTCTGTTATCCGATAAAACTCTTGAATCAATTAAAAATAGAGAGTCTATTTTAGCAAGATTTAATAAACTGTCTTTTCTGATATAATTTAAATAATTTATATTAGACGCTTCATTTTTAGCGCCTTTGATCAAATTAAAATAATCAATTTTATCAAGTTGGTTTTGTGCTTGTATATCTTTTTTTTCTAGTTGAATATTCTCATCATCGTAAGTATTTACCCGCCATTCTTCAGGAAAATCATAATTTTCTATTTCGCTAACTCCAATTTTTTTTAAGAGATAAACAGAATCTTTATTTTTTAGATTCTTTTTCTCTATGGAATTATTTTTAACATTGAGATCAGTATTCTTTTTACAAGATAAAATACTGAAAAAGCTTAATAGGATTAAATATTTTTTCATGCTTCTTTAATAATTTTTATTTTATCAGATCTAATAATTCCTGAGTGCAAATGGCTGTTGTGTAAAGATTTACCGTCTGATGTATGATTAAAAGCTTTCTTTTTATTCCCACGCAATTGTTTTGTTATACCGAATTTATTAAAAGCATCGATTAGTTTTTGTTCTCTTGCATCATCCAAATATAACGTGTCGATACTTTTTCCGTTTACGTGTTCTACACTTGGAAAACAGGATGCTTCACTAAAACAGCTTCCAGTAGTTTGAACGTCGGTAAAGCCGCATTCCGCTAATGTTCCGATAAATACTGCAAGATGTCCAGGATCAGTATATCGTCTTTTAGTTTTTGTAAAAGTATATTTAATAACAACACCCGAACTATTATAATCTAATGAATCAGGCATTTTTACAAGCTCAATATCATTACCTGTAACTTTATAGAGTACCCAAAAGGTTTTTCCATCATTACTTCCGTATTCTGCAATATCGCCATTTTCATATTTTACTCTTCTTTTTGTTTGTCCGTCAGTAACAAGATCATCAGAAGTAATTTTCTTATGGGTTGGTTTTGTAGCCGATTTCGTGCCATTTGATTTTTCCTTAGTTAAATGCCAGTCTACCGTACAAATATGATGTTCTTCGTCTTTTTTATCATGATATATATATCCGTATTTTTTTTCATAACCTACCTTTATTTTTTTTGGAATATGCTTTTCAATATCACCATTACTGTAGATATGATACATCACCATTTCATCATTAATTTTTTCTTTTTTTCCTTCTGCTATATTTTCATGATATTTTTTATATTCAAAAAAAGAATTTTTAAGAATTGTATAATAAGATTTTCTTGTTGTCTGATTTATTGGATCAGTATTTTCATGAAATCCATTGATTACTTTACCAATTTCCAACTGATATTTGTCGGCAAAGTCGGCAATTTCATTTGGTGTCTTTCCTAAAATGTCTTTGTATTTTTCTCTTAATCTTTTTTTCTTATCCTTGATTGCCTGGGAATCCTTTTTGCCCTCTTTGAATTTTGGAGCTGTTTTGTGAACACTCCATATCCATCCCGCGCTGTCGATACAGTAATGGACATTTGTTGCCACAACAGTTGGCGTATTTACAACTGATTGATCACTAATATAGTTAGCGTAATCCTTATATGGTCCGGGTTCATTATATAGATCGCTATCTTTTCCCTTTACACCAGTTAATTGTAATAATCCTCTTCCTTTATAAATACTTACGCTGGAATTATATTTACTTTTTCCTTCTTCGGATGATCCAAAAACACCTGTTTCTTCACAGACCTGGGATAGAAAATGCATCTTTCTCGTGCAGGTATTAATGTTATATGTTTTGAAGACCAAATTTAACTCTTTTGTTAATGTACTAAATGATTTGTCACTTATCTTATTGTTTTTCCAATCCCATATTATTTCTTCACCTTTTAAAAGTTTAACAAATTTTCTAACATCTTTTTCTTCAAAGTCTCTGTTGCAGAAACATTTCTCTCCATTCCCTTTTTTTGTTTCTGGTGTTTTTACCATGGTCGGACTTTTAACATTTTCCACCTCCATAAGACCATCCGAAGTAACACCGAATTTCTGAGATTCGGCGGATATATCGATAGGAATTACCTCGAGAAAATAATTCTGCTTTCCCGCATCGGAATCCATACTTCCGAAATCGATTCCTTTTCCAAATGTGGCCTGACTGATGGTGAAGCCGTCAGTAAAAATAAGATTGTTTACAACTTTAATTTTTCCGCTTTCGTAGATGAGGTCATTACTGCCCAGATCATATTCCCAGACTTTGTACTGGATATGTTTGCCCACCATCCCGCTCGTCTTGATTATTACCTGGACTTTTTTTCCGACCTGAACATTTGTTAACTTGCTGCCACCGGCATCTGTAAAATAAGCATCCAGAATTTTTCCTTTCGCATCGTGTTGTTTCGGTGCCTGGTCGGTAGAAGTGGCCGGGAATTTTGGAGAATCTTTTTTGGGTCTGGGCTTATCATCGGGATTAGCCACGAGTACATTTACCTGGCTTGCTTTCTCACCTTTCCCAAGATAGGTTGCCGTGACGTAATATTCATGGTTGGCGCCTTCGTCCCTGTCGCCTCTCATCAGGAATTTGTCGGCGATCTGGCGCATAATTTTTTCATCTGCACTCAGGGGGATTTTTACTTCTGCAATTCCTTTTTCATTGACCGTTGCTTTAAAGGTATGCGGAATTTTATTGTTTTTATTAACCGTTGCATCATGCCCTTTACCGGGAGCGTCATCTTCCCAGAGCTGGAATTCGATTTCCCTGCCGAATAGTCCTGTACAAAAAGCCCGAGCCACCAGAGTGTCCCTGTAAGTTGCCTTGTTGACATCTTTTTTCCCTCTGTTGAAGAGAACCACTTTGTCGATCTGTGCGTTTCTGCTGGCCGTAGGGGTTACTTCAAGTTTACCGAATAACTTTTTCGATGGTTCCGCACTGGGTAAAAGTCCCTGCACAACTTCGAAAACCCGTATCTCAAACAGATCTCCGGCAACGGGTTCAAAGAATTTATAGTCTACGTTGTTTCCTTTTTTCGGAACACCGTTTTTGGTAATATCGATCCAGCTGCCGTTTTTCTGTTTTTTGAAAAGATACCATTCATAGCTGGCATTGCTACTGATAGAAGGGATAGTACCAAACAGATTGACTGCATAAGAATTAGTCTCTCCGACTATTGGATTTTGATTGCCTGTAATCGTTCCCATATCTATTCGTAATACAATTGATCCGACTCATTAACTTCTTCCTTAAACTCTTCAAAATCCATCACGGGATTATACGTCTGCTGTTCCCGGGAATCTGCGTTGTTCACATGGCTTTTTCCGGCTTCACTCTGCTGGCCGTGTTTCATCACCCTAATCTTCCCGCCTGTTGTGCACATCAGCTCGGAGCGTTCGGTCACGGCGCTTTTACCCATCACCTTTACTTTTTCATACGTTTTTGTCCATTTTCCGGCAGGGGAGTAAGCGCATGGATTCCCGTTTTTTATACTGCAGGTGCCAAAGGGCATAGCAGTGGGATTAAAGGTGAGATCGTCTTCTGTTACTGCGAGATAATCAGCTTCGCCGTTTTCATCATTCCAATAGTGTTTTTGATGACTGGTCACTTTAAAGTTCGGAAACTTGCTGCCTTTGTCGCAACAGGCCGTTCCTTTCTGGACGACAAAATATTTCCCGTCGTGTTCGCCGGAGCTGCTTTCAGTTTTTTTGTTTTCCTCTTTTGGATCATCATTGTTCTCAGTCTGTTCCGTGTTTTCTTCATCTTCAGCATCGGGTTCTTCATTGACCTCTTCATCAAAACCATTCACATCACCGTCAACGAGATCATGATCATTCAGGAATGTTGAAAAACCGGATTGAAAAAAAGCGGGGTCTTTTCCGGATTTATTATTTTCGTCAGGATATTTTTTCATTGGAGATCAGTTTTATTGTTTGTTTCCGGTAAAGTTCGTCTTCACTGTTTAAAATAACGGAAGCCTCTGCCTGAAGCATTTTTTTTGTTTTCTTATCGGTGCGGTAACGGAATTCTATTTCGCCTTCTGCCTGTTCTTCGGATTTTTCGGTAAACCGTACCCCGCGCAATATTTCCTGCATCCTGACAGGTTCTTCAATATAACCTGTGATCAGGGTTTCTGCTGTTTCGGGTTCCGTATGATGGTATTCCGCACTCATTCTGCATTTTACCGGAAAAGAATTCCGGATAAAAAAGAAATCTTCCCGCCAGTTACCAGCCTTATGAAACCATTCCATCTTCGGAAACATCAGCTGATAGAGGAGGGTAGAGGAGAACTGTTTCAGGATATACTCCCGATTTCCCAGATTTGCCTGGAATTTGTCAAGATAAGCATGGTAAACCTTGCCGATAAAAAAGGTTTCCAGATCGGGTCTTTTTTTCTGAAATCTTTGTTTCAGCTTTTCAAATTCAAAAATTCCGCATATCCTGCCTGAAAAAGAAATCATAAAAGAAACAGGATAAATGCTTTCCATGCAGGCTAAGGAGATCTCGCTCATTTTATCATCCGGCGTTGTTCCGTTCTTTTTGAAATCATAACATTTTACATCGACAATCTCATCGGGACCATCAATGTCCTGTTTTTTCTTAAAGGAAACATCGATTTTGTATTCTATTTCCAGAGAGTTACCAGACCAATCTGAAAACGATTCTTTTACGGTATATCCGGTAGAATAAAATTCCCTTGTGACTGTAGACGGCGGAAGTGCTGTTTCTTTTTCTTTCCTGATCTGTTCGGGACTTTTGTATTCTTTCGGAATGATAATTTGCCTTACCCCTGCCAGATTGTTGAACCACAACCTTTCCATCTTTCCGCAATGGGCATTGTGGAAATCCTTCAGCTGATTTCCCGTCATGCCGATGGCACCCGCGATCTTGTCAAGGGTATCTCGGGACTTTACCTGGTACAATAAAATATTTTCATCCATGATTGTATTTTTTATGCTGATTTCAGCATGATAAATGTAGTAAATAAAATATCACCCTTCAAAGAATAATTACTATTTTGAAAAATTTAGTCAGTCCATAAGGCATTTGTGGTCAGCCGGATAAATGTGGCAACAACAATAAATTTTATTGTCTATGTAAATTTGATTACCGGAAAAATGAGAAGATACATAAAGATCGGAGGGCAGATTTATCATAATATTATTAAAAATAATATCGCTAATTCTTTTAATTTGTAGGAAATGGCCATCCGCTGGCTGAACGGAGTCGAAGCCACGCCATTATCCGTGAAAATCCATGCAATCCGTGGAGAATTTTAACCACAAAAGAGGCAAAAGATATTGATGCTGAAGAATCCTTCGAGAGCCTCAGGATGACATAACGACAATATCAGTCTGAACTTATATTCTGCTTAAACAAAGAGTTATTTTAATCCAAACTAAACTCTATATATACACTGTCAGGCTGAGGCTCTCGAAGCCATGCTATCATCCGTGAAAATCCATGCAGATCTGTGGGAGAATGTTAACCGCAAAAGTCATAAAAGATATTCATGTCGTAGAATCCTTCGGGAGCCTCAGAATGACATA
>CAJYRQ010000101.1 GCA_913777465.1 uncultured Chryseobacterium sp.
AGGAATTACAGACATTGGTAGATATGAATTGAATTAAGATAATTCTTATCAATAATTATTGATATATTTAATATTTGCTATTATTGAGAGATCACATACGCAGAGTTATAATAGATTTGATTATTTAAAAATGAAAATAGTAAGACCAAAAATATTAGGGACACTTCAGATTAAAATAGCTATTGCAGGTAATTATATTGTTGAAAATGGAATTAATAAACCACCTAATAAAATACGAATACCATGCAGTAAGCATGAAGATGCACTCGAAATTATTGACCGATTAAAAACAGCAAAACCAGGTGATATCATTCATATTTAGATCATGACCATTTCCACTCTCAAAACCAAAAACCTCATCCTCCTGGGAGCCATCTCCGGCAGCCGGGCTTTCAGGCTGGCGACGGAAAATTCCGATACCGATATCCGGGGCGTGTATTATCTGCCGAAAGAAGATTTTTTCGGGCTGAATTACGTGCCGCAGGTGTCCAATGAAACGAACGACATTACCTATTACGAAATCGGGAGGTTTATAGAACTTTTGCAGAAAAATAATCCGAATATCCTGGAAGTCCTGGCCAGTCCGGAAGAATGCATCCTTCAGAAACATCCGCTGATGGATCTTCTGAAGCCGGAAGATTTCCTGTCGAAATTGTGTAAAGATACCTTTGCAGGATATGCCATTTCACAGATCAAAAAGGCAAAAGGCCTGAATAAAAAGATCCTGAATCCTATAGACAAAGAAAGAAAATCGGTTCTGGATTTCTGCTATGTCCTGCAAGATCAGGGTTCGGTACCGTTGCAGCAGTGGCTGCAGGAATGTTCTTACGAAGGACAATGCGGGATTGCACAGGAAAAATGCGGGCTGGTCAGCATCGACCACACCAAAGGCATGTTTGCGCTGTTTTATGACTTTTCGGGAGATTTAGGATATAAAGGGATCATTCAGCATGAAGAAGCCAACCAGGTTTCTGTTTCATCGGTTCCGAAAGACGAAAAGCCGCTGGCTTACCTGTTCTGCAACCTTGATGCCTACTCTACCTATTGCAGGGATTACCGCGAATACTGGAAGTGGGTCTCGGAAAGGAATGAGGAGCGCTACCAGGTGAACCGGAAGCACGGACAGAATTACGACAGCAAGAATATGATGCACACCATCCGTTTGCTGCAATCCTGTGAACAGATTTTCAGGAAAGGTTCCCTGGATATCCGTGTGGACAACCGCGATGAACTGCTGGACATCAAAGCCGGCAACCGTTCCTATGAAGAGGTCCTAAAAAAAGCGGAAGGTCTTATCCGATCCATTGAGTATCATCATTCCGTTTCCAGGCTTCCCGAAACGCCGGATCTTCAAAAGACCACACAAATCCTCATTGACATCCGGGAGGAACTGTATACAAACAAATAAAGCTTCTTTCGAAGCTTTATTTTATATGGGTGTAAAAGTATTGATTATTTAACCAGTTTGATATCAACCGCAGAAAATCCTTTCGGGGATCTTTCTTTCTCGAATGATACTTTATTCCCTTTCTTCACCATTTCAGTACAGTTGTTACTGTGGAAGAATACATTTTCTTTCGATTTGTCTTCCGTGATAAAACCATAGCCTTTTTCGCTGAAGAAGGTAATAATTCCTGTTTTTCTGATTTCTTCCGCCTCAATAGGAGCAGCACCCAGCTGGATGTTATCCAGATCGATTTCAGCTCTTTCGGTGTTATCCGGTGGTGTGGAAGTCAGCTGACCGTTCGCATCTACGTACATCAGCATGTCATCAAGGCTTTTGCCTTTGTTGTTGCTCGTCTTACGCTCTTCACGTTTCTGAGCTTTTTCTTTTGCTTTTTGAACTTTTTTCTTAAAATTTTCTTTTTTAGAGAAAGAATCCGCCATATATTATAATAAAATTTAATTGTTTCTGATAAAATTTTCGTCTTCCGAAAAGAAATAAAAAGCGGTGTACTGCTTTACTGTCCTGCTTATTGCCGTAAAATCAAACGAAACTGTATTAAAATCCGTCAGCTGTACAAACAAAACCGAATGAAGAAAAATGGAAATTCTAAACCGTTACAGAGAAAAGAAGGTTTACACCTTTTTATTTGTTTTACAAATGTACGAAAAAATACTGTACCATCCTATTTCAATGAATTGAAATTCAATTGCTTTTTTCATTGGTCGCTATAGTCCTGCTGAATGTACTATAATAACCGCATCTTAAAAGCAAAGTTCAGGAGGAGGGTTTTAATTGCCTTTTAATAACAATACTGTTTGAATCCTCACGGAAATGAACTATACCGCTCCAGGTGCTGCAATAATAAGCAGGATAAATATTTCCTGAAAACAAAAAATCCCTCAAAAAAATTGAGGGATGTATTATATTTCAGTTAAGGATCTTATGCTTCTTCTGATGATGGGTTCTGGTCTCCCTGAGGCTGGTCGCCTTCAGGTCTTCTTTCCCTGTCCTGTCTTCTTTCTCCTTCAGGCCTTCTTTCTCTATCTCCTTCAGGTCTTCTTTGTCCTTCCGGCCTTCTCTGCCCTTCAGGTCTGTTAGGCCTGTCAGATCGTTCAGAACGCTCCGGCCTTCCCTGTCCTTCCGGTTTTGGAGGTCTTGGTAACAATACTTTTCTTGAAAGCTTCATTTTCTTACGGTCATCGTAACCCATGAATTTCACTTCCACTTCATCCCCTTCATTGTAAGGCACCTTATCCAGGCGTGACCATTCGATTTCAGAAATGTGAAGCAGTCCTTCCGTACCTTTGGCAATGGCTACGAAAGCTCCGAAGTCCATTACTTTTACCACTTTACCATTGTATACTTCGCCTACAACAGGTACGAATGTGATCTCGTTGATTTTCGCGATCGCTTCATTGATTTTCTCTCTGCTAACCCCGGAAATCTCAATCCTTCCGATTTCGCCCACTTCTTCAATAGCAATAACGGTATCCGTATCCTTCTGCATCTGCTGGATGATTTTCCCTCCAGGCCCGATTACTGCTCCGATGAAGTCTTTAGGGATCTCCATCATCACCATTTTCGGTGCGTGAGGTTTCACATCTTCTCTCGGCTGTGCAATAGTTTCCGTGATTTTATTTAAGATATGAAGTCTTCCGTCTTTAGCCTGCATCAGTGCCTTCTCCATAATATCCATGGAAAGCCCCTGGATCTTGATGTCCATCTGACACGCGGTGATTCCGTCTGCTGTTCCCGTCACTTTAAAGTCCATATCCCCAAGGTGGTCTTCATCACCCAGGATATCGGAAAGTACCGTGAATTTTCCTGTTTTAACATCGGTTACCAATCCCATTGCAATTCCGGAAACCGGCTTGGCAATCTGAACACCGGCATCCATCAACGCCAGGGTTCCGGCGCAAACCGTTGCCATGGAAGATGAACCGTTGGATTCCAGGATATCGGAAACGATACGGATGGTATACGGGTTTTCTTCAGGAATCATGTTAGCCAAAGCTCTCTGAGCCAGGTTACCATGTCCTACTTCTCTTCTGGAAGTTCCTCTTAGAGGTCTTGCTTCACCGGTAGAGAACGGCGGGAAGTTATAATGAAGGAAGAATCTCTCGTCATAGTTAACCATAACACTGTCCACCATATTGGCATCCTTAATGGATCCTAATGTTACAGCGGTTAAAGACTGGGTTTCCCCTCTGGTAAAGATTGCGGAACCGTGTGCTCCCGGAAGGTAATCGATTTCGCTCCAGATCGGTCTGATGGTTTCAGGATCACGTCCGTCCAGACGGATTTTGTCATTCAGGATCATGTTACGCATCGCCTCTTTTTCCACATCGTGGTAATATACTTTGGCGAACGGCGTCACTCTTTCAAGCTCTTCCGGATGATCCACATACTGTGCTAAAAACTCATCAAGGACGGCTTTGAACTTTTCTCCTCTCTCCTCTTTTGCTGAAGGTGTTTTAGCAACTTCGTATACTTTATCATACGTTTCTTTCCACACTTTCTCACGGATGGCTTCATCGTGGTTTTCGTGGTTATATTCTCTTTTCGGTAAAGATTTACCTACTTTTTCAGCTAATCTCTCCTGAGCTTCTACCTGCTTCTTGATTTCAGCATGGGCAAACTGGATGGCTTCCAGCATTTCAGCTTCAGTAATTTCTTTCATCTCCCCTTCTACCATTACGATAGAGTCTTTAGTGGCTCCTACCATAATATCCAGGTCGGACTCTTTAAGATCTGCATAATTCGGGTTGACAGACAATTCACCATTGATCCTTACCACTCTTACTTCAGACATCGGTCCGTTGAAAGGAATATCCGTAATGGCAATCGCTGATGATGCCGCAAGACCGGCAAGGTCATCCGGAATCGACTGTCCGTCATAAGAAATTAGGGAAATCATCACCTGTACTTCCGCGTGGAAATCTTCCGGGAACAATGGTCTTAACACCCTGTCCACCAAACGCATCGTTAAGATCTCCTGATCGGAAGGACGCGCTTCTCTCCTGAAGAAATTCCCAGGGATTTTACCGCCTGCATAAAACTTTTCCCTGTAGTCTACCGTTAACGGTAAAAAATCTACACCCGGGTTGGCTTCTTTATTTGCGACAACAGTTGCTAAAAGCATTGTTCCGCCCATTTTTACGACAACAGATCCGTCAGCCTGTTTAGCTAATTTTCCTGTTTCAATAGTGATTTCTCTGCCGTCTGCAAGAGTAATCAGCTCTGTAATTGCTTGAGGTACACTCATAAATTGTTTGTGTTGCACTCCGTATTGAGTGCTTTTAATGATTATATTTCGTCTAAAATTCGTGTGCAAATTTAATGTAATTATTTGGATAAAAGGGCGTATCGGGATCAAAATCCTTATGAAAAGGGTCCATCGCTTGGTATTTCAATAAGGTGAGCCAGCATTTTTTTGTCTTGGATATACGCTTGATATCTATTGAATATACCTTCATGAGCATAAAAAAAGCAACCTCTTTCGAAGTTGCTTCTTTAAAAATCTTGTATAGATTATTTTCTCAGACCCAGTTCAGCGATAATCGCTCTGTATCTTTCGATATCTTTTTTCTTAAGATAATCTAATAAACTTTTTCTCTTACCTACCAGTTTCACCAAAGATCTTTCTGTGTTGAAGTCATGACGGTTAGCTTTAAGGTGCTGAGATAAGTGATTGATTCTGAAAGTGAAAAGAGCAATCTGTCCTTCAGCACTTCCTGTGTCCTGTGCAGATTTTCCGTGTTTTGCGAAAATTTCTGCTTTTTTTTCTGTTGTTAAGTACATTCCAATATTGTTTAATGATTATTATGTAACGGCTGCAAAAGTACAACTATTTTTCCATTCCGCAAACATTATTGATGCCGTAAATCAAAACTGATAGAAAAAAGTGTTAAATATTTCTTAATAAACTATATGGCAATTCATGAAAAGGCAGTAATTTTGCATACAGTTACAAATGAGAAAAATTATATTCCTTACGGCCTTCGCATCATTCATTATTATTGGCACTTCTTATGCAAAAGCTCAGAAAACAGCAGATGACAAAATAAGGAAGGTGCTGTATTTCAATCCGGAGGTAGAACCTGATATTGAAGAGATTAAAGAACCTACGAATTATGCGTTCTTTAATGCGGTATCAGATAACCTCAGCGGATACCGAAGGAATAAAATGCTCAAAACCGAAACCCAGATCCCTTTCGACAGCATCGACAAGCAGACCATATCCGATTACTGCCTTAATAATAATGCAGATTTTGCGGTGGTTCCCAAAGTAAAATACTTCAAGGTAGGACTTGGAAAATACGTTTTTTCCAACCAGGTGGTGGTCAGCATGAAGCTGTACGATTCGGAGGGTAATTTTATTACCGAAAGCGATTATGATACCTACCGCAAGAACATGCGCCTTCTGGGATCAACTGAAAATTCCATTAAAATCGGGACCAATGGTGCTATCAAGGATATCCTGAAAAGCCTTAAAAAAATCAAGCCTTCGGAAGAGACAGGATTTTAAAATCGATCCGGCCTCCATTTCCTCATCAAAATATTTTTTCTTCTTTACTTATCGCCTTCAATCGCCGTCCGGCAGCCGGAAAACTCACATCCGACTATTGATAACCATTACTTTACGTAACTTTTCCAAGTCACATTTCAGCGAATAACAAAAAATTTTTATTATCTTGGCTGGACATTAATCCAAAACAATATGAAAAATTTAAAGAAGCTCAACAGAGCGGAGCAGAAAGCCATCAACGGCAGCGGCCTCCAAAGATGTACCGAAAATTATCAATGTCCTGGCGGTTCCTGCTGCCAGCGCGTATGTGTCCTTTACTCTTGTCCTGAAGTGTAACCAGAAACAAACTAAATCCAATGAAACATTTAAAAAAACTTACGCGGGAAGCACAGAAAAGCATTAACGGCGGAGACCGTAACAAATGCATCGACCATTCAGACTGTGTTATAGGATGGTGCTGCAACAGGATGTGTGTGGCACAGGCATGCCTGGAACCTTAATAGGAGCTTGCCGGCTGCTCATGTCGCCGGCAAAATCTAACTTTATTAAAAACAAACTAAAAAAATCCAATGAAAAATCTGAAAAAACTTACGCGGGAAGCACAGAAAGCCGTTAACGGCGGAGCCATCCAAAGATGCTCCGACATTTACCACAATCCCTGCACTACAGGATGGTGCTGCAATGGGGTGTGCCGTCCGTATGCCTGCATAGAACCTTGATTTCAATAGTAAATATTTTCAATTAATCCGAAACACCTGCGTAGAGCAGGTGTTCTTTGTATTGGATATCGTAGGTGGCCGGGAATTGTTTTTCTTTGCAGTTCCTTCCTCAAACCTTTAATTAATCCTTAAATCTTCGCCATTGTTGCCCAGTTCTAAAAATTTGAATTATTTTTGCGTATCTAAAAATTCCAAGCTTTGAATTCCAGAGACGAAATCATATTTAATCCTGCCGATATTGCCGAAACGCTCAGCAACCTTCCTGCTGACGAAAGGCTGTTGGCATTCCTGAAGGTTTCAAAGCAGTACAAGGCAGAAGTTTTCTCCCACCTCAATCCTGACTTCCAGGAAGAAACCATCCGGAGCATCGGAAGCGATGAAGTTTCGGAGATCCTCAACGCCATGACACCGGATGACCGTACGGCCCTGTTTGAAGACTTTCCGGATGAACTGATCAAGTATTCCATCAATCACCTGAATCCTCAGGAAAGACGGATTGCCCTGAAACTGTTAGGCTATGATTCGGATTCCATTGCGCGTCTGATGACACCATACTATATCCAGATCCGGAAGGAATGGACGGTACAGCGGTGCCTCCAGCAGATCAAAAAGGTAGGAAAAAAGGTGGAAACCATGAATTATCTCTATGTAGTGGATGAAAGGAACCGCCTCATTGATGATATTGCTATCGGCACCCTGTTGCTTGCCGAAGAAGAAACTCCCATTTCAGAAATTACAGACAACCACTTTGTAGCGATCACCACCACCACCACAAAGGAAGATGCTGTGACCTACTTTGAAAAATATGACCGCGGCGCACTCCCTATTATTACGGAAAACGGCGTTCTGGTAGGCATCGTAACCATTGATGACATTTTAGACCAGATCGAACAGCAGAATACGGAAGACATCCAGAAGTTCGGGGGACTTGACGCACTGGATCTTCCCTACACCCATACGTCATGGACTGAAATGATCCGTAAAAGGGCTACCTGGCTGATCATCCTGTTCATTTCGGAAATGCTTACCGCTTCCGCCATGGGGTATTTCGACAAAGAAATTGAAAAGGCCGTAGTGCTCGCATTATTTGTCCCGCTGATTATTTCGAGTGGCGGAAACTCCGGTTCACAGGCTGCCACACTCATCATCCGTGCGATGGCCCTGCAGGAAATCACCCTGAAAGACTGGTGGTACGTGATGAAAAAAGAAATTGTTTCAGGATTGTGCCTGGGCGCTATATTGGGCGTGATAGGATTTATACGCATCATGCTCTGGCAGAAAATAGGTTTGTTTGACTACGGGATCTATTGGGTATATGTAGGGCTGAGCGTTTCCGTTTCACTGATTGCCATTGTACTCTGGGGGACCCTTTCAGGATCCATGATTCCTTTTGCCCTGAAAAAACTCAAGCTGGACCCTGCTACCTCTTCCGCTCCTTTTGTAGCCACCCTTGTGGATGTAACGGGACTGATCATCTATTTTACCGTTGCCGGACTTTTCCTAACCGGAAAACTTTTGTAATTTTAGGCAAAGTCCCAAAATATGAATGTTATTTCCCTTGTGCCTTCGATCACTGAGGCACTGTTTGATTTAGGCCTGACAGAAAACGAGATTACCGGAAGAACAAAATTCTGCATCCATCCGGAAGGTCAGGTAAACAATATTCCTGTTATAGGCGGAACCAAAAACCTGAATCTGGAAAAGATCAGAAGCCTGAAGCCGGACCTGATCATCGCCAATAAGGAAGAAAACACCAAAGACCAGGTAGAAGCCCTGATGGAGGAGTTTAAAGTGGTGGTTACCCATGTAGAAACGGTAGAGGATAATTATTACCTTCTTAAAACTTTGGGAAACCTTTTCGACCAACAGGAAAAAGCCCAGCTCTTCAACCTGAAAATTTATGAAGTGCTGGAAAATGCTCAAATAAACAGTCCGTTAAAAGCAGCTTACCTGATTTGGAAAAATCCATATATGACTATAGGGTCGGATACTTTTATTCATCATATCCTTCAGGAAATCGGATTTGAAAACAGCTTTAAAGACCGGACACGGTATCCTGAAATTACCGTAGAGGACCTCGCCGGTACGGATATTATTATGTTGTCCTCCGAACCTTTCCCATTCAGGGAGAAACATGTTGAAGAATTGAAAGCAACTTATCCCGACAAACCCATCATGATTGTGGATGGCGAAGCATTTTCCTGGTACGGGACACATTTGGCAAAATGCGGGCAGTATTTCAAAGACCTTATTGCTGAAGTGGAATCTTTAGTCCAGTGATTTCTCTATCTGAAGTCTTTTCCTATCCGTTATTTCCGCTAAATATCATCCATCATCAGGATTAACTCCATGTTGTTTTAAATAAAAAGCTCCGGTCCATCAGGAACCGGAGCTGTATGTATGCACTGAAAGGCAATTACAAAATCTTTGAAACTTCGTGGCACAGCCACTCCAGCATTTCAAGGTCTTCTTTGGTAAAAGGATCCAGGGTATGCGAATCGATATCGATCTGGCCGATGTTTTCCCCGTTCTTGAAGATCGGGACTACGATTTCCGCTTTGGTATCAATGGAACAGCTCAGGTAATTATCCTGCTCATGAACATCCGGCACCACAAAAGTTTCGTTGGAAACGGCTACCTGCCCGCAGATCCCTTTTCCGTAAGGAATAATGGTATGGTCCGTAGGTGCACCTACGTAAGGGCCCAGGATCAGTTCGTTTTTATCTCCGTTCTTAAAGTAAAATCCCGTCCAGTTGAAATATGAAATTTCCTGGTCCAGAAGATGACATACTTTTTCAAGCTTTTCTTCGGTATTGTGTTTCGGACTTTCAAGGATGGACGAAAGCCTTTTTTTTAATTCTAACATAATGTTTTTTTTAAGGTTTAAGAGAATTGTTTTAGGGAAAGCTCTTCTTTATAGCCGAACATCCCGCGCTCTTTGATCATTTCCGCAACGCCTTCCGGTACCTGGGATTCCCAGCCTTTTACATTGCAGGCGATTTTCTTCAGGATCTCCCTGGAATAAATTTCCAGGTACTCCGGATTATAGCTGGTAATATCTACGATACGGTTGTTGTGTTTGAAATATTTGTAGAGCTCTTTCAGGCTTTCATCCACTTTCAGGTTGGATGAATCCAGCAGCTCGTGGGTTTCAGGGTCTTTGTAAGGATACAGGTATACCCGCATGCCGTTACGGAAGAATTTTCCGAATGCTTCCAGGATGCCCCCGGAAAGATTGTTATAGTATTTTTCATCGAATACCATCAGCATATTGTTTACGCCCATGGCCACACCGATGTTTCCGTTGGTATGGGTGGCAAAATAATCGATCAGCCTGTAGTATTCGGAGAAATTGGAAATAATCACCGTATATCCCAATTTCCCAAGAACATCTACCCTGTCCATAAAATCCCTTTCGTTGATGTCGCCGTCTGCCCTGAGGTTGGAAATGGTAATTTCAATCAGGACTTCGGTCTCGTCATGGGTGCAGGCAGCGTCTTTCAGGAACATATCCAGCCCGTTGCGGAGCATGTCAATATTCACTTTGGTTACAGGCCTGAAACTTCCCCTTACCGCAAAAATATTTTTCTTGTACAGGACATCTGCGGGGAGCATATTATTGCCTTCGGAATTGAAGATCACGGCATCGGTCATGCTGTTTTTCACCAGCTGTAAAGACATCAGCCTGTTGTCTACATAAGAAAAAGCCGGCCCGCTGAAATCGATCATATCAATTTCCAGGTTGTCCTTGGCAATATCGTCGTACAGGGATTCAATTAATGTCCTTGGATTATCGAAGTAATGGAAAGCCCCGAAAATCAGGTTCACCCCAAGGTTCCCTAAGGTTTCCTGCTGCAGGGTAGCATCGTTTTCCTTGAATTTTACGTGGATCACAATTTCATTGTAGTCCTCGTTTTCTTTCACTTGGAAACGGATCCCCACCCAGCCGTGGCCTCTCATGGTCTTGTCAAAATTAATGGTCGTTACCGTATTGGCGTAGGAAAAGAACTTTCTGTCCGGATTGTTCTCCCTGGAAATCCTTTCCTCGATCAGAGACACTTCGTAGCGGAGCATTTTACGGAGCCTGTTCTGGGTTACATACCGGTTCTTGACTTCTTTTCCGTAAATGGCATCACTAAAATCCTTGTCGTAGGCAGACATTGCCTTGGCAATTGTACCGGAAGCCCCTCCTGCTCTAAAAAAGTGCCGCACAGTCTCCTGCCCTGCTCCAATTTCCGCGAAAGTACCATAAATAGTAGGATCTAGATTAATTGTTAATGCTTTTTGTTTAGGAGTTAGTTTCTGATACATTAGGACATTAAATTTTTGCGTAAATTTACCAAAATTAAACCAACCTCAAAACAAAATGAAGTTGAAATTTTTAGGAACTGGCACTTCGCAGGGCGTACCCGTTATTGGCTGTACATGCGAGGTCTGCACCTCCGGAAATCCCAAAGACCAGCGCTTCCGTGCCTCTGTGATGGTAACGACGGAAGAACACCGGAAAATACTGATTGACTGCGGGCCGGACTTCCGCCAGCAGATGCTGCTGAACCATGAAGCCAGTATAGACCTTGCCCTCATTACCCATGAACACAATGACCACGTCATAGGCCTCGACGATATGCGCCCCCTGATCTTCAGGAGCGGAAAAGACATGCCGCTGTACTGCCATCCGCGGGTCGGGCAGGAAATTAAAAAACGCTTTGCTTACGCGTTTACGGATGTCCGCTATCCCGGCGCTCCTGCTTTTGAGCTCCATGAAATCGGCAACAGCCCGTTTACCGTTTTAGATACGCTCATTACGCCTGTAGAAGTGATGCACCATAAGCTCAGCATCCTCGGATATAAATTCAAAAACCTGGCTTACATTACGGACGGAAGCTTCATCTCGGATGCTGAAAAGGAAAAACTGAAAAACCTGGATGTCCTGATCCTGAACTGCATCCGGAAATTTGATCCGCACCCGGCTCATTTCATCCTGCCGGATGTTATTGAGCTGTTTGAAGAACTGCAGCCCAGGCAGTTGTTTTTAACCCATATCAGCCACCATTTCGGCCTGTATGATGTGGAAGAACCGCTTCTTCCGGAAGGCATCCACCTCGCTTATGACGGACTGGAGCTGGAATTTTAAAGAAAAGTTGACAAAAAAGTTTTTAAATCTTAAAAAAGTTTCTATATTTGCACACCAATTAAAAGCACGGTGACACCAGCCCAGGTGGCGGAATTGGTAGACGCGCTGGTCTCAAACACCAGTTCTTAGGAGTACCGGTTCGATCCCGGTCCTGGGTACCTCTTCTCTGCAAACCCTCATCCACAAAAGGTTTGCAGAGATTTTAAATTTTCATTTTCTCTTGCGCAATTTTTTAACGTGTAAAAAATCGTGTAAAATGAAACCATACCACACCCCCCTCAAAGTGTATCCCGTATCATGGGATAAAAAAATCAATTCAAATCTGCAAAAAGATTGGGAAATCCGATACATATACTATTGCGATGACTATCCGGAAGGAAAAACTATCCGATTCAAAGGAATGAATCATTGCAGATCGTTACCAGAAAAGCAGGATCATACGCGAATGCTTATCGACAAAGAAACCTCAGCCCTTGCGAAGGGGTTCAATCCAATCACTCAGGAGTACGAGTTTAAGGATGAAAACATCATTACCGAGGATACTCCGTTTTACAGAGCCCTGGAGGTTGCTCTAAAGTCATTTAAGGGTGTTGATTCGACTATAAAGGATTTTGAAAACACATTAAAACATGTGTCCGAATACTCACTTATCCTAGGAATAAAACATAAAGAGCTCGCAACGGTTACCAAGGGTGATATTAAGCAGATGCTTATGAAAATGAGCCAGAACGGCAAAAGTAATTATCGGGTAAATAAAACACGCGCGCATTTATCCAGGTTTTTTTCACACTTTACCGAGCTTGACATTTTTCAGGTAAATTTTATTGAAGGTATCAAGAACCTGGAACATCAATCCTCTAAACGTAAAATAATTCGGACATCTGATGAATGGGAACGGTTCCACTCTATTGCTGACCTAAACTACAATGTATATTGCTTTCTGATGATTTTCCTTTATTCAGGTTGCAGGTTTGAGGAAATGGCCCAGATAAAGAGATCGGATGTTGAACTTGAAAAAAGCATCTTCTGGATCAACTTAAGAAAAGGAGGAAAGCATACAAGAGCCATGAGGGCAATCAATATTCAAACTTGGAAATATTGGAAACAATATTGTGACCTTGCAGGACCTGATCAGTATCTTTTTAGCCATAATCAAGCCCCTAACGATATAAAGGTAAAAGGAAATGCTTTAATAGATGTATCGGCAAAATACCTTCGTGCTGTTGGACTTGATGTAACCGGATACAGCCTCAAAGCTACATTCCTAAATCTGGTATCAAAAGAACACGGGATTACCAAGGCTAAAGAATTGGCCGGACATACCAACGAGCGTACGACAAGAATTTACGCGGTTGATCACGAAGAACACCTGGTCGAGCAAAATAGAATGATTAAAGTAAGTACTAAATAAAAAAAGCCCCTAATAAGGGGCCTTTTTATTAAAGTGATGCTATATAATTCAACTTGGCCAGATCATGTAAATATGCTAACATAACTCCATATTCATGTTTAAAATACTCTTCATAAGCTAAAGCTGTAAATACTGAACTTTTTTTTGATATAGGATAAAAAGTATTTTTATCGCAAGTAAGAATTACATCAACGTTTGCATATTTGCCGTTTTGAATAATCATCATATCCTTTGAAATCCATTCTCTAGCCATCATAAAATCTCCACTTTTAAAACCCATTTCTGCAGCAAAATTATTAAGTTTCCTTCTGTTAAGGATTTCATGAAAATCATGATTCAACAAAAAAGCTGAACCCAAATCAAAATCGAGAAATTCAACATTATGACTATCTAAAATTCTTACTATTTTTTCTATTTTCTCTTGTTCATTTTCTTTTGACAACAATTCTGATACAGTAATTGATGTAATGAAAAAACGTCTATCTTTTAAGTTTCCAGTTTTTGTTTTTGATAAATAATCAATCAGCTTTTTGACAAACAAGAACTGTTCATCTACAGAATTTTGCTCTGCAGCTTTAAATAAAGCACATAGGATACTTGTGTCGACTAATATGTTTTCCCATTCGCTAATTCTCTTTTCGATAACCATAAATAGAATTTAAAAGATCATCCATTGTATCAATACCCTTTAAGAAGTTATATTCTTCAGACCCTTCTGCATATAAATTCTCCAGCAATGTATTTTTACTTATTACCCTGAAATTGATAATTTCAGCACTAAATTCCGCACCAGTTTTTATTGAAACTTTAATACGTATTTTTATTGCAAGTTTATCTGTCCGGTAATGTTTTTTTAATTGAAGATCAAGTTCGTTATTAATTTTTATTTTTTTTCCATATCCATCAACAATTATATGTTTTACATCTGAGTTAACGGATTTTCCCCCTTGTTCAGAAATTACTCCATATATTGTTCTCTGTCTGTAATAAAATTCAGGTGTAGAATCCACAAGAATTTTATTTAACTTTGCTATTCTCTCACCTTCACTATACGCATTTATATAAAATCCTTTTTTAAATATAATATTTAAAACTGTGGCATATTTCAACTCATGTGTATTTAATTCATCAATTGAAAGTTCTTCAATTTTTTTATGAAGAGATATAAATTTTTCTTTTTGGGTGATATTTTGTGTACTAAAATCAAGTGCATAACAATTACCTCGTATAGAACTTAGTGTACATTTAGCTTTCGTACCGTCATCTATAGCATTGTATAATGTTTTCAATATTTCTGAAACTGTATCAATAGAAATTCCGTCCTCAGCATTTAAACTGTGATTATGATCATCTATCTTTAAAGAGAACTTATACATAATGTTTCGTAATAGCTCTTGCAATATACAAATAAATCATTATCTAAATACGGTTTCACTTAAATGGCAAAGGTCCAGAAATGGGGCTATTATAGAATCACTTTCATGGCATCCGTATTTTTACGGTATTTTCTATTTTCTCCATTGTAGTATGAAATATTTTAATATATTTGAAAAAGCGAACAAAATAAATGCAAAATGACATAAGTGATTAAAATATAGTATATTTACGATCTAATTTTAATCCTAATATTATGAATTACAAATTGCTTTTATTGGCAGCTGCGGCGGCCTTAGTTGTTTACTCTTGTTCATCTGATCGTGATGAGGTTGAAAACCCGACCCAATCTAAAGATGAAATGCGAATTGAGAATATTAAAGAAAATAACCGAGAAGAAAGCTCTAAAACAGGTGACAGCACCGTGATTTACAATCCAATGTCAAACTCACCTACTACCGGGCTGGAACCTGAAAACCCTGATCCAAGTGACCCAGAAATCGTTCATCCGGGAGATGTTAAGCCCCCAAAACCTTAAAGTAAAATTTTCTACTATATCAGCGCTAGGAACTTACCTAGTGCTGTATACTTCTCTTCTACCGTTTTCCAATAATATACTTGAGGTATTCTTTCCTGAAATAAAGACAACATATATACAGGTTGCTGACGCTAATGCATCAACTGTAATTTGGTGTTTCGGCATGTGCCTTCAATCCGCCATCATTATAATGGTTAGCTTTATGAAGCCTTACCTTCTTTCTTATGCATTTCCAATGTTTACCTCTCTATATTCAGCCTCTTTTTACGGACTTTATTTAATAGGACATAGGCCAAACGAAAACTTTTGGTTCTTCTTTTACATTATCCTATTTATAGCATTAATATTGTCATTTATGCATACTATTAGGTTATATTTGAAGGTGCAGAAAATGAAAGAGAATGCATACTTGAAAAGCATGAAAAAGAGATTAGCTAAAAATTAAACTAGAACCTCATACCAATATTACCAAATGAAAACTAACGATGTAGATATGATTGAATTCTTATTAGATCAAAATGAGATATTCTACGATAAAGGATTGATTGACTTAGATGAATACGATCGAAACAGTTTTCATCTAATAGAAAGAATGGAAATTCTTTTGAAAAATAATGAAAAAGAAATTTTAAAAACTCTTGTTTTAAATGAGTTTACTTTACCTAAATTCAGATTAAGTATTGAAACAATAAAAGCAGTAACTAATTAGTTACTGCTTATTTTTTTCATTGTGTCTTCCATTATTTCTGCTTCTTTAATTTCTTCTTGTTTTATACCCATATGCTTTATAATAGTCCGTAGATATGTTCGTTCTATTAAATGCGAAAGCCTCACTTTTTCTCGCAATTGAGTATTTTCTTCATGAAGATAATTCAACTTTTCTTCGATACTTAAATCATCAAATTTTTTCTTCTTTTGATTATCTCCCTCATTATTAACAAACATCTCTCCCTGGCCTTCAAATAACCATTGTTCCGAAATGTTATATTTTGTTGCAATTAACTTTAGATAATAATCTGCTTTATTATTATCTCTACCCAAGCTAACTCTTAAGTTTTCTGTACTTACAATAGTCTTATCATCAATTAGATCATCATATTTCAACCCATTGATTTTCATAAAGTAGCTTAACCTAGATTTTTTTGTTTCCATGTTATTTAGAATAGTTATAAATTATAACATTTTTGAACAAATTTGTTATAATTTGTTTCATCTTGTTATATTTTGTTATATATTTGTATCACAATATAACAAACAATAATACAAAAGTAAACAAATATGGCAGACAAGAAAGAAAAAATTAGAGAAATATTCGTAGCCATATCCTCTGACAGAAAGGAAAATGTAAGACGAAAACTCGCTAAAAAATTCAGTATTACAGTTGATTCTGCGAAGTTCAACTGGATCTATGCCGGTAAAATTCCGGATCAACATGTAGATGAGGTTTTAAGCATTGTGAAGAACGAAGCAAAAGACCAATCAGATTCAATCCTTGAATTAATTTCCTAAAAATAGCAATCATGAGCGCGGTGGAGAAAGAGATACAGGCATTAAGAATGAAGCAATCCCGAATTGAGCAGAAGCAGAGAAAAGAGAATGCTGAGGTTTGGAGCCGTATCGAACAATTAGAAAACATAGCAAGAGAAAATACCGGAGTGGATGCCGGAGTTGCTCCAAGTGTTCAGATTGCTATTAATAAGGTCGCCTTAAGAAGAGGATGGAAATAAAAAGGCCGCCTGGTGGATCAGACAGCCATAACATTAACTTTAAAAAGCTAACAAGATGACAACAAAAGTACAAAACAAAAACGGAAAAACAATATTCTCAAAGAAAATCGAGCGTGTTTTCCTGAATAAGGTAATGAATTGGGGAATTGGAAAAGAGATCACCCGCGGCCATATAGTATTGGAAGGCGGAACAATGATCCAGATCCTCGGAGGAAAATTCCACATCGTTATCGATGGATTAAGAAAAGGAGCGGTATTGAAATCTTCCCCAAATTATAGAAGGATCAAAAGGCTGATTGCTGCCAATATGAAAACTTTCAGGAAGGGACCTAAAGCATCATTGATTGATCATATCCCTTACTTCCGGAGCCGGGCAATTGATGGGTTACACAATATTAACCTGTTTAAAATTTCCGGGATTTCCTTCTCTCAAAATAAGTCAAACTTTTTAGTACTAGCATCATGACACACTCAGCAGTAATAAGAATTGAAAATCAGGGCGGTGTTTAGTATGTAAACCACAAGCGACTCGGACATGATCCGCTCACAAAATTAGAGATCAGCGCCCTTAACGAATTTATACGCGAATTTAAAAATACCCAATCATGATACAGTTAAAACTTACAGTTACAATCAAGCTTAACGAAAAAGGCAGAGAATTTTACAAAGGTAAATCAGAGTTTATTGAAAGCAAAACTCATGATGTAAGATCAATAGACTTACTATATGAAATGATTACCATTCCTGATGAGTCTGGATGCTCCGTTGAAACGATATTCACCGAATACTGCGAAAACTTAAATGTAGAGCAATGAAACCGCAGGATTACAGCCGGGGAAGGAATAACGCCAACGCACAGCAAGCCTTCAGCATCATTGCCGGTTCCGTTGACTCGATGAGGCAAAAGGTACTGGACCAAATAGACGGATTAAAATCCACACAGGAAATCGCTGAGGTTATCGGAGTTCCGCTCCATAAAGTATCCGGCCGTTTTTCAGAGCTAAAAGCAAAGAACAAAATAATTCAAATCACATCAAAGAAAATCGGAAACTCACACTTTGCGGTTTTCAGTAAAAATAATATTTAAAATGAGTAATCAAAAAACAGCTATATCATTATTCAGCCAGATAAATGTAAAAGAGAAGTTTGAAAACCTTCTCGGAAAGAAAGCACAAGGATTCATTTCATCGGTACTTCAGATTGTGAACGGTAACAATCTACTTAAAAATGCGGATCCTATGACCGTTTACAACGCTGCAGCAACGGCGGCAGTTCTGGACCTCCCTATTGATCCAAATTTAGGTTTTGCCTGGATAGTACCATATAAAGGTAAAGCACAGTTCCAAATGGGCTGGAAAGGTTTTGTACAGCTTGCCCTTAGGACCGGTCAATACAAAAGAATCAATGTTACGGAAGTTTACGAAAATCAATTCAAATCATTCAACAGACTGACTGAAGAATTAGATGCAGATTTTGGCATTGACGGCGAGGGTGAAATTGTAGGCTACGCGTCTTATTTCAAACTGAATAACGGGATGGAAAAGCTTACATACTGGTCAAGAAAAGAAATCGAAAAGCATGCTAAAAAGTACAGTCAGTCTTATGGCAAAGGCGGAATGTCTCCATGGAATGATAAAGATCAATTCCACGCAATGGCAAAGAAAACAGTGCTGAAAAATATGATTTCTAAGTGGGGAATCATGTCTATCGAAATGCAAACGGCACACCTAGCGGACCAGAGTATTCAGGACCAGGAAGGTAAATATGACTACGTAGATAATTCTAACATCATCGATGTTGAAGCGGAAAGTTTATCCGAAGAAGAAAAAAGAGTTAAATCTTTTATCGACAAAGCTGCAAATATGGAGCAGTTAGCGGATTTAAAAGAAAGTGTTCCTGCCGCCTTGATGTACTACTATGAAGCCAAAGAAGACGAATTAAATAAGG
Organism: uncultured Chryseobacterium sp.; assembly: GCA_913777465.1. Classification (GTDB taxonomy): domain Bacteria; phylum Bacteroidota; class Bacteroidia; order Flavobacteriales; family Weeksellaceae; genus Chryseobacterium. The sequence goes on from CAJYRQ010000101.1 coordinate 18,826, forward strand.
ACTAAAATGAAAGTAGTTGATTTTAATGAGCATTTATTCAGATGCTCCCAGTTAGGAAAGTTAATGGTTGGCGTATCACCGGCATTAACATCGAATCAAGAAAAAGAACTTTCGGAACTCAGATCAAAAATTTTAGCTGGAAAAATAACTGACAAGCAGATTATTAAAATGGGTGATTTATTGAGAAAGAAAGATGAAAAGCCGGAACTTTCTAAAGGCGTTGTAACTCATCTAACTGATATTCACAAAGGATTTTTTATGAAGCGTGATCGCAAGATCTCAAATAAGTACACAGAAAAAGGCATTCGGGTTGAGGAACAATCCATCACGCTTTATTCAGAAGTAAAGAACACACTTTTTGTAAAGAACCAAAAACATTACTCCGATAGCTTCAAAAAAGGCACACCGGATAACGTCCAGAAGAAGGTAAGGGACATGAAGTCCAGCTGGTCTTTAGATACATTCCCTATGTATGACACTTGTATAGGTAATAAAGATTATGAGTGGCAGCTTCAAGGCTATATGGACCTTACCGGAATAAAGGAATCAGAACTTGTTTATGCCCTAGTTGATACGCCTTTTAGTATTATCAATGATGAGCTGAGACGCCTAGACTGGAAGCAAGGAATATTTGATATAAATGGATCTGTAAAAGAAGATAGAATTCCTCTGGTGGTTGAAACGGTGAGTAATATGATCTATACAGAACAGGGATTAGACGAGTTCTGTCAGCTTTCCACTTCAATTGAAAAATCATGGTTTACTAATTTCTTTGAAATACCAAAAGAATTACGGATTAAAGTTTTTGAACTTGAACACTCAAAAGAAGCCATACAAAGTGCTCATGAACAAATAATCTTATGTCGCGAAAGACTAAACGGATTAACCCTAGAAATAGCACAATACCTCATCGAAGTTTAAAATAATTTACAATGAAAAACCATCAAACATTAAAACCAATTCCCGGCATCTTCCTGATGCCAATAGATAATCTGCCGGGTTCTGCTGCCAGTAAGTACGCTGCTAAGCAGGAAAGCCAAACGGCTTTGAAAGTCGCCAAAACAATTTCAAGGTCTGTCATTAAAAAGCAGACTAAAACCGAGAAGAAAGAGCGGCTTTATAACGCAAAGGATGCTGCCAGGTTCCTAGAGATTCCGCAAGACGTTTTCAACAAGCATAAAAGGCTTGGAAATGTATCCTGGACAAAGCACCGATCAAAGATCCATTTCTTTGAAAGCGCCCTGAATGAATTTGAAAAGAAGTTTGGACCTGAATACTTACTACCATGAGACAGCAAAGAATCGTTGAAAATATTCCCCAGGCTTTCAATAACCCCAACAGCGTATCAAGCAAAAACGCTGAACGTAACAAAGCATTAGAAGCCCTGGAAAAAGCGAAAAGCCTACAGAGACCAGTAAGGTACGCGGCTTCCGGAGAAAGCTCATTCAGTACCTTAAACGCTAAAAGCAAACCAAAAAACACCGAAAAGGTTGATGGTGACCTACCAACTGACCAGGCGGCCAAGTACGTAGGTTTAGCGAGATCAACATTCTCCAATAAGTTCCAGAACGGAATTATCAAAGGTCGAAAAATCAGAAATCGGGCCTACTTTGAAAAGGAGGAGCTGGACCGATATTTAGACAGTCAGAAAAAAGAATGATATGGGATTTGCACACAAAGGTATAGAATACTTTATAGGACTTTATTCATCCAAAACGACACTATCAATTCCTGCCGTTAACAACTATTTCAAAGAGTTAGAATTAAAAAAAATTGATTCAGCACATCTGAAAGCCCAAAATATTATAGAAGATGAATTATCAAGAATTTCTGAAGAAAAAAGTAATAATATCTGAAGATTTCGGATTCGAGGTTTCTGAACTTTCTCCTAAACTTCACCTGCATCAACCTGATATTGTAAGATGGTCGCTAAGAGGCGGGCGCCGTGCCATATTCGCTTCGTTTGGTTTAGGTAAATCCATGATGCAGCTGGAGATTGGAAACCAATGTATAAAGAAGGAAAACAAACCTTTTCTGATCGTTTGTCCGCTTGGAGTAATTGGTGAATTCAGAAGGGATAACGAAAAGCTTGAAACTGGCTTAAATATCGTTTACATCAAAGATACTGACGATATAGCCGTTCAGCAGGCGGAACAAAAAATTGTTGAAAACCACGGCACCAACTACGAAGATGATTTTATTCACGAATATGTAGAAGCTCTGGAAAATCAGGAATTCAGAAATTTCGATTTTAAAGAAAATACTATCTATATCACGAATTACGAGCGTGTAAGAAAAGGCGACATAGATCCTTCCGTTTTCAGTGGTGTATCTTTCGATGAGGCTTCAATTTTACGTAACCTAAAAACTGAAACTACAAATTATGTTTTGCAGCATTTCAGAAAGGTTCCTTACCGATTCGTAGCAACCGCAACGCCTACACCTAATGATTTCATCGAAATTCTAAATTACGCAGAATATTTGGGCGTAGCTGACCGAGGGCACCTCCTTACCAGATTCTTTAAAAGAGATTCCACAAAAGCCGGAAACCTCACCTTACTGGAATCCAAAAAAGATGAATTCTGGAAGTGGGTTGCAACTTGGGCGATCTTCATCAATAAACCGTCAGATCTTGGCTACGATGATACAATGTATGACCTGCCGAAAGTCAATCTTCACGAAATCGAAGTTGAAAATCTTAAAGATGAAGTTATCACCGATAAATATGGAAAACCTATTCTTTTCAAGGACAATACAAAATCTCTTATCGACACTTCACGTGAGAAATCGGAAACGGTTGATTTAAGAGTTCAAAAGGCTTTGGAGATTGTGCAGCAGGAAGGGTCAGAAGACAATTGGATTTTATGGCATCACCTGGAGGCTGAAAGAATGGCCATTGAAAAGAAATTTAAACATGAAGGCATTGACCTGCATTCCGTTTTCGGATCGCAGCCAAATAATATCAAAGAAAATTTACTGATTGACTTTTCCGAAGGTAAATACCAGATTCTCTCCACAAAACCAAGAATAGCAGGTTCGGGATGCAACTTTCAGCACGCCTGCCATAAAATGATTTTTGTCGGAATTGATTTCAAATTCAATGACTTTATACAGGCCGTTCACCGGGTTGTAAGATTCATGCAGCTTCATGAGGTAGACATATACATCATTTTTACCCAGAATGAACGTGAAGTACTGAAAACGCTATTCGATAAGTGGAATAATCATAAAGAGCTGCAGTCTGAAATGATTGCCTTGGTTCGTGAATATGGACTTAACTCAGAATTAATTAAATCTCAAATGGAAAGACAAATATTTAACAACGAAAGAAAGCTGATCATCGGTGATGCAACACTTTACAATAACGACACTGTAAAGGTTCATGCTGACAGAAATGAAATTCCGGATAATTCGGTAGGTCTTCATCTGACTTCAATACCATTCGGTGATCATTATGAATATTCTGATAACTATAATGACTTCGGTCACAATGATGGAAATGATGAATTTTTCAAGCAAATGGAGTTCTTGACCCCAAATCTGTACCGAACTTTAAAACCCGGCAGAATCGCCGCTATTCACGTAAAAGATCGTCCGAGGTACTCACACCAAACTGATGTGAATTTCTTCACAATAGAGCCGTTTTCTGATGCAACAGTAAGACATTTTACAAAACAGAAAGTAAAGGATCAAATCACATTATGGGAAGGTCTTACTCAGGAAGATGGAATTTCGAACGATCTTAAAGAAAAAAGGCTTGCAGAACTCAGAGAAGAATACGCTGAAAGATTTCATTTCATCGGCCGGATTACAATCACAACGGATGTCGTCCGGGAAAACAATCAGACCTATAGGCTCGGGTGGGGTGAACAAAGAAAAGATGCTTCAAAAATGGGCGTTGGGATTCCGGAATATATTCTCCTTTTCCGTAAACCTCCGAGTCACACAAAGAACGCCTATGCAGATGATCCTGTAGTAAAGAGAATAGATCAATACCTTCTATCAATGTGGCAGCTGGATGCACATTCTTACTGGAGATCTTCAGGTGACAGGTTTATGAGTTCGGAGGAAATCAAGAGGTTTGAAATGGATCGGATTTATAATGCCTGGAAAAAACACAACACGGAAGAGATCTACGATTACGAAAAGCATTTGGCAGCCTGTGATATGCTCGAAGAAGAAGGCAAGTTATCAAAGCTCTTCATGACACTTCCACCCCATTCGAATCAGGAATGTGTTTGGTCCGACATCAACCGGATGAACACTTTGAACGCCAAGCAGGTTAGCAGTAAAAAAGAAAAACATATTTGCCCTCTACAGCTCGACATCATCAAAAGATTAATCTATAGATTTTCGAACGAAGGTGATCTGGTAGATGATTGCTTCGGAGGATTGTTTTCTACTGCTTACATGGCCTTAAAACTTAAAAGAAAGGCTATATCAACCGAATTGAACGCAGAGTATTTCAACGATGGCGTAAGCTACATCAATGCTCTTAATTACGAACTAAATATGCCAACATTATTTGACTTTATGGAGTCTTAAAAACGAATTGCTTTAAATAATTAGAATAAGATGGCAGAAAATAAAAAATCATTCGTTGCATACTGTGACTGGGAAAACCAGCTAGAACTTCTGTCAGATGATGAAGCAGGAAAATTATTCAGACACCTTTTAGCATATGTAAACGATAAAAGCCCGGAGTTTTCTCCTGAAGAAAGAATTTTGAAAATGGCTTTTGAACCCATAAGACTTCAGTTAAAAAGAGATCTGGATAAATATGAAGAAGTAAAGAAGAAGAGGTCTGAAGCAGGACGTAACGGTGGTATAAAAAGCGGAGCATCACGAAGCAAAACAGAACAAAACGAAGCAAACGAAGCAAATGCTTCATTTGCTAAAAAAAACGAAGCAAACGAAGCTGTTAATGATAATGTTACTGTTAATGTAAATGATACTGTTAATGATATTCTTTTAGAAAAAGAAACAAAAGAAGAAAATATTATAAAAGAAAAATCCGAAGAAATATTTTTTGATTTTGAATCAGTAAAACCAGACGAACAAAAAAGAAAAAAAGTTGCGCAAAAAAAAGAAAAGGCAGAACCGCCCGATTTAGAGGCTTTCGTAGAATACGGCAAGGAAATATACCAAAATGAACTTAAACTCGATTTTTCACTATACGAATTCGCTGTGAGAGCTAAATATCAAACATGGATTGAGTCCGGATGGAAAGATGGCCACAAAAAGCCGATACAGAATTGGAAAAGTAAACTTAGAAATTTAATACCCTATTTCAAACCGATTTATGGAAAATCAATTAACAACACAGGAACCTCAGGAAGTAATCCACATTCAGAACAGGCAACTTACAATATCCAGGCAGCAGCTGAGCGCCTTGCCGATGATTTTGCAAAGGGAAATATTCCTGGAGTATATCGGTAAATCATCAACCGACATCAAGGAAAAGCTGGTTAACGACATTCTGACCCTTTTCCAGGTGCGGGATCGAAACGGTGAAAAAGAGAAGATGAAAGACACCTGGTTATTGTTCATCATGGATTACAGGCTTACGGCATCGGAAATATTCCACGCACATAGAATGGCCCTGAAACGAGAATTGCTTGACCAGAACGGAAACGAAATCGAATGCCTGCCAATGCTATCCACGAATACTACCGGTAAGATCCTGAAGGCTTATGAACGGTACAAGCAGAATGATAAGCAGCTAGAAGAAGGCCGGGAAAGGTTAAAGCTGCTGCTGAATCCTCCGGCGGAACTTACTGATGAAGAAAAAAAGGCGGAAAGAAAAAAAAACTGGGATTCCTTGGTTGAAGCGGTTAAAAACGATCGAAAGTGTGATCATGCATTTCTTTTCTACGATCTGTCGGTCAAAAAAGGGGGGGTACAGTCCTTCGTGAACGATGAGAGTTTCCGCCGTGAAGCGATAAGAACTATGATGATTGATTTGCTAGGCCGGGAAAAATTGAAGCCGAAATCAATACTCTTTAACACTTTTGAGCTGAATAAGCTTTCAAAGTATTTCGAAGATAAACCCCTGCCACTAACGGATGATTTAGCGCATGCTTTTGATAGATTGAAATCCATGGCGATTGTGCAGGTGAAAAACGAAATGGTTTACGACTGGGTAAAGAAAAACATTAAAACAAAGACAGATGAGTAATTCCAGAACCCCAACAGCATTGCTTGACGATCTACGAATCTACTGTTACCAGCAAAAAGAAAAAGGCGAATCGGTAAGCGCAATATCTAAAAAGGTTTTGAAGGATCGATCTAACATCCTTTATCACATCAGAAAGTACGCTGACTTATTCCAGGTAGACAAGTTATTCAGAATACGAGTAAAAGAGTTTAATGAAACCGAATTCCTTAAAACCTACAACAACTACAAAAGGCGATCACTCATTAAAAAAAAGTGAAGCCCTAGAAGCTTTGAAAGATATGTACCGGAAGAACCGGGAAGAACAAAAGAGAATTTTAGAAAAAGAAAACAATGAACTTATCAAATATCTTAAAGCAACCGGGCGCCAGCCAAAAGAGATACAAAATAATTTACGCGGATCCTCCATGGATTCAGAAAGCCGGCAGAAAAATGCAGTCTTATAAGGTTGTCGATGGAAAACAGATCTGGAACAGCACTCATCAAAAAGCAGAGGATTTACCATACCAGACTATGACGGTTAAAGAAATTGCAGCCATGCCAATTAAAGAGATTGCTGAAAAAGATGCATTTCTCTTCATGTGGGTTACGAATAAATATCTGATGCAAGCGCAGGAAGTTATAAAGGCTTGGGGATTTGAATATGTCGCCTGCATAGTTTGGAAGAAAAAAAGAATGGGCGGCGGATTAGGTGGTACAGTGCGTATATCTAGCAAATATCTGCTCTTCTGCAGGCGCGGCAATCTAAAAGCCATCGGTAACATTCCTGAAAGCGTAATTGAGGCTAAGAGGCCTTATGTAAACGGATATCCCTGCAATTCAAAAAAACCGGAATTGTTCGCTGAACTAATAGAATCTGTTTCGCCTCCTGGTAACCGCTTGGAAATGTTTGCTAGAAATCCCCGGGAAGGCTGGGATGTATTCGGAAATGAAGTAGAAAATTCAATAATACTAAGTCATTAATCAACAAAAAATAGACATGAAAAGTTTAGAACTACAATTAAAGAAAAGGCTGCTTATCGTCGAGGCCGGTGAAATTGAAGAAATGATCAATGTTGAACCTGGATATGATCCCCAACAACTGAAAGACAAAAAGGTAATGGTAGTAAGAAGTAATATGAACTTCATCTGTTCTGGTTCTGATCTTACGGAAGAAATAGCGGAAGGGATGGTGCAAGGTATGAATGTAGCGGGTTTTTGCCGAACAGGCATTCACTTCTATAATTACTGTAAAAAACAATTTTATAACATTTCGGCAATCGATTCTTTTGTTTCAGCCATTGAAGCATGTGGGCACTGGTGGACCAATCCACAAACAGAACCATTAGCAAATATTCTCAATTTAAACGGGCAACAGAGATGTGATTTTAAAAATAGAATGGAGAGATACCTGCATCATGTGTCCCGCACCTTCCACCCGGAGAGAACAATCATTTGTGAGATTGTGGAGTGATCAATCCCGAATAAACCCAATAGAGCGATAATTTCCTTTATCGTCTTTGACGAAGATTTCTTGATGACCTTCAGGCTTTTTTTCAGGAAACAAATCTCGAATATCAATTTCAAGCGCAGATGCGATAGCCTCCAAAGTTTGCAAACTTGGATTCTTATCATAACCAGAAATTGTATTTTTTTTCTTTCCTAATTTTTCAGCAAGTTCGGTTCTGGACGATCCGAATTTCCTAAGCACTTCATCAAGGTCCCACATAATAATTCGTATTAAACAGTACAAATTTACATTTTTCCGTAATAAGTTCGGTTATGTAATATAATTTAACAAAACATTAACATTTAATATTTGTTCGGTTTAATACGAATATATAGATTTGCTGTACGGTTAAACACGAACAAAAATAATTAAAACAAATATTTTAAATATGGACTTCTCACAAGAAACAAATTCGGCTATTGAAAAAGTGATAGCAGATAAATTCCCTCAAATGATCGAGGAAAAAGCGAGCAAAATGATCGAAGATATAATTTCTGATATTTTCCGATGGGGAGATGTTAAAGATCAGATCAAGAAAAAGATTGAGAGCAGTATTAATGTAAATCTTCAAAATTTCGATCTTATAGACTACAGTGCACTTATTGGAAATGTCATCAATGAAAATCTTATCAGTCAGATCAATATTCAGCCTATAGTAGATATGACGCGTGATATTGTTGGTTTTGTTGACAAAAAGGAGATTACATTATCTGAAATAAGTCAAATGTTTATTGAAGCAGCTATAGACGAAAATGATCGAGACAGTGAAGGTGAAATTACTTTCATAGTAAACGATGAAGATGTGGATAGATTTAAATGGATCAGAGTATATGCCGATATTGAACCTAACAAAGAAAAAAGACAATGCGCTTTTGAATTTGTGGTCAACATTGAAAAAGGATATATTCTAACAATGTATTTCAATACATGGCGGGGGCGAAAAAATGTTTCTAAAGAATTCATGACACGGTTGCATGGTTTAGAGGCGAAGATTTTTAGGCTTTACGCTGCGCAAGTAAAAATCACAGATCTGGACGAATCGATTGACACATACTGGTCACGCTATTAACCCCGGGCGGTCCGCCGCCTTTAAACAAAATAACAATGGAAAATAAACACAAATCAGTTTATCCGCAAATTTCAAGCAATACTAATAGCCAGCATCAATTATCTGAAGTTTTTACAGACTACGAAAATGTTGGACTAACGAAGAGAGAGTATTTTGCAGGACTATTTATGGCATCTTTAATCACAAATCCAGATTCTAGTAATCCTAGATTAGACATTATTGCTGGTAAGTCGATTTCAGCGGCTGACCAACTTCTAAAATGTTTAGAAAAATAATAAAACTCTGGATAACCCTTAAACTAATTATTATGGAAAATTTAAAAGAAAAAATCTTAGATGTATTAAATAAAAATGCAGAAACTGCACATTATGCAGGATCTTGCGGTGAACTTGGTGATTCTTTTACCGCTATTAATTCTGAATATTTCTCAATCGTTGCTGAAGAAATTATCAACTTTCTAAAATCTGAACAAAAATTAATATTAGAGGAAAATGATTTTGATTCTACTGTTGAAGAAAAACAATTTAAATCCGAAAGAGATAGAATCTTCAGGGAGTTATTCGATGTATTACCGAAGGATGACAAAGGCGATGTTGAGTTAGGTGACGAAATTTGGCATATAATCTACAATAAAGAAATGCCAAAGCAAATAAAATAGATCGAAAAACATACCCACAAGGGGCTGTCTAACAAAAGCCTTGAACCCTAACCCAGAGGGTTGGTAAAGACACAGTGAAGTTGCCGGCGGTGCCCCTTGTGAATCCGAAATTGACCGCTTAAACTTCGCACGGGCGTGAAGGCTACGATAGTGCCGTTTTAAAACTAAAAAATTAATCAAATGGAAAATACATTCAAAGGAACAAAAGGAAAATGGCAATTAAGAGAATATAATAATGGTTCTATTGATATAGCTGTTGGTGACTATGTATTTGCAGAAGTCTATTATAATGCTTATCAAAATCCTGGAGAGATTGAAGCAAACGCACTTCTAATCTCCAAAGCACCTGAAATGTTTTGGCGGTGATAAGGCTAATTTTTACTGCGTGGAACCTACTTCAATCACCTCAGAAAACAACCTAATTAAATAACAACATGAAAATTAAACTAAAAATTGAAAAAGAATTTGATGCTAAATTCTTACAAGTAGAAGCCGGCGTAAGATACTGGGAGGACGCCTCAGTAAATGGGGTGACGGACGAAGAAGGCGATTTAATCCCATGTCGTGATGGAGATACATGGTGTCCCATTATCGAGATTGATACCGGCAAGATCGTAAACTGGGAAATTGGGAAAACAGCGGATGTTCATTACAAAGTATGTGACAATGGCGTATACATTCTTCAGGACTCAAACAGGGACCATCTTAAAACGATTGAAGACTACGTAATTTCTGATCTTGCTATTGGTAAGTCTGGATATGGTGACTACATAATCATGAAGATTGACAGTAACGGCATTATTAAAAATTGGAAGCCTACCCTGGAAGACTTTCAGGATGACGAAGATTAATTTTTAACCCCTTCCCCGGTTAATCTGGGGAAGTTTAAAAAGTAATACGATGATACAAATTATTAAATATAAATGTTGCGGAAACGCATTTGCCGCATGCCATGAACCCGACTGCTACACAGATAAAGATTGGCTAAAAAGCCTTAGAAAATATGTTAGTCAAGGCGCTACTGTAGAAATGATACAACCTGGTCAGTTACAGTTTAAAAAGTGTGAATGTAAGAAACAGCCTGCTTCCGAAGAAATCAATCTTTTTAATCTAGAAAACAAAACCTCATGACAACAGAAGAACAACTAAAGACATACGCGGCGTACCTGCCGTACGAATTAGATGGAACGTTTACCGATTTACCAAAAGGAAATTCATTTCGGTTAACTGGAATTGAAAGAGACTGGAATGATGGTATTGAAGAAATAAAACTGATCGGTGTACCTGGTCCATACGGTGGACACACCGCCGATGCGGACCTTTTCAAACCTATCCTCTACGACCTGTCCCATTTTGAGAAGTATTTTGCGAAACTTTTTGATACAGACATTGATGTAAGGACCTTTCTCAATGAAGGCTTCATTACCGAGGAAAATCAATTTGAAAGCATCAGCGATATGATTAATAACTACAAGGTCGAATGGTGGCCATACGGGGTCATACAACTGGCATTGAGGCACCACTTCAACGTCTTCCGCATCCCTGCCGGTGGATTCATAGACAAAGCAACCCTTAAAACAGAAAGCAATGATTAAACCTGAAGAATTAAAAATTAAGCAATGATCCCAAATAAATTATATTTCAATACGGCATTGAAAGCCTTAGAGAATCCTGCCAACTTTTTAGTATGGTTTTTCCCTTGGAATGGAATGGTAAGAAATGAAGATGGCGATGAAATCGGAGTTATTTCTCAAAAAGTAATGGAACGTTTAATCGATCATGATAGAATTATTGATGTTGGTAAAGGTTCTGATTTGCTGGCTCACGAGAAATATTTTAAACTTAAAAATTAAGCAATGACACACGAACTTAAAACCCACCCAGAATATTTCGTAGCGACTCTACTGGGTGAAAAGAACTTTGAAGTAAGAAAAGATGATCGGAATTACCAGCGCGGTGATGAACTTCTGTTGAAAGAATATAATCCTATAACAGAAGAGTATACAGGCCGAATGCTTCAACGTAGAATAACGTATATTCTTCGGGGAGGCATCTTCGGGATTGAGAAAGGATATTGTGTAATGAACATAGAAAAACTATAGGCAATGGAAAAGAAACCCATTAGCGAATTCGCGCTCTTTATAGTTGTTTTCGTAATAACTATTCTGGCGATTGCCTTTGTTACCGTGATCAGCTTTAACGCCGGTGTGCTTCATGGCATTGAAGTCTCCAAAAGAATAAAGTGAGTATCTTTGTCCAATGAGTGAATTGGAATCAAAGATTTTGGAAATGCTGAAAGAAAAGCATGTGCGATCAGGTGGGAATAACGGGTATGCGCTGGCACAACTCCGGTATGATTTGGATATTGAGCTCGGCGCCTTAACTGCAGCATTGGACAACCTGGAAAAAACCGGTAAAATAATCTACAGAACAGGATCAGCTACAAAGCTGGTTATGTGGAAAGCCTCGTAACGCGGGGCTTTACGCTTTTAGGATAATTGACTCATGAAATGTTGTTGAGTACTTTGGAGATAGATGCTTTTGCTCCATCTTCCAGGTCTTCTGGATATCCATGGACGCCAGCTTTACCTTATGTGTGCCAAGCCGGTTATTAATCCGATCCATGGCCGTCATCAGCGGGGCGTGCTTCTCGTGATAGTCGATGTCAAATAAACTTACCAGGCGCTCATTTTCCGGAACAAAGCTGCCAACGATCACGCCAGCCTTCCGGTACCGGAAGCCTTGGATAAAGATCCGGTCCAATGCTTTCTTGGCGTATGTCGAAAGTTCAATGCTGGAATTGGATGGATTCGGTAAAGTGATCGTAAAAGCGTTCGCATACTGTGCATCCGTAAGCCGGTAGCGGTCTGTGGTTATGAATACCTGAACATGCCGGCAGCAGCTGCCTTGCTCCCGGAGCTTCCGGGCACACTCGGACGCGTATGTCGAAACCCGCTCCCAGATATAATTGTATTCATCCCGGGGCTTGTCGAATGTCCGCGTAGTTGCAATATTCTTTTTTGGCTCCGAAATCGTCATTTCGTATTGTCGATCTCCAAGCAGCTCCTTTTTCATCCGAACGCCATAGATACCCATTTCATCGCGAAGGAAGTCATCCGGAAGTTGAGTGAAGTCCCAGGCTGTATGCACACCGTACCGCTGGAACCGGTCGTAATATCTCCGGCCGATGCCCCAGACGTCCTCAATCGGAAACCACTTCAAAGCAGCCTCGATCTTAGCGGGAGAATCAATCATATATACCGCCCTGGTCTTTTTTGGGTATTTCTTAGCAATTTTATTGGCCACCTTGGCTAATGTCTTAGTTTCTGCAATCCCGATGCTCGTTGGAAGATCCAGACCCCTGAATACTTGCTCCCGGAGTTCACGCATTCTCCATTCGGGTTCCGAGTAACCATCCAAGAAGATAAAAGATTCGTCGATGGAATAAACTTCAATATCATTGCAGTACCGGCGAACGATCTGCACGACCCGGTTGCTAATGTCACCATAAAGTACAAAGTTCGCCGACCGGACAATCAGTCCGTGAGTTTTCTCGAATTGCTTTACCTTGAAGTATGGCTCACCCATAGTTATTCCCAGGGCTTTCGCTTCATAGCTCCGGGCTATTGCGCAGCCGTCGTTATTCGATAACACTATCAGTGGCTTATCCCTCCAATCGGGCCGGAATATCCGCTCGCATGATGCGTAAAAGTTATTCCCGTCGATCAGGGCGATCATAGTTTACGCCAATTTCTAAACGTCCAGGTAACCACGCCCCAGAGCTGAAACTCTGTCTGGTCTGTTATGTCGAAATCAGAAAAATCCGGGTTCGCTGATTGCAGTTTGAGTTCTCTCAGCGTGTTGTTTGGTCTGTATCTCGGCTTATATCGCTTGATGAAAAACTGACCTTCGATTATCGCCGCCACCAAATCATTCGGCCGTGCTTCAATGCCTTTCTGTATCAGGCACCAGTCATCCGTTAATATTCCAATGTCTTTCAAAGATTCCCCGGAGATTCTGCCCGGGAATGTAGTGATCGGATCTTTTACCAATAGCCTTAAAAAGTCAATCCCATCATCCGGGAAGTCTAGCGCAGCGCTGGGAAATGCCGTATATCCGCCTGCTAGGAGCTTTTCCCGAACAGGCATCAACACAATAGGCCGGATGCTCTCAAGTTTATATACTTCTATTTTCATCCCTCAAAATTGATACAAAAAATATCAAATGAAGAAGTTTTTATTGATACAATTTGTATCAATATTGTTTTTTCTGCTGTTTAAGGGAGTTCCCAGGCATTAAAAAATCCGCTGCTTAAATATTTCTTCCTATCTTTAACCCAAACCAATCCAACATGATAAAATTAACCCCTGAAGAAAAAGAACTGATAATTGCGGCTATTGAGATAGAGAAAATCGTCCAGGAAAGATCCGATGATGAGGACATTGAAGAGATCGATTTTTTGGAGGAAGAAATCAAGAAAGAAAACGTTTTTCTTTCTCGCCGGCAGCTTGACGTAATCATCCATTACCTTGGAGGGCTTTTACAAAGAAAGGACCAGTATGATGAAAAGGATGTAATGGGATTAGCCTGGAAACTTGAAGAACTTACCGAATTACCATGAAATATTACCACGGAATACCGCTGTACGCTCCTGCGTTTATTATCACCTGCATTATTGGCCTTGTGTGGATTACCGTCTTAATTCTTAAAAATTACCGCAATGAAGAATTCGTAGAGGACTTTGATCAAAAGTATAAATTCTTTGTGCCTGTATTGCTTATAGGCGCTTCTTTACTTGGTATCTCATACTTGGCTGTGACTGGATCTTTAACTCCCGATTCATTTATCAGCGATATAGAAAGCTTGCTAAAATAAAAATCCCGGAGCTTATCCCGGGACCATAAATAAACCATGAAAACCTGTATTATGAGGTTGATGCAAAGATACTTTGTAATTTCGTTCGATGATTGTGGGTTTCCGTAATGGTGATTATTTTAGTTTATTGTACCATTTTTTTACTTCTTCATACCCAAAAGGATTTAACGAATAGTTTCCAGCAATAACCTGCCGGGTAGCGAGTAGTGAGGGTTTCTCTGACAGCTTATGTGTTTTCCAGAAATCCAAGGCAGAAACAAACTTGTACTGATCTGATTCGAGCCATTGAGGATTACCCACGAAGTCTATTCCGGTTCTTTTGGATAGCATAGTGTAATTGTTACGGCCGGTAACTTGGATGGCACCACGGCCTTTGAAATTCCACCCATCTCCATCGAAAAGGTTGCCCAGCCCTTTTTTGAATTTCCGATCATCATACACAAGATTGAAGAGCTTTTTTTCATTCCGAAGGTATTCCGCCGGGTTATTTTTACCAGTCATCCCGGGCCGCCCGAATGCTGAAGGGAATACTTCCTGTAGCCGGCGGGGGGTGGTGTAGTTCCCATTCTCGGCAAAACGTGTAAAGCCCCCGGTTTCGTTCAGACAGTTGGCTAAAAACCGCTTACTATCCTCCAGGGTTATGACGCCGTACTTTTCCATGGTCTCAGCTAAATTCGCCGGGATCCTGCCGGCAGCCACTCCGGCCCCGACAAGCATTTTATTGATTTCTGACTGCTTCATAGTATTTTTTGGCTTTATTGATTACTAATCCGAATCCGGATGTAATGTATTTTTTGAGAATCTCCCAAAGTACCACGCCGGCCGCGGCTGCTCCAAGAACAACCCAGATCATAGACCCGAAAGAAAGCCCTTTGCGTTCGGTACTTACTTTTTTTGAATTCCTCTCTGTGTGGTAGTTAGTCTTAGTTTTATAGAATGTTGTCGTTTGATACACGGTGCTTACAACCTGCTTGTAGCGGTAAACGATTTGCTCCTTTCTATCTGTAAACTCTAACGCCGCAGAACCCGTGAATACAAGTCCTCCGTACTGGAGCTGATAAGGATTTCCATCAGAGGTAATCTTCAGACTTTTATCCTGGAGAAAGGACTTCAAGTCCATATTTGTTTCTGAATTGGATTGCCCGGACGAAGCCTGCCCGGATGCGGAAGTATTCTCGTAATTCGTCTTTGTGGATTCTTTTGCCACATTCCTTTTCCTGGCTCCGCATCCTAATACCAGCAGCAGCAAAACGCTAATCCAGATATACTTTTTCATTGTCTACGAGTTTATAGCGTTTGTAGTAAAAATCGTTTTTATGAAACAGCCGGTAGAACCAGCCACCCCGAATAGTGTCGGCCCCGTCGTATATCTCAATTTCTTCCACCGGATCGGTGCGGTTTTCAGCTTTAGTACCCTGGTTATTCTGGAAGAAAACATTCTTTTCCTGCTTTTCAATGGTTGACCTGCTGCCAATGAGTTTCCGCAGCTTCAGTAAAACAATCTCCAAAAGGTTTTCATTCTCCTGCTGGATCTTTTTGTTTTCCTCCATTAATTTTTTATTCTGAGCTGTCTTTTCCTGTAAAACTTTAGCAAGCTCCACGACTTTGACAGAATCTGTTTTCTCCTGAGCATTTCCAGCCATACAGAAAAAACTTATAAGTAAAAAAAGTAAATTCTTCATCGCTTTATTCGTTAATTATTTTTTTTAAGTTTTTATTGAGTTTCTTGGTTTGTGGAATGGTTTCTCTACGAAATATCCGGTTAATTTCATCTGCCTCTTCTATTTTCTTCTTGATGGTCTTTGTAAGCTGTGAAAAATCCTCCTTATTAGCAAGTTCAGATTTTAGATTCGCAATTTCGATTTCGTTTTTTACAATATCGGCCCGGAGCTTTTCTATTGTTAAAGAATCTTGTTTACGAATGGCTTTCCGGGCTGCAATTTCTATTTGTGCTGATTTAGCGCCTTCTTTTTGTCCTTCTTTTTCAAACCACCAGAATCCAAACCCTGCAGCAGCCATCAGAAAGAAAAAGAGAATGCCGAACCCGTATTTCTTTTGCAGAAATTCCTGGATGAAAGTCATCCGCCCTTCGACAAGTTCCGCACCCTCTTTATACTTATTCATAGTAATGATTATAAAATTATTTCATGTCCTTGCGGCGTTTCCGCACCCTTTCTATATTTATTTGTTTAACCTCGGAATATTGTTTCCAAACGATTCTTTACCGAGTTTGATACGACCACTTAGATCACCTCCATCTATTGGATCGTGAGGTGTTTCCAATAATGAGTTACCCGTTTGTCCATTACTATTCCAAAACACATTATTCTGAAAGGCATACACGGTATCAAAGTTGTCATTACCGTCCGCTAAGTTAGGGTCTTGAATCACCATCACAGGAAGGGTATTATCATTGTATGCCCTGCAATTGTACATCGAAAATCGTTGATTAGTAGCGCCCGCAGGCATATAAGAATGAGATCTGAAGGCGTTTTTGTTTTTTGACCAAAACTCTGAGTTGCTCCAAATGGAATGAGTATTAGTCCATAAACCTTGACCTACCGCATGAGTGTGGATAGACATTACTCGGCAGTTATCTACAAAACTTCTACCTTGAACTTTATCACCCATAGATTCGTAACGTGAAGAAATATCGAAGTGGATACCATATGACGGCAGCCCATTAACGCCATTAGGAGGCGTCGTTTGACCGTCATCGTCTGAAAAGATTGTAAGGTTGGATAAATGATTATTTCCTGCCATGTCAATAGGCGGTTTATAGTAGTCGTTCAGATAGTTTTTAATGATGCAATTTTCTCTATTGCGTCCGATAAGAGATAGGTATAGCCCGCACATATCTACGCTTTCATCATAAACTCCATCTATAATTTCAAATGTAAAAGGATTAAACTTGTTATTTTCTCCTGAATTTTTAAGCCAATCTAAAGCATCATTAATCCATCTAAAATCACCGCCCCCTTTTACACTTATAATTAAGTTATTGCCTTTTCGAGACAATACAGAAGGTGGTAGTATTGATTTATCAATAGATTTCCGACCACTTTGTTTAGCCAGAAAAGAAAAAGAATCTTCTTTTCCTATTGTCAACATCTTTGAATTCAAATTGTTATCGACAACCCCAGTAGCAACATAGTAACTGGCATTAGATGGTATCATGATCTTTTCCTGGGAAGCAGGGATTCTAATAATAAAGGCATTATTAGAATCATAAAAAGCTCCTGCTAAAGAATATCTATTATTCAATGTTTTTCCAGGTGTTACCT
>CAJYRQ010000102.1 GCA_913777465.1 uncultured Chryseobacterium sp.
TTTAAGCTAAAAAATATCTTTAAAATTTGCTTTTTAAAGTAATATTATTTTAAATTTGCTGAAAAATTCAGATAAATACATGAATATAGAAGTTTCCTCATCCATTCATCTGATGTATGTGAATGAAATACAGCAGGAAATGTATGATTCTGCACAGCGCAGAGGAACGGGGATTGCTAAGCGTTCCATTGAATATCTCAGTAAAAAGATTACTGAAGGGAACGCGGTAATCGCAACGGACAACGGGAAGTGGGTAGGTTTCTGTTATATAGAAACATGGTCCCACGGTCAGTTTGTGGCCAATTCCGGGCTGATCGTTTCTCCGGATTTCAGGCATCTCGGAGTGGCTACCCTGATCAAGGATAAAGTCTTCGCTTTATCCCGGAATAAGTATCCGGAAGCGAAAATTTTCGGATTGACTACAGGACAGGCGGTCATGAAGATCAACAGTGATCTCGGTTACAAACCGGTTATTTATTCCGAACTCACCCAGGATGAAGAGTTCTGGAACGGCTGCAAAAGCTGCGTGAATTACGACATCCTGATGAAGAAAGAACGGAAAAACTGCCTGTGTACGGCCATGCTTTTCGTTCCTGAAAATAAAAAAAAGAACAGTGCTGAAAACAGTCAGCCGGATAATCGATACAATAATGAGCAAGAAAGTAGTTTTAGCGTTTAGCGGAGGTCTGGATACCTCTTACTGTGCCAAATATCTCAGCGAAACACTGGGGTATGAAGTGTATGCAGTTACGGTAAACACCGGAGGTTTTTCTAAAGGAGAAGAAAAAGAATTGGAGAAAAGGGCCCTGAATCTCGGGGTAAAGGAATACAGGTGTGTAGCGGCTCAGGAAGATTACTACAATTCTTGCGTTAAATATCTGATCTTCGGAAATGTACTGAAAAACAATACCTATCCGCTGTCGGTAAGTGCGGAGCGTACGATCCAGGCGCAGGAAATTGCAAAATATGCAATCGAAACCGGAGCCGATGCGATTGCCCACGGAAGTACGGGCGCCGGAAACGACCAGGTGCGTTTTGATCTGATCTTCCAGGTCATGTGTCCGGAAGTGGAAATCATTACGCCGATCCGCGACCTGTCTTTGTCCCGCGAAGAAGAAATTGAATTCCTGAAAAACCATGGTTATGAGATGGAATTCCAGAAAGCACAGTATTCCGTAAATAAAGGACTTTGGGGAACGTCGGTAGGCGGAAAAGAAACGCTGACCTCCCGGAATAGCCTTCCGGAAGAAGCTTTTCCTTCACAAATTAAAGAAACCCGGCCTTCTGAACTGGAAATTGAATTTAAAAACGGAGAAGTTATAACGGTAAACGGGGAACATTTTGAACATCCGGTATATGCGATCCAGAAGATCGAAGAACTGGCATCTGTTTACGGGATCGGCCGCGATATCCACGTCGGTGATACGATTGTAGGGATTAAAGGAAGGGTTGGTTTTGAAGCGGCGGCGGCATCCGTAATTATTAAAGCCCATCATTTACTGGAAAAGCATACCCTTTCAAAATACCAGCAGATGATGAAATCCCAATTGTCCGACTGGTACGGGAACTGGCTTCACGAAGCGCTTTTCCTGGATCCGGTAATGAGAAATATCGAATCTTTCCTTACGGATTCCCAGAAAACAGTCAGCGGTAAAGTTTTCGTAACCCTTCATCCGTACCGTTTTATTTTAAACGGGATTGAATCCGTTCACGATCTGATGTCCGACAAATTCGGAAGTTATGGGGAAGCAAACAGGGCCTGGACAGGCGATGATGTAAAAGGCTACACGAAAATCCTGAGCAATTCATTGAATATATACCATCAGATCAATAAGGAGCACATGGCGAATGGCCATTAGCAGCTGGCTATTGACTTTAATTTACTTTTTATAACAGCAGATTAATCAGAAGAAACTCTAAAAATACAGCGTTGATTCTGTTTAAAAATAGTATTTAAATAAATGAAAACAGCAGGAATTATAGGAGCGAACGGATATACCGGCAGCGAACTGATCCGCATTCTGGCTTTTCATCCGAACATTTCGCTGAGCTTTTTATACAGCCGTTCCAATCCGGGAATAAAGATTTCAGATCTGTACCCGGACCTGGAAACCGTTTGCGATATGGTGCTGACCGATCAGCCGCAGGATACCGATATTGTATTCCTGTGTCTTCCTCACAAAGAAAGCCGGAACTGGCTGGCGCAGAATAAGATCAAAGAAGAAACATTGGTGATCGATCTTGGAAATGATTTTCGGTTAGACGGGAATTTCGGAGACAGAAATTTTATCTACGGATTGCCCGAAATTCATAAAAAACAGCTTTCAGGAGCTAAAAGTATTGCCAATCCGGGATGTTTTGCCACCGCCATTCAGCTGGCTTTGCTTCCTTTAGCAGATAAAGGATTGCTTAATGATGTTTACACCACCGGAATTACAGGGTCTACCGGAGCGGGGCAGTCTTTGCAGGCGACGACGCATTTTACCTGGAGGAACGATAATATTTCGGCTTATAAAACACTTACACATCAGCATGTGGATGAAATTTTGCAACAGCTGGTTACGTTGAATTCAGATGAAGTTAGTCTGAATTTTGTTCCGTGGAGAGGGGATTTTGCAAGAGGAATTTTTACGAGCTCTACGATAAAAACAGAAGCTGCACTATCAGATGTTGAACAGTGGTTCAGGGATTTTTATGCAGAGGAGCCTTTTGTAACGGTAAGTGGAAAAGGCATTGATTTAAAACAGGTTGTCAATACCAATAGCTGTGTGATTCAGATTGAAAGATGTGGGAATGTGACCGTCATTCACTCAGCGATTGACAATCTATTGAAAGGCGCTTCCGGGCAGGCGGTACAAAACATGAATATCGCGATGGGCTGGGAAGAAAACCTGGGACTGAACCTTAAGCCGTTAGCTTTTTAAGGTGAATGGACAGTAAGTGAATTGTCAATAGGTCAATAGTGAATTTTTAGAATCTATCATTTATCAATCATAAATCATCAATTATGATTCAAGGGGTGAATGGTCAATAGGTCAATAGTGAATTTAAAAAATGTATTGTTTATCACTTATCAATCATCATTTATCAATCATCATTTATCAATCATCACTTATCAATTATAATTTAATAAGTGAATGGTCAATAAGTCGATGGTGAATTTTTAGAAGCAATCATTTATCAATCATCAATTATCATTTATAATTAAGACATGAATTTATTCAACGTATATCCATTATTTAACATCAATCCTGTCAAAGCGCAGGGATCATTTCTCTGGGACGACAAAGGAGAACGGTATCTAGATTTTTACGGCGGCCATGCGGTGATTTCTATCGGGCATAATCATCCGCATTATCAGGGCAGGTTAAAAGAGCAGTTAGATAAAATATCTTTTTATTCCAACTCCGTTCAGAATGAATTGCAGACTGAGCTGGTCGAAAAATTGGGAAAGCTTTCCGGGCTGGAAGAGTATAACCTTTTTCTATGCAATTCGGGAGCAGAGGCCAATGAAAATGCATTAAAGCTGGCTTCTTTTCATAACGGGAAAAGCAAAGTGCTGTATTTTTCAGGTTCATTCCATGGAAGAACCTCAGCAGCAGTATCCGTTACGGATAATCCGAAGATTGTTGCTCCGGTAAACTATGATGAGCGGTTTATTAAATCGGAATGGAACAATATTCAACAACTTGAAGAGATTTTCGAAAAAGAAGGGAATGCAATTTCATCGGTCATCATCGAAGGGATTCAGGGCGTAGGCGGAATTATGATTCCAACGGCTGAATTTTTAACCAAAATCAAAGAATTATGCGAAAAATATAATACCGTCCTGATTCTGGATGAAGTGCAGTCGGGCTATTGTAGAAGCGGATATTTCTTCGCCCATCAGGAGTTTGGGATAGAAGCCGATGTGATTACCACGGCGAAAGGAATGGGGAACGGTTTCCCGATCGGCGGTGTTCTGATCCACCCGAAATTTAAAGCCAGCAATGGGCTGCTGGGAACAACGTTTGGCGGGAACCACCTGGCGTGTGTGGCGGCCATCGCCGTGCTGGATGTCATGAAAGAAGAAAGCCTGATGGAAAATGCAAAGGAGATGGGAGTGTACATTGAAAATGAGATTAAAGACCTTCCGCACATCAGGACCATTCGCAGAAGGGGTTTAATGATCGGAATCGAACTCGACCGGGATTGTGCCGAAGTAAGGAACAGCCTGTTGTACGATCACCATATTTTCACAGGGAACTCTAATGATAAGACCGTACTGAGGATTCTTCCGGCACTGAATATCAAAAAGGAAGAAACCGATCTGTTTATTAAAGCTTTGAAAACGGTTTTGGAAAGTATAACAGTAAAAGAGGAGAAGATTTTAGTGCCTTAGAAATTTAACCGCAAAAGTCACAAAAGCTTTTTTGACAAATGAGTCACATAAGATTTTAGATTAAAATATTGCGCATATTTTTAGATCATATAAGAAGAAAATCTAAGATTTTCAATGGGCTTATCCCGTTGGTAGCTGAAATTCAGCGGTCCGTTGGCTGAGGCTCCCGAAGCCACACTATAATCTGTGAAAATCCGTGGAATCTGTGGGGAACTTAAACCGGAAAGATAAAAACTCATAATAGTCCGGTGGCTGGGACTCTGGAAGCCACAATGCCATCTGTGAAAATCTGTGCAATCCGTGGGAGAAAAAACAATAACCGGAAGCTCTTAAAAATCCATTATAATGAAAAAGTTTACTGCTGTAAGTGATGTTGACAACTTACAGGAAATGATAAAAAAAGCATTACGTATTAAAGAAAATCCGCTCTCGGAAACTGAGAAAGGAAAAGGAAAAACCATCGGACTGGTGTTTTTAAATTCCAGTTTACGAACCCGTTTAAGCAGCCAGATCGCCGCACAGAATTTAGGATTAAATGTCTTAACCCTGAATGCCGCACAGGAAGCCTGGAACCTGGAATTTGCAGACGGCGCGGTGATGAACGGCGATACGGTAGAGCACATTAAGGATGCCATCGAAGTCCTGAACCAATATTGTGATATCATCGCCGTACGTTGTTTTGCCGGGATGAAAAACAAGGAAGATGATGTGAATGAAAGCATCTTAAGCCAGTTTGAGCAGCACGCCAAAGTTCCGGTTATCTCCCTGGAATCTGCCACCCGTCACCCTCTGCAGAGTTTTGCCGACTGCATCACCATTACGGAAAACTGGACGGAAGAACGGAAACCGAAAGTGGTCCTGACCTGGGCCCCGCACATCAAACCGATCGCGCAGGCCGTAGGGAACTCATTTGCGGAATGGATACAGGAAATGGACGTTGATTTCGTGATCACCAATCCGGTAGGCTATGATCTGGATAAAAATTTCACCGGAGGGGTACAGGTAATCCACGATCAGGATGAAGCCTTAAAAGATGCCGATTTCGTTTATGTAAAAAACTGGTCGTCATTTGATGATTATGCGGCAATGCCCGAAGTGAAGGAAAACTGGATGCTGACCAATGGAAAACTGCAAGCGACCAATGATGCTAAAGTCATGCACTGCCTTCCGGTCCGCAGAAATGTGGAGTTGAGCGATGAGGTGATGGACGGAGAAAATTCAATCATTTACCAGCAGGCCAAGAACCGGATTTTCTCAGCACAGGCGGTGTTTTCTGAGATTTTGGATGGGATCGTAAATAACTAAATAAACCTCATAGGTTTTGAAAACCTATGAGGTTTAAATAAGGGTTTGAAAAAAGGATAAAAATGAAAGAAAAGTTATACATTGTAAAAATTGGCGGCGCGCTGATCGATGACGAGGCTTTACTGGATGGATTCCTGGAGCAGTTTGCAGCGATTCAGGAGAAGAAAATCCTGGTTCATGGTGGCGGAAAACTAGCTACCACTTTAGCCGATAAGCTGGGCATTGAGCAGAAAATGGTCAACGGACGGCGGATTACCAATAAAGATACGCTGGATCTTGTAGCCATGGTATATGCCGGCGGTATTAATAAAAATATCGTCGCCAGACTCCAGCAGAAGAAATGCAAGGCCATTGGTTTCTCAGGGGCAGACGCGAATTTAATTAAAGCTAAAAAAAGAGAAGATGCGGAAATTGATTTCGGATTTGTAGGCGATATTACTGAGAAAGGCGTCAACAGAAAACTGATTTCGAAATTGATGAAACTTGATCTGGTTCCTGTTTTTTCAGCCATCACCCACGATAAGAAAGGCCATCTTTTCAATACCAACGCCGATACCATTGCTTCGGTCATCGCACAGGCACTGTCTCTGAAATACGAAGTTGAATTACTGTACTGTTTTGATAAAGAGGGCGTCCTGGAAGATGTAAACAATCCGGAATCTTTGATTAAAAATATTTCCGAAGACGAATTTTCCTTACTAAAAAAAGAAGGAAAGCTGCACAAAGGCATTCTGCCCAAACTTGAAAATGCCTTGGGAGCCGTAAAAAATAAGGTGAACAAAGTATTTCTCATTAAAGAAACCGAACTGAAAAACCATATCGAAAACCACCATGCAGGAACTGAAATCTGTTTATAGCAAAGAAGAATTGCTGAATAACGCCGTCGAACTGTTAAAAAAGCTGATTGAAATTCCTTCCTTCAGCAAAGATGAATTCAATACCTCCGTAGAGATTGAAAACTTCTTCAAAAAGCACGGAATCCCCACCAAACGTTTTAAAAACAACATCTGGGCGGTAAATAAAAATTTCGATGTTTTCAAACCTTCAATTCTGCTGAATACCCATCACGATACGGTAAAACCGAATAAAGCCTATACCCTGGATCCGTTTTTACCCATTGAAAAAGACGGGAAATTATTCGGGTTGGGAAGCAATGATGCGGGCGCTTCGCTGGTTTCGATGGCGCAGGTTTTTTTACATTTTTATGATCAGGAAGATCTCCAGTATAACCTGGTGATTGCGTTGACGGCTGAGGAAGAAATATCCGGTTTCGACGGAATCGAGGCTCTTTTCCCGCAACTTCCGAATATAGAACTTGCTATTGTCGGGGAACCGACGCAGATGAACCTAGCAATTGCCGAAAAAGGCCTTTTGGTGATCGACGGCGAAATGAAAGGAACCCCGTCACACGCTGCACATCCGAACAATAATAATTCTATTGTGAAATGCATGGAAGACCTGCAGCATATTTTGGACTTCCGGTTTCCGAAAGTTTCCGATTACCTGGGGGAAGTAAAGGTCACGCTTTCCGGAATTCATGCGGGCGTTCAGCACAATGTAGTTCCTGAATCCTGCACGTTCACGCTGGATGTCCGGGTGACGGATGAATATTCCAATAAAGAAGTTTTCCAAATCATCCAGTCGCAGATGAAGTCTGTTCTGACAGCCAGGTCATTTAGGCTGAATTCCTCAAAAATTGCCCTGGATCATCCGTTTGTAAAAGCAGGACTGGAAATAGGCAGGACCACTTATGGTTCACCGACTTCCTCCGACCAGGCGATCATTCCATGTACGTCGGTAAAGCTGGGACCCGGCGACAGCAGGCGCTCCCACACGGCAGATGAATTTATTTTCATCGAAGAAATCGCAGAAGGAATTGAAATTTACATCAAGATTCTGGAGAGGGTTTTGTAGGCTGGGAGCGGGATGATGGATGCCGGAAGTTTTGTAACCATAAAATTACTGACCTAGGAAACGAAGGCGTTAAGAAAATTTAAATTTAATGCGTTAAAAAATTCCCACTGTTTGAGCAAGGGATAAATTTTAAACCTGAAGAACCAACGCAAATTCGTGCGAGTTTGGGAATTTTAGGATTTAATTTAAATTTTTAGACGGAGTTTCCAGTCTTGAATTTTTGTTTTAAGACAAAAGAAAATGAGCATCAATAGTAATATCCGGAATATAGAAAAATGGTATAATCGAAGTTTGAAAACCTTTAAACCTTATTTCCATCTTCCAACAAAATAGAAACTTATGAAAAAAATATGGCAGAAAGACAACAATGCCACTAATATATTAGTCAATACTTTTACGGTTGGCAAAGACCTCGATTTCGACGAGCGCCTGGCAAAATATGATGTTAAGGGTTCTATGGCGCACTGCAAAATGCTGGCGGAAATCGGGATTATCTCTGATGAAGAATCGGAACAAATGCTGTTTGTCTTAGCGGAAATTTTAGAAAATATAGAAAACGGCAATTTTGAAATCGATAAAAATGCGGAGGACATTCATTCGCAGGTCGAATCGGTTTTAATAGAAAAATTAGGTGATACCGGAAAGAAAATTCACACGGCGCGGTCCCGGAATGATCAGGTTTTACTGGATATCAAACTGTATCTGCTGGATGAAATCCGGGAAATCACGGCGCTGACGGATGGGTTTTTCCAGCTGTTGATCCAGCTGGCTGAACAGCATAAAAACGTACTGCTTCCTGGCTATACCCATCTGCAGATCGCCATGCCTTCCTCATTCGGGCTGTGGTTCGGCGCTTATGCAGAAGCTTTGCTGGATGATATGGAAATGCTTTTTTCCGTAAAAAATATCATCAATAAAAATCCTTTGGGTTCGGCGGCCGGTTATGGTTCCTCATTCCCGATCGACCGGGAAAGTACTACGTATAATCTGGGTTTCCAGTCGATGAACTACAATTCGGTCTACGCGCAGATGACCCGTGGGAAATCCGAAAAAATGCTTGCGATGGCAATGGCGACTTTAGCCGGAACACTGGCGAAGTTTTCGTACGATGTATGCCTGTACCTGAGCCAGAATTTCGATTTTATCAGTTTTCCGAAAGAATTCACAACGGGAAGCAGCATTATGCCGCACAAGAAAAACCCGGACATCTTCGAACTGGTCCGTGCACGGTGTAACCGAATCCAGTCGGTGCCGAATGAGTTTATTTTACTGACGAACAATCTTCCGTCCGGCTACCACCGTGATATGCAGCTAACGAAAGAAATCCTGTTCCCAACCATCGATTCATTAAAAGAATGTTTGGAGATCTTAAATTATACCTTACCGAATATTCAGGTAAAAGACGGTATTTTGGAAGATGAAAAATACAAATACCTGTTCAGTGTGGAGAAGATCAATGAAGAAGTGAAAAACGGCAGTTCATTCCGTGATGCTTATGTAAAAGTAGGGCAGGCAATTGAGAATAATAAATTTGAATTTGAAACTGGAAACTTAGATCATACCCATCAGGGAAGTATCGGGAATCTTTGTTTGGATAAGATAGAGTATCAGTTTAATAAGGTGAAAAATAAATTGTTGGGGTAAATTAATGTCTATTTAAGAGGCTGGGATAAGGAAGCTGGATGCTGGAAGTTTCTTTTGACAAAAAATACGATCAAAGGTTTCGATAATTAGACGAAACATTTTATCATTCAATAAAAGGGAATTCTATTTAAAATACTGAATGATTAGTTCTGGATTTATTTTAGACTAAATAAGCTGTTGAATACAAGTTCAATAAGGTTGGATTTACGTTGTTTTTAAAGTCCTGAAGGGACGGCTTTCTATAGGATAGGATAAAATCCTATCAGAAGCGAATTGCCGACGAACAGATTAAGGAAGCAAAGAATATTTGGGTTGAAAATTATTCTTTGCTTCCTTTTTGTGATATTTAATAAAGGTTTACGCTTAAATTAATCCAGATCAATCTTAAATTTGGTAGACTTCTTCACTTCATGAAGTACAATCGAACTATGGTACTGGCCGATATTCGGGATGTTTGAAATCACGTTCACCGTGAAGGCGTTGTAGGAATTGATGTCCTTGGCGATGATTTTAAGCATATAATCGTATTCCCCGGAAAGGCTGATGACTTCCTGAACCTCATCATGCTTCATGATGTTTTTTTCAAAGGTTTCCAGAACTTTGTTGGATTGCTCCTTTAGCCGTACATTGCAGTACACCACAATGTTAAGCCCCAGTTTCTCCCGATTTAGAAGTCCGACATATTTCTCAATAATTCCGTTCTTTTCCAGCTGCTTGATCCGTTCGTAAGTCGGAGTGAAGGTAAGGCCTATTCTTTCTGAAATTTCCTTTACTGATAAAGTTGAGTCTTCCTGAATGATACTGAGAATCATCCTGTCTTTTAAATCCATATTCTCGGGTTTGAGCCGTAAATATACGATTTTATAAAAACTATTTCCGGGATTTTTATGGTATGACCTTGGAAAGGATGTTAACAAATGTTTAAAATATAGCTGTTTCGGGATTTGCCAATGGCAGAATAATTGCTTTAAAATGTCTACCAAAATCCCATACCCATGGACGAGAATATAAATATGGAAACCGTTTCCTGTGCAGATTGTGAAACCCATCATAAATTTGAGAGCGAAATTATCAAAGGTCTGAAAGACAATCCCAAACATTTACTTTCCAAATATTTCTATGATCAGAAAGGCGACGTTCTTTTTCAGCAGATCATGAACATGCCGGAATATTACCTCACCGGCTGCGAAATGGAAATTTTTAGCCGGAAAAGCCATGAGCTGGCAGAAGCCTTTAAAGCATTTGACGCGCCTTTCGACCTTGTGGAGCTGGGCGCAGGCGATGCAACGAAATCATCCCATCTGCTGAAGTATCTGGTAAACCGCAAGGCCGATTTTACTTACATGCCGATCGATATTTCAGGAAATATCATTTCACTTCTTCAGGAAAGGCTTTCAGAGGAAATTCCCGATCTTGATCTTATAGGACTGAACGGTGAATATTTTGAAATGCTGGATAAAGCCAGCAGCATCTCGTCCCGTAGAAAAGTAATCCTGTTTTTAGGAGGCAATATCGGCAATATGGAAGTGGAGGATGCGCATGAGTTCTGCCGCGAATTGCGGAAGAAACTCAGCCCCGGAGATATGCTCCTGATCGGTTTCGATCTGAAGAAGGATCCGGATACCATCCTTTCCGCCTATAATGATGAAGCAGGAATTACAGCTGCCTTTAACCTGAATCTCCTGGAAAGGATTAATCACGAAATCTACGGAAATTTTGATATCGGTAAATTTAAACATTACCAGACCTACGATCCGCTTTCGGGTGCATGCAGAAGTTACCTGATCAGTCTGGAAGAACAGCAAGTGAGAATCGGAAATGAGCTGATTGATTTTAAAGAAAATGAAGCTGTTTATATGGAAATTTCACAAAAGTATGCGCTTGAAGAAACCGATGTGATGGCTGTAAAAAACGGATTCAAACCTTTGAAACACATCCAGGATTCCAAAGGATGGTTCATTGATGCGATCTGGAAAGTTGTTTAATATTATAAGGTAAAGTTATGATTGAAGAAAATATTCTCTCTGCGGAAAAAGTATTGCTGAACAGTTACCGGCAAATCAGGAACCGTTCCGTTGAGATCTGCAAGCCTCTGGCTATTGAAGATTATGTCGTTCAGCCGGTAGTGGATGTTAGTCCGCCGAAGTGGCACCTCGGGCATACCACCTGGTTTTTTGAAACCTTTATCCTGATTCCGAATTTTGAAGGATATGAAGTTTTTGATCCTCAGTATAATTTTGTGTTCAACAGTTATTACGAAACCATCGGGGCAAGGGTCATCCGTACGGACCGGGGAAATTTAAGCCGGCCATCCGTAGCAGATATTTACCGGTACCGGGAATATGTTGATGAAAAAATATTTGCTTTTTTATCACAGCATACGATTTCGGACGATCTTAATATCCTTTTTGAGCTGGGCTTAAACCACGAACAGCAACATCAGGAACTTTTATTGACTGACATTAAATTCATATTGGGCCACAACCCTTTATTTCCTCCTTATGACGAGCACGGCGATTTGGAAAAAGTTGGAATTCAGAAAACGGGGATGATCTCTTTTCCGGAAGGAGTGTATGAAATAGGATTTGAAGGCGAAGGTTTTTGTTTTGATAATGAACTGAACCGTCATAAAGTATACCTTAATGATTTTGAAATTTCTCAAAGCCTCGTTACCAACGATGAGTATCTTGAATTCATGAATTCCGGCGGTTATACGGATTTCCGTCACTGGCATGCGGAAGGCTGGGACTGGGTAAAAGAAAATAATGCAGCTGCTCCCCTGTATTGGCATTTCGTTGACGGAGCATGGATGCAATACACCTTAAAAGGATTGATTGAAATGAATCCTGAAGAAGCGGTCTCCCACATTAATTTTTACGAAGCTGCAGCCTATGCTTCCTGGAAAGGAATGCGCCTCCCGACAGAAGCCGAATGGGAAGTGGCTTCAGAACATTTCGATTGGGGAAAACGCTGGGAGTGGACCGGCAGTGCCTATCTTCCTTATCCGGGCTTTAAGAAGGTGGCCGGAGCCGTAGGGGAGTATAACGGAAAATTTATGGTTAATCAGATGGTTTTGCGGGGTGCATCCATCGCCACTCCGCAAGGACACAGCCGGAATACCTACCGAAATTTCTTTCATGCACGGCTGCAATGGCAGTTTACGGGAATCCGGCTTGCGCGTTAACAGAGGTGCTGTGATATTTCAGTTATAAAAATTGAAAAACAATGAAATTCCGTTTTGTCATTTTGAAGAATTGTCTTATCTTTGCACCTAATGAATAACACAGTATTTATATCATTAGAATTACCGGGCGTAGACGCCCTTTACGATATTTATTTATTTTAAGCGAAGATATTTTCTTCGCTTTTTTTTTGTAAAAATTTTAAAATATTATGTTTACGATTACAGAACTGAGCACCGAGAGAATCAACCGAATAGTACATGAAGCACTAGGCTTTGCAGAAGGGAAGACTGCCCGAATTGAAGGTGAGGTTTTCTGCTCCAACCTTTTCTTTGAAGACAGTACCCGGACGAAGACCAGCTTCGATATTGCCGAAAGAAAATTAGGATTGCAGGTCGTTCCGTTCGATGCCTCCAACAGTTCCGTAAACAAAGGCGAAAGTTTATACGATACGGTAAAAACAATCGAAAGCCTGGGGGTAAACCTGGTGGTGATCAGGGATAAGAAAGACCGGTACTTCGATGAACTGAAAAATATCAAAATCCCGGTGATCAACGGCGGCGACGGTACCGGAAACCATCCGTCCCAGTGTATGCTCGACCTGATGACGATTTATCAGGAATTCGGGAAATTCGAAGGCCTGAAAGTAGGAATCGTAGGCGACGTAAAACACAGCCGGGTGGCCAATTCCAACGCCGAAGCGTTGAGACGATTAGGTGCTAAAGTTTATTTTTCCGGCCCCGAACAGTGGTTCGACGAAGGGGCCCTGATCAATGGAACCTACCTGAGCGTTGACGAACTGATTCACGAAGTGGATGTGCTGATGCTCCTGAGAATCCAGCATGAAAGACACGATTCCAAAATGAGCTTCTCCGCTTCCGAATACCACCGGAAATACGGATTGACCAAAGAAAGGGAGAAAGCCATGAAAAAGGAAGCCATCATCATGCACCCGGCACCCATTAACCGCGGCGTGGAAATCGACTCGGATCTGGTAGAATGCGAACGTTCGAGAATATTCAGGCAAATGCAGAATGGCGTTTTCGCAAGAATGGCCATTTTAAAAGAAGCTTTGGAAAAAGAAGGGTATACTTTCAAATCATTGTAAAACGTATAAAGTAAAAATGTACACCGTAAACAAAACCGATTTAAGAATTACCAACTGTATTGTACATTTTACAATTTTACAACCGACATTGTACAAAATAAAATAATAAGAGATAAAAGTTTAAAATGAAGAAAAAATTAATACTTGAGTCCGGTGAAGTGTTTCATGGAGAAGGTTTCGGAGCAGCGTTGGAAACGGCAGGAGAAGTGGTTTTCAACACCGGAATGACGGGGTATCAGGAACTTATTTCCGACCCTTCTTACTGCGGACAGATCGTCTGCATGACGTATCCGCTTATCGGTAATTATGGTATTAACCGTGACGATTATGAAAGCATCGAGCCGGCCATTAAAGGGCTGATCGTGAAAGAACTTTGCGATTTCCCGTCCAATTTCCGGACGCAGATCACATTGGATGAGCTGTTTAAAAAGAAAAACCTTTCCGGGATTTCAGGAATAGACACCCGAAGGCTGACGAGAGTGCTTCGTAACCACGGGGTAGTAAAAGGGAAAATCGTGAATGCCGATGCTGATGAAAACACAGTCGTTGCCGAATTAAAATCAACCACCTTCCCAACCAACCAGGTGGAAACAGTATCTACGAAGACGCCGTATGCCAATCCGGGAAGAGGCTTAAAAGTAGTATTGGTGGATTTCGGATCCAAATTGGGAATCATCCGCGAACTGTCTCAGAGAAACTGCGACATCACCGTGGTTTCCCAGGATGTAACGGCAGAAGAAATCTTATTAATGAATCCGGACGGGGTAATGCTGTCCAATGGTCCAGGCGATCCTGAAGACAACCAGCAGGCGCTGGAAATGATCCGCGGAATCTTAGGGAAAGTGCCGATCTTCGGAATCTGCTTAGGACACCAGTTAATCGGGTTAGCCTGTGGTGCCAAAACATTCAAGTTAAAATTCGGACACCGTGGAGGAAACCATCCGGTTCTGGATCTGGAAAAGAACAAAGTGACCATCACTTCCCAGAACCATGGCTATGCCGTAGATCAGGAAAGCTTAAAAGATACGGACCTTATTGAAACACATATCGCGTTAAACGACAGAACCAATGAAGGTCTGAAACATAAAGTCCACCCTTGTTTCTCCGTGCAGTATCACCCGGAAGCAAGCCCGGGCCCTGAAGATGCAAATTATCTGTTTGATGATTTCATCGACATGATGAACGAATTTAAAAACGTACCGGTTTAACAATCCGTAAAATATATCGGTTTTATCCGCATGATAAAATGATATATCCAACCGAACCATGGAATGGTTCAACAACAATAACCACGGCCCAAACCGTGCAAAACAACAATGAATACGGATCACCTCCGTGACGGAAAAATTAAAAAATTTAAAATGGCAAAACGTACAGATATAAAAACAATTTTGGTAATCGGATCAGGACCTATTATCATCGGTCAGGCAGCAGAATTCGATTATGCAGGAACACAGGCCTGTCTATCTTTGAGAGAAGAAGGCTATAAGGTAATTCTGATCAACTCCAACCCGGCAACGATCATGACGGATGTGGAAATCGCAGACAAGGTGTACATCGAACCGATTTCCCTTCAGTTTGTAAGCCACATCATCAGAAAAGAACGTCCGGATGCGCTGTTACCGACCTTGGGAGGCCAGACCGGACTGAACATGGCGGTAGAGCTGGAAAAATCGGGGATTCTTGAAGAGTGCAAAGTGGAAGTTCTGGGAACCAAGCTTTCAGCGATCAACCGAGCGGAAGACAGAGACCTTTTCCGTGAGCTGATGAGAGAGCTGAATGAGCCGGTACCGGAATCCGATATTGTAAATACCGTAGAAGGCGCATTAAATTTTGCCGACAGAATCGGTTATCCGGTAATCGTCCGTCCTGCCTTCACGATGGGAGGAACAGGAGGCGGAATTGCTTCAACTGAAGCAGAGCTGAAAGAAATTGCGGAATTAGGATTAAAGCACAGCCCGGTAACGCAGTGTCTGATCGAAAAGTCCATCGCCGGCTTCAAGGAAATCGAATACGAGGTAATGCGTGATGCCAACGACAACGCCATCGTGGTTTGTAACATGGAGAACATCGACCCGGTTGGGGTACACACGGGAGACTCTATCGTAGTCGCACCATCCCAAACGCTTTCGGACAGAGAATATCAATTGCTGAGGAATGCTTCCCTGAAAATCATCAGGGCATTGGGAATCGAGGGAGGATGCAACGTACAGCTGGCATTAGACCCTTACTCATTCAACTACTACATTATCGAGGTGAACCCTAGGGTTTCCCGCTCATCCGCTTTAGCATCAAAAGCAACAGGGTACCCGATTGCAAAAATTGCTGCAAAAATCGCGGTAGGATTAACCCTTGACGAAATCATGAACCCGGTAACGGGGAAAACATACGCCTGCTTCGAACCTGCACTGGATTACGTGGTAACAAAGTTCCCGAGATTCCCGTTCGATAAATTCGAAACGGCAGACAGAAGATTATCCACCCAGATGAAAGCTACAGGTGAGGTAATGGCGATCGGAAGAAATTTCGAGGAGTCTTTACAGAAGGCCATCCGTTCCCTGGAAACCGGGATCAAACATTTGGGACTGAAAACCAAACAGGCTCAGGCTTTAACGGAAGAAGAAATCGAAAGACGAATCAGGGTTTGTGACGACGAAAGACTGTTCATCATCGGCGATGCTTTAAGAAGAGGATACGACTGGGAACAGATCGTGGAGTGGAGCAAAATCGATAAATTCTTCATCTGGAAACTGAAAAAGCTGGTAGATTTCGAAAAGACAATCGCCGAAAATAAATTCGACAAAGAAACTTTAATTGAAGCGAAAAGATTAGGATTTGCCGATGTAAATATCGCGGTTCTATGGAATGTAACAGAGCGTGAAGTTTTCAATTTCAGAAAAGAAAACGGAATCATGCCGGTATACAAAATGGTAGATACCTGCGCCGCGGAATTTAAATCTGAAACGCCTTATTTCTACGGAACGTATGAGGAGGAAAACGAAAGTGTGGTTTCCGATAAGGAAAAAATCATCGTATTAGGTTCAGGACCGATCAGAATCGGACAGGGAGTGGAGTTTGATTATGCAACGGTTCACTCGGTTTGGGCGATTAAAGAAATGGGTTACGAAGCCATTATCATCAACAATAATCCGGAAACGGTTTCCACCGACTTCTCGATCTCAGATAAACTGTATTTCGAACCATTGACAGAAGAAGATGTAATGAACATCATCGAGCTTGAGAAACCGAAAGGGGTAGTAGTACAGTTTGGAGGACAGACCGCCATCAACCTAGCCGATAAATTAGCTGCCCACGGCGTTCAGATTTTAGGAACTACCCTGGAAGATCTTGACAGAGCGGAAAACAGGGATAAATTTGAGAAAGCGCTTCAGGAAATGGGAATTCCGCAGCCTTTGGGAAAAACATCCACTTCAAAAGAAGAAGCCATCGAGATAGCCAATGAAATCGGGTATCCGGTATTGGTACGTCCAAGCTACGTTTTGGGAGGCCGTGCGATGGAGATCGTTTATTCCGAAAGCGAACTGGTACACTATATGGAATTTGCGGTAGACGCAAGCCCGGAACACCCGGTATTGGTAGACCGGTATATGGTCGGAAAAGAAATTGAAGTGGATGCTATCTGCGACGGTGAAACCGTGGTGATCCCGGGAATCATGGAACATATCGAAAGAGCAGGGGTTCACTCCGGAGACTCGATCGCTGTATATCCGCCACAGAACATTTCGCAAAGCGAGATCGACACTTTGGTAGACTATACCCAGCGCTTGGCGAAAGGCCTGAAAGTAGTCGGGCTGATGAATATCCAGTACGTTCTTTTTGAAGGTAATGTGTATGTGATCGAAGTAAACCCGCGTTCATCAAGAACGGTTCCTTTCCTTTCCAAGATTACGGAAGTACCGATGGCCAATCTGGCAACCAAAGCGATTTTAGGGCAGAAACTAACCGACTTAGGCTATAAAAACGGACTGGTTCCGAATAAAGAAGGGGTTTTTGTAAAAGTACCGGTGTTCTCTTTCTCCAAATTAACGAAAGTGGATATCTCTTTAGGCCCTGAAATGAAATCTACCGGAGAGGTAATGGGGAAAGACACTACCCTGGAAAAGGCTCTTTACAAAGGATTGGTTGCCGCAGGAAGAAAAGTGCCGATGCACGGTTCCATCCTCTTTACCGTAGCCGACAAGCACAAGCAGGAAGCGGCGGACCTGGCGGCAAGATTCCATGAAGTGGGCTTCAGGATCTGGGCTACGGAAGGAACGGCAAAATTTTTTGAAGAAAAAGGAATTCCTTGCAAAATAGGATATAAGATCGGCGAAGAAGACGTCAACCTGATCGACCTGATTCAGAAAGGAAAAGTGCAGTATGTCGTCAACACCATGACCAAAGGAAAG
The DNA here is from genome assembly GCA_913777465.1 of uncultured Chryseobacterium sp. Classification (GTDB taxonomy): domain Bacteria; phylum Bacteroidota; class Bacteroidia; order Flavobacteriales; family Weeksellaceae; genus Chryseobacterium. The sequence continues at coordinate 17,944 of CAJYRQ010000102.1, forward strand.
CAGTCTGAAAGAGACGGATTCCAGATCAGAAGGATGTCCGTAGAAAACGGTGTCCCTTGTCTCACTTCCATGGATACGGTAGAAGCTATCCTGAAAGTAATTGAAAGCATGAGTTTTAAGATGGAGACGATGTAATAGTCGGATCTGTTTAAATAAAAAAAAGCGGGAGATTTTTTCTTCCGCTTTTTTTATGGGTATTTCTCAGGATTTTGGGAAGTGTGGAATACTCTGTAAATTCTGATGATTTGTTTTTCATTTTCAATTTTATAAATAATAATGTACGGAAAGGTTTTCATCGGAAACCTGTGAAAATCATCATAAATTATTTGGAAATGAGAAATAGAGATTAAGGAGTTTTCAGCCTCAATGAGCTTTTTATAAAATGATTTTGCAGTTTTTCTTGATGCATTTGTCAGATAATAATCAATAGCTTGATAAATATCAATTTCGGCTTGATGCGTATATTCTATCTTAAAAGCCATATTTCTCCTTGATCCCTTGATGAAATGCTTCTTTAGTTAAAAAATCTGCATCTGTCAGATTTTTCATAGCATCCAGCTCACGTTTCTGCTGCTCTGTGAGTTGATAATTAGTATTATGTTCCAGCCAGTTCTTCTCTTTTCTGCTTTCAAGAATTTCATCCAGATATCCCAAAACCTGTTTCAGAATTTCTTCCGATTGGTTTTGTAACTTTTCATTTATAGTATTTAAAGTCTTGGATGTCATGATGCTTATTTTTATCAAAGTTAATAAAAAAACCGATGAAACTAAATATGTTTTAATTATTACCATTAATTTTTAAAGAACAAACCTAAATGAATTTTACTCATGCATCGGAAACTTTAGATGGGAATTTATTATACTGTTCATTCGTTTTTAAGCTTTCTGAATGACTAAAAAACCTATTGGTTTTTTTAGAACCCGGCAGGCTTTATCAGGATGCATAATCTCTTTTAGCAGATAATCTGAAATTCACTGAATAAATGTATTTTTATAAATTCGATAACTAACAACCGGGCATGTCAAGATTTGTTTTAATATTTTCAATTTTGTTACTGGCAGTTTCCTGTTCGGGAGAACTGGAAAAAATAAAATTGGTAAATGAGGTCAGCAAAAATAAAAAGTATGGATTGGAAATTATTACAAGAAAGTTCAATCAAAATGATTCTTTAAATTTTGAAGAAAAGAGACAACTGATTTTAGATTCAGAGAACAGGCTGATCTGTAAAAACGGTTCATCTTTTTTCTTTTATAATCACAGCGGTCAACTGTCTCAGATAAAATCGGTTTACCGTCGCGGAGGAAAAACAAATATTTTGATTTATCAATACATTTATGACAAAAAACAAAACTTAAGGTTTGTCACTTATCAGTTCAGTGATATAGATACTATTAAAATATATGCTTATAATCGATTGAATCAGTTGGTCCGCGAAGAATATCCGTTCAGAAAATCATTTATTTATTATAAATACCGGAATGGCAGAGTTTCTGAAATAACCGAGATTGAAAATGATACTGTTTCAAAACATACTGAATTGTTTTACGATCGATACGGAAATAAAACAACCGAAAATTGGATTTTCAATGGCGAACGTAAGATGAAAACCTATTTTGAATTTAATGCGAAACAACAACTGATCAGTAAAAGAGACAGTTCTATGACAACGGGTGACAATCCGAACGAATGTGTTGAGTCTCTGGATCGGTATTACTACAACAAACAGGATTCTTTAGCTGAAAAGAGACAATATGACCGTGTACTGAATGAAAATGATTTTAAGTATCGCGGAAAAACGACCTACGAATATAAAAGAATACAATGATTAATGAAAAGTTTATTTTCTTACATTTTAAAAAATACCGCCATCATATTCTTTATTTCTTCAGGAATAGCTTGCAATAAGAATCAAAAGGATGATTCTCAAGATCGTGATAGGGCAAAACATAGAGTCATTTCCGATCCAAAGATGCAAAAAAAATATACAGAGTTTAAAGTTCCGGACAAGCCTGCTTCCAAATCCGGTTCCAAGATCCAAACCCTGATCCTGAACTATAATGCCATCGCATGCACCTGCGCCCAGTGGAGCACATCAGACAAAGAAGAAAAGATAGGTAAAAAGAATTATTACTGGCTGGAGCCGGCCGACAAAAGCCTGATTGATGCGGATCATTTGTTTGACGGAACCCATCTGCCTGTAAAAATCAAAGTAACAGGACAGGTCATAACCGAGAAAGGATTTCCGAAAAATAAAAATTTGTCCAAGGTAAATGAAAAAGAATCCGGAAAAGTCTTCCGGTATACCAAAATCGAAGTGCTTGATAAATGAATGGATCGACTTCTTTAGTTTATTTTAAAATAAGTGTCCATAAAATATCTGCTGGGCCTCATATAAACCGTTTTTCGCTCCGCATCGAAAATCCAGTTGAACCTTTTCAGTACATCGGCTCCTAGATAGCTGGCCTTCTGGGTTTTCAGTTCGCCTGTAAAGAATCCTGCCGAAACATCTTTCAGTGTAAAGCCTCCGATCTTCAATACGGGCAGAATTCCGTTTTTGGTAACGACACTTTTTCCGGCTGAGTTTCTTAACGTTTTTTCACCGGTGATTTTAAGTTTACGGTCCAGGTCTTTCCCATCGGCAAAGGCATTGCTGTAGATTATTCCGCCGGAATAGCCGGATTGCAGGAGAAAATCGGCAGCCATAGGTTTCCCGTCAATAACATTTTCTGCCTGAATAAAAAGCTGTCCGTTCCGGTAGACCAATGGAACCGCTTGATAACCTTTCAGGTCAGGCATGGTTTCATATATTGAGAACCGGCTGTTATCATAGTCGATTTTAAAGATTTTTCCCTTAAAGATGCCGGTTCCGATCTTTCCGTCCGCTTCATGACCGGTGAGCTCATTATCAAAAAACCGGACATCCCTATAAGTGTTTTTTCCTGTGGTTATGGTATTGCCGTCACTTATTCCGTCTTTAAATAGAATATGATCGGCACTTCTTATCCGTTCCGGTGAAACTGAAGCTTCTTCCATGGCAATCATGAACATGAGATCTAAAGAATCTTTTCCGTTGACCTGCGCTTTAACGATGAGGTTATTATATTTTGTCATTCTGAACGGAATGATTTCCTGTGCGTTTATGATGGAGAAAGAAGATAGAAAGAGTAGAAGCGCGGTTATTTTGTTCATCTGATAATTTTATCGGATGTAAAAATAAAATTAGTTTTTATCCGGACCAAAGAATAACGGGAAAGAAATTTAAAATATTCTAAAGTAATTCGTTGCTCAGCAAAAACAAACTATTATGACCTGAGACATATTAAGCATACAAAAATACTTTTAAGTAAAGACAACGTTCCGGGTTAATTTAACAAAATTTATCAGAACCAAAAATCGATTTCTGTATTCAAATTCGTAATTTTAAACAAAATTTAAAAAAGTGAAAAAAATATTATTTGCCGTATGCCTTTCGGCTTCGGTTTTCAGTTTTGCCCAGGAATATTCAGTGCCGGCGGCCAGTCCGCGCCAGACGGTGGAGCAGCAGTTTTCCATGTCTAAGATTACCATCGATTACGGGAGACCAGGGGTAAAAGGGAGGAAAATCTTCGGCGAACTGGTCCCTTATGGACAGGTGTGGAGAGCGGGAGCCAACTCTTCTACAAAAATCACCTTCGGACAATCAGTAAATTTCGGTGGAAAGATTGTTCAGGCCGGAACCTATGGTTTATTCATTGTTCCGACGGAGAAAGAATGGAAAGTTATTTTAAATAAAGATTTCCAACAGTGGGGCGCCTTTACCTACGATCCGAGACAGGATGTGGTAGACATCAACGTTCCGGTAAACAAGCTGGCCGACAAACAGGAATGGTTTGAAATTACCCTGAACCCAACCGACGAAAACTCGGCCAACCTGGTGCTGAAATGGGACTATGCCCAGGCGGAGGTGCCTTTGAAGCCGTCGAAGCCGGAAGCGGTAATAAAGATCGCCGAAAAGCTGAAAGAGATCAAAAAAATCGAATCCGATGCGGCCAAAACAAAAAGCTAAACGATGAACTTTTCTATTCAGACGGTTTTAGAAAACGGACAATATCAGTTAATCCCCTTACAGCAAGGGGATTTTGAGCCTTTATACGAAGTGGCTTCCGATCCTGAAGTGTGGAAGCAGCACCCCAACAAAGACCGATATAAAAGGGAAGTCTTCGAAGTTTTTTTTCAGGGAGCTATGGAAAGCGGAGGTGCCTTTAAAATTGTAGAGAAAGCAACCGGAGATATTCTGGGAAGCACCCGTTTTTATGATTTTGATGGAGACCGGAACAGCATTTTTATTGGCTACACCTTTTACGGCACCAAATCCTGGGGGAAAAAGATCAATCCGCAGATCAAGAAGCTGATGCTGGATTACATTTTCCAATTCGTGGATACCGTTTATTTCCATGTCGGAAAAGACAATATGCGGTCGCGGACTGCCATGGAAAGGCTGGGCGCAGAAAATCTGGGCGAGCAGGACGTGGCCTATTTTGGAGAACCTTCAAGAACTAATATTTTATACCAAATCCAAAAATAAAATTTATGAAAAAATTTAAAATCCAACACAACCCGTTTATCGTCCCTACGACCGACGGAAAACTGATCGAAGAGCATTGGGGAAATTCCACCGGAACTTCAGAGGTTTCCATTGCCCACATGATTGCCCCTGCGGGATGGAGGGAACCCCACCAGACACCGGAGTTTGATGAATTCACCTACATTATTTCCGGAAAAAAGCAGTTTGAAATCGACGGAGAAACCGTAGTCCTGGAAAAAGGCCAGAGCATCATGATCCAAAAGGGCGCCAGGATCCGGTACAGCAACCCGTTTCCGGAAGAATGTGAATACCTTTCGGTCTGTCTGCCGGCATTTTCAGTAGAATCGGTACACCGCGAAGTAGAGGGTGTGGATTAATGCAATGTAAAAATTTAATAATATAACAGTGTAACAATTGACTTCTCCGGTTATTTGTTGCACTGTTTTTTATTTCAATAGACGCTCAGTTATGATCACGTGACAATCTGATAATATAAGAGTATAACAATACAATGTTTCAACATTGATATATTGCTACACTCTTATATTGTTACATTGTTATACTGATACATTATTCCATTGCTTATTGTTTCCTTGTTTTAAATTCCGTATGTTCGCGGAAATTTTTAAGGTTAGAAAAACTTAAACTATGAGAAACAAATTTTCAGCAGCCCTTTTATTGGGCGTTGCTCTGTCTATGACTTCATGCGCAACCATCCTTACCGGAACAAAAGACAAAATCACCTTTAATTCTACTCCTGAAGGTGCAAAAGTAATCCATAAAGGGATCGAAAAATGCACCACGCCCTGTACGGCTGAGATTCCAAGATCTTTAAGCAAGCAGATGGTGACTTTCGAAAAAGAAGGCTTTAACAACAAAGAAGTAAAGCTTACCAAAACGTTCAATCCGGTAACACTCGTTAATATCCTGCTGGGCGGAGCTATCGGTGTCGGAATTGATGCTGCAACCGGTTCCCTTACCAAATATTCTCCGAAAGATTATAAAGTAGAACTGGAGGCAAAACAGTAAAATATAACAATATAAAAATATAACAGTGTAACAATGACAATCCACTTGATTGAAACATTGCTATACTGTTACATTGTTACATTGTTACACTGCTACATTGATTCATTTCAGAATTTCCTTCAGAAACATCAGCGTATGGTTCCAGGCTCTTTTAGCCATTACGGGGTTGTAGTCCGGTGACTTCGAATCGGTGAATGTATGTTTGGAATGCGCGTAGGTGATGATCTGCCAGTCGGCATTGCCGTCGTTCATTTCTTTGATCAGGTTTTTGTAATCTTCCGGCGTTACGCTTTGGTCGTCCGCAGGATGTTCTACCAGGATTTTTGTCGAAATAGGTCCGTTGGGCCTCGACTGGTCCTTTCCAATGCTTCCGTGAATGGAAACCACACCTGCTACCGGCATTTTTCCCCTGGCCGCTTCAAGCGCACCAGTTCCTCCGAAGCAGTAGCCGATCACGGCGATCCGGTCCGGAATAGCGCCGTTTTTTTTCAGCTGTTCCAAAGCAAGCATGATCCTTTTCTGGTAAGCTTCATAATTTTTCTTGTAGTAGCCTGAAGTCTTTGCTGCAGCGTTATTATCGGCAGGAACATTTCCTTCTCCGTAAATATCAGCTACAAAGGCAACGTATCCTTGTTTTTCAAGATCGGCGGCGGCGTTCTTCGCTTCATCGTCGATTCCTTTCCAGGCAGGTAAAACAAGCACGCCCGGAAGTTTTTTTCCGGCGTTGGACGTTACAAGGCCATTCAATTTCTGGGAACCGTCCTGGTAGGCAACGGGTTTTAGGTTCTGGCTGAATACGGTCGCCGAGGTCAGCAAAGCCGCACCCAATAAGATAGATTTTGTCATAAATTTTATTTTTAGGAGCTGTTTCCCGCTTTCCGTTGCAATCTTTTTTTTCAAAAAAGGATTTCCACTGCAATCGGGGCTAGGCAGTGGTCACCAATACAAAAACCGTGCTCCGGTACGAATTACCGAATATTTATTTTATGATGACAATCTTTTATTTTGAACCTTTTTATCCAAAAAAAATTCAAAAACTCGCAAAGAAAATTAAACATAAACATCCAGGATCAATGGTATGAAAACATCGCAAAAGTAACCCTTAAAAAAACCAGGACACAATCAAAGCTGACTTACATCAGAATAGGACAAAGCCCTATGGCCATCATAATAACATTACACAATCCTTAAAATCCAGATTACAAAATAAAAATTGCAAAACCATTACGGCCTGTAAAACACATATTCCCCCTCCTCAAAATACGCATGAATGTGCTGCAGCCCATTCGTCAGGACAATCTCTTTTGCACCGATAATTGAGTTGTAACGGGCCGTCTGTTCAAAGGTTTTTTCTGTTAATTTGATCTGCGGGGCTTTGCATTCGATTAAAATTTTAGGCTGCGCCTTTTCGGTAACCAGGAGATCGATTCTTTTCGTGAGCCCGTTCAGGACAATCTTTTTTTCGGTAACCAGAGCGGAGACAGAGTAGGATTTTACCGTCAGGTAATAATGGATCCAATGCTGCCGCACCCATTCCTCGGGCGTGAGCAAAAGATAGCTTTTGCGGATGGGATCATAAATAAAAAACTTATCTTTGTCTTTCCTGAGTTTAAAATCAAAAGTTTCCTGAAAGTTCAGTTTTGGAAGTTCCATTTATAAGATGAAAGAATTAGATGTAATCCTCAAAAATATTAAAAATAAAGAAGTTTTACCGATTTATTTTTTCCACGGAGAAGAATCCTACTTTATCGATCTTGCAGTAAAAGCCCTTGAACACGACTTTTTAACGGAGGACGAAAAAGCATTCAATCAGACGGTTGTTTATGGCAAAGATACTTCGTACCACGAAATCCTTTCGCTGGCCCGGCAGTTTCCGATGATGGGGGACAAGCAGGTCATCATCATCAAGGAAGCCCAGGACCTGAGAATGGCGGAAAGCGAGGGCAATGCGCTGGAAGCTTACGTTCAGAATCCGGTACCGTCCACCGTCCTCGTCTTCGCGCACAAGCACAAGAAACTCGACAGCCGGAAAAAGGTCACCAAATCTCTGGAGAAAGCCGGGATGTTATTTTTAAGCGAATCCATCAGAGAAAATCACCTCCCCAAATGGATCGCCGACGAATGCATCAGGTTGGGCATAAAAACGGCTCCAAACATTTCCCACCTGCTCGCAGAATATTTAGGAAACGATCTTTCGCGGATTGCCAACGAGCTGAACAAGCTTAAAATCATCCTCAAGCCGGGAGAACTGCTCGATGGTAAAATCGTGGAAGACCATATTGGGATCAGCAAAGAGTACAATGTCTTTGAGCTTCAGAAAGCGCTGGGAACCAAAAATGCCAATGCGGCCTTTAAGATCGCGCATTTTATGGGCAAAAACCCGAAGAACAATCCGTTTGTGATGATGCTGTCGAGCCTGTACAACTATTTTTCCAATGTCATCATCTACCATACCATGGCCGGTCAGTCTCCGCAGGCGATTGCCTCGCAAATGGGCGTGAATCCGTATTTTATCAAAGATTACGCGGAATCCGCCAGGCTCTATCCGCTGAAGCATGCCACCAGGGTCATCTCCATTCTCCGTGAATTCGATATGAAAGGAAAAGGGCTTGGTGCGGTCAACATGAGTGAAGCCGAACTGATCAAGGAGCTGGTATACAAAATCATCAATGTCGATAAAATCAAGATGAAAGTCTGAGAAGGTGGATGGTGAATGAGTGAATAGTCAATGGTCAATCTGCTTCGCTTGTCAATTTTTAAAAGTGGCGAAAAATTCACCTGTAATTCTTTATCTTACTGGCCTTATTCACTACCCTTAACAAACAGCGAAACCTTAACCGAAATTCCCCTCCTCCGAAGGGGTAGCAAAAATTCAGAAAGAATTTTTGAAGGGGTGGTTTTTAGAACGTGAATAGTGAACCGTCAATCCGCTTCGCTGTTCAATTTCAGCAGTATTGAAAATTCACAATTTACCATTCACAAATGACCATACAACTTTTCATCGACATGGAACATATCAGATATTGACAAGTATCATTAAAATAACTTTAAATACCTGTGAAAAATCACGAACTTAGCGGACGTAAATTTTAAATCTTTTTGAAAAGCAGATTATGGAGCAAAACATTTTAGATTGTGTGATCGTCGGATCCGGACCTTCCGGCTTTACAGCCGCTATTTATGCGGCAAGAGCAGATTTGAAGCCTGAACTGTATACAGGTTTGGAGCCGGGCGGGCAATTAACCACCACGACCGAAGTAGACAACTTCCCAGGATACCCGACGGGAATTACAGGTCCTGAAATGATGATGGATCTGCAGAAACAGGCGGAACGCTTCGAAACCAAGGTGCATTACGAGATGATCACCAAGGTTGAATTTTCCAAAGAAATAGGAGGGATCCATAAATTATATGCCGGCAATAAGGAGATCTTCGCCAGAACCGTGATTATTTCTACCGGAGCTACTGCGAAATACCTGGGTCTTGATGACGAGAAAAAATACAACGGCGGAGGAGTTTCTGCCTGCGCTACCTGTGACGGTTTTTTCTACAGAGGGAAAGACGTCGTGGTGGTCGGAGCCGGAGATACGGCTGCAGAAGAGGCGACTTACCTGGCCAAATTGGTGAACAAAGTAACCATGCTGGTAAGAAAAGACGAGTTCAGAGCTTCCAAAGCAATGATCCATCGCGTAAACAGTACCCCGAACATTGAAGTGAAGTTCCACCATGAGCTGATCGGGATTGAAGGGGAAAACAACCTGGTCGAAAGGGCTGTGGTCATCAACAACCAGACGCAGGAAGTTTCAAAGATCGATGTGCACGGGATTTTCATCGCCATCGGGCACAAGCCGAACACGGAAATTTTCGTTGGGCAGGTGGATCTGGATGAAAACGGATACATTGCTACCGAGAAAGGGACGGCAAAAACAAACCTTCCGGGCGTATTTGCAGCAGGCGACGTTCAGGATCATATCTACCGGCAGGCGATCACTGCAGCAGGAAGCGGCTGTATGGCAGCCATGGATGCGGAAAAGTATCTTGCTGAACTTCGTTAACCGTACGTTAAACAGGATAAAAACTTTAAAAATATAAACGTGTTTCTTACCATAAGGAACACGTTTTTTCTTTTTAACTTTAAAAGATGATTACGGCCTAAAAATAACATGAATCCTATAGTATCTAACTGGTTTCAGGAATCTAACAAATAATAAAAACAGGAAGATGATCAGGGATTTAAAATTGAGTTGGTGTTAATACGATGATTTGATGCCAAACACGCTTATCAGTCTGTCGACAAAAGAAACTTCCGGCATCCGGCTTCCCTCTTCCAGCCTTTTAATCTGGAGTGCACGTTAAAAATAATCAGACTGATTTTTAGCCGATTATTACGATTTGTTAAAATTTGTATTAAAATTGTTTTGCTAAAATAGAAAAACGTTTTATATTTGCACCACTGAAAACGACGGTATCACCGGAGTTCAGGGAGAGTTGGCAGAGTGGTCGATTGCGGCAGTCTTGAAAACTGTTGACTGTAACAGGTCCGGGGGTTCGAATCCCTCACTCTCCGCCAAAGCCGATAAAGCCTGCAATT
>CAJYRQ010000103.1 GCA_913777465.1 uncultured Chryseobacterium sp.
CGCATCTTTTACACTTGTATCTTTGCAATCCTCTTGTAAAGCCAGCTTTAGTGTTTTCTTCTGATTGGCATTTATAACATTTCATAATACTAAGTAATGAAATATATTTCAATTTAACAATACCTAATAATAAAAATTTTTAACAATAAGATTGGAAAAAATTTTGAAGAAGCAGATATTAAGAGTATCGAAGAAGAAGGACAAAAAAGATATTCACTTGAAATTCCTCCTGGATATAAAGATATTAAAAAAGAAGGTTTTCATTTTGCCCGAGAGCAAAAGTATCAAAGAAAATATGGAGATTTATTCTTATGGAAAGAAATAATAAATTATACGAAAATAAATAATCTTAAATATATTGTGTTAGTAACTGGTGATGTAAAAGAAGATTGGTGGGAAGAAAAGAGAGGTAGAAAAATAGGACCTCGGAAAGAATTACTAAATGAAATTTACACAACCTGTGAAAATTTAGAAATTTTCCACATGTATAATACATCTACATTTCTAAAATATGCAAAACAAGAAATTGATGAACATATAAAGGATTCATCAATTGAAGATGCAAGAAAACTTATAATTCTTAATACGTCAAATGAAAGGCAAGTAAATGAGCTTGCAAAGCTCCGGACATTGATACAATTTTCTAATGAGAAAATTAGAGAATTGAATGAAGAACTTCAAAAAGCTGAGATGGAATTACAAAGAACGAATAATTATAGAAATAAATTATATAATGAAAGTACAGCAGAGGAAGATATTAGAGATTATGCTCATAATCTTGGATATATGGAAAATGATTTGGAAGATGAGATTGATTTGATTAAGAAAAAACTTTCAACATTGTATCAATATAAGGCTGCACAAGAATCAAAATTAGAGTTCTATAAAAGAGATTTTGAATTATTGTAAAATAAAACCCCACTATCAAGTGGGGCAAATATTAATAAGGTTTATAAAAATCAAAAATACTTAATAAGAAGATAGCAGAAAACAATAAAAATATAACATCTTTAAGCTGCAATCCATTCCACTCTTTTTTAGAATGTAAGAAGTTCAATCTGCCAATTGTAGCATCCATAACCCAATACAAAAACCCTACTCCAAAAATAAATGCACTGGCTACAGAAATAGTATTAAATAGTGTGGCCATTATATTATTATTTGCAAATTTATAAATTATTTCGGTTTATCTTTATTTTCATCTATTTGTTTCATTACTTTTATCATATCATCAACATTTTTAACATCTAACTTTCTTTTATACTCATTAAATATTTGTACTTGCATGTTACGTGTTTGCTCTCGGTCTTTATAATCACTAATCGCGTTTCCTACAGCCTGAACAAATCCTACCAATCCTTCAGTTTTAAGGCTAAAATCACCATATTCAAACCCTCCCCCAAAAACGCTTAAAGTAATAAGAGCAATAACGGTTCCTTTTTTAGATAAGGACTTTAAATCTATTTTACCCCTTGAATTTATATTGACTTCTACTTGAAAATCATTTGTATCAACTCCTTCTATTTCGAGATGGGCAATTACCCCATCTAGTATATCCAAAAAATTATTACCTAAGCCAAAGAGTCCTCTAGCATTAATTTCTGCTCTTTGTTGCACATTGATGATTAAATGAGCTTTATTATCTAGTATAAAGAAATCTTGCAAAGTACGTTCAATTACATGTGCATACTTATTAACTTCATTAATAGCTTGATGAGCAGTAAACATTTTAAAAATATTAGGATCTAAATCTCTTCTATCAAATTCTTTAATCCACTTAACTCTCTTATTTAAAAATTGGATAGAATGATCAAATTGTCTCAATTCTCCTTCGTTAAAACTTGCAATATTACTTTCTAAGACTTCGCCGAAAGCTACTTTTGTGGAACTATAGGAAGGAATAATAACAATATCTCCTTTTTTTACTTGTCTATAGAATTTATAGATCTGGTTAGCAATAAGAGTAATAGTTCTATCTGCAAGTGATTTTTCTCCCGTTTCTAAATCCTCTGTATAAAAGTCTGTAACGGCTTCTTTAATTGCACTATGAAATTTAAAATCATCCAAATAGCGTGTTCTTAATACCGAAAGTTCTCCTAAGCTAATCGCTTGGTGATCTAAACCAACAAAATTATTTTCATAAAATGTATCGAAAAGCTCTCCGCCTTGAGTTCTTATCAGCCAATATCTTTTATTTCCAGAAATAGGTTTGACATTTTCGACAATCATGTCTAAAATATTATTGTAATCCATGGTCATGTTAATATTTTTTTCAAATATAATTAAAATCATATGAAAGATTTACGGAAAACCGTAAAACGAATACTTAACATTCCGATATACTCATAGGATAAATTTAAACAGACAGATTAATACAATGGAAATTACAATTCGCAAAGCTCTTAATTTAAAATTCTAATTAAATAAGAAATGTAAGTCCTCAGACCTATATTGTTATATTAATATTTTATCAACATTTGATCTAAAAATTTTTATTTCAATTATTTAAACATTTTAATAATATAAACTAATTGAGACAAGATACTTAGAAAAATATTTAATAATTAAAAAGACCGCCTATCAAACAGCCTGCAATTACAAAATTTCAATTTACTCTTTAATAAACTTCCTCACCAGCTCCTCAATCACCCTACTCTTCTCCTTCTCCGTATCCAGCAACCGTTCATACAGCTTCTTATTTTCCTCATAAGATTCTACCAACTTATCCAAAGGATTGAACGTAGGCTGGTAATTCTCTGTCCTCAAAATGGCAATGCCATTATCATTCGTATTAAACGTATTCGAGATAATATTAAAGAAAGCATCCTCCGAAAAATTCTTCAGGGCTTCGAGGGGGAGCTCGAGGGCTTGGGCGATGGGTTCGAGCTTGTGGTCTTCGAGGGTTTCGGCGTTTTCGAGCAGGGAAACTTTCTGCTGGCTGATGCCTAAAAGGTCGGCCAGGGTTTCCTGCTTCATGCCGCGCATTTCCCGGATTCTTGCGATGTTTCTCCCGATATGTTTCTGTGCTGTAGCTGCCATGGGTTAAGATTTACAACCAAAGATATAAAATTCTGCGGGATCCTGCTTATCTATATTTTAAAAGAAGAACCAAAGGAAGGGCTGGAAGCGGGGTGCCGGAAGCGGGAGGTTTTTCAGTCGCAGCCTTATTCGTCATTTTAGAGGCTGTTTTTAAATTCAGAGTTTTTTAAACATTTAGAAATTAAGATATTTTGGCTGGAAAGAATTTTATTTAGTGAAATTCACTTTCTCAAGCAAAAGGCTCACGGTGGTAAGGTTAAGAATAAACAAAGTTTATTTTAATTCAGAGAATTAAGATGGAGATCCTGGAGTTTTTTAACATGAAGAAATGAAGGTATTTTATTTATTTAGTAAAATTCAATTTCTAAAGCAAAAGGCTCACGGTGGTAAAGGTTAAGAATAAACAATGTTTATTTTAATTCAGAGAATTAAGATGGAGATCCTGGAGTTTTTTAACATGAAGAAATGAAGGTATTCTAGCTGAAAGAATTTATTAGTGAAATTCACTTTCTAAAGCAAAAGGCTCACGGTGTAAGGTTAAGAATAAACAAAGTTTATTTTAATTCAGAGAATTAAGATGGAGAATATAAAGTTTTTTTAACATTAAGAAATGAAGGTATTTAGCTTAAAGAATTTATTGAAATTGGACTTTCAACCAGAAGATTACGCAGTCGTAAAGGTTAAGAATAAAAAATGTTTATTTTAATTCAGAGAATTAAGATGAGGAGAGATGACGAAAAACTTTCTGAGTTAAAATTTAAACAGGCTCTTCATGATCACATGACAAGGCTAGTTAGCAGTTAAGGGAACGCTGCGCGAAATCCGGTTCTTTTACTGTTTATTCAAAATTAAAGTCATCAGATTATTTATTTTACATTTTTTTCTGGTTCGTTACATTATTTTTTGGTGGGCTACATTGGTTTTTACTCTCAACTTGCAGGAAAAACAAGACGATGAACCCAAAGATCACCCTTCCCGCCACCCTTCCGCACCACCACCAACTGAACCAGCTGCTGAATTCCCTTTCTGAAAAAGTGCCTGTCCGCCATATATTCCTGAGCAACGTACAGACTTCCGGCCATCCTTTTCTCATTATTTACCTCAGCGGTTCCCGACTGCCGGACGGCTTGGTTAAGGAGAAACACATCAGGAAAACCTGTTCCCGGTACGGCATCCGCCTCATCATCCTGGCCGGCACCGACCTGGAAAAGCACCTGAAATCCGGAAGCCTGTTCCTCGAACGGCATTGCAACGCTTCTACGCTGGTCTTCACTTCCGGTAAGCATGAACTTCCCGCCGAAAATCGTTCCCAATCGCTGAAAAAATTCCGGCATATCCGGCGGAAGTATGCTTTTACCTGCCGTCTGCTTGGCAAAGAAATCCGGAAAGCGGAAAGTACTGGCTCTTTGATTACGGCTTATCACCTTTACATCAGCCTCTTCGCACATCATTTGTTCCACCTGGAATTTCTCTGCCTGGGCCTGGACTTCCATCAGGATACTTTGGATCAGCGGATGCTAAGGCTGGAGCTGTTTTTCCCGGAAATCAGAAGCTTCCTGCTGAAGAAGACCGGAAGCACTTATTTTATTACCGAAGCCCTCCTCAGCGCCGGGAAAGCAGAGGCCGATAAGGAATATTCCCACCTCAGGTCAGAATTTAGGGAAGCCATTGCTCTTGCCGAAAAGAAACTGCACGGCCTGGTCAAAAGAACCTTCCGCAACATCAAAGCCGCCGTGAAACATCCTGACACATTACCCAAAAATCCGGTTGAAAAGAAAGCCGTCTCTCCGTACGAATCCATCATCAGCATCCTGACCCGCCGTTTTCCGGTTGAAGAAATTTTCCTGTTCCACCGCGAAGAATTTGTTTCTGAAGGCAGAACCACAACCGAACTGTACCTGCTCCTGATCGGCAACAGGATCAACAAAAAGGATCTTGAGATGATGCAACAAACCGTTTCCCGGAAGACCGGCGGAAAGTATTCGATTGTTCCGATTGCCCATTCCGCCAGACGGATCCAGGAACACCTCTGGGAATCGCAGCCGTTTTTCCGCAAGGTCATGCAGCCGCAAAATACTATTTATGCTTCTGTCTCCACCCTGATCCATTGGCATACCCGGGAACCGGATCTCTGTACCGATGAAGAAGTTTCCTTTCAGCAGTTTAACGCGCTGTACGAAAATTACAAAACCCTGTACTCCCAAAAACAGCCTTCCGACGCAGAAGGAATCCGGTTGGCCGTAAAAGATATTATCCGCCAAGCTTTCCTGCTGTTTATTTACAACAGGCTTCATTACCGGGCCAACGAAAAGACCGGTCTCCGTACCCTGTGGAAACTTTGCATTTATGCCGGATCTGAAATAAAAACCTTCAGCTCGGTGATCCGGAATCTGCCGTTCGATTTTTCCAGCTTTTTAGAGCAGGCGGAAAACCCGGAAGAACATCCGGCTGTATGGAATGATGAGGTTTTTAGTGTAGTGGATAGTCTGTTGAAAAGTTTTATGGGATATTTAGAGCCTGTTTAAATGTTGATTCAGCAAACTTTCGATCAGTTCTCTTAATTTTCTGAATTAAATAAACTTTGTTATTTTTCACTTTAATACGTTAATTACAGTTGAAATAAGTGAACATTGCCGGGCAATCTGTACATGATTTTTCCAAGCTAAAATACCTTAAACTCTTAATGTTAAAATATAAAAGGTAAATTTAAACATGCTCTCAGACCATGAGGCTATCTAAGATTTTGAAACTTTACCTTTCGTTCGCTTCGCCTTCCTGAAGTCCCAAGGCGACACCGCAGTCTTATCCGCCCACAGGCCAAGCTTTCTTTCTTTGGCTTCGTCCTGCAGCTTCTGAAGCTCCGTATTTTTGGATGCCTTGAAATACCACCAGCCGAAGCCGGCCTTTACGATTTCGCGGGACAGGTACTTGTCACCGTCATAGAAAACGCCGGCCACGCCTCTTCCGTAGCGGTCGTTTCCCAGGTTGTAAAACGTGACGGTCTTCCCGAAAACCTGGCCGGAGGTAAACTGTTTCGCATTCTTCCCGAAAGCCTGGCCGCTTTCCGGACAGTCGACTTCGGCGAGACGGAGGGTCTGCTCGGTGTTGTCGGACAGCAGAACCACAATGGTATCGCCGTCTTTTATTTTGATCACCTTTCCTTTGGCCTGGGAAAACAGGGAAGCGGAAACGGCGAGAAACAGGATAGGGAACATCTTCTTCATAAATATCAACAAAACGGTAAATGTTAGAGAAATAATCTGCAAAGCTAGTGATAATGTCGCTTCGCAGGAAAACGGAAATAAAATAACGGTGAAGTATTAACAACCGAAAAGCCGGAAGGTAACCGAAACCCGGAAAATTCCGCATTAATTTAAAGATAAAGCAGGGTTTCAAACGGTAAAATATAAACAACTGAAAACTAAAAGACTAAACTGCCGCATCATAAAATAAGTACCTACACGCCACAAAAAAGACTAAAAAAATGTTTTATCGTAAAGAATTTTATATATTTGCACCATCTAACAATTAAAAAAAAATTTACTATGTCAGACATTGCATCAAGAGTAAAAGCTATCATCGCTGATAAGCTTGACGTTGAAGAAACAGAAGTAACTCCAGAGGCTAGCTTCACCAACGATTTAGGAGCAGATTCATTGGATACAGTTGAACTTATCATGGAATTTGAAAAAGAATTCAATATTCAGATCCCTGATGATCAAGCTGAAAAAATTACTACTGTAGGTCACGCTATCGCTTACATCGAAGAAGTAGTAAATAAATAATATTCTTCAACAAAAAGAAATTAAACAAAGTTTATGGAATTAAAAAGAGTAGTTGTAACCGGGTTTGGAGCAATAACACCTATTGGAAAAAATGCAAAAGAATACTGGGAAAATCTTGTGAAAGGTGAGAGCGGAGCCGCTCCTATTACTCTTTTTGATGCCACAAACTTCAAGACCAAATTCGCCTGCGAAGTAAAAGATTTCGATCCGCTGCAGTATTTCGATAAGAAAGAAGCTAAAAAGATGGACCGGAATACCCAGCTGGGGCTTGTAGCAGCAAGGGAAGCGGTAGAACACTCAAGAATTATCGAAGACCAGGTAGACAAAAACCGGGTCGGCGTAATCTGGGGTTCAGGGATCGGAGGCCTGGAAACCTTTGAAACCGAAGTTTTAGGATGGGCCAACACGGAGATCCCGAGATTCAACCCTTTCTTTATTCCAAAAATGATCGCCGACATCACACCGGGGCATATCTCCATCGAGTATGGCTTCCACGGACCGAACTATACCACGGTTTCCGCCTGTGCATCGTCTGCGAACGCGTTAATTGATTCCAAAATGCTGATCCAGCTCGGAAAAGCAGACGTTATTGTGTGCGGAGGCTCTGAAGCAGCCGTTACGGCAAGCGGCGTCGGCGGATTCAATGCAATGATGGCGCTTTCTACAAGAAATGATGATCCTACGACGGCTTCAAGACCTTTCGACAAAGACCGTGACGGTTTTGTATTGGGTGAAGGCGCAGGATGTATCGTCCTTGAAGAATACGAACACGCCGTAAAACGTGGGGCGACCATTTATGCAGAATTAAAAGGCGGCGGTCTGAGTGCAGATGCACACCACATGACGGCACCGCATCCTGAAGGATTAGGCGCTTACCTCGTAATGAAAAACTGCCTGGAAGATGCGGGACTTACGGCTGATGAAGTAGACCATATCAATATGCACGGTACCTCTACTCCATTAGGAGACATCGCAGAATCCAATGCCATTTCGAAGTTATTGGGCGAGCATGCTTTCGACATTCAGATTAATTCTACAAAATCAATGACGGGCCACCTGCTGGGTGCTGCCGGCGTTATTGAAGCTATTGCTGCGTTGGGAACGATTATTCATGGTATTGTTCCTCCTACCATCAACCATTTTACCGATGACGAAAATATCGACAGCCGACTGAACTTCACGTTCAACGAAGCTGCGAAGAAAGATGTGAAAGTAGCCATGAGCAATACTTTTGGGTTTGGTGGGCATAACGCTTGCGTTCTATTTAAGAAAATCTAAACTTACTGAATGGAGTTACAGAAATACTTTTCTAAATTCCTTCTCAAAAAAAGAAAAAGACAGCTTACGGAGAGAGATTACTTTCTCAGTACCGAACTCATGAAGATGCTCGGGACTGAGGTACAGAACATCGCGCTCTACCGGGAAGCCTTTTCTTTGAAAAATTCTTCTAAGAAGGACAGCAATTACGAAAGGCTGGAATTTTTGGGAGACTCTGTTTTGGGTACAATTATTTCCTGTCATCTGTTTCATACCTATCCTCAGGCCAATGAAGGATACCTGACACAGATGAAATCTAAAATTGTGAATAGGAAGAACCTGAATAAATTAGGCGACGATCTGAAACTTACCGATCTGCTGCAGAAGCAGAATTCCGTAGCGTTGGGTGAGAATATCTCCGGCAATTTATTGGAAGCCTTAATAGGTGCCGTTTACCTGGACTTCCAGTATGATACTTGCAAAAGGATTGTCCTGGAAAGACTGCTGACACCCACGGAAATCAATAAACTGGAAAACAAGATCGTAAGTTACAAAGGCCTTCTCCTGGAATGGAGCCAGAAGAAGAAGCTGAATATAAAATATGAAACCTGCGAAGAGATTCAGGTAAACAAATCCATTGTGTTCCGCTGCCACGTCTGGCTCGGGGAGGAAAAAATAGCCAATGCCACGGAGACATCCAAGAAGAAGGCAGAGGAAAAAGCAGCACAGCGGGCATTTTATATTTTAAACAAAAAAGAAAATATCCTTGGAAATCCAAAAACTTTATGACCTTGACGATATAGAATTTGAAAATATTACCATCGGACTGGTAAGATTGGCAAAGCATATCCCCGATCATGAGTTTTTTTTTAAAGTAAATCAAATCAACGGCCTCAAGTTTAGAAGGATCGAAGACGTGATCTTACAGGGAGATTTCTTCGATTATTATTTTCCAAGATTTGAAGCCTATCATAAGTTCAGCAGGACGTGTTTTACTTTTATTTCCAACAAATCTTCAGAAAGTAAACAAAAAAAATTACAGACCGAACTTTTTACGGAAGAAGAAAATATTAAATTTCTATTAAATAATCAGGTAGAAGTGCAATATATTTTGCACAGTTCGGAACAGTTTCCTGATTTTTCCGTAATTTTGCTCCCTGAAAATCTTGTTTTTCCGATTCAAGATTATACATTAGGTTCTGAGGAAGAACTTTATCAAATTATCCAGTATTATGAATAAGTATTTAAAGAAGACAAAAATTATCGCGACACTTGGTCCGGCTTCATCGTCGAAGGAAGTAATGTTAGGGTTAATGAAAGCAGGTGTTGACATTTTCAGAATCAATTTTTCACACGCTGACTACGACTTAGTTCGTTCAAATATCGAAATCATCAGAGAACTCAACAAAGAATACGGTTACTCTGTAGGGATTTTAGGGGATCTGCAGGGCCCTAAATTACGGGTAGGGGTTGTAAAGGAAGGTTCTTACCTTAATCCCGGAGACATCCTTACCTTCACCAATGAAAAGATGGAAGGGGATTCCACGAAAGTGTACATGACGTACCAGCAGTTCCCGCAGGACGTGAAAGTCGGGGAAAGAATCCTGATCGATGACGGTAAACTGGTATTGGAAGTAACCGAAACCAACCTTATCGACACCGTAAAAGCAAAAACCATCCAGGGTGGACCGCTGAGCTCTAAAAAAGGGGTGAACCTTCCGAATACGAATGTTTCCCTTCCTGCCTTAACGGAAAAAGATATCCAGGATGCCAACTTCATGCTTGACCAGGAAGTAGACTGGATCGCCCTTTCTTTCGTGCGTCATGCCCAGGACATCATCGATCTAAAAGAACTGATCTCCAAACACCCGAACGGGAAATTCAAAACGCCGATTATCGCGAAAATCGAAAAGCCGGAAGGGGTAAAGAATATCGACGAGATCCTGTTGGAGTGTGATGGAGTAATGGTTGCCCGTGGAGATTTAGGAGTTGAGGTTCCGATGGAAGAAGTTCCTGCCATCCAGAAGACACTGGTGGAAAAGGCAAGATTCTATTCCAAGCCGGTGATTATTGCTACCCAGATGATGGAAACCATGATCAACAGCTTAACACCAACCCGGGCGGAAGTAAACGACGTTGCCAACTCGGTATTGGACGGAGCGGATGCGGTAATGCTTTCCGGAGAAACTTCCGTGGGAAGATATCCTGTACAGGTAGTGGAAAACATGGCGAAAATCGTAAAAAACATCGAAACTACGCACTTCTACCAGCACAAAAACGAGCCGATTGAAAAAGACTTCAACTGCATCGATGAAAGGTTCATTACAAACAGGGTTTGTCTTGCAGCAGTAAGAATTGCAAAAACGACGAATGTTTCCGCAATCGTTACTTTAACCAGCTCAGGGTATACGGCGTTCCAGCTTTCGGCACACCGTCCGAACTCCCATATCATCGTATATAGCGGTAACAAAAGGGTAATCACCATGCTGAACCTTCTTTGGGGTGTTCACGCCTATTACTATGATATGAAGAAGTCCACTGATGAAACGATTATCCAGGTGAATATGCTGACCCACAATTACGGGTACATTGAAGCAGGAGATTTCGTAATCAACATCAACGCTACTCCATCTTACGAAGGCGGAAAAACGAATACATTAAGATTAACTACGGTTTAAATTAAATAAACTGTCAGTATAAAATAAAAGCTTCCCGAAAAATCCGGGAAGCTTTTTTTATCTCTTTTCCAATAATGGCAGAACAATTCTTTTTATCGTTGAGGTATCATCCTTCCATTCAGGATATTCTTTATTATCTTTCCACGAGGTTACCAATTGTACTTCTCCTGCCTGATTTAGGACGATATATTTGGACATATCCCTTATCACCTCAAATTGACCCGGAGTAATTTCTTTCAAAAAATCCTTGTACTTTCTGCCGTTCTTTTTTTCCTTGTCCTTAAGAATTATAATTTTTGCATCCGGATAGTCCTTTTGAACATAATCAACTGCCAATTGGGTCATTTTACTACCCTCATCATCAATAAGCAGAACGTAAGAATCAACATCATAATATTTCTCTATTTTCTTAAAGTTGGGAAGATGATAAAGACATGGCTCGCACCAGCGTGCAAATGTAAAAAAGATGCTGTTCTTTTTATCCGTATTTTTTGCCAGGCATTTTAAATCTTCAGCATTAACCTTATAAATATTGAATTCTGATTTTTCCAGACCACACTTTTCTTCCTGGGCCAATATATTCTGTAAGAATAATATGCCCACAAGAATACTGAGTTTTTTCATAAATTATTACTTTTCTCCAAAGCTAATAAAAAAATCCGGTTTAAATTGTTCTGACTATTTAACCTAAAATTGTTTTCACGTTAACAAATTCTTTTAATGCCAGCAAGGAAAGCTCGGTTCCATATCCTGAAGTCTTGGTTCCCCCAAAAGGAAAACGAGGGTCTGAGCTCGTCATTCTATTGATGTTTACCGTTCCCGATTCCAGGTTTTCAATAAAAAACAACTGTCGGGTCTTATCGTTGGTCCAGACGGAATTGGAGAGTCCGAATGGAATATCGTTGGCCAGCTGTAAGGCTTCTTCATCATTCTTGGCTACCATTACCATACCCAGCGGTCCGAAAAGCTCTTCCTGAAGGATCGGGTTGCCTTCTTTTACGCGGATCAGACCGGGTTTGAACTCGTTATCGGAAATCCTTTCCAAAGGAAGAATGATCTCTGCACCGTGTTCCAAGGCTTTCTCAAACTGCTTTTCCAGATCATCTGCGAGATCGGGTCTTGCCATTCCGGCAATTTTCGTTTCCTTATCCATCGGATCTGCCGGAACGAATTTTTTATATTCTTCGATAAATTTCGGAAGGAAAGTATCTTCTATTCTTTCATCGATAATAAATCTTTTAGCCGCCACACAAGTCTGCCCGCAATTCTGCAGCCTGGCCAATGCGCCTACTCTAGCCGCTTCATCCAGATCGGCATCATCCAGTACGATGAAGGCATCGCTTCCGCCAAGTTCCAATAGTGATTTCTTGATGTTTTGTCCGGCAATGGAAGCCACTTCTGCCCCGGCCTTCTCACTTCCGGTAAGGCTTACCCCGGCAATGGCTTTGTGTTCAAGTACTTCCTTCACATCCTTATGCCCGATTTCAAGATTCTGGAATACGCCTTCCGGAAAACCGGCTTCTAAAAGCACATCTTCGATCGCACTTCCGCTGCCAAAGCAGATGGAAGCATGTTTCAGGACTACGGTATTCCCTGCCAGGATGGCCGGAACTGCAAACCGGAGCACCTGCCAGAACGGGAAATTCCACGGCATAATACCCAGGATTACCCCTTTCGGGACATAATGAATTTCGGAATAAGAATATTGGGAATCAATGTGCTCAGGTTTTAAAATATTTTCCGCATCTGCATAATAGTTCATCATCAAAGCACACTTTTCCACCTCAGCAACCGACTGTGAAACCGGCTTGTTCATTTCCCTGGTAATGATCGTACCGAATTTTTCCGCGTTGTTCTTCAGGAGTTCCGCCGCTTTGGCAATGAGTTTCTGTCTGTCTTCGAATGGTACTTTTTTCCATTCTGAAAATGCCTTATCCGCTTTGATAAGTTTATTTTCAATTGATTGTTCCATAATATAATTTCTGTTTTTAAATCCGGACCGCCGGATTTAATTATCGTTCTTTTAGAAGCATTTTGTAAGCAACAAACTTTGTTCCTTGTAAATAAATAAAATAGTGATTTTTTCTATGAGGATATTGTTAAATTACCTTGTATTAAACCATAAACCATTCGTTCATTAAGGTTGCTGCAAGCCTTGCCGTCCGGTCCTGGATATCGTAAGCAGGATTTACTTCCGCTATGTCCAGCGCCAGCAGCTTTTCACTTTTCAGGATATGCCTGTAAAAATGCATAAA
>CAJYRQ010000104.1 GCA_913777465.1 uncultured Chryseobacterium sp.
TTATTTGGCAAGATTCAAAAGAAAGACAAAATGCTATTCCAAAAAACAGTATATGCTGGAAAATTCATTAAAATTATTATTCTTAAAACTTAATAATCAATTGTGTATTTTAAATTAACAATACCTAAATTTTATATTTTTGTACTACAGAGAGGAAACAGACTGTGATCTTTCACTGGACGTTTACCTTGTGTAGCCTCAAGTTATTGAGGCTATTTTTTTTGCTTTTTTCAAAAGCAGACAGAGAGCAAGTCACCTGCTCCTTTTCTTGGATATTTTTCTCATAGTCAGGATTATATTCCTGCTTTTTTTTCCACAAATGATAGATCATAACCAAAAGTTTTTTCTGGACGGCAACATAGCTTTTCATTTTTATGCCATGTTTTTCATACGTCCGGTCAAATAAATCTTTATACTTTTTCACATTACACTGGATAAGCACCAGGGAAGGCATATATAAAGCCCTTCTTATTCTCGAATTGCCTTTTTTTGATATTTTAGTCTTTCCTACCCGCGTTCCGGACTGCGCTTCTACAACATCGTACCCTGCATAAGAAACCAGTTGCTTATAGTTTTTGAACAATTCAAAACCGTTGGTCTCTGCCAAAACAGTGGCTAACGTCAGTTCGCCTAATCCCTTCATTTTTAATAAGCTCTTACATCTTACCGAGATATCAGCATCTGAGTCCATATGCTTTTTAATCGCCTTACTGAGGTCCTTAATCTGGCTTTCGAATAAGGCAATGGTCTGTTCAAGCTGCCGGATCACCTCATCAGACTGATGCATGGCAAAACGCACGGCATCCAACTGGTTTTTCAAGACCGTCTTTAACTCCATAACATTCTGATGCTGTCTGGTCAATGACCTCAGCTGATAGAAAAACAAGCCCATAGGTTCCCACAGCTCCAGACACTGCTCGGCGCCCATCTGCGATAACCCTTTGGCATCTATGGAATCATTCTTTGATTTTAAGCCGATCGCTTCCAGGTACTTCTTAGCCTTGTTGGGTAAAACAACCGATACGGAAAAACCTTTCTCAAACAGATAATAAGAACAATTCTCGTGATAAATTCCAGTGGCTTCCATACAGACCACCACCGGAAGGCTTTCTTTCTGATGCTTCAATATCCAATGTTCTAAATCTTCAAAGCCTTTTCTGGTATTGGATATAACGCAGCTCGACTTTACAGTTACTTTCTGCTTCTGATCAATAACACTGATACAGGCATTGATTTTCTTGCTGGAAACATCCAGGCCTACGGAATACTTTAAATTCATCGCTTATCAATTTTTGATAAACAAAAAACTGCAATGGTCCTGGCTCATGTTTTATACAGCATCTTTGGACAAAACCAAGTGCTTAAGTACTATTGGGAGTTGAATGCAATTAAAACCAGGTTGATTTGCCTAAGATGCACAATATCATCAAATGATGTATCTCGCCCCGATAGAATTTGGCAACCTGGTCTTGTTTATCTGTTACTACTTTTCAAAGATCTGTATTTATTCTTTTCTATGAAACAAAGATATGAGCCCCGATAGAAACGGATACCCCACAGCAGGCGTCGGAAAGCAACGGATTTAGCAAAGGGAAAGCTATGGCGCGAGGAGTAGCAGTGGATAGCGGGATTAAGCTCCTGAAAATAATTTTAATTTATAAGAAATGAAAGGCCGAATAATTTAATCCCAATCGGAGGCAATAAATTTCATGCTGTTTCCATGATTATCGTCCAATATCATAAAATGTCCTTCCAAGCGATAATGCTGCATCTTTTCAAAGCTTTTGGAAAAATCATCTTCGAGCCTCATATTCTGGCAGGCCATTAGCGTAGAACCGATGTCGGAAAATTTTGCAGTTCCGTTGTTTTTAAATGCTGCGGTAAAAAATATTTTGTTGCATCCCATAAAAGCACCGCCTTTAATTTTACCGTCCTCAACAGCAGCCGTAAGATCGATTTTGGCCTGATGCCTGATTAAATCTTCTTTCGGATAGTTTTTGAAAGAAACCAGCATCCATTCCCGTTTAAGCAGTGGAGTAACATGGGCTGCAGAAGAACAGTTGAGTACGAAAGCCAGCATAAAAAAACCTGAAACGGCAAGTCTTATTCTTTTCATAAACGCCTTAAACCCATTTTCATACCATCACAGGCGTGGAACCGTAAAAATTTAGTAAATTAGCGACACAAAAATTATTTAGTACAATGAAAAGAATATTACTGCTATTCACTTTCCTTTTAAGCTTTGTCCAGATGCGGGCAGACGAAGGGATGTGGTTGTTAATGCTCGTCAAGAGACTCAACGGGGTAGATATGCAAAAAGAAGGATTGCATCTTACACCGGAGGAGATTTACTCTGTCAACAATTCAAGCCTAAAGGATGCCATCGTGAGCTTCGGAGGTTTCTGTACAGGTGAAATCGTTTCCAACCAGGGTCTTATTTTTACCAATCACCACTGCGGCTACGGTGCCGTGGCGGCAGCTTCAACCCCTGAGAAAGATTACCTGAAGAACGGGTTCTGGGCCATGAAGCAAAAAGATGAATTCAATGCAAAAGATCTTTATGTAAGATTCTTGGTAAGAATGGATGATGCTACCCAAAGAATCAACTCCAAACTGAATAACAATATGTCCGCTGCAGAACGTAAGGCTGTGATCGATGCTGAAACCAAAGCGATACAGTCTGAGAACTCTGAAAACGGAAAATACACAGTTGTTGTAAGGGATTTCTTCAATGGAAACGAGTTTTACTATTTCGTATACCAGGATTATAAAGACATCCGTCTGGTAGGAGCTCCGCCATCCGCATTAGGAAAATTCGGGGGAGATACTGACAACTGGGAGTGGCCGAGACATACCGCAGACTTTACGGTATTCAGAGTGTATGCCGATGCAGCAGGAAACCCTGCGGAATTTTCTCCAAGCAATGTTCCTCTGAAGCCGAAGCATTTCCTTCCGGTTTCTCTTAAAGGCGTAAAGCCGGGTGATTTCTCCATGATCCTGGGATATCCTGGAAGAACCAACCGTTACCTGACTTCTTACGGAATCCAGCAAATGGTGAACAAAGATTATCCGGCTTGGGTAGAAGCTTCCAAACTGGCAATGGATGTCATGAAAAAGTATATGGATAAAGACAAAGGAACACAGCTTAATTATGCTTCCCAATATGCTTCCGTAGCCAACTACTGGAAGAACAGACAGGGAACGATCGATGCCGTTATTAAAAACGGAACCATTGCAGACAAGCAGAAAATCGAAGAGCGTTTCAAAACATGGGCGGTACAGCCAGCCAATGTAATGGAAAATGAAACGGTTCTTGAAGACATCGGGCTTTATTACAAGCAGACTTCAGACCGTAATGTGGAAAGAATGTACATGACGCAGCTTTCAAGGAATTCCAAGTATTTCACACTGGCTCTACAGTTGGGAAGTGTTCTTCAGGCGTATGCGAAGCAGGACATGACCGGAAGACTGGCGATGAAGCCGAAAGTAGAGGCTGCTTTGAAAACAGCTTATGAAAACATCAATACCAAGCTGGAAGGGGAGATGATGAATTCTATGGTTAACCTTTACCAGCAAAGAGTAAACAAAGATGTGGCTTCTGAAACGATTATGGGTCTTGATGCCAAAAACCTTTCAAATGTCGCTTATTCTTCGATCTTCGCCAACAAAACCTCTGCGACGAATTTTATGCTGAATCCTGACGCTTTGAAATTGGATGCCGACCCACTTTGGAAAATTGCCAACGGAATTGTGGCTGATCAAAGAGCTTCTGCAGAAAGATTCGTGAAAATCGATGACAATTTCGCCAAAAACAACCGATTGTTCTTAGCAGGATTGATGAAGGCGATGCCTGAGAAAAAATTCTATCCGGATGCCAACTCTACAATGAGATTAACCTACGGAACGGTAGATAAACTGCCAATCCGGTCAGATAGAAATTATTTCGGGATTACCGATAACTATTATACGGATATGACCGGCCTTGTAGGAAAATACAAGAAAGGAGACGAAGAGTTTGACCTTCCGCAAAGAGTAATCGATCTTTATAACCTGAAAGATTTCGGACAGTATGCCGATGCAAAAGGATATATGCCGGTAAACTTCCTTTCCAACAACGATATCACCGGTGGGAACTCCGGCTCTCCGGTAATTGATGCCGACGGAAACCTGATCGGGATCGCTTTCGACGGAAACAGTGAAGCATTAAGCGGTGACATCGTTTTCGAACCGGAATGGCAGAAAACCATCAATGTAGACGTTCGTTTCGTTCTTTGGACCATCGACAAATATGCTGGTGCAAGAAGACTAATCGATGAGCTACAGTTGGTGAAAGACGAAAATACGCCAGCCGATACCAAAACAAAAATGCCTAAGGCAACTCCTGCCAAAGGAAAGAAAAAATAATCTTCATCGATTTATGATAAGGACCGCGAAAGTTTTCTTTCGCGGTTTTTTATTGCTGAAATTGTTTTATTTTTAGCTGTTCTTTTCTTACTATTTGCCGATGAAAACAGAACCGATACAATTTAAAGCCATTATCAAACAGAGCGGAACCCTGAATGCTGCCTTTATAGAATTTCCTTTTTCTACCGAGGAACTGTTCAATAAAAAAGGCCAGGTAAAAATCAAAGCGCTCTTTGATGGAAGGGCCGAATACCGCGGCAGTCTGGCAAAAATGAAATCCGAATATCATATCTTAGGCCTCACACAGGACATTCGGAAACAGCTGGGAAAAACTTTCGGCGATGAAGTTTCAGTTTCTTTAATAGAAGATAAAGAAGAGCGGACGGTTGAAATCGCTGATGACATTGCCTTTATTTTTAATGAAAACCCTGAAGCAAAAACCTTGTTTGACAAAATGAGCTATACCCATAAAAAAGAGTATATGCGGTGGATTGAAGAAGCCAGAAAGCCGGAAACCAGGGAAAACCGTAAATCTAAAATGATCATCATGATTATGTCCGGAAAAAAAGGAATTTAAATACGGAATCTTACCCTTTCAGTTCTGCAGTCAGGAATTGCTGGGCTCCACCGTTAATTACCGTGATTGAATCCTCATTGTGATGAACCGTAACGCCTAAATCATTCATCACTTCTTTGAAATACCCTTTTTCAATATGGCTGGAAACAACATTCTGCTGCCATGAAAACTCAGCAGATTCACCTCTGTCATTTTTTATCATCAGCAGAGCTGAATCATCTCTAAAGTCTGAAAACTGAATGCCGGTCACAACACTTTCAAAAGGTGCAAAGCTTTTGGATAATATCTTATTTATTATTTTCTCGTTTGGATGATAATCAGACGTTTCTGCAGATGCTTTCATATAAATCGATGTTTTTCGCAAATATGAAGCCTTAATGCGACAAAACTCGACGTGTTATATTTTAATTAAAAAATTAAATTCTATAGTCAATTTTGCTTTACAAGTGGATGATGAATTTGAGTTATGAATGAGAATGGATTTTAAAGATCATAATTGTATATTTTAAGCAGTACAATTTTAAAACGATGTAAATTGACAGGCGAAGCTTTATTGACTATTCACAATTGGCAACTAAGCATTCCAAAATTCCCTGTCCAGACTTCTGTACTGGATGGCTTCCGAAACATGGTGGGATAAAATGTTTTCAGATTCTTCCAGGTCGGCAATGGTGCGGGCGACTTTCAGGATCCTGTCGTAAGCACGGGCTGAGAGATTAAGTTTTTCCATTGCCACTTTAATAAGGCCGAATGAAGATTCGTCCAGCTGACAGAATTTTTCGAGTTCTTTCGGACCTATCTGTGCATTATAACTGATTTTTAAATCTTTGTATCGCTCTCTTTGGGCCTCACGGGCAATCAGAACCCGTTTCCGGATTTCTTCGCTCTTTTCCCCTTTCCGGCGTTCTGCCAGCTGTTCAAATTCTACCTTCTGTACTTCAATATGAATGTCTATACGGTCAAGGAGCGGACCGGATAGTTTGCTCATGTACCTTTGCATTTCATAAGTGGAGGAAGTGTTGTTCGGATCGTCAGGGAAGAAGCCGCTTGGGCTCGGGTTCATCGAAGCTACCAGCATGAAACTCGCCGGATAATTAACTGTAAATCGTGCTCTGGAAATGGTAACTTCACGGTCTTCCAGCGGCTGGCGCATGACTTCAAGGACGGTCCTTTTAAATTCCGGCATTTCATCCAGAAACAATACACCGTTGTGAGCCAGTGAAATTTCCCCGGGCTGCGGATAACTTCCGCCACCTACCAGAGCTACATCAGATATCGTATGGTGCGGTGACCGAAAAGGGCGTACGGTCATCAGGGAAGTTTCAGTCCCCATTTTTCCGGCTACCGAATGGATTTTGGTGGTTTCCAAAGCTTCCTTTAAAGTAAGCGGTGGAAGGATGCTCGGCACCCTTTTGGCCAGCATTGTTTTTCCGCTTCCGGGTGGCCCGATCAGGATGATGTTGTGCCCCCCGGCAGCAGCGACTTCCATGGCACGTTTTGCGGTTTCCTGTCCTTTTACTTCAGAAAAGTCGAAAGGGAAATCATTGATCTTTTCCTGGAATTCCTTCCGGGTATCGATTTCGATTTTCGGGAGCGGTTTCCCTTCGTTGAAAAAGTCGATAACCTCTTTGATATTTTCTGCCGCATAGACTTCCAGGCTGTTGACAATAGCTGCTTCACGGGTATTCTGCTTCGGAAGGATGATGCCCTTAAAACCTTCTTCACGCGCCTGGATAGCAATCGGCAATACCCCTTTGATGGGCTGTAAAGTCCCATCCAGCGAAAGTTCACCCATAATGATGTATTCGTGAATATTTTCTGCCAGGATCTGGTCTGAGGCAGCAAGAATGCCGATGGCAATGCTCAGATCATAAGCAGCTCCTTCTTTCCGGAGATCGGCCGGAGCCATATTGATGGTAATTTTCTTACCGGGAATTTTAAAACCGACATTTTTCAGCGCGGCGGAAATCCGGTAACTGCTTTCCTTGATGGCATTATCGGGAAGGCCTACCAAATGATAGCCTACGCCGCCGGTATCTACATTTACTTCAATGGTAATGGTCTGTGCCGCAACGCCATGGATGGCACTTCCGTAAACTTTGATCAGCATTTTTTCGTGTTTGCCGTAAATGTAGAAAATTTATAATTAACAGGTCTTCTTCCAACATTCGTTGAATGTTTAAATATGGATAAAATTTTTAATTATTTTATCCCTGAAGAAATAATTTTTAAAACAGAAGGTTTAATAGAAGTAATGATTTTCTAAAATTAAATTTTGTGGGATATTTTTTTAAAACATTGTATAAATCATAATTTCAGATGATTTTATTTTCTTGAAAAATGATTGAAATCCTATTTCGTTCAGATTTTAAAAGCATAATTTTTATTATCAATCATATTTTAAAAGTGATTTTTAATAAAATAACATGAAATATGGTGAATACAAAGGGATATAATAGAGTTTGTGTTTTTTTTTAAAATTAATTTTTAATACGACGAGTTTTGACGCTACCCTGATGGATATTTGCATTATAGAAACAAAGGAAAATGAAATTAGATTTTAAAACTCAGGGTGGACATCAATAGTCTGAGACCACCTAAAAAAATAAGGCTAAAACCTGAAGTCCACTCTACTAAAAAGAGCCTTCAAATTTTAACCTATATAAAACCAAAACAAATTTACACAAATGTCTACAAACAACCACGCGTCACAGACGCTTTTTAGATTCGTAAGCTTAAGAAATCCACAACTTACAGAAACCAAGAGAAGAAATCTTGGATTTATTCAGAGACCAAAAGGAGCAACCGGGCTTTTTGATAATGCGGTATCAGGAAAAGCTACTTCTACGGCTAAACTTAATGCCATGGAAGCCGCCATAAAATCCGGCACTTTTGAAAGTACCGCTTTTAAATCTGAAAAGGAACTTGAAACAGGAGTATTCGGTCAGTTACTTATTGTCGGGAGAAAAATCTCAAGGAAAGAGAAAATCAGTGATCAGGACTGGGCTTATACCAAAAGCTATTATGCGGGAATCATTGACTCTAATAAAGAACTTACGGCTGAAGGACTGAAAATATTTGACCTTCTTTGGAATAACTTAATTTTTCAGGTTGTTTCCCAGAAAGATTTTTATGTGAAGGAGGCGATTACTTATATTCTGAAAGCCATTCATTTAGGATTTGCCCAAAGTATGACCGTTGATGCGGATCTCCTGAAAGTTAACGGAGCAAAACCATTGGAAAATGCACTCAATGGTAAAATCGTACTACCAAAAGACCTGTTCGTTGGAGATGAACAAACCTCCGGTGCAGCATCTGTTGCTTCAAGAACTGCTGTTACAGCCACGCCGGAT
Organism: uncultured Chryseobacterium sp.; assembly: GCA_913777465.1. Lineage (GTDB taxonomy): Bacteria > Bacteroidota > Bacteroidia > Flavobacteriales > Weeksellaceae > Chryseobacterium. The sequence continues at coordinate 8,335 of CAJYRQ010000104.1, forward strand.
AAAATAACCAGCCAGCGATTAATCAACGAAACAGAATCAGGTTTAGTAGCTCAAAAAGCACTTTACAGAAAAGAAGCATTACAGAAATTGAATGCCGAATTGGAAAAACTTCAAAAGTCATATCATAAATCCCGCTATAAAGCGGAACAGGATGCTTATGCGGCATATCAAAGAAAATATCAGTCACAATTAGAAGAATATGGTAAATTATTTGAAGAAATCGAGCGTCTTGAAGAATTAAAAGCTTCCGAAGAAGAATTAAAAAAGCTATACGAGCGCCTAAAAGAATTGGAAGTCCCTGTCTTTGAATTTTCTTATAAAAATGAAATTGATATTTCTGAACTTCAATCCAGACTATCTTCTGAATCCTTTGATTTATTTATAGAGATATTTTCCGATACCGATACGAATAATTTTTCAAAAGAAAGTTTTGAAGGAAAGACTGAAGTAATTTCCGACAGAGAAATGCGTGTTGGGAGAATAGCTTTACAAATCGACAATACTCTGCAAAACTTTAACGAAGCTATATCGGAGATACAGCAGGAAATTTCGGCTTCTACACAAGTTGCCTTAGAAAACACGACTTTGCCGCAACAGCAGTATGTGAACTTTGGAGGGGCCTCTATTCCGGTGGTTGAAAATACATCCAGAACACCATTGGCATATTCACTTATTGCGAACAATTACGGTTCGGTATTTCTGTCTAACAGAGGATTTTTAAATTTCTCATTTGAGGTAGAAGATATTTCCTGGGATGTTGCCAATGCTAAAATTATTGCAGATACCAATGCAGGGCATTTTGAAGAAAGCTACAGCAATATTTCAGTAGTAGAAAATAAAATTACCTTACCGGCCAGTTTAGTCAATAAATTCAGAGAAATATATTATTTAAGAATTGAAGTTACCTTTAAGAGTGGCAGAGAGGCTTATGCAGATGTACAAAAAATTTCCAATGGCCAGGTTCGTACAGGACTGCTGACTTTAAAACCGGTAAACGATAATCCAAGAGAAGAACCTGCAGAGCCTTCAAAAAGAAAAAATTTCGGAATTAAAAGGCTGGGTATTGCGGATTATCTGAAAGTTGTGCAAAGTGTTCATGCCTACGTTCCGGGAGAAGTATCGAATATTGAAAATGTAATGGCTAGCGAACTGAGACATAAATCTTCTGTTGCCAGAGAATATTCAGAAATTACTGATACAACATCCAAATCGGTAGAAACGGAAAAGGTTTCTGACACTTCGAAAACTTCCAGAACCGATGTACAGACGGAAGTGGCCAAAGAATTGGATAAACAGCAAAGTATTACAGCCTATGCCCATTTTAGCTATAGTGGCGGCTACAAGCTGGATATCGGAGCCGATTATGCCAATAATACGGCGCAGCATGACAGTACAAGACAGGCGGTGGCTAAATCCCAGGAGATTACGGAAAGAGCAATGGAAAGGGTTCTTACCAAAATTAATGAAGAAAGGGTACAGAAAATTATTAAAGAATATACGGAGACCAATGTACATGAATTTGATAATCGGGGAAATGCAGTTACCACCAACGAGGTACCGCAGCATATTACAGGGGTGTATCGTTGGATCGATAAAAAGATGAAAAATCAGATTTACAATTATGGAAAACGTACCATGTTTGAATTTATGGTTCCTGAACCGGCAAAACTTCACCGGTTGGCTTTATCCGTATCGAAGGGGCAGGTGCTTACCGCTCCTGTTGACCCCAGAAAAGCACCGGAACCCTGGAATATGGCTTCTCCTAAAGGAGCAACTAAAGAACTGCTTCAGCATTGGGCAGGAATTTACGGGGTAACTTTAACCAACTTGCCTGAATCGAATATCCTTTACACGGCAGAAACCGGAGAGCAAAATCTTAACAACAGTGCAGCGCCAAGAACCTTAAGTCTTATGATCCCGGATAATTATAAGGGATATGAAGCAACCATTACGTATGCATTTTATAACCGATTTAAGAAGAATTCTTCTCAGCTTACCGTAGACAATTTGCAGGGAGGTCTCTTACCGCCTTTTGTAAACCCAAATAAGCAGGGCTGGTATCGAAGTAGTCATACCGTTACCGGCATAAATGTCGTAGGAAATTATGCGATGCAGTATGCGGGTAGCAACGGGACAACCGATATGTCATTTGTTGTAAAAATAAAATGTACCCTGTCGGATGCTTTCATGGCTTCATGGAAACAGGAAACTTTTGATTTGATTATTAAGGCTTATGAAAATGCGTTTACGAAGTTTCAGGAAGAACAGGCAAAACTGGATGCGGAGCAGAAAGAAAAAGAAGCCACTGCCAAAGAACAACAGGGCACTTTCTACCGGTATATGGAGCATGATATCCTTAAGCACAATTGTATTGCTTATTTACTGCAGGACTATCTGAATGTATTGGGACAGAACTTTACCGATGGCGATAAAATGGAAAACTTCCAGGTCTATCTGAACGAGAACCTGGATAAGTATACAGCCTTGGCAAAATTTATGGAACAGGCATTTGAATGGGAAATCATGGATTACACCTTCTATCCTTATTATTGGGCAAACCGCAAAATGTGGCAGGAAATGTACGTTTCTGAAAGTGTGGATCCATTGTTCAGAAGCTTCCTGCAGGCAGGAATGGCAAGAGTAATCGTAACCGTAAAACCAGGATTTGAAGACGCTGTTCAGTTCTTCCTGACAACCGGAAAAATCTGGAACGGTGGTGAAGTTCCTGTCATTGGTGATCCGATGTACATGAGTATTGTCGATGAAATGAGACAGCCGACAGGCAAACCGCAAGGCAAATACTGGATTACGAGAGTGCCTACAACGCTTACCATTCTTCAGGATAAATCTACAGGATTGCCGGTGGATAAGCCATTGCCAATCTTCCCGGAAACCGATGTGGATAACTGTGAAAACCCTACTGAGCTTGAATTTGAAACAAGTTTTGACCATCGAAATGTACATTTAAGCCGTTCTGAGAAAACGGAAAGTACTTTAGACTAAAATTAATTAAAGTAATGGCGGTTTATAGCCGCCATTACTATTTTTTAACAATTTAAAAACAAACAAAATGAGTACAGTAAAAGCATTAGGATTGCCCAATAAAATAAAAGCATTGGGGTTGGGAGATAGCAAATTGAATAAAATAGAGGAGGCTTTTGGTAATTTACCAACAATTGCTTTCAAAGAAGAACCCGATATTGAGGTCGGTAAAAAAAGTTTAATACAATTTTTAATTAGTGGAAGTTCAAGATGGGGTAAAAATGATATATCAATTGAGATAATAAATGAAAACAAAGAATTAACATTTACGACATTAAAATGGACAAATGTAGATTACGGATTCACGATGAGAACCAATATTACAAGCAAAAAGCCAGGTAAATTTACGATTAATTTTAAAGCTAATAATAAATATACTAATAGCTTGATTTTAGAAGCTAAATATAAAACATTAGAAAATCCAAAACTAGTAAATGATACCAAGATCAATTACAGTGAAGAGCAAAAAGCTCAAATGATAGCAACTGTTTATGGAGAGTCTTCACGTGATGAAAATTTATGTGTTAACATTCCTTGGATATATTACAATTTAACTAAAAAACTTGGTTTTGAAAAAGGTATGAAACGCTCTTCTTTCTATACTGACAGAGATGGAAAGAAAAGTGTATATGTTGGAGAAATGTATAAAGTTTGTATGTATTATTTAGGACAGGGAAATCAGTTTGCAGAAAATAAAATGGTTAATGGAACGAAAATAAAAGATTTTTGTATAGATTCTAATAAAAATTTTCGAAATTCATATAAACATTATATAGATATTATTCGCAATTATTTTAATCATCATATTTTTGATGCTGAAAACATAATAAATCCCTATTATAAATGGGAGGGACAAGGATATTGGAGAGATATGAACATTCGGGTAAATAATGGTGACAAAATAAAATGGGCAAAAGCATCGCAATATTTTCATCTTCAAAAAAAGGGATATGTGAATCAAAGATTTGTAAAAGAAATTATTGCCTTTGATCACGAAGATAAGAATAAGAAAGATGGAACTACTTACCTTTGTGATGATATAAGCATTGAAAAATATTTTAAAGATAATCCGAAAAATCTACCTAAATTTGAAGATGGAAAATGCACGGTATCAGGCACAAAAACAAAATTGCTATGTGATAAGAATGAAAAAAATGCAATTCCAGGTGTACACTTCCCAAAATAATTAATCAATGAAAAAAATTGTAATCTGTTTCATATTTTTAGGTTTAGCATCATGTAATAAGAAAGATGTTGTATTGAGAGATAACCCTCGAATTAAACAGCCAAATGAGCATATTGTTAAAAAAGATACTATAAATGGTAATGAGTATATTTTCTATTTTAAAAAAGAAAAACCTAATGATTCCAAGAATGTGTATTGCAATTTAGATTCTTTGGTAGTTTTAAGAAATGCAAAAAGATATGCGATAAATTTAATCAACAAAAATTTGTCATCTCCTGATTATGCATTAACTGATTTTGCTATCACTAATTATGATTTTAACTTTGATGGTACTAACGATATTATGCTATACCCTCATGTAAAAGAACGTTCAGTTTATAACAATAATTATGTTGCTTATTTTTATATTTTCAATAAAGAAAATCAAAAATATGAAAATAAAGCTGAGTTAGATACCATCCCCAATTTGGATGTCTGTAAAAAAAACAAATACTTAATTTCAAATGATGGAGTTTTTTTAAGAAAATATATTTGGAAAGAAAACTCTCTCAAATTAATAGAAACAATTAAGCAAACAGAATTGGAAACTGGAAATCATAAATTTCATTGTGAGTAACATTTTCATAATCTTTTAAGTGAAAAATTTACATTAATTGGAACCAACCGCAACCTTAAAAGTTGCGGTTTTTTCAAGGTATGGGCGTTTATATGTAAGCTACCCAATTTTGTGACCATTCTAAATGATAGATTCTTTCATTTTTTGTTTGTATTTTCACGCAGAAGTTATAGATAGTCAAAATGAAGATGTAAAATTTTTAAATACAGATAGATCCGAAGGAGAACGTAATTTTAGTAATTCTGAAGGCACTTATTTTGAAATGGCAAATGGTGAGATTATTACCTTAAAAGAAATAGAGGATCTTTTTGGATTAAAAGCAAGTAATCGGAAATTTAGACAAGAAGTTGTTAATTATATAAATCAGTTTGGAGGAGAACCTATTCACTTAAATACACCTTTAAGAAAAGCTCATTTTTTTGCTCAAGTTGGTGCTGAAACTTTGGGAATTGACATTAATTGGATAGTTGAAGGAGATGCTGGATATTATTCTGTAAGTAATTGTAAAGCTCTCTTTGGAGATAGAGCAAAGAACTTGGAAAAAAAAGGATTATTAAAAAGTTATTGTGATCAAAGACCAGCCCAAGTAAAACTTTTTAATTATTTATACGCTGCCGAAAATGGATTTGGAAATGGAAATGGAAATGAAGCTAGCGGAGATGGATACAAATATAGAGGAAGAGGTTTAAAACAGACTACAGGAAGGGGAAATTATGAAGATGCAAGAGATATGATTCAAGAATTTTTTCCGCAAGAGTATGTAGATTTAGTTAAATTTCCTGAAAAAGTTAGAGAACCAAAATACGCAGTGCTTAGTGCCTTAGCTTTTTGGGAAAAGCATACCATTTGGAAAACGGCAGATACTATAAAAGTATCTACTAATGAAAATATCAAAAAAATTAGAAAAAAAGTTAATCCAGGACTCGCAGGATGGGAGAGTTGTAAAATTTATTTTGAGAAAGGATTGAAAGTTTTTAAAGTTAAATAATTAAATATTTATATGAAAAGAATCACGTTTTTAGTTTTAATATTTGCTTATACATTATTCTCTTCTCAAAAAAAGTCTATTGATGGGGTATATAGAATTAGTTGTTTTAATAAATATCAAAT
>CAJYRQ010000105.1 GCA_913777465.1 uncultured Chryseobacterium sp.
TTTTAATACTGCTAATACCAATCTCTGAAATTTTATGCTTTAGAAATCAGCGGTACCCAATTTTATCGGCGATAAAATCTTTGCGTCTTTTCCACGCAAAGCATTTAAAAAACTTTTGCGCCTTTGCGTTTTCCAACATAATCTGCACTATAAAATTGGCCATTCACCATTCACTTACGAAGCAAAATTCACCTTTAGCAGGGCCACCCCGTCAAAAATTCTTTCAGAATTTTAGCCACCTCCGGCTCGGAGGGAAATTGCGGTGAAGGTAGTTATTTCAGACTTTTGATCGGGTTGGAATGCGCAAAGGCGCAAGGCAATTTGATAATACTACTGTTGAAAGGCGCAAGGAATTTGACGCTGTCAAATTTTAATACTGCTAATACCAATCTCTGAAATTTTATGCTTTAGAAATCAGCGGTACCCTATTTTATCGGCGATAAAATCTTTGAGTCTTTTCCACGTATAGTATTTAAAAAACTTTCGCACCTTTGTGCATTCAATATAAGCCGCAATAAAAGATTGACCATTCACGATTCACTTGCAAAGCAAAATTCACCGTTAAACCGTCATTCCGATATCGATTCCTTTGATCTTACGGTACAAATCGGTGGCATAATTGTCTGTCATTCCGGAAACGAAGTCGATGACCCCCAAGACTTTCTGGTAATCGGTTCCGCTGTCATAAATGAACTGTTTTGGAATCAGCTTCAGGGCTTTGGTATCATAGGATTTTCGTACATCTTTGGATTTCAGAATGGATGGGATAAAATGGTCGAGCAATTCGTACATCACATTATAGCCGGCATTTTCAATTTCCACGACCGCTTTGTGGTTGTATATTTTTTCAATGGAAAAGCTTTCGATGTCCTGCAGGGCTTTGTTTTCATCTTTATAAAGATCGAGCAAGGCTTTATCCAGGTTTCCGCTCAGGATCTTTTCAAAATCCTGTTTGTATCTTTCCATTGACGTATTGATGAGGGCATTAATGACCTTGGCCCGCAGGTATGAAATCTGCTCGTTTTCATTGGAGATGGAATTCAGCTTGCTTTCGATCCGTTTTACATCATCCGTTTCGGATTTTACCAGTTCAAAAAACAGGTTTTTACAGTCGGCCGTAGAAACTATGCCCAGGCGGTGGGCATCTTCCATATCGATGATGTTGTAGCAGATGTCGTCCGCCGCTTCCACCAGCCATACAAACGGATGCCTTTTGAAGATGTAGGGTTCTTCGTTCTCACAGATCAATCGGGTTTCCCGGGCAATTTCAAGGAAAATGTCTTTTTCATTCTGGAAGAAACCGAATTTTTTCCGGTGCACCACGCCCTTTGTTTTGGCAATGGCTTCACACGGATATTTGGCAATACTGGCGAGGGTGGAAAAAGTAAGCTGAATGCCTCCCGCATCCTTCCCCTGCTGCTGCTGGGCCAGAACCCGGATGGCATTGGCATTTCCTTCAAAGTTCACCAGATCGGCCCACTCTTTTTCATTGAATTTCGGCTTCAGATCCGATTCATTCCTTTCAAAGTAGCTGGCAATGGCATCTTCGCCGGAATGTCCGAAGGCCGGATTTCCGACGTCATGGCACAGACAGCCCGCCGCAATAACGTTTCCCAGGTTGTGTAGGTAAAAACTTTTCGCCTCTTCGGTTAAGTCGTTTTTAAACTGGTCGTGGATAAACTCTCCCATGACGCTTCCCAGGCTTCGTCCCACCGATGAAACTTCCAGCGAATGCGTCAGGCGGTTGTGCACGAATACACTTCCGGGCAGCGGAAAAACCTGCGTCTTGTTCTGCAGCCTTCTGAAAGCCGAAGAAAAAATAATCCGGTCGAAATCCCGCTGAAAATCCGTTCTGGAAGCTTTGGTATGCGGATTATTGCCTGTACGCTGATTCGTGAAAATCTGGTTTAAGTTCATCATGCTTCAAAAATACTTTAAATTTTATTTCTTTCTGATAAAATATTGCAATCTTGGGTGAATTTTTGGTATTGGAACGCGAAGCGCGCAGAGTTTTTTTAATATTACCCTTTTTAAGTTTCACAGAGCCGTTTCACTTATAAGAGACAACAGAGGCTATCCGTAATAATTATCGAAGATTAAAATCATTGGGTATGCTGTTGAACGCGAAGTGCACAGAGATTTTTTCGATATTCGCTGCTTCAAGGTTCACAAAGCCATTTCATTTATAAAAGATCACGGAAATTATTCTTATTATTTATCAGACATTAATGAAGTGAACATATTTTGGAGCACAGAGCGCACAGAGTTTTTTAATATTGCCCGCTTTAAGTTTCACAGAGCCGTTTCACTTGTAAAAGATCACGGAGATTATTTTTAATGATCATCAGACATTAATTAAGCAAACATATTTGGGAACACGAAGCGTACAGAGATTTTTTTTTCTCTCCGCTTCAAGGTTCACAAAGCCATTTCGTTTATAAACGATTACGGAGATTATTCTTATTTATTATCAGACATTAATGATATGAACATATTTTAGAGCATGAAGTGCACAGAGATTTTTTTTCTCGTCGCTTCCAGATTTACCGAGCCCTTTTATTATAAAAATTCGGTCGGTGGCAGAATAATTGCTGAATACAAGAACGGAAAATGGTCTGTTACTGAAGACCAGGAATATAAAACATAAAGCTATGCCCGAAGGTCCTCCGGTTGTTCTGATGAAAGAAGACCTGCAAAAGTTTGCAGGTGAAAAGGTAATTGATGTGAAAGGAAGTTCCATTACGGAAACCTCAAAGATCAAAGGCCATATTTTACGGGAAATAAAAACCCACGGGAAACAGACCTTTCTTCTATTCGATAAGGAAAACATCCGCATCCACCTGCTGATGTTCGGTTCTTACAGCCTGACGGAGAATAAAGCCCAGGCCCATACCCTGAAGCTCGGACTGGAATTCAAAGACGGAGGCATATATTTTTACACCTGCAACGTAAAGCCGGTAGACCCTGAATTTATAGCCGGCCTCGACTGGGAAGCCGATGTGATGAGTGATGCATGGAATCCCGAAAAAGCGGAAAAGAAACTGAAAGCCCATCCTAAAATGATGGTTTGCGATGCCCTGATGGACCAGGAAATTTTTGCCGGCGTCGGCAACATCATTAAAAATGAGGCCCTCTTCAGGGTCGGCATCCATCCGGAAACGTTAATCGGCCATCTTCCGCCGGCTAAGCTAAAAGCCATGATCGCTGAAGCCCGCATTTACAGCTTTGATTTCAAGAAATGGAGAAAGGCAAATGTACTGCGGAAACGCTTTGAAGTTTATCAACAGAAAAAATGCCCGAAGTGTGGTGAAGAAATCATCAAGAAAGAAACCGGGCATGGAAAACGCACCAGCTTCTTCTGTATAAACGACCAGAAACTTTACTGAAAAACAATACAATAAAATTTATCGTCCTAAACAGCAACAGAATAGTTACCGCTTTTAAACACATAAAACGGATAACGGACTTTATCAAGAAAACAATCCATCTTTTTTAGTCACTAATAATGACCTTCTTAAATTTTTGCACATCATTAGATCTGTTTTTACGAGTGGTTTGCTTTAGCCGAACGGTCTGATCATGTACAGCTTTTTTAATGCAACAAATCCTCACATCTCCTATAAACAGGAAGCTTCTACAGATTTAATACGGCCTTTTTTAGAATAAGGTCTGCTCGCTGTTTGCATGGACAATATAAATCGCCATTATTAAACCTGACGAAAAGCCAATTTATAACAAGTTGAATTTCAGTTTAAAATAATATTTAGAATATAGGACATTCCTACATTTATCACATTTAATCATCTCCTACCTATAAAAGATTATTTCTTAAAACAGCATTTTAAAATAGTTCAATAATAAGTTTTTGTAACATTCAATATCAATACAAGTCAAAAATAAGTGATATAATATTGTCTCAAAAAATTTTATTATGTATTGCATTTTTTCTTTTTTGGATTATCAACTTTTAAATGCAAGCGCAGAAATGATTAACAGATCAATAATTTTTTACACAAAACATAATAAAAGCCTTTATAAATTTTTAATTTTATATTAAATTAATGTAAACTATTTTTATCAAAAACGTAAACAAAAACCACTTAAAACACTGATATACATCATGATTATTTGTTTTGGAACCTGATTTTAAAGTCGTAATATTGCAAATGTAAAATCGATAATAATAAATCAAATAATTAAAAATTCAACAAAATGATCACTTACATCGGAATCGCAACATGTTTAGTAGTTTTTACTTCTTATTTTGCAACTGTAAAAAGAGAACAGGGAAACTAATTATTTTCCGGAACTGACAATCAGTTTACGGAAAGACACAAATGAATGACATTGTATATGTTTTCAATCCGTCAGAAAGATTGACTGCTCTTTTGCCCGACCCGGGTGAAAGGGCACCGAAAACATAGCAAAGATTTTACACTAAGGAAGACAACTTTTAATTTTTATAATAGCCGATAGAGTCGAACATTTATTGTTCGGCTTTTTTGTTGGATAAGCTTTATCTTTGCTGCCATAAATTGAAAGTAATGAATCTGTACAACCTCATCATCCAGGACAGGGAAGAAATAACGCTTGACGACGTATTCCTGTCGCCCCACAACAAAGAACAGTTTGTACAGCTCATCAAAGAAAATACCTATGCGAAAGAACTGCAGGAATACGGGCTTCCGGTCAACAACAAGGTGCTGCTGGAGGGAAGTTCCGGCTGTGGGAAAACGATGACGGCCAAAGCGGTTGCCAATGCCTTAGGTAAAAATATCATCATCCTTAATCTGAGCAACATCGTATCTTCGCGGATCGGCGAAACGTCCCAGAACATCAAAATGATCTTCGACAAAGCTGCGCGGGAACGGTCGGTTCTTTTTCTGGATGAGCTCGACCAGATCGGGAAAGCCCGGGGCAGCGACGATAAAGATGTGGGCGAAATGAGAAGGCTCGTGAATACCCTGCTCCAGCTCATCGACTATTATCCCGAAAATGCCCTGCTGCTCTGTGCCACCAACCATCCGGAAATCATCGACACGGCTTTGATCAGACGGTTCCAGCTGAAGATCAGATACGAGATGCCTTCCAAAGAATTCCTCGACACCTTCTACGACCGGATCCTGGCGGCCTTCCCGGCAGATCTCCGGAACATCGACCGAAAATACGGCATTTCCTTCGCCGAAGCAAAAGACCATGCGTTCACGGTGGTGAAGGGAAATCTGATAAGAAAGCTGGAAAGGAATGCTTAATTACAAAAGATTGCCAAAAGATTATCACGCTGTTTGGTAAAGTCAGATACTGTATTCTAAAGAAAGCGCACTAAAGTTTATCCATCCTTTTGTCATTCCGGTACGGAATCCATACGCGAATCAATCTATGCGGTGCCCTAATACTATGTCGGGATTCCTACGGAATGACAAAACAGAGGGCTTAAATCTTTTTGGCTTTTAGTTTTTTATGCTCAACGATTTAAATTAATAGTCATCCCGGTGGCTGAGCGGAGCCGAAGCCACGCTCCTATCTGTGCCGACCTTTGTAAGACTTTAATTTAACGGTAATGCCATACACTCCTGAACGATTACCATCAGAAGGATATTTTATTCCTAAAGAAATTTTCATCCTCATCCATATTTTTTTATCTTTACTTTTAATTTTCTCATACTAAAACGTAAAAACAACAAATGGAACAGAAAATACATCAGGGACGGAATGTAAAACGGTTCAGGGAAATGCTCGGTATCAAACAGGAAGCCCTGGCTTTTGATCTCGGCGAAGACTGGAACCAGAAGAAAATTTCGATACTGGAACAGAAAGAAGTGGTAGAAGAAGCTTTGTTGCAGAAAATATCCGAAGTCCTGAAAATCCCGGTAGAAGCCTTCCAAAATTTCGATGAGGAGCAGGCCGTAAATGTAATTGCCAATACTTTTGGTGATCATGGTATCGGCTATCAGAAAAATGACCATCCTGTATTCCATCCTATCGAACAGATCATTAAACTTCACGAAGAAAAAATTGCGCTTTACGAAAGAATGCTGAAGGAAAAGGGCGAGATGATGACGAGGCTGGAGACCCTGATCAGGTCCATATAAAACTTATACTAATTCCGGGTACGATTTTCTCTTGCTAATGAACCACGAGCATGATGCTCGCGGCAGTACTGGGGTATGACGTCCGCGGCAATGATGGGAATACGATAACCAAAAATAAAAACTAATACCATAAAAATGACAGACCAACAAAATATCCCCGTCCGGAATGCCGGAATAGTGCTGTTAAGCCCATTTATTCCCCGACTGCTTGAACGGCTGAATTTCACTGCTGATAATCACTTTACCCATCAGCAAAACCGTGAAAAAGCAGCTAGATTATATTTTTAAATTAAACACTTAAAATTTCTTCATTACAAATAATATTTTTTTTAATTATTATATTTGAATAGAATCAAAATAACCATATTAAAACTTTTATTATGACTGAAACAGAAGTAAGTTTCACAAATTGGCTAATTAATAAAGATTATGCCTTTTCAACTATTGACGCATATCCTTATTGGATCGGATCGAGATTAACAAAAACCTTTATGATTCCAGACATTCAAAATCTTTTAGAAATTAATGATATTGATTTTCTTAAAAATTTGGAAATTAAATATATGTCTAGAAAACTTAATAAAACAGAACAGGATCTTAGAAGTGCAATGAGAAAATACATAGAATTCAAAATTTTTTCAGAAAGTAATAAAGATGTATTAAAAATTGAAGAAGAAAACTATGCTAGGTTAAGTTTTACTGAAGGAGGTCAAAAGGTTATTATTTCAAAAATGATCGAAAGAAATAAAAGCTTAAGAAATGAAGCTATAAAAATTCATAAACTAAACTGTCAGGTATGTGGTTTTAATTTTGAAGAATATTATGGAAACCTAGGGAAGGATTTTATTGAAGTTCATCATTCAACGCCTTTAAGCAAAAGTTATATTCCTAAAATAGTTAATCCCAAAACGGATTTAAGCGTTGTATGCTCAAATTGTCATAAAATGATTCACAGAAAAAAAAATATTACTCTATCTATAGTTGAATTAAAAAGAAAGTTGAAAAAGTAATTTGCACTATGACTGATAAATTTACAATTAGGGACATTTTAGTATATACATTTTTAGGGTTTACAGCTACATTATTTTATTACTCATATGATAATTATTTCATATTAAATCTAATTAAAAAATCTAAAGATTATTCAAGCTTAAATATATTTTGGATAATTCCAAGTTTTTATTTAATTGGTCATATTATTATGAGTATTGATGATTTCGTATTTAATTATATACTACTTAAAATAGGTCGTTATTCTAATGGTAATAGATTTTGGAAATTTTATAATTTCATTCTATTTGGTTTCCGTAATATAGGATTAAGAAAAGAATTCAATATAAATGATATTGATTTTTTTAAAACCTGTGATAAATTAATTTCTGATAAAAAAGAAATACATGCAAAAGCAGAATATTATCAAGTTATGAGTGATCTGTTTAAAGGAATATTTCTAATAATATTTACTAGTTTTGTATTTGATATCCTTCATAATAATGAAATTATTTATTGGAAATTAATCCTATCGATATTAATTTGGTTTCGAGCACGAAGTTTTTCTAGCTATTATATAAAAATAATTAAGAGAAATTTATAATTCTATAGTTTAAGCGATTGTTAAAATCAAAACCTCACTTTTTATTAAGTTTTTTGTATAACTATTTTCGATATAATAAAGAAAAGTATCAAAGGAAAAAAATATTTCTTCTCTTCTATTGGAAAAAGTGCTGATATTAATATTAAGGATTATTTTAAAAAGACATCACTTAGTTTAGCAATTATCCGGAATAATGTAAAAATTCACATTCGATCATCCTAAAAAAATCCCTCTCAGTCACGAGAGGGATTCGTTTTATAGATCAGATTGAATTACATATAGGCTTCAATCGGCTCGCAGGTACAAACTAAGTTTCTATCTCCATAAGCTTCATCTACTCTGGAAACGGTCGCGAAGAATTTGTGGTCTCTTACCCACTCTAACGGATAAGCGGCTTTTTCTCTGCTGTACGGTTTATCCCATGAATCGGAGATCACCACCTGCTCGGTGTGCGGTGCATTTTTCAGTACGTTATTGGCAGCATCGGCTTCCCCATTAGCGATTTCGTCGATCTCGTGTTTGATGGCGATTAAGGCTTCTGCGAAACGGTCGATTTCCGCTTTGCTTTCCGACTCGGTCGGTTCAATCATCAGGGTTCCGGCTACCGGGAAAGAAACCGTCGGTGCGTGGAATCCATAGTCCATCAATCTTTTGGCAACATCAGCCACTTCAATGCCTAAAGACTTGAACTGTCTGAAATCGACGATACATTCGTGGGCTACTTTTCCGTTTTCATTGGAGTATAAGATCGGGAAATGCTCCGCTAAGATTTCTTTCAGATAGTTGGCATTTAGGATCGCGTGCTCCGTTGCTTTCTTCAATCCGGAAGTTCCAAGCATTTTAATGTAAGCGTAAGAAATGTTCAGGATCAATCCGGAACCGTAAGGCGCTGCTGAAATCCCATCGATGGATTCATTCCCTCCTACTTTAATGTTCGCGTTGGAAGGTAAGAAAGGAACCAGGTGTTTCGCCACACAGATCGGACCAACCCCAGGACCTCCTCCCCCGTGAGGAATCGCGAAAGTTTTGTGAAGGTTCAGGTGACAAACGTCTGCCCCAATGTTCCCCGGGCTGGTGTAACCTACCTGAGCGTTCATGTTGGCTCCGTCCATATACACCTGACCGCCGTGTTCGTGGATCAGAGAAGTAATTTCTTTAATGTTCGCATCGAAGAATCCGTAAGTGGACGGATAGGTGATCATCACACACGAAAGGTTTTCGGAATGCTGTTCCGCTTTGGCTTTCAGGTCTTCGAAATCGATTTCCCCGTTCTCCAGGTTTTTCACGACTACGATCTTCATTCCCGCCATGGCAGCAGAAGCCGGGTTGGTTCCGTGGGCCGATTGCGGGATCAACACCACGTTTCTGTGGCCTTCGCCTCTTGCGATGTGGTATTGTCTGATTACCATCAATCCTGCATATTCTCCCTGAGCCCCTGAGTTCGGCTGAAGGGAAGTCCCTGCAAAACCGGTAATTTCCGCTAAGTCTTTTTCCAGCTCGCGGATCATTTCCTGGTATCCGCCGGCCTGGTCAACCGGTACAAACGGATGGATGGCTCCCCAGTTGTCCCATGAAAGCGGAAGCATCTGGGTAGCGGCGTTCAATTTCATTGTACAGGATCCCAAAGAAATCATGGAGTGTGTCAATGACAAATCTTTTCTTTCCAGACGCTTGATGTAACGCATCAGTTCCGTTTCCGTATGGTATCTGTTGAATACTTCTTCGGTAAGGATTTCGTCTTTTCTTAAATTCTCTTCCGGAATGCTGTATCCTTCTTTAATTTCTAATTTAAAAGTCTGCTTGTCTTTGAATTGGGCGAAAGAAGCCATCAGGACATTCAGTTTATCCAAAGTTGTACTTTCGTTGATCGCGATGCTTACCACCCCTTCCGTGAAATAATTCAGGTTCAGCTTGTGGTCCAGCATCATTCTCATCAGCCTTTTCTTATCGTCTTCATTGATCGTGATTTTTACCGTATCGAAGATCGGCTCTTCCACGATGTCATATCCTAATGCTTTCAGTCCGCCTTTTAATGCGTTTGCTTTGAAGTGGATCTGGTCAGCGATATAATTCAATCCTTTCGGACCGTGGTAAACGGCATACATCCCAGCCATTACCGCCAGAAGAACCTGAGCCGTACAGATATTGGACGTCGCTCTTTCTCTTTTGATGTGCTGCTCTCTGGTCTGCAACGCCATTCTCAGGGCTCGCTTTCCGTAAGCATCCTGGGAAACCCCGATGATTCTTCCCGGAATATCCCTTTTGTAATCTTCCTTACAGGAGAAAAAGGCTGCGTGAGGTCCTCCGTAACCCAAAGGAATCCCGAATCTCTGCGTTGTACCAACGGCACAGTCAGCCCCCATAGATGCAGGGGATTTAAGCTTCACCAAAGCCATCGGATCGCAGGCAACGACTACCTGAAGGTCCAGTTTCTTATATTCGGTAATATCTTCCGTATAATCCAGAACAATCCCGTTTTTCCCCGGATACTGCAACAGTACCCCGAAGTAAGAACCGTCAAGCTCATGCGTTTTATGATCGCCTTCGACAATTTCGATTTCAAGACCTTCCGCCTTTGTCTTCAGCACGGAAACCGTCTGAGGCAATACCAGATCCGAAACGAAGAACTTATTCGCTCCGCCTTTCTTCTGGTCTTTCGTACGGTTGTTGAAGAACATGTGCATGGCTTCTGCCGCTGCCGTGGATTCATCAAGCAATGAAGCGTTGGCCAGGGCAAAACCGGTAAGGTCGCACACCACTGTCTGGAAATTAAGAAGTGCCTCCAGCCTTCCCTGGGCAATCTCCGCCTGATAAGGGGTGTACGCCGTGTACCAGCTCGGGTTTTCGAAAATGTTTCTCTGAATAGCCGACGGCAACAGGGTATTGTGATATCCGAAACCGATGTAGCTGGTGTAATCCGTATTCTTGGACGCCAACTCTTTGGAGTGGTTCATCATCTCATACTCGGAAAGCGGGGCTGAGATGTTGAGATCCTTTTCTAAACGGATGGAGGAAGGGATGGTTTGAGAGATAAGCTCTTCAACACTTGAAACGCCAATTTTTTCCAGCATCGCCTGTTTATCGGCTTCATTCATGGAAATGTGACGGCTCACAAACTGTTCTGTATTCATTTTTATTTATTAGATTTTGTTTGTAAAAAAAGATGGGTAAAATTACGATTTTTTGGAAAATTGTACAACTAAATCGGAATCATAAATAAATAACGTAATGTATTCTATCTTATTTAAAATTAAAACGTTTTTATTGCTTTTTTAACTGATAATCTGATAAAATCCGATATAATCATCAAAAATAATTCACCTTCGGCAGTTGAAAAATTCACAAAATCAGCCATTCATTTTTTCTATTGGAAAGAATCCTAAAAACGGTTAAACTCTTTAAAACATTTTTTAAAAGCACCGGAAAATGATGCCGTAAACAGTTAAGTGTTAAAAGAATAAATATTTTCAGATTTTATTATCTGTATTTATTCTAAATTAATATATTTGCATCATGAATATGATCGTTCCTTTCAAAGTACCGCCATTGGCTCCAGCTTTTACAGTGAATACCGAAGAAATCTATTGCGGTGAAAAGAAATCCTGCTGCAAGAAATTCAAAAAAGGGAAAAGATGCAAAAAGTGCCCGGGAAATAAGAAACTGGCGTAACAGGCTGGAAGAGGGAAGCTGGACGCTGGAAGTTTTCAGTTCAAATATACCGGGATACTGAATACCAACCCCTATTGTTCTTTATCTGAACAGGCATCTGTTATTGTGCTGTCTGATTTCATGTTAACTTATCAAAATAAAATTCGGATTTTTATTAATTTCCGAAACTTTTGATGAGAAAGTAAACGGCCACGATCAGCATTACGATCCCGATGATAAGTCTTGCTACTTTCGGCTGTCCTGCCGGATTGGCTGCGGTCCTTGGCTGGGATTTGAACAGTTCTTCCGCTTTGTCCTTAAATTTTTCGGTATTACTTTCAAAAATCTCGGTGATGGTAATGCCCTGAACCGCCGTTTTGTGCAGCAGCGAATTGGTCGCATGAAGCAGGATCTGGAATTTCCCGTCCTTGAATTCCGTAATCCTGAAAGTTCTTTCCCCATAAGCCTTCTCCAGTCCGAAAGGCAATACCTTCACCACATCCGCATTCTGGGTCTGCCAGGTAATGATGATCTCCTCCCCTTTCTTTGCATGGATCTTATTGGCCGAAAATCTCTTGATGGAAGGCGGTACCGTATACCGGAAACTTTTCTGATGGCTTTCTAAATTCTGGTCGTACGTATACCGGCTGCTTTTGTCGCTCAATGTTTCATAGGCTTCCTGTATTTCCCGGAACCGGTCGGCAAAGAAAATGTCGTTTTCATTTTTGTCCGGGTGGTATTTTAAAGACAGCTTCCGATACGCCTTTTTGATGTCCTCATCCGAAGCATCGTTTGAAATCCCGAGAAAATAGTAGTAGTCTTTCATTGAACCTTACAAAAATAGGGAATTTATTTTTTTTGCCGGTAATGGGATATCGTATTTTTAACGCGATGTCCGCTAAGTTTTTTTTTTAAATGTTTAGAATATTTTTCGTTCGCAAAGACGTTTCACTGAGCAAATGATAGCTGGATAATATGAAGTATCATGCTCTATGAACACAAAGTACAGGAAGATTTTTTTGATGGAATGCGTAAAAGGTTCACAAAGCCATTTCATTTATAGGAGCTCCCGGAGAATATGAAAAGTTTCAATCTCAATGGTGGATGAGCGGAGGCGATCACATAGAAATACATGAAGTAAAACATCAGATAAACGCCCAGTTTGTCATTCCGAAGGAATCCAGCCCCGAATCTTTCCATAATACTTTTCTTCGGAAACCTTAGTAAAAAAATAAATTTTAGGGTTGAAGGGTGCTTCAATAAGCTCAGCATCACACGTTTTACTCAGCAAATAATAGCTGCGTTGAAGGAATGCCTGCTGTTTTTTGAACACAAAGTACAGGAAGATTTTTTTGATGGAATGCGTAAAAGGTTCACAAAGCCATTTCATTTATAGGAGCTCCCGGAGATGTATGGGCACGGTGGAGAAATTCTTTTAACGCGACGTTCGCTGAGATTTTATTTAAATCGTTGAAAACATTTTTCGTTCGCAACGGCGTTTCACTCAGCAAATGATAGCAGAATATAATTTATTATGATTTTTCCTTTGAATATTAGGTGGCTGATCGGAGCCGAAGCCAGATTATCATCTGTGAACATTTGCTTCAATCTTTGGGAAAATTTTTATCCTTTCAAAGGAATCAAAGTATACAATTTTCTGTATTGATTGCTGCTGCTATATTGAGATTGCCTGCGGCAATGACAAAGCTTGGTATTGAACTGTGCTTTATATTATACATAATCACTGATCCGTTGGCTGAGACTACCCGAAGCCACCGTGCAGCCCTTTAGCTGATAAACTTCCAAGCATAAAGCTATATGAAATAACACAAAAAAGGTTGGGTCCGGAAAACAGATGTTTCCAGACCCAACCCAACAATTTCAATTTAGCTGCTTGATTTTTACGCTTCGGCGATCGGTTCTTTCTCAAACCTTTTATGGCCGCATTTGGAAGCGAATTCTTTTTTGAATTTCCCTTTCAGTTCCTGATAATCCTCGTCGCTCATTTCGCGGATCTTATCGGCCAGACCGAACGGTGATTTTTCTCTGATTCCGTATTCCTCGAAAACACCTTTGACAAATCTTTTTCTCCGGATGGCTTTTTTGGCGATCATGGCGACTCCTGCAACGGCTAAGGCTCCAAGAGCTCCTTTTACTACTGAATTTTTCATTTTCTTAAATTTTAAATTTTACTACTTCTTGTTTTTTTATAAAGACGAATACTCCTGAATTTTTACTTTACTACTTTTTTTAATTCTTATGATTCGTTGTTTCTTTTATTCCTGTTGAAGAATCCGCTTTCACACCGGTTTCGCCATACTTCTTTAAATTTTTCCCGTTCTTCGGGAGACAGGTTCATCATTTTTTCCCGCATTTTCCGCTCCTTGAAATCCCGCATTCCTTTCCCGAAATGGAACCCGCCGAAAAGGATCTTGCACAAGATCAGGATTCCCATTGCCTGCCAGTAGTTGACGGTCTTTACCCCTAAAATTTCAGGCAGCAGACAATTCCAGAGTGACATGACGATCCAGGTGACGCCTAAAAAAATCAACGGCGGACAGAGTATCAAAAAAATCCAGCCTTTTTTATGTTTATGATTCATAATCTTTCTTTTTACTAACTATTTAAATCTTCGTATAATTTTCTCAACCGGTTCCTTAAGTGCTTGACCGCATAATTTTTACGGCTGATGATGGTTTTGATGTTTTCTCCGTGCTCATCGGCAATTTCCTGGAGGGTTTTATCATTCAGCTCATTTTCCACGTAAACCAACCGCTGCTTTTCCGGAAGTTCGTCCAAAGCTTCGAAGAGCTTCTTCCAGATTTCATCCTGAAACATCTTTATTTCCGGGCCGGCGCTTTCATCCATCAGCAGGATGTCCTTAATGGAAAAATCCCCGTCTTCATCTTCATATACAAAATCTTCCAGGTTTTCGGTTTTCTTCTTGCGGTATTTGTCGGTGATTTTGTTGGCCGTCACCCGGTAAAGCCATCCGCCGACATTCACAATTTCCGAGAGATTGGTAAGGCTGCTGAACTGATACCACACTTCCTGCAGGATGTCTTCCGCATCTTCCGTGTTCTTCACTTTGGGACGAATATAAGACATCAGCTTTCCTCCGTACTTTGAAACGGTTTGTGAGATGATATTATCTTTCTCCTTCTGTGGCATTGTTATTTTTTCGGCAACCTCCATACTGCTATGACGGCTGATGATTTTGTTTTACTTTAATAAATTTAAAATATTTTCCGGCAAGTTGAAAATCTCTCACTGATTATATGCGTTTTCGCAGATGATTGCGCTTGTTTTAACACATCAGGCACATAGAGAATTTAATAGGTCATGTATATTTAGAACACAAAAGATAAAAAATCATAGATTTTTTTTAGTTTTTAACCACGGATTTTCACAGATTTTCACAGATTTTCACGGATGATGAGGTGGCTTCGAGTGGCCTCAGCCACCGGGTTGACTATTCATTTAAATCATTTAGCATAAGAACTGACAGCTAAAAGATTTCAGCACTCTGTTTTGTTGTCCCGAAGGGATTTTTAGAAGCGATGGAAATATTCGCGTTTAGATTCCTAAGGAGATCGAAGATTTGAAGTACTTAATAACGAGCTAATGAATAATTGTATTTCAATTAATGCATTAAATGTTTTATGCAACATCATCTTTTATTCCTTTTGGGGTTATAAATCCTGTAAAAAACGGAAAGCCAGATTGACTTTCCGTGGGTTAATTATAAAAAGGAATTTCTTTTATTTATTAAAATTCTGGGCAAAGAAACCGAGCATAGTTTTATAAAACTCGATGCGGTTCTGCTCTTTACCGAAACCGTGGCCTTCATCATATTTTACCATATACGGCACTTCAAAACCTTTGGCCCGTAATGCTTTTACGATCTGGTCGGATTCATTGATGTTTACCCTTGGGTCATTCGCTCCCTGAACCACAAACAGCGGCTTTTTAATCTTATCGATCTGAAATACCGGCGAAACTTCTTTGGCAATCTTTGCTTCTTCGGGATTATCCAGGTCGTACCAGATCTGCTTTACCATTTCCTTATACGGTTTCCAGTATTCCGGGAAAGAATCGAAGAAAGTAAAAATGTTGGACACGCCGACATAATCGACGCCGCATGAGTACAGATCCGGAGTTTTGATGAGTCCCATCAGCGTTGCATAGCCGCCGTGGCTTCCGCCGTAAATGGCTACTTTATCTTTATCGATCCAGCCCTGTGAAATGGCATATTTTACCCCGTCTTCCACATCATCCATTGCTTTCCTGCCGATCTGCTTATACCCGGATTTCTGGAATTCTTTGCCATAACCTCCTGAGATCCTGAAATTCACCTGCAGGGTCGCATAGCCGCGGCTTGCAAAAAGCTGTGTTTCCGGATTAAAGCCCCAATCGTCGCGGATTCCCTGCGGACCGCCGTGAGGGTTTACAATCAACGGTACTTTTTTACCCTGAAGGGCTTCCTTCGGCAGGGTAATGTATCCGTGGATGGTCACGCCGTCCCTGCTTTTAAATTCAATCGGGCGCATTTCCGCCATGTCCTCTTCTTTCAGCTGCGGCATCAGATCAAAAAGAAGCTTGGTCTTGTGGGATTTGGTATCGTACTCATAATACTTTCCGTAAAGCTTATCACTGTCGACCACCACCAGCAGTTTCTCGTCTTTGTCGTCGGAAGAAACAACGGAAAATTGTTTATCCCCGAATTCGGAAGCCAGTCTGTCATGAACACGCTTATAATATTGGCTAACCGGGATGGTTTCGCTTTTAATTCCGTTATAGCTAATGTAATCCAGTTCGTAATTCCTGTTTTTTCCTGCCAGGCTGATGGAATTCACATCAAAATCCGGATGGGAATACACTTCTTTAATGGGTTGGTCTTTTTTCAGATCATAAAGGATGATTCTCGACTTATCACCGTTAAGATCGGTCACTACATAGGCTTCATCTTTATTCCCTGAGTTTTCATTAAAACTGATAATCTGAAAACTGTCTTTCCAGTCGGTGGTTTTCAACAGGTTGAATTTCCCGCTCTGAAGGTCTTTGTAATAGAGTTTTGAGGTAAGGCCGTTCTCCAGGATGGTATATCCGCGGAGGTTTCCCTGCTTATCAAAAATATAGTTGTCGATCGGGCTGTTTACATCTTTATTTTCATACAGCTGGGTCATCTCCCCTGTATTGAAATTGATTTTATAAGGTTCGAAGATCTGCTTGTTGTTTTTGTTCATCGTAACAATCACGAACGGCGTATCTTTAATAATCCGTACGCTGTTTAACGTAATTCCCTCAAAAGGGGTAAGGTCCTTCAGGTTCTTTCCGTCAATGTCTGCAGCATAAAGGTGGATATTTTCATTTCCGCCACGGTCCTGGGTATAGAAAAGACGCTTTTTATCCAGCCAGCCGTAGCTTTTGATCAGATCGTTCTTTTCTTCGAGAGCTCTGGTGATCTTTCCCGTTTTAAGATCTTTTACGTAAACATGGTTTTTGCTGTCCTTGTCTTTTTCTTTGTAGGAAAGGTATTGTCCGTCAGGCGAAATCTTAAACTGGGAAGCTTTCGGCCGTGCAAAATAATCCTCCACTTTGTATTTAAAATTTCCTTTATCGTAGGAAACCAGCTGTTCAAAGGTTGCTTTTGTAGAAACCAGGGAAGGATCTCCCGATAGTTTTGTGGTGTTGGTCTGGGCATTCATCATTATTGAGGTTATGATCACCTGGGTGATCCCGAAAAATTTAGTACTGATATTCATGATCTCATGGTTTTGTGAAACGTATCTTTACCATAAGACGCTTTTAGGAGGCAAATTGTTACATCCGGATTGCTTAAATATGCTTTAAGAGCAGAAAAGACAAAGGTATTTCCATCAATTAATTCAGGTAAATCCCGAAATACCAGGTCCATGCCAGCAGGATCAGCTGCATCGGAATTCTTTCTTTATATAAATAAGCCATTCCCGGACCTGAAAAATCAGCTTTGAAAATATTGATGTTTTTCCGGGATGAGTTGATGTTGGCCATAAAAACCAAGACATAGAAAACAATTAATAAGACTGCCGTGAGCTCACGGATAGCAGGAATCATCAGCCCGATTCCTGCAGCAATCTCCAACACACCGGTGAAATAAACCCAGAACATTTTGCCCGGGATAAACTCGGGGATCATCATCGCCATCCCTTTCTGGAATTTAAAGTGGGCCAATCCGGTAAAGATGATAAAAGCCGCCATCCCCAGGTTACCGGAAAATAAGAAATTCCAGTCTCCCTGAAAAATTTTTGTGCTCAATAAACCCAAGACAAAGGTGACGAAGAGAATCGTTAATAGTTTCATATTTTATTTTTGATATGTCTGCTACCGAATTTAAGCAAAATGAAGAATCATTCCTATAGATAATTACGAATAAGGTATTTACGTCATAATTGTTTCCGTAAATGACTTAATTTAAAAATCAGATCTCTCTTTATACTTTAACATTTTACACGGATTTTTTAAACCACAGATTGGCGCAGATTCCCACAGATGATCAGGTGGCTTCGAGTAACCTCTGCCACCGGTTGTTCATTTTGTTTAAATCAGCAACCAAAAGCTTTGATTTTTAACCCTTAGGTGTTCTAAAATATTTTCAAAGTATTCACCTTAAATCTTATCTGTCAAAAAAGTTTTTGTGACTTTTGTGGCAAAAATTTTCGCTGTCAGATATAATCACGGATGATTAGGTGGCTTCAAGTAACCTCAGCTACCCAATCATCCGTGGAAATCTGTGATTGTCATTTAAATGGTATTTTCGGCAAGACTTTTTACGACTTCCAGTCCTTTTGTAAAACCGGTATTCATCGTATCCTCCCAGTCCTTTTCAGTCTGTACTTCTGCATGGAGTTTGGTTTTTCCGTCAAAATCGATAAGGATGTATTTTTCAAAACAGCCGCTCCATTGCTTGACTTCCATGCTTTCGGTATCTTCATGACCGTCCTTGTCGACCATCCCCAAATGCTTAAAGATGATCTGGTCCGGTTCCTCCAGCGTGTCAATGGTAGAAACCATGCCCGCTCCTTCTGCATTAACGAAATAAGTTTTTCCACCGACTTTCCAATCGGATTTCATTATGCTTCCCGGACTGAAAAACTGCGTCCATTCGCTGTAGGTTTTCTGATTCCACAATACGTCCCAGACTTTCTGTTTCGGGGCGTTGATGACGATTTCGTACGATAGGGTTTCCATGTTTACAGATTGGATTTGATTAATATTCTACAACTGATTTTCAGAAAGATGCTTCACATTGGAAAGGGCATCGGGAAATTTTTCCTCAAAAAAAGATTTGAATTCTTCGGTAGTCTGAATTTCAACTTCCAAATGGGTAATGTTTTCATCTTCGGTCAATAAATACCGCTCAGAAGCTTCTCCCAAGTCACGCGGTGTTTCTACGCCTTCATAGATTTCCCCGAGATGTAAAAAAATGATTTCCTCGTTCGGAACCAGCTTTGTAATTTTACTGTACATCCCGTTATTTTTGGGGTCGAGGAATTTAATGGTAGCGCCTTCCTGCAAATCTCCCTGATAAAAAGACCCTTCAGTAAAGGCGGAAGTCCACTGCCTGAAAGAAAAATCGTCCCACAACACACTCCAGACCTTTATTGCTTCAGCTTTAATCTGAACATCAAAATGTAATTTTTCCATAAAAAATTTATAAACTAGCTGTTAATTTCTGTGTATACTTCTTATCCGCCTACAAAATCCCCGCCATTAATATGGATAATTTCGCCGGTAATAAAACTTGAATCCTGTGATGCCAGAAATACATAGGCCGGAGCGACTTCCGAAGGCTGCCCTGCCCTTTTCATCGGGTTGTCTTTTCCGAAATCCGAAACATCATCGAATGTTTCCTTTACCAGAGGCGTCCAGATCGGGCCCGGCGCCACTCCATTCACCAGGATATTCTTTTCTGCAATATTGGTCGCCAGAGAACGGATAAAGGTGGCAATCGCTCCTTTGGTGGATGAATAATCGATCAAATGGTCGCTGCCCCGATACGCGGTGACGGAAGTGGTACAGATCACCCGCGAACCGCTGTCCATCAGTTTCAGGCAGTCCCGCGTAAAAGAGATCATGGAAATAATATTGGTATTGAAGGTTTCCTGGATCTGCTCATCGGAAATATTTTCGATATCGTCTTTAGGAAACTGGATCCCGGCATTGTTGACGAGGATATCCAGCGATTTCCATTCGCCTTTGATTTTCTCCGTACATTCTTTCCTGAAATTTTGATCTGAGAGATCGCCTTTCAGCAACAGGCAGCTTTTCCCCTCTTTTTCAACCAGTCTCCGGGTTTCTTTTGCATCGTCGTCGCTTTCTTTATAAATGATGGCTACATCAGCACCTTCACGGGCATAATGCACGGCCACGGCCTGACCGATACCGCTGTCGCCGCCGGAGATCAGTGCTTTTTTACCATCAAGCTTGTCGCTTCCTTTGTAATTTTCACGGATGATTTCCGGATAAAGGCCCTCCTCCGGAACCTTTGATTTGGAATCTGATTGGTTCTGTGTTTTCATATTCAAATATTTTGTGGTGAATTAAACATCAAACCGCAAGCCGAAGGAGGAAAAACTATGGTACCCTGAAAATGAAACCTATGAATTATAAGCCTTTTCCAGATCTTCAATCACAATCTTCTGCATCGTCATCATAGCCTGGGCAACGTTCTGCGCTTTCTCCGGATCGGGATCGCCCATCAGTTGGATAAGCCTTTTGGGAACGATCTGCCAGCTGAAGCCGAATGGATCTTTGAGCCATCCGCACATGCTCGCCCTTCCGCCGTCAGCAGTTAAGGCATTCCAGTAGGTGTCCGTTTCTTCCTGTGTATCCGTCATCACGACCATGGAAATCCCTTCACTGAAATCAAATGCATGATCGTAAGAATTATCCATACAAAAGAGACTGTAGCCGTCAATTTCAAAGTGTGCATGCTGAATGTTTTCCGCCGGTTCGGTGATCGGATGACCTTCGCTCCCTTCACCGTATTTCAGAACATTCCCTATTTTAGAATTGGGGAAAATGCCGGTGTACAGTTCCATGGCCTGCATGGCTTTCCCGTTGTTTCCGTGGATGAACATTAGGGTCGGAATTATTTTCTGTTCTCCGGATCTGTCACTTAGGAAGATCTGCCAGGTGACACCGAACCGGTCCTGTACCCAGCCGTATTTTTTGCTCCACGAATAAGAATCCAGCGGCATCATAACCATACCGTCTTCTGAAATCTGATCCCAGTACTGCTGAACCTCATCTTCCGTTTCGCAGATGACCATAAAAGATACCGAAGCATTCTTTTTAAAATGAGGTCCGCCGTTAAGCAGCATCAGTTTCTGTCCGAACAGATCAATATTCATCACCATAGGCGTATCGGCTGTAATTCTGCCGTTGAAAACCTTACAGTAAAATTCGGCAGACTCTTTGGCATCGCCATCGTACCAAAGACATGGAAAAATATTGTTATTCATAATTTTATTTTAGTTACAGTTGTTTCAAATCGCATGGCTTAGTCTCCGCTCAGCCACCGGCTATCGTTCGTTCATATCATCGAACATAAAAATCAAAAATTTTCAGAGCTTTTGTAGACTTTCAGCGTCTGGTATTCAACTTTTTTTAATAGAATGAATACCTTTTGTTATTGCTTTTGGGTTAAAATTTTGAGGTTTTATTAAAAACCACAGATTTGCACAGATTTTCACAAATGATTGTGCGGCTTTGAGTGATTTCAGCATTGTACTCTTTTTTACTGATGTGTGAAAATTTCTTAGATGTAACTTCTACACCTTTGTTAGTACTCAATAAAGATCAGCTATATTTTCCTTGAACGAAAAATGATTTTCTTTCATGTGCTTTTTTAATTTTTTCAAGCTGACCTCTCCAAAACCCCGCATCTTCCGGATTTCTATTTCCGAATAGCCCGATAATTTTTGCAGGGAATCGATCTTTTCCCTTTCCAGAGCCTTTCGTGCCGGTATGGCAATAATCCCCTTCAGAAAGTCACCTTCTGAAGCCGGGTTTACCGCGCAGACTGATTTCAGGCATTTTGCCATTATCACCAGATTGATCATGATCCTAAATACGGGATTAGTGGTTTTCTACGTACTTATGGAAATTATTCAGAATGGCGTACCAGCCTTCCCGCTGCATTTCCGCCGGATTCTGCTTTTCCGGATCGAAGGTAATTTCTACCTTCGTGGTAGCAGCGTCGATTTCATGAAACAGGATTTCAACCTTCCTGCCGTCTTCGAGATGATAAAGGATCTTTTTGTGGGGAACGATTTCATCATAAGTCCCTTCAAAATCGAAACCGAAGCTGCCGTCTTTGGCTTCCATCCGGGTTTTAAACATCCCGCCGGGGCGCAAATCGTTCTCAGCCGCAGGACAATGCCACGTTTCATGAGCAAAATTCCATTGGACGATGTGTTCCGGACCGTTGTAGTATTCCCAGACTTTTCGGATGGGAGCCAGGATGGTAATGTCTATTGTAGTAGGTTCCATATCTTATCATTTTGTGATGCGGTAGAAGGCAGCTTCATCAGCTGCCAGATCTAATAAAGTTTAAGAGCCTGTTTAAATTTTAATTCGGCAAACTTTCCGTCATTTCTCTTAATTTTCTGAATTAAATAAACTTTGTTTATTCTTCACTTTAATACGATGATTTCAATTGATTTAATTGAATATTGCCGGGCAACTGAAACATTAATTTTTTTAAGCTAAAATACCTTAAATTCTTAATGTTAAAATATAAAAGGTAAATTTAAACAGGCTCTAAAGATAGGACTATTTTGGATATTCTTCATTATGATTCACCATCCAATGAGTCCCGTATTTATCCCTGAAGCTCCCGAAATAATCTCCCCAGAACTGGTCTTCGATGGGCATTTCGATATCTCCTCCTTCGGAAAGCCCTCTGAAAAGCCGGTCGGCCTCCTCTCTTGAATCCGGGAAAATCGAAACATAATTGTTGTTTCCAACCGTAAGCGTCTGCCCGAAGCCCGGAACGATATCGGAAGCCATCAGAAGGTCGTTTCCAACCGGCAGGGCGATATGCATCACCCGGTTCTTTTCATCATCGGACAGGTGTTCGGTGCCGGGAGCATTTCCCATCCGGTAGATGTCACCCAGAAATTCCCCGCCGAAAACCGATTTGTAAAAGCTGAAGGCTTCTTCTGCCTGTCCGTCGAAATTTAAGTAAGAATTTAATTTAGCCATACGTTTTGTTTTTATAAAGTGAGTTGTCATAATATTGTCATCATCCGGCTGTTGTTTTCAGACTGATATTTTTAACCACGGATTGGCACAGATTTTCACAGATAACTGTGTCTATTTAACCTGTAAGTCACAAAATATTTTTTTAGATAGGCTGAAAATATTTTTGGAGCACATCAGAAGAAAAATCAAATATTTTTAAAACCTATATTTTTTTCAAAGTGCTCATCTATCCTATGTTTTTAATGTGTAAAATTAAATCACATATTTTCGCAAATAATTGCGCTGTATTGCTTTTTTTAGATTTTCACAGATATTCGTCAAGCAAAAAAATATGACAGATATTCTGGCCGAGACTTTATGAATGGATCAATTCGTTAAATGGTTTCTAAGTATTTCCAATATTCCCTGCATTATTCAGGCATTTGGGAAGGATCGGCAAAAATGATGCTCCAGCCGTGCCCGTTGATGTCCCAAAAAGAGTTCTGATACATCCAGCCATGATCCTGCGGTTCTTCATGCTGCGTTGCACCGTTTTCAATTGCTGTATTCACTACCTGATCCACTTCTTCACGGCTGTTCAGCCCGATGGCTATCAAAACCTGGGTGGTATCGCCCTTCGGAACCGGTCTTTCAGAAAAGGTCTGAAAATAATCTTCGGTAAGGAACATGACATCCATGTGATCTCCCATAATAATGCATACGGCATTTTCATCCGAGATCTGATTATTGATGGGGGAATCCGACATTCGTCCAGAATATTTTCGTCTGTTCAATATTTTTTACGGGAAGATTAACGTAAATCTGGTTTGCTTTCATAGGATCATTTTTAAGGTAAAACTTTTAACCAAAATTACCGTATCATCCTGAAAGCGAGCTTGCCATAAGACAAGATTTACTGTTTTCCGGGATGCGAAACGAGTTCTTTCCGGATACGGCTTAGAGAAGTATCGGTTACACCAAGATAGGAAGCAATCTGTTTCAGGGGTGCCCATCGTACCACCTGGGGCTTCTGCTCAAGCAGATTCAGGTAACGTTTGGTCGCAGAAAGGGTAAACATTTCCACCGAACGCTGCTTGTAGGCGAAAAGCTGCTGGGACATCCATGCCCTCCCCCATTCCCTGAGGTTCGGAATTTTATGGAAAAGCTCCTGGAAATCATCAAAGCTGAGTTTCCAACATTCACAGTCGGTGATGCAGATAATATTTTCCTGTGTGGGAATCCGCTGGAACAATGAAGATACTTCAATAACGATCTCATTATCTGCAAAAAAGTGGGTGGTTACTTCATTGCCGTTGAAGTCGGTGACGAATGAGCGGGCCAGTCCTTTTTCAAGAATATAATATTCGTTGGCCGTTTTTCCTTCCTTTAAAATAAGGTCTCCCTTCCGGAAGCTTGTCTTTTTATGGGCTTCAAATATTTCATCAAGCTCTTCCTGCAGAAAGAACGGAAAGTCGTAGCAGATTTCCAGAGATGTCTTGCTCATCGTTCAATGGTTTTCAGGATTTAAAAATAAAATTTATTTTGATATGCTGAAAGTTTTTTTGATACACAATATAGGATTTATGATCACACACGGATTATGGAAATCACGAAGTTTTTTATCTGATTTGAATTTGTAAAAGCAGTTCTAAAACAGGGAAAGCTGAATCGGCTTGGGAGGCGAGGGTTTCTGTGCATCCCCGAATACAGTCTTCCCGCCAAAGCGCCAGGAGTTCTGCCGCTCTTCTTCAATCACCTCCTGGATATTGAAATCCGGAGTAAAATCTTTTTCGGTTGCTTCAATGATCCGGTGAAGCTTGTTTAAGGTTCTGAGCTTGTCTGAGTTTCCTAGTTTGGATTTTTCAATTCCGGACCGGATAATCTGCAGGCTTTCGTCATACACTTTTGTAGGTACCGGAAAAGGATGGCCGTCTTTCCCGCCGTGGGCAAAGGAAAACCTTGCCGGATCTTTAAATCTCGAAGGCGCACCATGAATCACCTCACTCACCAACGCCAGCGACTGCATTGTGCGCGGTCCTACCCCTTCCAGCATCAGCAGATCTTCAAAATTTTGCGGTTGCTTCTCTCGGGTAACGTACAATAAGGCTCCTAAACGCTTCAGATCGACATCCGAAGCCTGGACGTCGTGATGGTTGGGAAGGATCAGCCTGGAAAAGTCGCTCATGATTTCCGCAGAGTCGGTATGGGAAATTTCAAGGATGCCTTTGCGGTTATCCGAAGCTTCCGCATCGGTTAAATTCAGGATTTTCCCTCTTGAAATCCCGTTTATTCCCGTGTGCGGTTCTTCTACAAAAGAGGTGATGTTTTCGGAATGCCAGTGATAGCGCCTTGCGGTTCCGTCGGATTCATGCATGCCCTGCTGTACCACGCTCCAGTTTCCATTATCCGATAGAATAAAGTTGTGCAGGTACAGCTGATAACCGTCCTGAATCGCGGTGTTGTCCACTTTTGCAGAAAGTTTGCTGGCTTTTACGAGCCGGTTGGCGTCAAGCCCGGTTTTATCGGCAATCTGAAGCAGTTCGGAAGGCGTTTCGCGGGAAAATTTCCCTTTTCCGCCACAGATGTACAGTCCCAGAGACTGCGAATTCGGATTAATGGAACGTTTCAGCGCCCCCATCACAGAAGTCGTGATTCCGGAAGAATGCCAGTCCATTCCCATCACTGCCCCAAAGCTCTGAAACCAAAACGGATCTGCCAGCCGGCGGAGCACTTCATCCTTGCCGTAATCCATTAAAATCACTTCAACGATGGAAAGCCCGAGCATCGACATGCGCTCATACAGCCATGGCGGTACTTTGCCATAGTGAAGCGGTAAATCTGCAGTTCCGGAACGTTTCATCCGGTAAAGGTAAGGGGAATATCTGTATTTTTTATTGCTTTGAATCAGTATTTTCAGATAACTTTGGTTGAGTACAAAAGCAACTTTAAACACATAAGAAAAAAGAAGAAGCCTGCTTTGAAAACAAAAGAACCATGAGATTAAAAATCAAAGATTTTTAAAACCGGTATTTAAATAACCCCAATCATCTGTGAAAATCTGGGCAGATCTGTGGTTTAAAAATCGCCGCAAGAAATTTAACCACAAAATAGGCAAAAGACATTGATGCTGTAAAAAAAGATGAATGATTCATGCCAAAGAAAGTGCACAAAAGTTTTTAAAAAATCTTTGATTTTTTTCTAATGTGCTCTAAAAATATTTTCAGCATGTAAAAAAATCTTTTGTGGCTTATGTGTTAAATAAACACAGTCATCCGTGAAAATCTGCGCCAATCTGTGGTTTAAAAATCGCCGCAAGAAATTTAACCACAAAAGAGGCAAAAGACATTGATGCTGTAAAAAAAAGATGAATGATTCATGCCGAAGAAAGTGCACAGAAGTTTTTAAAAAATCTTTGATTTTTTTCTAATGTGCTCTAAAAATATTTTCAGCATGTAAAAAAAAATCTTCTATGGCTTATGTGTTAAATAAACACAGTCATCCGTGAAAATCTGTGCCAATCTGTGGTTAAAATTTAAATACTTCTATGAAAAAGCCCTGCAAAATTATTCGCAGGGCTTCTAATTTTTATTATTTAATTATTTTACAGCAGACAATGCCGCCTCATAATCGGGTTCGTCCGCAATTTCGGAAACCTGCTCCGTGTATACTACTTTGTTGTTTTCATCCGCCACGATCACCGCACGGCTCAAAAGCCCTTTGAATACGGAATCTGCAATGGTTACTTCGTAATCGTCCCCGAAGCTGCCCCTGAAATCTGAAAGCGTCTCTACGTTTTCCAGCCCTTCTGCCGCACAGAATCTTCCCAATGCAAATGGAAGGTCTTTAGAAACATTAATAACCACCGTATTGTCCAAAGCAGATGCCTTTTGGTTAAATTCTTTTGCTGAAGCTGCACATACCGGTGTATCAACACTCGGGAAAATATTAAAAATCTTCTTTTTGCCTTCAAAATTTTCAAGTGTCTTTACGTTCAGTCCGGAATCAACCAGCGCAAAATCCCTGATGGTTGTACCTACTGCCGGAAGTGTTCCTATGGTATGTACTTCGTTTCCTTTTAAAGTGATTGTCGTTGCCATAAATTTATTTTTTTGTTTTTCAAATGTACTAAAATACCGAATGTCATTACCCAGGATCATGGTTAAATAATTCTTAAAGTAAAACAGTCTGAAGAATACCTTAAATGGCTGGCCTATCCCAATCCCTTTATTTTACATTTTTGTAAATTAAGTCTAAAAAACGAAAATTAATTTTCAGGAAAGCTTGGTATTTACATATCTTTGCCATTCAGTAAACAACACCAAAACACATCTGATGAAATCATCTTTTTTGTGCTTCGCCGGAATGCATGATTTTAAGCAGAAAATATTGACAGAATGATTGATCTAATTTTTTATTTAAAATCAGGATTCTATGTATAAAACATTTTCAGAATTAAAAAAGGTACTGCGAAAAGATACGCATCCGCATAAAGTAATTAAGGTGGCCTTATTAGGAGATACGGCTACCCAATTTCTGAATGTTGCGTTAAAAGGCACTGCAAAAAGCGAAGGTTTTGAATTAAATATTTTTGAAGCGGATTTCGGGCAGATATCCCGTCAGATCATGGATCCTTCTTCGGAATATTATGAATTCGATGCGGACTATACCATTATTTTTGAGTCTACTCATAAGTTGCTGAATCAATACTATAAATCCCCTGATTTTTCAAAAAATTTTGCGGATAACAAGATCAGCTATGTAGATGAGCTTTACCAAACCATCCAGA
This sequence comes from uncultured Chryseobacterium sp., assembly GCA_913777465.1. GTDB lineage: Bacteria > Bacteroidota > Bacteroidia > Flavobacteriales > Weeksellaceae > Chryseobacterium. The sequence goes on from CAJYRQ010000105.1 coordinate 27,350, forward strand.
GCAGGACCAAAAGCAGGGTGATCTATTGCAATTTCCCGATCATCGACAGTAAAGTCTTTGGCAACTTCTCCAACAAAGTAGAATCCTCGTTCAATTTCCAGCTGAATAAAATCAACTATCTGCTTTCACAGGAAATCGCCGTACAGAAAGATAATTTCTTTATTGCAGACCTGCTTTCCATCCAGAATAAATGGGGAAGGGATTTTATGTTTACGCCGAGCATTTACGTAAATACGGAAATGGTGATCTCCATTGATGCACTTCCCATTGTCGCGCATAACATTTTCAGTATTATTGCTTCTCTGGAAGGAAAATTTAAAAAATGTCTGATCCTGGATCTGGATAATACCACCTGGGGCGGAATCATCGGTGATGACGGGCTCGAAAAAATACAAATCGGAAATTTAGGAATCGGAAAAGCCTTTACGGAGTTCCAGTACTGGATAAAAGCTTTGCAGAAAAGAGGGATTATCCTTGCCGTATGCAGCAAAAATGATGAGGATAAAGCCAAAGAACCTTTTGAAAAGCATCCAGATATGGTGCTGAACCTTGACGATATTGCCGTATTTATAGCCAACTGGGAAAACAAAGCCGATAACATCAGAAAAATCCAGCGTGTTTTGAACATCGGATTTGATTCAATGGTTTTTTTAGACGACAATCCTTTTGAAAGAAATCTTGTGAGGGAAAATCTTCCTGATGTGTGTGTTCCGGAACTGCCTGCAGATCCTGCGGAATATCTGGAATATCTGTATGGTCTTAATCTATTTGAAACAGCCAGTTTTTCTGAGAATGACAGCGAAAGGACAAAGCAATACCAGGTAGAAGCTCAAAGGACTGTTGATCTGGAAAGTTTTACCAATGTAGAAGACTTCCTGAAGAGCATGAATATGGTTTCTGATGTGCAGCCCTTCAACAGCTTTTCAAAGCCGAGGGTTTCGCAGCTTACCCAAAGGTCCAACCAGTTCAACCTGCGCACGGTACGGTATACCGAACAGGAAATTGACAACCTGATACAATCTGAAAAATATGTTACCCTCTCATTTACCCTGGAAGATAAATATGGCGATAACGGACTGATCTGTGTTATTGTTCTGGAAGAAAAGGACCAGGAAACACTGTTCATCGATACCTGGCTGATGAGCTGCAGAGTACTGAAAAGAGGCATGGAGGATTTTACCCTGAATACCATTGTGGATCTTGCCGCAAAAAACGGCTATAATTATATTTCAGGAGAATATCTTGAAACCGCTAAAAACCAGATGGTAAAAGACCACTACAAAAATTTAGGCTTCGCCTTCGAAAACAACCGGTGGATGCTGAATGTAAATAATTATCAACCCAAAACCGTATATATTAAAAATAAATAATTTTATGAGCAGAAACGAAGTTTTAGAAAAACTGATCCCAATTTTCCGGGAACAACTGGATAATGAAGAAATTGAACTGAATGCTGAAACGACTGCAGAGGATATTGAAGAATGGGATTCCCTTTCCCATATTCAGCTGATCGTAGCCATTGAGAAAGCTTTCGGAATCCGTTTCACGTCAGCAGAAATCCAAAGCTGGAACAATGTAGGCGAAATGATCGATTCTATCATCAGTAAATAAATCGCATGCTTCTCAATTCATATTATTTCATCTTCTTTTTTACTGTACTTTTTTTTGTTTATTACCTTTTCGGGAAGACATCAAAAATTCAGAATATCATTCTTCTTGCAGGAAGTTATATATTTTACAGCAGCTGGAGCTGGAATTTTCTTTCGTTGCTTATTCTTTCTACTCTGGCTACTTTTTTCATCGGAAATAAGATCAGACAGTCGGAAGGCAGAGCAAAAGTATATTGGATGAGAGGCGGCGTGTTTCTGGTCCTGATTCAGCTTCTGTATTTTAAGTACTTCAATTTTTTTATTGAAAATTTTAATGATGCTTTGAAAATCCTGGGTATGAGAGATCAACTGGGATTACTAAAGATCATCTTCCCTATTGGAATAAGCTTTTATTCTTTCCGGATGATCGGTTATCTGCTGGATATCCGGAACAATAAGCTTAAAGAAATTCCTACATTGTTGAATTACTCGGTATTTATTGCTTTTTTCCCGTGTATTATCGCAGGACCCATTGATAAAGCGGGACCATTTTTAAATAACCTGAAAAACAAACGGGAGTTCTCTTCATCACATTTCACTGACGGATTAAGACAGATTTTATGGGGGCTTTTTAAAAAGCTGGTTGTGGCTGATAATATTGCGAGCATTACCTCTCCTATTTTTGAGTCTTATCATTCTCTGAACGGATGTGCATTGTTTATAGGAGCTGTTCTTTATTTAATCCAGCTGTACTGTGATTTTTCGGGATATACAGATATGGCCATCGGTATTTCCAAATTATTAGGTATCAGAATACAGCCGAACTTCAATTATCCGTTGTTTGCCCAAAACGTAGCGGATTACTGGCGGAGATGGCACATTTCCCTGACCTCATGGCTTACGGAATATGTCTTTACTCCACTCTCGATTCGGTTCCGGGATTACGATAAATACGGACTGATTATGGCAATCATCATCAATTTTTTGGTAGTAGGTTTCTGGCATGGTGCAGAGTGGCATTACATTGTTCACGGATTAGTAAGCGGCATCATGTTTATCCCCGTAATCTGGAAAGGAAAGATGAATAAAAAGATAAAGAGCCAGAACAACATTATTCCTTCAAAAGAAGAGCTGAAGAATATTCCTGTAACCTTTATTATGTTTGCTCTCCTGATGGTGCTTTTCTTCTCAAGCGATATGACTATGGCGTTAGGATACTACAAAGAAATTTTTTCTCTTTCTTTCTTTCAGTTGCCGAATTTTAAGTTTCAGAAGGTGATTGCCCTGCTTATTGTGTTCACTTTAACAATTGAGTGGATCAATAGGGATAAAGAATATCCGCTCAAAGATCTTTTCACCAAAAACAATGTCGTTCTGCGATGGAGCTTCTATTACCTGCTGATCTTCCTGATTTGTCTATTTTATATTGCGCCGAAAGGATTTATTTATGCCCAGTTTTAACTTATGAAAAAATCACTTTACCGTTTACTGCTCTTTTGTGTTCTTCCTCTGTTTTTTATAGGCTATGCGGTTTATCTCACCGGAAAGAATACCGATGATTTTTATAAAAGGTTTTCGTCACCCCAACAGAACTCCCTCATTCTGGGAAGCTCTAGAGCAGCTTCAATGAATCCTGAGATCATAGATAGGGTCATCCGTCAGAAATATCCTGAAGCTCAATTGTATGACTATGCTTTTACATGGGCGCACTCTCCTTATGGCCCGAAATATCTTGAATCTATAGAAAAGAAACTGAAACCGGATATGAAAGCCGGCGTTTTTATCGTAACGGTAGAACCAACAGCAGTAATGGTAGCCAAAAAGAGCCCGGACAATCCTGAATATTATATTGAAAACGATAAATCTGTTGCAAAAACATCTCAGGTTGCTATAAATCCCAATTTCGAGTATCTGCTGGAAAGTTTTGATTTCTCAATTACGAAAGAACTTAATAAAAAAATAATTCCTGAGAAGAATAAAATGGCTGAAGTTTCCGTCTTAGACAATGGGCAATTATATGGAAAAATGCTTAAAAGATTTTCTCCCGAAGTGCGAAAGACCGTAAATAAAGGGAAAATGGCAGAACTAAAGAACAGGTTCAATGGCCTTAAAATATCACCGACCCGTTTGAAATATTTAGCCAGGACCATCGATTTCCTGAAAAAGCACGGTAAGGTAGTTATTGTACGAATGCCAATCAGCAAAACGGCCTACGCTATTGAAAATACCGTTGTTCCTGATTTCGATAAAATGATAAACGACATTTCACGGGCTCAGAAAGTTCAATATATTAATTACAATATGATTCCTAACCAATATAAATGGATTGATGAAGTACATCTCGAACCGATATCTATGGATCAGTTTTCCGGGCAGATTGGAAAAGATCTTCTTAAATTAAAATAAAAGCAGAGCAATTTCTGATTTAATAATTTCATCATTTTACCCTGCATTAGCCGACCATAATGAGATTTCATTAAAATTACAAAAACTTAAAAAGCGGAAGCATTTTGTTATACGGAAATTAGCTATATTCGCAAACCTAAAAATTGTTTAACCATGAAAAAGAAAATTACTTTTCTCTTAGCCGGAGTTCCCTTCTTCGGATTTGCACAGTCAGCGATCGGAAGCATCAATTCCGGAGCGGTTTCTGCCAACGGCTTTACCCATTCGGTGGGAGAAATTTATGTAATCCCTATGGATCCGGATCAGGCGGGTTCCGGTACGATGGGGATGTTTTACCAGTCCGTACTTCAGGTATTGGGTGTTTCTGAGCTTGAGAAGAACAACGTTAAGATCTATCCGAATCCAACCGCTGATTTTATTTATGTTAAATTAAGCTCAAAATCCAAAATCGAAGGTGCTGAAATCTATGACCTTTCCGGAAAGCTGGTTTTCAGAACAAAATTGGAATCAGAACAGCTGGACCTCAGATCGCTTCCGCAAGGGGTTTACATGATCGTCTTCAAAAATTCCGACCTCAAACCTATTAAAATTATCAAAAAACCTTAAAAACTATTCACATGAAAAAATTATACGCTACGATCGGATTATTCCTTGCTTCTTTAGTAAGTGCACAGGTGCCGCAGGCTTTCAGCTATCAGACCATTGCTTTCAATTCCGCCGGGGCACCGATTGCCAACGGGAATGTTTCTTTCAGGATCAGCATCCTGGATAATTCTGCCACCGGAACTGTTTTATATACGGAAACCCAGACGAAAACCACCAATGCAAAAGGATTGGTAAACTTAAATATCGGCCAGGGAACCGCTGCTACCGGAAACTTCGGGGGCATCAACTGGGGAACCAATACCAAATTCGTAAAAGTGGAAATGGATCCGGCTGGAGGTTCTAATTATACCAATGTTGGGGTGAATCAACTAATGAGTGTTCCTTATGCACAGGTAAGCAAGACGGTTGTAACAGGAGCAGGACAGGGAATTACGCTTACCGCCCCAAATGGGACGGCCTATACTTTGGGCGTTGATAATTCAGGAGCTTTAAGCTTACCAACCACTTCAGGCTCCAGCAGTTCAATTCCAGTTAATTTATATTTTTACGGCTCTCATAATAATTTCAATGCCAGCATCTCCGAATTATTACGAAATACAGGTGGATATGATAAAATAGGTTATAAATATCTTTCTGCAAATACTCAACTTAAATTTATTGCAGCCCAAAATGCATCTGCACAGACATATGGTTTAGGAAGCCAAAATACACTAGTTGCTAATGGAGCCAACATTACTATTTCTTCTAATGGTTTTTATAAAATTCATGTTGCTGATTATGGGACATCTGTTAATGTATTTACTGTAAATATTAATCCATCTATCAATTTAAATTATACCGGTAGCAGCAATCTTCCACAAATTTCTGCTACAATGTATAATGCATCAACCAATAAATTCACAATCAATTTAATGAGTGTAACTTCTGCAAATTTTTCAGGATTCAAAATAGACTTACCCGGTGGTAATAGTGGTAACAACTATCCGGAAACATTAGGTGATAACTTAAGTGATGCCAGTTTTGATATAGGCGGAGCTTATATTATGATACCAAATTTAACATCCACTCCCAAAAATTTCAAAATTGAATTTAATATTAATTTTGATGCAACCGGAACCTACACGATTACCCAGATCTAAATCCAAAGAGGCAGCCGCCTCTTTTTTTATGCAAAATATCGGAATAAACAATCATAATCACTAAATTTGTGTGTCTTAAAAAAATCAAATAATAAATAACAGTATAATGTCAGACAAATCAAAAATCTATTACACCCTTACGGATGAAGCTCCGATGTTGGCTACGCACTCGTTTTTACCGATTGTAAAAGCTTTTACCAAATCAGCAGATATTGAGATCGCGGTTCCGGATATTTCTTTGGCCGGAAGGATCCTGGCTAATTTCCCGGAATTCCTGAAAGACGATCAGAAAATCGGTGATGCTTTGGCCGAACTGGGGCAACTGGCCACTCAACCTGACGCAAATATTATCAAGTTACCCAATATTTCCGCATCTGCTCCCCAATTGGATGCAGCCATTGCCGAATTGCAGGCGAAAGGATTTGCCGTTCCGGATTATCCGGCAGAACCTAAAAATGAAGATGAAAAGCTGATCAAAGCCAAATACGCCAAAGTATTGGGAAGCGCCGTAAATCCGGTGTTAAGAGAAGGAAATTCTGACAGACGTGCTCCGAAAGCCGTTAAAAACTACGCTAAAGCAAATCCTCACCGCATGGGTGACTGGGCTTCTGACAGCAAGACCGACGTTGCCCACATGGAAAGCGGGGACTTCTACGGAACCGAAACTTCCATGACGTTGGAGAACGCTGCAAAATACAAGATCGTTTTCAAAGGAAACGACGGTGCCGAAAGCTTGCTGAAAGATTTCGCCGGCCTTCAGGCAGGAGAAGTAATCGATTCTTCGGTAATGAATTTAAATGCTTTGAAATCTTTTGTTCAGCAGGCAATTAACGAGGCAAAAAACAGAAACGTTCTGCTTTCGGCTCACCTGAAAGCGACAATGATGAAAATCTCAGACCCTATTATTTTTGGGGCCATCGTAGAAACCTTCTTCAAAGAGGTTTTCACTAAATACGCGGAGACTTTCAAATCTCTGGACATCAACCCAAACAACGGGCTCGCCGATCTTTTCGATAAAATTAAAGGAAACGAACAGGAAGAGAATATCAAAGGGGATATCGAAGCTGCTTTAGTGAACGGACCGAGAGTAGCGATGGTGAACTCCGACAAAGGAATTACCAATTTCCACGTTCCTTCCGATATTATTGTCGATGCTTCAATGGCCGCCCTGGTAAGAGGCGGGGGGAAAATGTGGAATGCCGAAGGAAAAGAGGAAGATACGGTTTGTATCATCCCGGACCGTTCTTACGCAGGTTTCTATCAGTCGGTAATCGATGATATGAGAGCGCATGGGAAACTGGATCCTACAACGATGGGATCGGTACCGAACGTTGGATTAATGGCCCAGAAAGCTGAAGAATACGGTTCTCACGATAAAACATTCCAGGCTTCTGCCGAGGGAACGATTGAAGTACAGGACGAAAACGGAAATGTTCTTCTTTCTCAGAAAGTAGAAAAAGGAGACATCTTCAGAATGTGCCAGACCAAAGATGCACCGATCCAGGACTGGGTAAAATTAGCGGTAAACCGTTCAAGATTATCCGATACTCCGGCTATTTTCTGGCTGGATAAAGGAAGAGCACACGACAGGGAGATCATCAAAAAAGTTGAAAAATATTTAGCGGATCATGACACCAACGGACTGGATATTAAAATCCTTGATGTAAAAGATGCCATGACCGAAACCCTGAGAAGAGCAAGAGAAGGAAAAGATACGATTTCGGTTTCCGGAAACGTACTGAGAGATTACCTGACCGACCTTTTCCCGATCCTGGAACTGGGAACTTCAGCAAAAATGCTTTCCATCGTTCCATTGATGAACGGCGGAGGTTTGTTTGAAACAGGCGCAGGAGGTTCTGCACCGAAACACGTTGAACAGTTCATCGAAGAAGGCTATTTAAGATGGGATTCTTTAGGTGAATTCCTGGCTTTACAGGCTTCTCTGGAGCATTTGGCCCAAACACAAGGAAATACCAAAGCCCAGGTTCTGGCTGATGCATTGGATGAAGCCAACGCTAAATTCCTGGCCACTGACAAATCTCCTGCACGAAAAGTCGGACAGATCGACAACAGAGGTTCCCACTTCTACCTGGCGATGTATTGGGCGGAAGCATTGGCTAATCAAACGGCTGATGCGGAACTGGCCGCTCAGTTTGCTCCGGTTGCCCAGGCCATGCAGGAAAACGAAGAGGTGATCAATGCAGAACTGATCGGTGCTCAGGGTAAACCTCAGGAAATCAACGGCTACTTTAAGCCTGATACGTATAAAACTTACGAAGCCATGAGGCCAAGTACTGTTTTAAATGAAATCATCGACGGAATCTAAATTTCAGTCCTGACATAAACAAAGCCTCTTTTTTAAAGGGGCTTTTTGTTTCGGTAAAAACGGTCAATGATAAGGATGATAATGCTATCATTTCAAATTTCAACACAACGCTTGTCATTCCCGCAGTGAATCTAATCATAGTATTAGAGAACAGTATAGAAAGATTCTCTTTTGAATCCTGATCAAAATAAAAAGAACGCTCCATTTAAAGTAAAATACAATCACATCCGTCTTTGTAAAAGCACACATCAGCTCACATTCAACAAAACGTTTGTCATTACCGCAGGAAATCTAATCATTAGTATTAGAAAACATCAGGGAAAGATTCGCGTCCGGATTCCGTACCGGAATGACAAGGATACAGATAAACATTATCCCGAACTATTAACGCTCTCTGTGTTATTGACTGAGTTTTACGAGGAAATCCAGACATCATATTGGAGATCCAGCCTTGATCAAAAAATTACAACTTTCACTTTGAAGTAAAAACAAATCACATCCGTCTATATAAAAACAAACATCAACTTTTCAATTACTTATGCAATAAATCCTCCCGTTACAGGAGGATTTATTATTGAAATAGGATATAGAAAATTTAAATAGTAGAGATTAAGGCTAAGCCTGAGATATCATCATCTACACATGCGCCTTTCTCCATTTAATCATGCTTAAAATGAACAGGCCTAAAATTCCCAGCACGAAATAGCCTTCCGCTACCTGCAACTGAATCTGAGGCCGGATCGCTGCTACGATGCCATAGCTGATGGCGGAAGTAATGATGAAGGCAACTCCGCCGGTAAGGCCCCCGGCAATTCCGGCAGAATCAGGGAATCTCCCGATGCAGTAAGAAAAATAATTGTTAAAAATAAATCCGGCGGTAACGTGGATTAAAAAGGCAAAGGCCACCAGGCTGTAAATATTGTTGGAAAAATAAGACGCAATGAACATTACAACAATTAAAAAAAGCTGGATAAAATTAGCATTGCGGATTTTCGGTAAAAACGCTTTGTTGATCAAGGCTTTTCCTAAAAACCCGCCCGTCATCCAGGCAAACCCGAGGATCAGGGACACATAGCCCGCCACAACTTCCGAATATCCCATCTTGTGCTCAATGATAAAAGATCCGCACAGGTTGAAAAACATAATCATCGAATAGCTCAGTCCGCACATGATCATCCCATAGAAAAAATCCTTGGCTTTAAACATCGAATTGTACTCTTTGATCAGGAATTCAAAACGGAACGGATTCCGCTTTTTCAACGTTTCGCCTGAAAAAATAAACTCTAAAATCAAAAGCAGCAGGCTGTAGCCGGCCAGCACATAAAAATTCGACTGCCATCCGAAATTTTTCTGAAGATAGCCTCCGATAAAAGGGGCAATAATCGGCCCTACCGACCAGACGATCGTCATAATACTGAGGTAATGCTTCCGCTCCTCCCCTTCATAAACATCCACAAAAAAAGCCCTTTTGGCAACCACGGCGAAACCCGATAAGATTCCCTGCAACACCCGCATCGCATAGATCACAAAAATATTCTGCGTCGTAGCCGTAATCAGGAAAGAAGCCACAAACAAAGCCAGCGAGACCATTGAGATCCGGTATCTTCCGAAGGAATCGACAATGCTTCCGGCAAAAAACTGCGTCAGCCCGTAACTGATCAGGAATATAGACAAAGTGAGCTGGATGTTGCTTTCCGGCTGATGGAGCTCCGTAGCCATGCTCGGCATGGACGGCAGGTAAATATCCGTAGCCAGTCCGGACATCGGAATCACGGCAAAGGCCAGGATTGTCGCGATAAATTTATTTTTTTCTTTAAGTGTAACCATTGCTGTTGCTGAAAATTTTCATGGAAATGATTCCCGGAAATAACCAAGGAATCGTTGAAGTATTGTTTTAATTATTAACCAGTCGCATAGAGCCCTCGCTGTATCTTTCTCCTACATTCGGGTATTTTTTCAGGATGGCATCAACGGTTTCCAGATCGGACGGGGAAAGTTCAATATTCGCAGCTGCAATATTCTCTTCGAGGTACTGAATCCGCTTGGTTCCCGGAATCGGAATGATGTCTTCGCCCTGATTCAGCACCCAGACCAGTGCCAGCTGTGTTCCTTTTATCCCTTTAGAAGCAGCGAATTCATTGATTTCCTTCGCTAAATTCCGGTTGTTTTCCAGATATTCCTCCTGGTAGCGCGGCAGCGACTTTCTGAAATCCTCATCGCTGAAATTCTGAGCTTCGTTGATATTGGAGAACAACCCTCTTGCCAGTGGAGAATAAGGAACCAGGGTGATCCCCAGTTCTCTGATGGCCGGCAAAATTTGCTGCTCAATATCCCGCGTCAGTAAAGAATATTCCGATTGTAATGCGGTAATCGGGTGAATGCTGTTTGCTTTGCGGATGGATTCTGCGGAGGCTTCCGACAATCCAAGGTATTTTACTTTTCCGGCCCTTACCAGGTCCGCCATGGCGCCAACCGTTTCTTCAACCGGAATATTCGGATCTACCCGATGGGCATAATACAGGTCGATTTCATCGATATTCAACCTCTGCAGACTTAGGTCTACCGCCTTTTTTATCCATTCCGGAGAGCCGTCGAAATATGTTCCCGGAGCCCCGCTGTGTCCTGCCTTGTCGCCTTTGAACCTGAATCCGAACTTGGTGGCAATAAAGATCTTATCGCGGTTTGGAACCAATACCTTTGAAATCAGCTTTTCATTTTCTCCGTTGGCGTACATATCCGCCGTATCCCAGAAATTGACGCCCAGATCCAACGCTTGATGTAACGTTTTGATGCTTTCCTGCTCGTCGGACGGCCCGTACGCAAAACTCATCCCCATACAGCCTAATCCGATGGCTGATAATTGTATTCCTGTGTTTCCTAATGTTCTGAATTTCATAATCGCCTGTGATTTTAAATTGATGGTACAAAATTAGAACAGCCTCCAATTTATTTTGATATAGAATTCAAACAAAGAATTATAAAATTCAAACAACAGCCGTCCTTACGGTATTAGGCGTTATCCCGGTCTGTTTTTTAAAATAATTGGTAAAATAAGCCGGCTCTTCGAAACCCAGTCCGTAAGCGATTTCGGAAACGCTCCAATCGGTATGCTTCAGGAGTGCCCGGGCTTCATGAATAATTCTTGCCGTAATCTGCTGGCTGGTGGTTTTACCGGTGATCTCTTTTACGGAACGGTTGAGCGAATTTACATGGACTGAAAGGCTGTCTGCATAATCCACCGGACTTTTCAGCTTTAAAAATCTTTCCGGGCTGTCGATCGGAAACTGCCTTTCCAGCAACTCCATAAACAGAGAAGCAATTCTTTGGGAAGCGTTCTGATAGGGCTCAAAAGTTTCTGCAGGCTGCATCTTCATGGTTTCGTGGATCAGCAGGTGCAGGTACGCCCGAAGCATATCATATTTGTGCAGGTAATCCGACTGGATTTCAGTCATCATCTTCATAAAAATATCAGCGACGGTTTTTTGCTGTTCTTCATTAACAAAGAAGACGGGAGTTCCGCCGATTTTGAAAAGCTGCGAATCCTGAAGATTGCCCAAACGGTTGCCTTCATGAACAAACTGATCGGTGAAAAGACAAAAAAAACCTTTCTGGTCGCTGTTTTCCGCTTCCCACGAATAAGGCACGACGGGGTTGGAGAACAACAGCGCAGGCCGGTCCACATAAATCCACTTATCTGCATAATGCAGTTTTCCTTTACCGATAATCAGTGAGATTTTGTAATAATCCCGCCTGCTGTAAGGCGTCACAAGGGAACAGCTGTCCCTGGAAAAAACATTAAAATGCCCGACACCCGGTGTTTTGATACACTCTAAACCGACACGCCGGTAAAAACCTTTTATTGTTTCGTTGGATTCCATTATCCAAAATTATAAAATTCAAACAGAATAAAAATGTTAATTCCAAAAAACTTAAAATAAAAACGGCTGATCTTCCGATCAGCCGTCGCTTGGTTTGCACTAATATCAAATATTTTTTAATGATGTCCGTTCCCGTGTTTTCCTTTATTCATCTTCATCATCTTTTTATCCATATGCTTGTAACGTTTGTCGTTATTTTTATTACGGTTGTATACGGCTACGGGATTTTGTCCTTTGTAATACTTGTTTTTGAACTTCATGTATTTCTCCCGGCCCATGATCCTTTCCAGTTCACCATAACGGTCGGTTCTCCAACGGTCCGGATTGTTGGTATAAGCCCTGTCCCAGCTGTTGTAATCCCGGTAACGGTCATTTAAAGCATAAATCTGGTTCGCCTGGGTTGAAGATAAAACCAGATCCGAAATCACATTCTGCCAGTTGACATCGGAAATACTTCTTTGGTAATCGTTATAATAATCGGTCTGTGCATTCGACAATCCGAATGTTCCGATCAGCATTACTGCTATTATTAACTTTTTCATAATCATCAAATTTAGATATTATGGTATTTTCAATTAAAATGCCAGATTATTTTAAATAATATAAATTTTTGTTAAAAATTTCATAATAAAATTATTTAAAGCAATGATTTACTAAAAATTTCACAGACTAATGAATTTTTTAATAGGGGTTAAAATCTTTTGAACCAAAACTTTAAGCAGAGAATTTTAACAATGCAATTTCGACCGTATCAAAATCATATTCAGTGGATTATTTAATTAAAAATAAAAATGAGACTGATTCAGTCGGGATTTTAAATATCACTTATCTTGCCGGAACAAATAGATGGTTTATGCTTCTGACAGGATTTTATTCTATCCTATACTAAGCTGTCCTTTCAGGACTTTAAAACAAGAGAAATCCGTCCCTGATTGGGAAAAAAAAGGCCTATTATTAAGGATTAAATAAAAACTCCTTTGATAAAGCAATAAAACATTCGTTTGATAATCAAGATCTTTATCTCATGTCTGACAAGAGAAACTTCCGGCATCCAATTCTCCTCTTCCAGCCTTTATTTAAGGTTTTTATCTCGAATTAACGTTAAATACGAATTTTTTCCTATCTTTTCTAACTCTATGCCTGTATTCCACAGAAATGATAAACAAGCTATTGAAATTTAGCTCTATCATCTGTCAAACAAACAGCTTCCGGTAGCTGGAGTCACCCGAAACCACGTAATATTTTGCGTCATATGTGTAAGTTCCGACCTCAACTCAGACATATTATTGAGAAAAAAATTAATTTAAGAAATATTCTTTATTTATCTAAGGTATTAATAACCATAAGATCATCTTCAAAAATCTATCTGAAAGCTATAACGTTTTAATTTTTAATTCGTAATTTTAAGAACAGCTTCAGATCATTTTTTAATCAATAAAAATCTCAATAATATGGAAAATATAAAATTTGAAATAGCACCTTATCAGGATGAACTGCAGATATTGATTGATGATAAAAAAGCGGGCTATATGTCCATCGAAATAGACGGGCGGTTACTGATCGTCTATTACACCAAACTCGATGAGCAACATGAGGGAAAAGGCTATGCAAAGATGCTTCTGGACGAGTTGGTACGGTACGCCGAAGAAAAGACCTGATGATCGATCCGGAGTGCGATTTCGTAAGACAGCAGTTTGAAAATCATCCCGCCCGGTATAAAGACATCTGGCACGCCTGAATCAATCTTCCCACCAGGTTTTAAACGCATGACTCGCCCCGGCCAGATTTAACGGCTCACCGATCATCGGCGTTAGAACGGTAAGGTTTTTTGCTTTTCCGAGGGTCGTAACTTTCTGCAATGGCTCATTCCATGCGTGAAGTGCCAAAGCGAATTTCGAGGAGTGAACCGGAATAATATTTTTGGCATTTACGTCAATACTGGCCTGGATCACATCTTCCGGCAGGGCATGAATGTATTTCCAAGCTTCGTTGTACTGTCCGTTTTCAATAATCGCATAATCGAACGGACCGTATTTTTCACCGATCATTTTGAAATGGGTATCGTATCCGCTGTCGCCGCCTAAAAATAATTTCCTGGTCGGTGTGTCCAGGACGTAAGAAGTCCAGAGCGTGACATTCCGTTTTATTTTCCGTCCTGAAAAATGCCGGGCAGGCGTAAAGATAATCCTGAGGTTGTTTTTTAAATCTGCTTCGCCACCCCAGTCTTCTTCGATCAGCTGCTCCGGCCCATAGCCCCATCTTTCAAGATGTGCACCCACGCCCAAAGGCAGGATGACTTTTGAAACTTTATCTTTAATCGCTTTTACGGTCGGATAATCCAGATGGTCGTAATGATCATGGGTGATTACGAGGTAATCCAACTGAGGAATATCTTCCGGCTTAAAAATATCAGCTCCGGTAAAAGCTTTATTGACGAATCTAAACGGCGAGCCATAAGCACTTAAAACAGGGTCAATAAGAAATGAAACCCCATCCGTCTGAATATAGTAAGAAGAATGTCCCAGCCAGACGAAAACATCCTGATCTTTAGGAAAAGATGTCAGATCGGTATGAACGGACGGAATATTTTTTAACGGCTTCAGCAGCGGATTTTTCTGTTTGAAAAAGAAGTCATACATCACCTTGGGCATGGAATATCCTTCGGCCAGGGAAGGTGTATCACTAAGATTCTGAAACTGGTGATTTTTGTAATGTTGGGATTGCTGCATCTTTTTCAGCCGCTCCCCTTTAGCATCCGAACCGAAAACTTCCTGCCCCGTGATAACAAAATAGAGAAGAACAACTAAAATGAAGACTGCGATAACTATATAGATCATTTTTAATACGCTAATGGATAAGTTTATATTCTTATGACGGTTCAGAAACCGAATACCTTTATTTTTTATAAAATATTTCCACGGATTTCATAAATTTATCAGGAACGGCACTCATTAATTGCTGTAAACTATTAAATTAGCTTCCGAAAAAAATTCAAAGTGCATTTAAAAAATTATTTTATTCTCCTGCTTGTCTTTGCCCTGAGCTCCTGTGTTTCGGTAAAAAAATATAATGAGCAGCAAAAAGCATGCATTCCTCCTGAAAAATTGAAGGCGGATGTAGATTTTGCCTATTCCCGACTAAAGGAAACCCATCCTCAGCTGTATTGGTATATTTCAAAAGAAGATCTTGATTATAAATTCGACAGCCTTAAGCAGACTCTTAACGAACCGCTTACCCCGCTCCAGTTTTACTTTAAGCTGCAGCCGGTGATTGCCGGTATCCGGGAAGGCCATCTCGCCCTGAGAATTCCTTCTAAACGGATTACCAAGAAAGAAATCAAGACGCTGGAAAGCAAAAAAGGGATGTTCAGCCGTTTCGGATATTATGTTGAAGGTGAGCGACTTTTCATTATTGAAAATAAAGATTCCATTCAGCATATACAACCCGGCACTGAAATCCTTTCCATCGGCCATGTTCCTGTTTCAGACTACATCAGAAAATACAGGAAGCTGATCAGCAGCGACGGCTTTAATACGACTTTCCATCCCTATTACCTGAAAGATGTATTCTTCGGCTATTATGTAGCGGAAAAAGGCTATGAAGACCGCGCTACCCTGGAAACAATTTACAAAGGGCACAAAAAGACCTACGAACTGACCCGGGAATCGAAATCCGAAGATGACCTCAAAAGAGAAAAAGAAAATGAAAAAAGAACCGAAGAAAAGAAAGTAAACGATTATATTGCTTTCAGCAACTCCTACAACAGGAACTTTAAATTTATGGATCCGGACAGTACGATTGCCTGCATCAAGGTGAAAAGCTTTTCAAGCGATTATTCGGCCAGGTTTTATAAGGAAGCTTTCGGAAAAATCAGAAAAGCGGGGTCGTCTTATCTCATTATCGACATCCGTAATAATTACGGCGGTTCCCTGCAGGAGATCAACAACCTGTATTCCTACCTCAGCCCGGAACCTTATACATTAATCAAACCTTCGCAGGTGACTTCGGCAACATCGCCCCTGAAAACAAATTATTTCAGGAAGACCGGCTTTTTGCCTTATGTTCTCAAGACGCTTGCCTACCCTGCCTTTTTCTTCGGACAGACGTTCAGCACTTATAAGAAAGACGGCCGGTTTTACTATAAAAACAAAGCCGACAAGCTGTCTAAATCCAAACAGGATGTTTTTACGGGAAAAGTTTTCGTACTGATCAACGGCAGCAGCTTTTCGGCCTCTTCGATCCTGACGGCAAAAATGAAGAATGATAAAAGAGCGGTTCTCGTGGGTGAAGAAACCGGCGGGGCCAATGACGGAACGGTAGCCGGGTTTTATTCTTACCAGACCCTTCCGAATTCAAAAATCGACCTGCCGATCGGCGTTCTTCTGGTACAGCCTAATATCGATTTCACCAATACCCAAAAAGGAGTCGAACCGGATATAAAAATCTCTGAAACAATGCAGGACATCCTGGATAAAAAAGACCCTGAAATGGATTGGGTGATGAAAGAGATCGAAAAAGAAAAAGCAGAAAAACAACAGCATTAATTGTATGGGCAAAAGATTTTTCAGACTTTTCAAAATCATTTCCGGTCTGCTTTTCCTATGGTTTACCGTTCACTCCATTTACCTTATTGCAGACGGTGTTTCCGATGAAGGAAAACGGGCGGACCTTGCCGTAATTTTAGGAAATAAAGTAAACGAAGACGGCACTTTATCGATGAGACTGGAAAAACGGCTGGAAAGCGGGATTCAGCTATATAAAAACTGCCGTGTCCGGAGAATTCTGGTAAGCGGCGGACTGGGAAAGGAAGGTTTCTATGAAGGCGATAAAATGAAAGAATTTCTGGTATCAGAAGGCATTCCCGATTCGGGTATTATTGTCGATAACAAAGGCGACAACACTCGGAAAACCGTTGAAAACACATTGGAATTAAGACCTGAGCTTCAATTCAACAGCATCATTGTCGTTTCGCAGTATTTTCATGTGACACGGACTAAAAAATTGTTCAGGGAAAAAGGATTTCAGGAGGTAAGTTCGGTCAGCCCGGACTATTTTGAGTGGAGGGACCTGTATGCCCTGCTCAGGGAATTTCCGGCTTATTATACACAATAAGGTTTCGGCGGGCCTTTGGCCCGCCGAAACTACTGATCCAGCGCTTTGACAAGATCTTCAATCTGCTGAATATATTTTCCGTAAAACACCCTGAACCACCATCTGCAGATCAGCAGCAGCAAAGGCATGGTCATAACCAGCGTCAGGATAAGGACAAAAGCAATCTGAAAATCGGAAAGCGGTACCGGACGGGGAATAAATTCCAGCACAATAATCAGCTCACATACCAGGAACGGCACAAAGGAGAGGTAAAAAGAAAAGTAATACTGCCTGTTCAGATTAAATTGGTGCAGCAGATCCTTTAATCCGTCTAAGGTTTTCATGGCCGGATCGCTCATATTCCGGTACAGCTTGAAAAACTGGTTGTAGAAGAAAAAAGTAACGAAGACCATCGAACCAATGAGGATTGAAAGGTAAAATTTAAACTTAAAACTTCCTTCACACAAAGCAATTAATGCAAAAGCAAAAACAACAAAGCCTACTGTAGACCATAATTCGATCCGCATATTCTTCCGGAGCTTCTCCAGCGGAAGATTGATTTTATTTTTCTGTTCAATGCTGATTTCCGGTGTTTCCTCAAAGGAATCATCCTCATTCCAGGCATTCTTCAGTTCGTCTATATTCATGATGAATGATTTAAAAGTTAGTATTGTAATTTTGTAAGATATCTTTCAGTTTATTTTTGGCGCGGTTCATCTTTACCCGTACATTTCCTTCGGAAATACCCATCTGTTCCGCAATTTCCCTTCCGGAGAAATCTTCGAGATAGTAGAAAATAAAAGCTTTATCGATGGGATTCAGCTGATGGATGGCTTTATACATGGCATTTAGCTTTTCTTCCTTTTCATGGTCGAATTCGTCCTGGACGATTCTGTAATTGGTAAAATCTTCGTTCCCGATAAAGCTCCTCTTTTTTTCATTTTTCAGGAAAATAATAGCCGTGTTCAGGGCGATCCGGTATAGCCAGGTCGAAAATTCGCTTTCTCCTTTGAATTTAGGATACGCTTTCCAGACCTGATAGGTGATTTCCTGGAAAAGATCGTCACGGTCGTCTCTATCGTCCATGTACATTTTGGAAATCTTGAAAATGATTCCTTTATGCTTTTCGATCTTCTGTAAAAATTCCTGTTCTGTTGAAGCCATGATTTGTACTCTCTGTGGAGTTAGTTGCTTACTGAAAAAAATGTTACACTTTTTATTTGAAAAATAATATTTTTTCAGAAATTATTTAAATTTAATGTGAACTAAGATTACAGGCCGGAAGAAGGAGGATGGATGCCGGAAGTTTTCTGGTCAGCATCAGAATCAACTAAATTAAGTATCAACGGTTATTTTTATCGGCTGCTGAAAATTGGTTTTAAATGGATGGATTCAACAAATCAATGGCAAGATTAAATTTTAATCGGTTTTGAAAATTAAATTTAATCAAATCAGAAATTCCACGAATTAAAATTAAGTGCAACACAGACTGCCTTAAAATCGATGTTGGATTATTTTCTTACCTACCTCATTTATGGCTCGGTATTTGAAATCCATGTTGTACACCAAAAATATCACTATGCCTTACATTACAAAACAGGACGACCAGAACGTCCAGCTTTATTACGAAGATTTCGGATCAGGACAACCTATTATTCTTATTCACGGATGGCCGCTCAGCGGAAAATCATGGGAAATGCAGATTCCTGTATTATTAAATTTAGGATATCGCGTTATCACTTATGACCGAAGAGGCTTCGGAAAATCCTCCCCTACTGCAGACGGATACGATTATGACGGATTGACAAAAGACCTGCATGAATTGATTTCCCAATTGGATCTTAAAAACGTGATCCTTTTCGGGTTCTCCATGGGAGGCGGAGAAGTGGTACGTTATCTGACGAACTACGGTTCTGATAATGTAGATAAAGTCGCTTTGATTTCATCGATTATTCCTGTTGTTAAACAAAAAGAAGATAATCCTGATGGCGTTCCGCAGGAAAAACTGGATGAGATCATGAATGCCCTGAAAACCGACAGAATTACTTTCCTTGAATCTTTCCATAAAGATTTCTACAATTACGGATTGCTTTCAAAACCGGTAAGCCAGAAACAGCTGGATTACGATTGGGCGATTGCTTCTTTTGCCAATCCGATCGCTACCATCAAGTGTGCGGAAAGCTGGGCCAATACCGATTTCCGGCCTGAACTTCCGAACGTGAATGTAAAAACATTGATTGTTCACGGGGATTCCGATAACATCGTACCTATCGATACGGCCGGAAAACAGGCTGCTCAGGGAATTGCGAACAAT
Source organism: uncultured Chryseobacterium sp. (assembly GCA_913777465.1). Lineage (GTDB taxonomy): Bacteria > Bacteroidota > Bacteroidia > Flavobacteriales > Weeksellaceae > Chryseobacterium. The sequence continues at coordinate 46,699 of CAJYRQ010000105.1, forward strand.
GAATTCTTCATCATCGAAGGCGGGCCGCATGGTCTCAACGTAAGCCACGCCGATGAACTGAACAGCATCATCAGCAGATTCTTAACCGAAAAGTAACTTTTTCTACCAATAATGTCTTTTGATTTTTACTAATCAAAAATCCGCAGCTTCAATGAGGCTGCGGATTTTATTTTTTTCGGGTTCCTAAATCTAACGGGATCATACGATTTGACTCAACCACAGATTGATAAAGATTTTCAAAGATAGTCCCAATGGCTTCGAGTAACCTCAGCCACCGGGATTGTTATTAATATTAAACCACAGATCTGCACAGATTTTCACAGATGATTACGCTTTATTGAAACACATAAGTCACAAGAGAGAATTTTTTAATAGCTTGAAATATTTTTAGAACATATCAGGATAAAAATCAAAGATTTTTATAAGCTTCATCGAATTTTAAAAAATATAATCGGTGCTCAGGAAGTTGGAATCGTGGTCTCTGACAATCGTATTCAGCAGGTTCTTATTAGAGTCCGTTACTTTCGCAGCGACCAGGGATCTGATGGAAAACGACCGGAGCGCATCAAAAACAGAGAGGGTTCCTTCGGCACTGTCTTTTCTTCCGGTAAAAGGGAATACATCCGGGCCACGCTGTGCCTGGCAGTTGATATTTACCCGGCTCACCAGATTCACAAACGGGTCGATCAGTTTTGAGACTTCCATCGCATCTTCACTGAAAATACTCACCTGCATTCCGTGGGAAGCATGCACCTGATAATCGATCGGCTCTTCGATGTCTTCAAACGGCACCACCGGAATCACCGGACCGAACTGTTCCTCGTGGTAGAGCTTCATGTCGCTGTTTACCGGATAAACCACTGCCGGGAAAACAAAGGATGCTTCCGTGAAACCGCCATGTTCATTCAGCACCTCTGCTCCTTTTGCCAATGCATCATCAATACATTCTTTAAGATAAGCCGGTTTATTCACTTCCGGAAGCGGGGTAATTTTCACATTTTTTTCCCATGGAAGCCCGGGTTTCAGGGCAGATACCGCAGCCGTCAGTTTTTGGGTAAATTCTTCGGCGATTTCTTTCTGAACGAAAATCAGCTTCAATGCCGTACATCTTTGGCCGTTAAAAGAAAGGGCACCCAGAATACATTCGCTCACCGCCACATCAAGATTGGCATGTTTGGTTACAATGGCCGCATTTTTTGCATCCAAACTCAGGATGGCCCTCAGGCGGTTCACTTTCGGATGCAGTTTTTTTAATCCGTTGGCAACTTTACTCGAACCGATGAATGCCAGGACATTTACTTTCCCGCTTTCCATGATCGGCGTGATGATTTCAGCGCCTTTTCCATACAGCGTATTGACTGTTCCGGCAGGAAATGCTTCCTTAAAGGCTTTGAGCAAAGGATAATGCGCCAATACGCCATGCTTCGGAAGCTTGAAAAGGATGGTATTTCCCATGATCAGTGCCGGGATTAAAGTCGTAAAGATTTCATTCAGCGGATAATTGAAAGGCCCCATGCTGAGTACAACGCCAAGCGGCGCCCGTCTGATCTGGGCAATGGTTCCTTCCGCCTGCTGGAAACGGGACGATTCGCGGTCCAGATCTTTTAAAGCATCAATGGTCTGGTTGATATAATCTACGGTTCTGTCGAATTCTTTGGTGGAATCGGCCAGCGTTTTTCCGATCTCCCACATCAGCAGCCTGATAATGAGATCCCGTTCTTTGATCATAAGATACACAAATTTCTGCATGCACCTGATTCTTCCTTCCACAGACATGGTCGGCCATTCTCCCAACCCGTTGTCATAAGCTTTTACGCAGGCATCCAAGACCTTCATCGCTTCATCAGGCCCGATATCCGGAATGCTGCCCAGTAATTTTCTTTCCAGTCCGTTCTCCGTACGGATGCAAACCGGAGAATAAATTTCAGTGATGTTACCGTTCCATGCTACGAGTTCCCCGTTCAGGAGATACTCCCGCTGGTGGATTTCGGGAACTTTGTATTCTTCAGGAATATCGTTTTCGGATTTAAATATTTCGTGAAATGAATGGTGGTTTTCTGAGTTCATAATTTTTTACTTTTAATAGTCTGATTGGATTTGAATATTAAAGGTAATCCTAAATTCTGACTTTAAAAAGTGTGGTGTCATAGATTTGCTCTATTTAAAAAAAGTTTAACATCACGGAGCCGGAAAAACAATAATTTTGCTTAAAAATAATTTTATGTATTCAAAATTTGCTTTCGGCGTTTTGTTGTTCCTTTCTGCATTGGTTTTCGCCCAGAATTCCAAAACTGCCAATATGGTGATGGCCGGCGGAAAACCGGTTCATACCTATCATAAACTGCCCGCGTTAAACAAGCAGGCTCCTGCGTTTACCCTGACGGATGTAACGATGAAAGACCAGACACTGGATTCTTATAAAGGGAAATACCTGATCCTGAATATTTTCCCAAGCGTTGATACCGGGGTTTGTTCAGCTTCGGTACGTCATTTCAATGAAGATGCCGCCGATCTTCCCAACACGGTGGTACTCTGCATCTCCAAAGACCTGCCGTTTGCCCAGAAAAGATTCTGCGGAGCCGAAGGCATCAAGAATGTGGTGATGCTTTCTGATTTCCGTTCGGATTTCGGTAAAAAGTATGGGGTCGAACTAACGGATTCTGCCATGAAAGGCCTGTTGAGCAGAGCGGTCGTGGTTATTGATCCTTCAGGAAAGATCGTGTATGAAGAGCAGGTAGCGGATATTTCCCACGAGCCGGATTATCAAGCGGCCATCGCTGCTTTAAAGAAATAAAACGTTGATATACCGTTCCAAAGGCCGTTTCCAGACGGTCTTTTTTTAGGTCTGAATTAATCGCCGTCTACGCTTATTCCACTGAATTCTTTCGTAGAATAATGCAGGAACGTCAGAACAAGTAAATCATCGGCAAGTTCATCTGCTTCTATATGAAAAACGGAATCCTTAAACCACCGCCTTTCTTCTCTGATCTCAATGAGAAGTCTGCCTTTTTCAGACAGCCTGCTTGTTTCCTTTAAAGCAAAATCATAGATCCTCACCTCTTCACCGGATCTGATGATCCGTTCTTTCGCCAGATCGGTAAAATAAATAACCCCTTTGCTGTTGAACAGTTCCAGGTCATTTTTCATAAATCCCACATTCCGGATGTCGTAGCTCCGGGAGTTGTAAATGATATAGTGTCTTAAACTGAAAAGCGTGCTGGTATCCACGATTCTTCCGACTTCATGGTGATGTTCATCAAGCATTACGAACTGTTTTCGGTGACGACAGGCAGTATATTTTTTCAAGGTAATCCTACTTTCTTTTTGTCTTTTTCTTTTTTGTCGTTACCAAAATTACTCCATTTATTCCTTTTGCGCCATATAAAGCGGTGGCCTTTTCATCTTTTAAAATATTTAAAGTTTCTATGGATTCAGGATCCGTTTTCTGCAATTCTTCCAGGGTAATTACCTGGCCATCCAAAACGGTCAGCGGTTTTTGTTCTTCCCTTAACGAAGCATGGGCCCCGCCGATCCGCAGCTGCTTTTCCGGATGGTCTTTTAAGGCAGGCTTTCCCACGACGCCCTGTAAGCCGGACGGCCTTTCTTTTTCTTTTAGAGTGTGGTTTAACTGATCCTCACAGATTACAGTTGCTCCGCCTGTAACCATTGATTGAGAGATTCTTTTTGAAGGAAATTCTTTTATTACCAATCCATCCGTAAAGTCTTTTAAACTATCCTTTCGAGGCTGCTGTGCCTGTAAAGAAATAAAACCTCCGGCCGTCAACATAAAACCGGCAGCAAATTTTGTAAACAGGGAATTGATGTAGGAATACTGCAGGTCCCTGTTCAGCTGGGATTCCCTGAAGTTACCGCAGATATTTTCAGAAGGATCTGAAAAAGCTCTCATCACTTCCTCATCGGAAGCACCGGTAAAATCCCTCACGGTTTTGGAGCACACGGAACAGAATCTTCCCTGTTCATCCGGCGTCATGGTTTCCCAGTTTTCGTGACACGGTTTCGGTATGGTGATTTTCATAAGTTTATTAAATTTACGGATCCTGATTTTTGATAATTTCTCATCTTACTGAATGGAGATTGAGTATTAAATATTTATTAAATAATCTGCCTCAATGCTTATTTCCTTTTATGTTTTGTCGTAATCTCAATGGCTCCGTAACCGGCTTTTCTACCATACCGGCCTGTAGCAAGAGCACCTTTCAGGACGTTGATTTTCCTGATGGACTCAGGATCCAGGGCTTTGAAATCCGCTTCCGTTCCGGGTTTTCCGTTAATCACGTATAAAGGGCTACGGTATTTATCAATGCTTTCACGTTGGATTCCGCCCAGAATAAGATTTTTTGTTGAAACCGTATCATTCCTGATCATTTTTGAAGCTGGTTCGCCTTTCAGCCTTGTTTCCTTCAGTATATCACTTTTGATAGTGCCATGTTCCTGGGCATGAAACGGTATAAGTCCTGAAGCCGTTACGATAAAGCCTACAGCAAATCTGGCGAATATTGAGTTGATGTAAGAATATCCCAAATCCCTGTTGATCTGGGATTCCCTGAACTTGCCGCAGATATTTTCAGAAGGATCTGAAAAAGTTGTTATCATTTCCTCATCGGAAGCACCGGTAAAATCCCTCACGGTTTTGGAGCATACGGAACAGAATCTTCCTAGTTCATCCGACGTCATGGTTTCCCAGTTTTCATGACAGGGTGTTGGTATGGTGATTTTCATAAATATTGCTTTTATTAATAAAGATGCATATTCCACCGAAAAGGTTGGAAGAAGCAGATATATTTTTAAATCGGAATATTTCCCGGTCTGAAAAAATTTCCGATCTTTCGGAGATTAAACCGACCCCTCTGAACTTTTAAAGCAGCATGAAAGAAGAAAGCATCGACCGCCTGAACAATTTGTTTTATAATTTAAAGACCGAAGAAGAGAAACTGCAGCACCGCCTGGCTAAGAAAAAGAGCGAGGAAGAGCTGTTTCTGGAAGGGTTCAGAATACTTTGCAAAAACTTTATCGATCCCAAAATGCAGGAGTTCAAAAGAATGCTGAGGGAGAATAAATTCGGCAGCAAGATCTCCATCGCCGGAGAAACGGCAAACGGAACAGGAATTCTGGCACAGCCCCACATCAAGCTTCAGATTTCAAGAAATGTAGATTCCAGTTTTTATGCGAACGATAAATTTCCGCACGTGATGTTTGCAGCGGATAAAAACTTAAAAAGAATCGGAATCCACCTGGATACGATTTTCCAGAACGGTACAGGAACGGCGGCTCAAAAACCTGATTTTTACACTTTGGAAACATTGGATGAGGATGCCATTGAAAAGGAAATTATTGAAGGGCTTGAAAAGATTCTGGTGAACCGTTAGTATTTACAGGCTGGAAGAGGGAAGCCGGATGCTTGAAGTTGTCCATATTAGTGACATCACCTCTATTTAATGATAAATCAATCCGGTCTGAAAATTTTGAAATAATCAATTTGCCTTTGACGCAAAGTTTCTTTTACTGCTGCATGATGCAAGGAGGCAGAGAATTGATCAGCAGGCTGATCTGATAAAGCCTCCGTCTGATCTATCCGCTTCATCAGTGGCTTTGCCAATCTACTTCGCTCCCTTTAAAATGTGTGCAATGATCATTAGGCTTTGCGTCAATTTATGCTATTTATCTTCGTGCAGACTGAAATCCAAACCGTTGACAACAGCAACGAAAGGCAGGTAATGCAAAGACCTGCTTTATAAAGGTCGTACGGAATAATCTCCGTTTTATAGGCAATAGAAAGAGCCAGGATCCCGAATTCCCCGGTCTGCGAAAGCAGGGCGCCGCCGTACCAGCTCTCTTTCCAGTTGTATTTCAGCAGTCTGAAAACCAGGGCCGACATCAGGCTGTTGCTGATCAGCACGAAAAAAGTGCCTAACAGGATGATCTCATAATGCTCATAAACATATTGCAGATCCAGCCTCAACCCGACCGATACGAAAAAGAGTGTGATAAAAAATACTTTGAAAGGAATCAAAGCATGCTCGAGCCAGTTCAGCATTTTTAATCTTCCGACCATGACACCCGCAATAAAGCTTCCCAGCGCACTGCTCAAACCGATCAGTTCCGCCAGCAGACCAAATCCGAGACAAATCAGCAGACCCGTAAATACCTGAAGGTCATGGTCGTCTTCAATATTCCGGAACACTTGCGGCAATCTGATTTCCTGGACGTTCCTTATTTTTTTAAACAGGAAAAATACGGCCATGCTGAAAAGAACAGGCAGCACGAGGTTCCGCAGATCCGACTGTTCCCCGCTCCAGGCTTTCAGCAGGGTAAGCACCGGCGCCAGCAGCAGGTCCTGAACGATCAGGATATTGAGCAGCGTAATTCCGAAACCGGTATGAAGCGTTCTGTGCTTTTTAAGGAATTCGCTGACGACCGCGGTACTGTTGAAGGTAAACAGAATGGCAATCAGGATCGTGCTCCTGAAATCCAGACTGATGAAATACCCGATCAGAAAGGCAAAGCCAAGACTGAGCAGGATCTTGATGCCCTGCGCCACCAGCGGTTTAACAATAAGGCTGTGGTGGTTCGGGATGTTGATTTCCATTCCCAGGAAAAACATCAGCAGAAGAATTCCCATTTCGCCGATGACTTCAATTTCATGGATTCCAGTAAATACTTTCAGAACATAGGGCCCGAGCAGAATTCCGGCGGCAATGTAAGCAATAAGGTAAGGCTGCGCCAGTTTTTTCAGCAGGAATATAAGCCCTGTGGTAACCAGGCACAGAATGCAAATTGATAAAAGCAACGTATTCATAACGCACTGTTATTTAAATCTACATAAAAAGAGTTGAAGAAATATTGATCTGATTTTATATGATTACCTGTAACCGGTAATAACAATTGGTTTTCCTGAGGAAAACCAATTGCTGTAAATTTGTATTCAATTACTGAATTTCGATCAGTCTAGGTGCCTGTTTTCTGGCTTTTTCCGTTTTGGGAATCGTCAGTTTCAGAACCCCGTTGTCGTATCGGGCCTCGATGTGTTCTTCATCCACCACGTCTTTGGCAAGCTCGAAGCTTCGCTGGAACGACTGGTAGCTGAATTCCCGCCGGGTGTAATTTGATTTGGATTCTTCGGTTTCATTTTTTTTGAATGACGAAATGGTAAGCAGGTTGTTGTCCAGGGTAATCCTGAAATCCTCTTTTTCCATTCCCGGTGCCGCTACTTCCACTTCGAAATTTTCATCATTTTCCCGGATGTTCACCGAAGGAACAGTCGTTAATGTGGAAGAAAAATTGGTGTTGCCCCAATTAAAAAGTTCTTGGCTGAAAAAGTCATCGAACAGTGCACGTGGATTGGCAGGCAATAAGCTGCCGTTGTTTCTTTTTACGATTGACATAACAAACGAATTTTTAAGGTTAAACATTAATTTTAATGAACACATTTCAATATTTTCAAAGCCTGTGCCAGGGCTATACGGCTGAAATCTTGTCACTTGAAGTGAAAATTTGTCATTTCCGAAGGTAAAAATTGTCAGATTTCAAGAAACCGTTTCCTATAGTTTGCTCCTATTTTTGATACATCTTAACTGAGAAACAAATATAATTACCAATTAATAATAACTTTAGTATAATGAACTTATCCGAACATCATCTTGAAGAATTGCGCGAGGCTATGCAGATCCTGGAAAACCCGGGAATCGTTGCCAAGATTACCAACGTTATCGGCCAGCCATTGGAAAAAGCCCTTGAGTTTCTTCCTAAAAATCTACATGAAAAAGTAGGAACCATTACGGAAGCCGCATTGACGAAAGCTGCTGACGCGGCTATTTTCACCGTGAAGGATATCCCCAACGCACAACCATCCAACTGGTGGCATAAAATCGGCGTCGCGGCTTCCGGAGCGGTCGGTGGCTTTTTCGGGCTGCCGGCCCTTGCGGTTGAACTGCCGGTTTCCACGACCATCATGCTGCGTTCCGTTATCGATATCGCGCGCAGCCAGGGAGAATCGGTGAAGGATCCCGACGTGAAGCTGGCCTGCCTGGAAGTATTTGCCCTCGGCGGAAAAAGCGAATCCGACGACGCCAGTGAAAGCGGGTATTTCGCTACCCGGATCGCCCTTGCCCAGACCATGACCGAAGCGGCTAAACAGTTTACTTCTAAAACCCTTGCCGACGAAGGCGCTTCGATGATCGTCAAACTGATCTCAAAAGTGGCCGCCCGGTTCAGCGTACAGGTTTCTGAAAAAGTAACTGCACAGGCTGTTCCTGCCATCGGAGCGGCCGGAGGTGCCATCATCAATACCCTGTTCATCAATCATTTCCAGGATATGGCAAAAGGCCATTTTATCGTCAGAAGGCTGGAAAGAATCTATGGTGCAGAAACCGTCAAAACAGCTTATGAAAGCATGCTGTGAAAATAACTTTGTCAAAGCTAAAAGTCTTTGACAAAGTTTTACCGGTGAAAATAACGCGGATCGGGATACTGAAACTGAAAGTCCAGTTCGGAGATCAGCTTTTCCGGGGAGATGATTCTTCCTGTATCGGTCCGCATTCCGGAATACGGCAGGTCTTTCTGAGCGTTGATGACTTCTTCCTTGTTGGGATGAACGGGAGCTACGACATTGTATACTTTCGACTCCGAATGCCTGTCCAGCATCTTTTCAATCACCGAACAGATGTCTGCATAATGGATGTGGTTCACCAGTTGGTCCAGGTTGGAAATGTTGTAATTTTTCAGCAGCCTGTCACCACCCATCAGACCGCCCAACCTCAGGATATTGGCCTGCGGAAATTGTTCAAGGATAAAGCTTTCACTTTCCACTTCTCCCGCTGGCTGATCGTATTCCGTAAACTCTTTTTTGGTATCCGGATAGATGCCTGTTGAACTCGTATAAAAAAGCTGACCTTTAAAATCACCGATAAACCGGAGCAGGTTCTCCCTTTTTTCTGTCATCGGAATTTTTGTCCCCCGCAATCCCGAAAAAGGAACGGCAATAATGATCGCGTCCAGATCGGAAGTCACCTCCCACTGCTCCATTTCCGCATTCGGCTCATCCGGAAATTTTACCAAAAAGGCTTGATATCCTCTGGATTTAAGGCCACCCAGTTTGGCTTCCGTAGTCGTCGTCGCAAAGATTTCGTACCGGTCCGACAAATGTTCTGCGATATGGTTTCCCAACCAGCCGCAGCCGATGATTCCCAATTTTTTCATATTATTTTTAGATTGTATTTAAATATTATGGCTGTAAAGATTTGTAATTTTCTTCAGGATCCTGATAATTTTGAAGAACACGGACAATATAAACGATGTCAGCCTCAATTTTGTAAATAATGGTATTGTGGCGGGTCAAAATATATTTTCGGAACTCGGTGTCCTCATATCGTGATAGCACAACATGGTCAGAAGATATAATTTCCAGTGCCCGGTCATATTTTTCATAAAAATCCGATAGCACATTCAATGACCATTTTCTAAGAAGGTATTCTTCTATACTCTTAAGATCAAGATCAGCACTAGCTAATATTTCGATCCGCCTCATCCCTGTACTTTTTCATTCTTTCGTTTCTTTCAGCTTCCCAAACTTCGTGAGGAATGGTTCTGCCTGCTTTAATATCTTGTTCACTCTTCCTTAACGATTCCAGGATTTCCTCTTTCGTTTCATTGCGCCATTCCTTCACCTCGATGGTTTTGGAGATCACCAACAGTTCTTCCGGCGTAAACCTCTTTTCTTTCAGCTTCTTAAAAAACGTCGGCTTTTTAATCCCCGATTTCTCAATAATGTAAGACATCTTGAAAGGTGAATTTTTCAGGATCTCATCTATGTTATTCCTGATTTCGATGAATTTTTCTATTTCAGCTATCATCTTTATTTATTTTTTAATATCATTTTATGATACAAATATAATAAATATCCATCAGATAATTATTCTGAAATTTATTGTGTAAGATCAAATAAACATTAACAGCTATAATCAGATGACATTCATTACGGAAAACCGTAAAAAAACCACAAGTGTTTTTTATAGTTTTATGAACTGTAAACAACATGATCTCAACAGAAATTTTTTATAAAAAAAACAAATAATCAGATAATTTAAAACTATGGACGCAGGCAAAAGAACAATTAATGATATATTCAACGGAAACAGGATTTTAGAAATTCCATTTTTTCAAAGATCTTATGTATGGGGAGATGATCAATGGGAAAGACTTTTGGAAGATATGGAAAATGTAAGCCAATCCAATAAACCATACTTTTTAGGCTCCGTTATTTTAAAACAACAATCCACCAAAACAGGAAAAGGAGTTGGAGATGTTAGAACGGTTATAGACGGACAGCAACGTCTTACAACTTTAAATATTTTTTTCAAAGTCCTCTGCCTTAAAAATGATCAGAATTCAACTTTTGAAAGGATCTTTAAACTAATCAATAATGATATCGCTTTATTGCACAATCACAACGATATTGATGCATTCAATACAATTCTCAATCTATCCGAACTTAAAGATGTTCCAGGAAATGATAATATAACTTTAGCCTATAATTATTTTAAGAAAAGTATAGATCCTGATCAACTGAATTTCAACAATATCCTTTCGAAAATCTTATTTGTAGGAATTGACCTGGATGAAAATGAAGACGAACAGCAAATCTTTGATACCATTAACTCTTTGGGAGTAAAGCTTACTACAGCGGAACTGCTGAAGAATTATTTTTTCAACAGAGACGAACTTTCAACTTATGATACGTATTGGAGAAATATTTTTGAAAAAGATGATGATGCTAAAAATTACTGGGACCGGGAAATTACTGCAGGTCGATTAAAAAGAACATTTATTGACTTGTTTTTCTTCTCTTATCTGCAAATTAAAATTCAGGAGAAAACACTCAATGTGAAAACAGAAGACAAGATAGAGTTCTCAAAAGTAGAACATCTTTTTGAATCTTATAAAAGCTTCATTAAAAATTATCTTAATGGTAATAAAAAAATCATTCTTGAAGAGATAAGAAGTTATGCTCTCTTATTTATGGAAAATTTCGATTACACGATCATTGAGAAAGAACTGATAGATCAATCAGGAATAGAGAGGATCAATGCAATTATTTTTGGTCTCGACACAACGACTTTAATCCCTTACGTACTTTACATTCTGAAAAATGTAGTAAATGATAACCGTCGAAATGAGTTATTTGATTTCATTGAAACTTTTATGATGCGAAGAATGGTTATTCATGCCAATACAAAAAATTATAATCAGCTTTTCACAGACAGGCTGATCAGCAATGATATTCTTTCCAAAAAACAGTTTCTTGAATTTTTAGAAGGTCAGACCGATAAAATAAACTTCCTGCCATCGGATGAAGAACTTAAAGACGGATTCAATACTTCCTATCTTGTTAACAAGCAGGCTGCCGGGATTCTCTATTTCATCGAATCCAAAATTCGTAACAGAAGCCTGCATTCCACTCAGCTTCTGGGAATGAACAGATACAGCCTGGAACATATCATGCCTAAAAAGTGGGAAAATCACTGGGGTAAACTTTCCAGCCAGGAAGATAAGATAAAACGGAACAGAAAACTTCTGACATTAGGAAATCTTACCATCATTACGCAAGCTTTAAATTCAGCCATCAGAGATGCGAACTGGAATATAAAACGGAAAGGAAAAGCCGATAAAAAGGGATTGAATGTTTATTCTGCCGGACTTGAAACGATGAGTCATTTTTTAACATTGGATGAATGGAATGAACAAGCCATAGAAGAGCGGGCAAAATTCTTATATAATAAAGCAAAAAAAATATGGCAGATCTAATACTCATTATAAATGACAAATTATCTGAAAACAGGCCACTGTTAAAGCAATCTCCCCCAACTCGTGATTTCCACAAATAAACTCTACATAAACCTTCCTCAGCTAACACGAACTTCCAAGCCCGTGCTTTCCAAAAATAAACGCCACATAAAACCCTCCCTTGCCCAATCCCACAATATTTTCTAAATTTACCCTTTACTAAACAATAAAAACACCGGTCATGGAACAAAAAGTACATCAGGGGCGCAACGTCAAAAGATTCAGGGAGATGCTGGGCATCAAGCAGGAAGCCCTGGCTTTCGATCTGGGGGAAGAGTGGAACCAGAAGAAAATATCCTTATTAGAACAGAAAGAAGTAGTAGAAGAATCTCTTCTACAAAAGATTTCTGAAGTTTTAAAAATACCTGTAGAGGCTTTTCAGAATTTTGATGAGGAGCAGGCGATTAATATCATTGCGAATACTTTTCATGACAGTGCCGTTGCAAATACATTCAAAGACGAGTCACAAGTTAATTTTAACTGTTCCTTTAATCCATTAGACAAGATGGTTGAGCTGTATGAAAGGATGCTTCAACAACAGAGAGAAATGATCGAGAAGCTTGAGCAACTTTTACAGAATAAATAACTTATAACCCGCCTTAAGGTGGGTTTCTTCTTTTAAAACTTTGGCAAAGATTTTCAACTTTGGCAAAGCGTGGATATCATGAGTACGAAAGTACGGAAATCCCTCTCCTCTGGAGGGGTGGCGGAAATTCTCAGAATTTCTGACGGGGTGGTTTATCGCGAAGGATAAGTTTCTGCAATGGCTTTTCTTAAAAGCAAAGTGAAAGATTTGAAGGTGCGGATCATTTTAAACCACCCCGTCAAATTTTTTTTAAAATTTTGCCACCCCTCCGAAAGAGGGAAATTTTGATCGGGGCAATTTTCATCCCTGAATCCAGTAGTGGTTTACACTTTCCACTTCCAAAAAAAACTTAAATTTGTTCAAACTTAAACACAAATGCCATAAAAACAGACACTCACACATATAGAGGGTATTATCATTTACCGCAATTTTGTCGAAAACTTACCTTATAATCCTCATCTCAAACCTTTGATAAAGAAAAAGAGAAAATTAGGTATTTTATCAGAAGTCTTGTTTTGGAAACAGGTTAGAAATAGAAACTTTCACCATATTGATTTTGACAAACAAAGAATATTTGGGAATTATATTGTTGATTTTTATGTAAAATCATTAGGCCTGGTTGTTGAAATTGATGGTGAAAGTCACGATTCCAAACAGGAATATGATTTGGAAAGGGCAAAGTTTTTGGAGAATCTGGGTTTAAAAATTTTCAGAATCACCGATTTCGATGTGAAGCAAAATCTCTCAGTAGCAATGAATGCTCTCGAGAATTTTATTATTGAACATTGGAGTTCTTAAATGACAGATAATTTTTAGAAGGGTGGTTTGGATGAAACCAGTATACAGGTTTATAACCACCCCATCAAAATTTTTCAAATTTTGCTACCCCTCCAGGGGAGGGGAATTTTATTAAAAAAGACTTTCATCCACAAAATTAGGGAGCGTCACCTTCAGTTTCGGTTCTGCTTCCATGGCTCTCTTGATGGCGAATACGGCGCCTTCGTTTCTTGCCCAGCTTCTGCGGGAGATCCCATTGTTGACGTCCCAGAAGAGCATGGATTTCAATCTCCGGTCGGCATCGTTGCTTCCGTCGAGCAGCATCCCGAAACCGCCGTTGATGACTTCACCCCAGCCCACTCCACCGCCGTTGTGGATGGATACCCAGGTCGCGCCACGGAAACTGTCGCCGATTACATTATGAATGGCCATATCTGCGGTAAATCTCGAACCGTCATAAATATTGGACGTCTCGCGGTACGGCGAATCCGTTCCTGAAACATCGTGGTGGTCACGGCCCAGGACAACCGGCCCGATCTCCCCGTTCCGGATGGCTTTGTTAAAGGCTTCCGCAATCTTCATTCTTCCTTCGGCATCGGCATACAGGATCCTGGCCTGCGAACCGACCACCAGTTTGTTTTCCTGCGCCCCTTTGATCCACTGGATGTTGTCTTTCATCTGCTGCTGGATTTCTTCAGGGGAATTCCGCTGGATTTCCTCCAATACCGCACAGGCGATTTCATCAGTCTTCTGCAGGTCTTCCGGATTTCCGCTGGCACAGACCCAACGGAACGGCCCGAATCCGTAATCGAAGCACATCGGCCCCATGATATCCTGAACATACGATGGGAATTTGAACTCCCTGCCCAGCGTCGGATGATCGGCCATCACATCGGCCCCGGCCCGGGAAGCTTCCAGCAGGAAGGCGTTTCCGTAATCGAAGAAATACGTTCCTTTTTCCGTATGTTTATTGATGGCTTCGGCATGCCTTCTGAGCGTTTCCTGCACTTTGTCCTTGAACAGTTCCGGATCTTCCGCCATCATGCGATTGGATTCCTCAAAGCTTTGCCCGGCAGGATAATAGCCTCCCGCCCAAGGGTTGTGCAGCGAAGTCTGGTCCGAACCGATATCGATTCTTAAATCTTCCTGATCGAATTTCTCCCAGACCTCAACGATATTTCCAAGGTACGCCAGGGAAACCGTTTCTTTATTTTCCTGAGCGGTTTTTACCCTTGCCACCAGTTCATCCAGGTTTTCATGGATTTCATTCACCCATTTCTGTTCGTGGCGGATTCTGATAATCTTCGGGTTTACTTCTGCGCAAACCGTTACGCAACCGGCAATATTCCCGGCCTTCGGCTGAGCGCCGGACATTCCGCCCAATCCTGAAGTGACGAACAATCCGCCCTTCGGTTCTTTATTGATTTTCCTGAAAGCATTCAGGACGGTAATCGTTGTTCCGTGAACGATGCCCTGCGGCCCGATGTACATATAGCTGCCCGCCGTCATCTGCCCGTACTGCGTTACCCCTAAGGCATTGAACTTTTCCCAGTCGTCCGGCTTAGAGTAATTCGGGATCATCATTCCATTGGTGACTACGACCCTCGGAGCGTCTTTATGAGACGGGAACAATCCCATCGGATGACCGGAATACATCACGAGCGTCTGCTCATCCGTCATTTCCGACAGGTATTTCATTGTTAAAAGATATTGTGCCCAGTTGGAGAACACGGCGCCGTTCCCACCGTAAGTAATCAGTTCGTGGGGATGCTGCGCCACGGCATAATCCAGGTTGTTCTGGATCATCAGCATGATGGCTTTGGCCTGCTCGGATCTTCCCGGATATTCTGAAATCGGCCGGGCTTTCATTTCATAATCGGGACGGAAGCGGTACATGTAAATCCTTCCGTATTGTTCCAGCTCTTCCCTGAATTCCGGCAGCAGTTCCGCATGAAACTGAGGCTCGAAATAACGCAGCGCATTCTTTAATGCCAATTTTTTCTCTTCTTCCCCTAAAATCTCCTTCCGCTTCGGCGCATGGTTGATCTGTGTTTCGTAAGGTTTCGGCTGCGGCAACCGGCTTGGAATGCCCTGCTGTATCTGTTCCTGGAATGTCATATCGTTTTGATCGTTGTTTATGCTTGATGAATTTTTGTGGTTTTAAAGATATTCAAAATAAAAAATATGAAGCAAATTACGGATAGAGGAATTAAGAATCTATTTTCGGTATTCACTGAAATTAAAATAAAATTGATGGTAAACATGACAAAATGTATTATGGAATAGTGAAAGTCTGTTATCCTTCCGATTAAAAAGACAACAAAATAAACCAGAAGATATCCTGTATAAGTTAAAATAAAAATAGAGGAATTATAGACCGGATTTCCGAAAATCTCATCCATCAAGCCAAATTTTATGGTCCGGTTCAGTCCGTACAATCCGGCATCCGCTCCGGAAGAAG
This sequence comes from uncultured Chryseobacterium sp., assembly GCA_913777465.1. Classification (GTDB taxonomy): domain Bacteria; phylum Bacteroidota; class Bacteroidia; order Flavobacteriales; family Weeksellaceae; genus Chryseobacterium. The sequence goes on from CAJYRQ010000105.1 coordinate 62,382, forward strand.
AGAAAAGATAAAATATTAAAACAATAAAAATCGGAAAAATAAATAGCAGAAACAAATATCGGGTAAATGGTTTTTTCATGAGTCTGATACTGATTGAACTGTAAATGTATTCATTTAGAAGGAGAGTGTAAAAAATTATCTATTCAAATACTAAAAGAAGATGGGAATTGCGGTTAAGCTTAGAAAAAACAGCAGTAATAAGAAACTCTCCCAAGTTCTTTCAAAAATAATTTTGCTGTAATTATTACCATTTTTTTTTAAACAAAAAACCCCGCTGAAAATTCAATGGGGTTTTATGGAGATCTGCGGATCAGATTTAGTTATTGTTTTTTACCAGGATCCAGCCGGTAAAATTTCTTCCGTCGGGAAGGGTGATCACGTACCAGTAGCTGGAGGTCGGGATGGCTCTTCCTTTAAGGGTTCCGTCCCAGAAAAACTCGGTATTGGAACTTTGTTCAAAAATTAACGTCTGATACCGGTCGAATATTTTAACGTTCGACATCCGGTTTCCGAAGACCTGAAGGTTTTTAACGATCCATTGGTCGTTCATGCCGTCTCCGTTCGGGGTAATGGCATTTTTTATATCCAGAACAACGCCCTGTTGTTTTACGATACAGTCGCTGCCCGTATATCTCACATAGAAAGTAGTGATGCCCGTCGGCAGATTGTAGAACATATTGGATGCCTGCCAGGTAATACCGTCGATGGAATACTCAATCGGTTTCGTTCCCGTGGCATATACCGTTACATTATTGCCGTTGAATTCAAGATTTTTAATTACCGGAACCTCGTAGTGTTTCACTTCAAAGGTATCGGTATACGAACATCCGTTACTCGCCGTAACCGTAAGGGTATATGTTCCGACGGTTTTGATTCCCGTAATCGTATCGGTTGTTGAGATGACCTGCCCCGACGGACCCGTCCAGGTGTAGCTTATAATCGTGAAACCTTCTACCTTCACCTGATAATCGAGGCTACCTTCCGGACAGAAATATAAGGCTGGAATATCGAATACCGGGGTATTTTTCAGAGACAGTTTTATTTCCACCACATTCGGGCATGAGCCGGGAACACTTACTTTTACGTAAACCGTGCCGGATCCCGAACCCTGTATATGAGTAAAATTGGAAGGCGTTGCGATGGCATTGGTTCCGGCATTCAGGTCTGCGAGAGACGGATAATAGGTAAAGGTAGCATTAGCCCCGGTATAGATCTGGGTCTGGAACTGCGTCAGATTGATATTCTCCATACCGTCGTTTCCGGTATCGCAGACGGCAAGCTGGAAAGGCCCGCTGTTCTGCAAGGTCAGTTTGTTTCCATAAACGAAGCTCACCGTAGCAATATCCTGGCAGCCCGTAAGGTTCTGAACCTTCACCCAGATCTGTGACGGGAAAGGATTGGCCGTGAAACTGGACGGGTTAGCTATCGGATTGATATTGTTTTGCGCATCCTGCTGGGTAAGATAAAAGGTAAATACGTTTGCCGGATTTGGAAGATCCACCATCTGACCGGTAAAGTTCAGAAGATTCACTTCGTAGCTTCCGTCCAGGTTTTCATCGCATACCGTCACCGTGGAATTGATTGCTTTCGGAGGAAAATACGTATTCATCTGAATCGGCGCTACCGAGTAACAACCGGTTGTTTTCGACTGGAATCTGGCCCATACCTGAACCGACGAAACATTGGCCGTATAGGTATTTCCGATCTGGCTGGAAGGATTTCCCGTATTTGCATCTGCAGATGCATTGTAATAGGTAATCGTCATGTTCGACAGCGTATACGTATTCTGCGATGCGACAAATAGCTGCGGGATGGCATCATTCAACGCAAAGGTCTCGCTTAGGTTGAAATCTTCGTCACATCGGCTTAAGGTTGCATTGTTCAGCACCACTGCGGGTAAAAAGGTCATGCTGATGTTCAGTTTCGATACCGAAAAACATTCATTGTTATTAAATTTTACCTTTACATAAACGGTAGCACTTCCTCCGGAAATGGCAAACTGCGACGGATTTGTAATTTCGTTGGAAAATGCCTGAGTGGTGGAATTGTAATTTAAATAATAGGTAAAGCTCACATTCGGGCTGGATGAAATCTGGCTCTGCGCACTGGTCAGGTTATAGTTTTCAGTGCCGTCATTATTGTTGTCGCAGATGTTGGTTAAATTGATGTTTACCGTGGCATTCACAACCGGAGTCGAGGTTAAGCTTACCGTAAACGGATATACCTGCTGGCAGTTGTAAGAATTGATTTTAACAAAAAACTGTTTGGTACCGGTCAGGGTATAGGCATTTACCGGATTGGTACCGCTCGCTGCATCGGCAGCCGTAAGATAAAAAGTCGTGGTGGCATTCTGGTTCCCAACGATCGCCTGGGAAAACTGGGAGAGCTGGATGTTTTCCGAATTGTTATTGTTAAAATCACACACCGTAAAGCTTGACTGAACGATAACCGGATGAACCAGATTTACGTTGATTGCCCGTATCGTATAACAATCATCCGAGTTTTCAAAACGTACATAATAGGTCTGCGTCACAAAATTCCCGTCGGTGGTGATGGTCTGGTTCGGACTGATCGGGGCGGTTCCTAAAGTCGCGCTCACAAAGGTATAGTAAAACTCCGTATTCTGGACATTGGTGGGCGAAAGCAGCATCCCTGCAGAAAGGGTATTTAAATTGACGCTGATGTCATCGGTTCCGTTGAAACAGATGTATTCGGTTTTTTCATTCGCCTGGATTTTTGTGAAGGTAATATTCATGTTTACTGTCGCTACGGCAAAACAGCCGTTCGGGATCTGAACCCTTATATAAACGGTATAGGTTCCTTCCTTGATGGTATTCAGAACGGTTCCGTTTCCGCTGAAAGCTTCATCATAGGTGGCATAAGCTGCAAAAGTTGCTCCCTGCTGGGTGGTAACCAGAGGCCCGATCGTCAGCGGAAAATCGAAAGGCTCCTGATTATCCGCATTGATATCACAAACCGAATACTGGAAATTAAGCGGTGAATTCAGGTTCACACCCGGTCTGAACTGGAAGTTCACGGGACCTAAGATGTAAGTACAGCTTCCATCCACAAGCCTTACCCAGATCTTGGTGCCTGCCGAAACGGTAGTTGTGGTAATGGGATTGGTGTTATTCTGAGCATTCGACTGCGTGGCAAAGTAGGTGATCCCCGTAGTTCCCGGGGCAAAAATCTCAGGAGTAAGTAAATTCAGATTATAATTGGGTTCCGATCCGTCGTTATTCGTATCGCAGACTTCTACCGTATTCTTCAGGAGGTTTTTCGTCCGGAGGTTTAAAGTAAGAACGGCAATCCTGTAACAGCCCGGAACATTCGGATTCTGGATTCTGACGTACAATACCGTACTGGCATTTAACGTAAAATTATTCGGCAGGGCACCGACGTTGTTCTGTGCATTCTGGAGGCTGATATGAAAGCTGAAATTAAAGTTGGCCGGATTCTGACTGGTTACATTAGCCTGAAAACTGTTTAGTGAAAGGTTTACCGGCGAATTTCCGCAGAAATCCTGGGTATAATTTTTAGCAGCCGGATAGGTAGGGTCGAAAGTCAGCGGGAAATCATCCGTTAACGTAAGATTGCTGGTCCCGCAGCTGTTGAAGGTAACATTTGCCGTAAAGACATCGCTTTGGGTCGGGCAGATGGTAGTCTGAACCCCCGTCCCTACGGTTTGCCCGGCTGAATTGGTCCAGGTGACCTGAGGCTGGATTACATTTCCCAGCGGATTGAACTTCCAGCCTTCCTGTAAGGCCTGCCAGCTGCCGGTATTTCTGTTGGCCGGAGAAACGCCCTGGCTTCCGTCACTGTTGATGACCCCGATCAGGGCATTCGGAAATTTCCTTGTCGGGCATGGCGTAAGTTTTTTATCCACAAATACCTCAATTACATTGGTGGTCTCGTGCAGGACGATCTGCGACGAGGAACGCTCGGTACAACCCGCTACCCTGCCTTCATAAAAACTGATGACAAATTTCCTGAAAGGAGCAGCGCCGGTGGTTGTGTAATAAATCTCCGAAGGATCATTGGCAGAAAAAACCATATCGTGATACACCCCGAAAATCGAATTCTTAGGTAAGTTAGCACTTGGATTCTGCCACTGGACATTCGGATAATTGATATTCCCTAGCTGATTAAGGTTAAACGTGACCATTCCGTTTGAGCCTACAATCAGTGACTGAAAGTACTGATTATAGAAACAGAATTTAAACGGCATATCGAGTTTTACCGCAAAAAGATCGTCATAATTTGCATTTAAAGAAGTTCCCTGGTTCATTGGTACCGGCGGACTGTAGGCTTCTGAAGATACTTCATAGCCGGTAGTCTGTTTAATAACCGGATATTCTGCATGAAGCGTTACACATCCGCTGGCATCAAGCCCGTTCGTACAGGTTACATTTAAGCTCTCGTTCCCTGAATTATCTTTTACCCTGATGCTTCCCGGCACCTGTGAAAGCCCATAAACACCGATGAATACAGATAAAAAACGTAAAATTTTCTCCATAACTATATAAATGTTTTTCCCTTTTAAATATAAAATTAATACTTTTTATGATATATTTTTCAATCATAACTATTTATTTATATTAATTTAATACCATAAAAG
>CAJYRQ010000106.1 GCA_913777465.1 uncultured Chryseobacterium sp.
CAAAGCGGACAATCTCGAAATAAGAAATTAAATATTCGGGAAGCAGTAATTTTAAAAGTTCGTTCTCATCAGGCATTCAACAAAAATAAGACTTTATCTTTTCCTCCCCAACTTTTGTGCTTGATCCGTTCCCTTGGCAATGAGATTTCAGTCTTGCCGGAGAATTTTACCGGATTTATATTGTAGGGATTTTTAATATTTCGTCTAAACCGATCCCAATAGAACAAACGCAGGGTTGATTTTTGCAAGTTTAAATTCAGTTATCAATTTTTTCCAGTCCGGACGGTTAAAGATTTTTACAGAATAATCTTCGAAAACGGCTTCGATAATAATTATGGTAATGCATTCGCAGTATTTTTTTATCCTTTCTAGCTGGTTTCGCTGTAAATATTCTTTGATGGCCTGTTCATCTTTACTGGCTCTTATATAGTCATAGACAGGGTTTATAATCTATGAGGTTAGTTGAACCTGCTACAGATCATTTTATATGATTAAACGGGAAAAACCAGATGGGTCATTTAAATGATAAGTACTTACCGGGTATCAGTCATCATAAAGTACTTCATATAAGAATATACCGCATAACCTTACGGTTTCCCTTAATTTTTCCTTGTTTTACTTGATTATTTTTGAGGAGATATTTAATTAAAGCCGGAAGAATAATTGAGTGAATATAAATTATTTTTAAAATATATTGCTGATTTTAAATTAATTATTAAATTGCATCAACTAATAACGCCTCATCATGAAAAGACCAAATAGACTATTCTCCTTTTCTTCCATTGCAAGTTTTAATGAACGTGTCACTTGAGTTGACCTGATCATGCATCGGCAACTCTCATTGCTTGTGTCCTGATTTTTTGAACTCAAAATTAATCGTCCTTAATTCCTATTATGAAATTTCTACACACTGCAGACTGGCATATTGGTCAGCTGTTTCACGAATATGACCGCAGCTACGAACATCAGCAATTTCTGAATTGGCTGGTAGAAACATTGGTCGCTGAAAAAATTGAGGTGCTGCTGATCAGTGGTGATATCTTCGATAACTCCAATCCATCGGCAGCCTCTTTGAGGATGTTCTACCGTTTCCTGAACGAGGCAACAACAGCACTGCCTGGTCTGAAAATTATCATTACGGCCGGTAACCATGATTCGGCGGCACGTTTGGAAGCACCCAAACCATTGCTTGAGTCTTCTAATGTTCATATTATCGGCCTGGTAGAAAAAGATGCTGGAGGAAATATTGATTACGAAAAACTGCTGGTTAAAATACACGATGCTTCCGGGAGCATCAAAGCCTGGTGCCTGGCCATTCCTTTCCTGCGTATGGGCGACTATCCGGCCATTGCCGACTGTGCCAATCCGTATACCGAAGGCGTAGCAGCTTTATATCAGAACGCGTTTGATTATGCTCAACAACATAATACGGAAAATAAACCCATTATTGCCATGGGACATCTGCATACCCAGCAGGCAGAGATTACTGATCTGGATAAAACCGAAAGGCTGATCATGGGCGGTGTGGAATGCATTTCAGCCACAGCTTTTCATCCCGATATCAAATATGTGGCTTTGGGACACATCCACAAAGCACAAAAAATTGGAGGAAAAGAACACATCCGTTATTCCGGCAGTCCCTTGCCGATGTCCTTTTCCGAAATTCATTACAAACATCAGGTCATTGTTTTTGATCTCGATCAGGAAATCAGCGATCTGAAAGCGATTGAAATTCCGGTAGCTGTGCCCTTGCAAAGAATTCCGCATCAGCACCAGCCTTTGCATGAAGTCATTTCCCTGTTGGAACAATTGCCAATAGGCGATTTCAACCCGGAAAACCTGCCTTATCTGCAGGTCCGTGTTCTACTTGATGGACCCGAGCCCGCTTTACGGCATAAAATAGAAATTGCCTTGACTGGTAAACCCGTGCGGCTAGCCAAAATCGATGCGCAGTATCCGGTTTCTACCAAAGAGGCCCAGGAACTCATTACCGCTGAAAAGCTGAATGAACTGCAACCGATCGATGTTTTCGGTAAAGCCTACCAATCCCGATACCATAGCGAAGTACCATCAGAAATCATGCAATTATTTCAACAGGTTGCAGAGGAAGTAAACCAAACCGCCGGATAACATGAAAATACTAGCCATACGCATCAAAAATTTAGCATCGCTGGAAGACACTACTGAAATTGATTTTACGGCAGAACCTTTATGTTCGGCGGGTATTTTTGCCATTACCGGCGCTACCGGCGCAGGAAAATCGACCATACTGGATGCCTTATGCCTGGCTTTATATGGTAAAACACCGCGATATCTGCAAGCGAGGGAAATAGGTATAGAGATTAAAGACGTTCAGGGCAGCACGCTCAGTCAGGGCGATGTACGCGGTATCTTACGTGATGGTACGGCAGATGGATTTGCAGAAGTGGATTTCAGGGGAATCGACGGGCAAAACTACCGGGCAACCTGGAGCGTACGACGGGCCAGGAACCGTGCCAATGAAAAAATGCAGGCTGATTCGGTAACGCTTAAAAACCTCAGCACCGCTATCGACATTCCTGGCAGAAAAGCAGAAACCTATAGTGAAATCGCAAGGTTGGTCGGCTTGAATTTCGAACAGTTTACCCGGTCGGTATTGCTGGCGCAGGGCGACTTTACCGCTTTTATGAAAGCCAACCGGGATGAGAAATCTTCCCTGCTTGAAAAGCTGACCGGCACGCATATTTATTCCGAAATCTCCCGGAAGATCTTTGAAAAATACAAGGGAGAAGAATTACACCTGCGTGATCTCCATGTCCGTAAAGAAGGCATCGTAACCTTGAGCGATGAGGAACTGCAAGCCTTAACCGCAGATCAGGCAGTTCTGGAAAAGCAGATCACAGACCTGGACAAAAAAATGGAAAGCTTAAATGCAGGAATCACCTGGCACGAGCAGCTGGCCAAATACCGGCAAGGCCATGATGAAGCCGTCCGGTCTTTACAGCAGGCATCTGAAAATAAAAATGCTGCCTCGCCAAGAAGCCGGCACCTGCGTTTGGTTGAACACGCGCAACAAACCCGAAGCTGGGCAGATGCTTTAGCGCAGTCACAGGAACAACATGCCGCTAAAACAACCGCCTTGGAAACCGTAAAAGAAACCCTCACTTCTTTACAACAACAGAAAGAAACGCTAGAAAAGCAGCTTCAACAGGTTGAACATCAGCTTTCCCTTCAAAGCCAGAAACTGGCCGATGCCCTGCCATTACTGGAACAAGCCCGCAAACTGGATACCTTACTGGGAGAGAAAAAAGAACAGTTGGACGGACTGAAAGCAGAAACTGAAAAAGCGGACGTGCAGAACCGGCAGCATCAGGATACCTTAAAAGAAAAACAGCAAACCTTTAGCGATCTGGCCTCACAGATTGAAAGTATGACGCAGTGGCAAAACGAGCAGGCTCATCGCAAAGCGGTTGCCGAACATACAGACCTCATCCTCGCCAAACTTGAAGATGCGCAAAAACTCCTGATAAACTTAGAAGCTTCCTCGGCAAAATTGGTTGAAGTAAAAGATAAAATCCAGACGACAGAAGTACAGCAGAAAACCCTTGAGAACAACTGGAAACAACAGCTTCAATTGCTGGATGATACCCGGAAAACGTATGAAGCAAAGTCCGAAACGTTACGCTCCGCTCCGGTTGACACTTTAACCCTCGATAAAACCGAGACTGATCAAAGATTAGAGGAAGGCATCAGGGCACAGGCGCAATGGCAGCTCTTGCATTATGCACAAACGGAGTGGGAAAACCTGGGGCAGCAACAAGTGCAGGACGAAGCCGACTATCAGGGCAAACAAGCAATTTTACAACAACTGAAGCAGGAAATCCCTTTAGCAAAAGCGGAAAGCGATACCGCGGATCAGCTCCTGCAACAGGCCCGTCTGGCATCGGCAGAAAATGTAGAGACGCTGAGGGAAGCCCTGGTGGAAAATGAGCCCTGCCCTGTCTGTGGCAGCACCCATCATCCTTATGCTACTCAAAATCCGCAACTGGAAAAAGTATTGGCCCAGCTGGAAAAATCCTGTGAGAAGAAAACACAACATCAACTGAGCCTCCAAAGCCGTCATGATGCCCTGGATCAGGAATGTACAACCCTACAGGAAAACATCCGGCGTCGAAATGAAGAAATACAATCTAAAGCATCAGCCTTAACCCAACAAAGACAGACCTGGGCGCACTTTGACATTGCTAAAAATAGCCATGATATCGCCGATAACGAAAAAGCAGACTGGATCGCAGCACAATTAGAAGCCCTTAAAACGAGACAGGCCGGTTTATCTGATCAATTAAAAGCCTATGCCGAGCAGAAACTGGAACTCGAAACCGCTAAAACCGGGATCGATCAGCTCAAAGAAAGTACCGATGCGCTTTCCGGACAACTCAAAGATCTTCAAAACAGCTTGTCGCTTTATAACGAACAGCAAAGCCAGTCTGAACGCGAACAGAAACTTGCCACCGCCCACCTAAGTGAAATTGAACAGCTTCTTACGCCCTATTTTACAGCATCCGGCTGGATAGACACGTGGAAAGAAGACCCTGAAACATTTGTGGAAAGCATCACCCACTTTGCCCGGCAATGGAAAGAACATGCCGAAAAACTGGAAGTTCATACCCGGGAAAAAACAGCCTTAGAAGCTACGCTGAAAGAACTTAAAAGCCAGGCTGAAACTATAGCAACGGAAGCCGGCAGGAAGGCAGAAATCCACCTGACGCAACAGCAATCGTATCTGGATCTGGTTCAACAACGTAAAGCACTCTTTGATGGTCAGCCTGCCGATGAAACGGAACGTCAATTCAAACAGGCGGTTACCCAAGCACAGGCGGATGTAGAACAGGTGAAAGCCAGGCAGCAAGAACTGGCCATCGAACATACTAAAATCCTAACCCAGCAGCAGGAACTCACGAATGCCCTAAACACATTGGAGACGGCCATGCGGAAAACTTCCGGGCAAATGCAGGACTGGCTGGACGATTATAACCAAAAGAACGGTCAATCGCTAAACCCGGACGACCTTCACCGCTTACTGGCTTCAGGAAATGACTGGATCGAAAATGAACGGATGGCATTGCAGGCCATTAACGAGGAACTGACCAAAGCCAACAGCATTCTGACCGAACGGAAACAGGCTCTGGACCGTCATCAGGAAAACGGTAAGTCGGAAACAGCACTCGAAGAACTGATGACCCTGCACACGAATATCCGGTTGGAAGTGGAAGAAAAGAAGCACAAAAAAGGGGAAAACAGTTTCCGCTTGCAGCAGGACGAAGCCCACAAAAATAAAATCGGCGACCTGTTGAAACGTATTTCGGAACAGGCTACTGTTACCGAAAACTGGGCCAAGCTCAACGATATTATCGGTTCGGCTGATGGGAAGAAATTCCGCCAGATTGCGCAGGAATATACGCTGGATGCACTATTGGGGTATGCCAATATCCATTTACAGGCGCTCACCAGCCGCTACCGGATCGAACGCATTCCGGCATCGCTCGGGTTGCAGGTGGTGGATCAGGACATGGGCGACGAAGTGCGTACGGTGTATTCGCTTTCGGGCGGAGAATCTTTCCTCGTTTCGCTGGCCCTGGCTTTAGGTTTGGCCTCGCTGTCGTCCAGCCGCATGAAAGTAGAATCCTTATTTATAGATGAAGGTTTCGGCTCGCTGGATCCCACTACGCTCAATATCGCCATGGATGCCTTAGAACGCCTGCACAACCAGGGCCGTAAAGTGGGCGTGATCTCGCACGTGCAGGAAATGACCGAACGAATCCCCGTGCAGATTAAAGTGAGCAAGCAGCAGAGCGGGAGGAGTAAGGTGGAGGTGATGGGGGTTTAATATAAGAACAATTAATTTTTAACCATATAAACTAAAAAACATGGCAAAATTCAAATTTTTAAATCTTGACCAAAATGTTAGGTCAATTATGTTATCAGAAATTGATAATGACATCAAAACAGATAACTTTTTTATCAGCGAACGTTTGAATGATACTGGCAAAGCAAACTACGCTACATTTCTTATTGATGCAGTAAATAAAAGTGATGAGGAAGCTTTAGAGGCGAATTTAGATTTTGCGACTCATTTTAATGCTACGTCGATGAGACAAGGTAAACCAGTAAAAACACCTTCCAATGCATCAACACTATTATGCCAAAGTGAATTTAATAGATATTACATAAGAGCAGTTTGCGCTTACGCAATTGCCAATAACATTGATGAGGTTGAAATATACAGAGCACGAGAATCAAGTTGGTCGAGACCCGAATCGGAGGCCAAAATCGGAACAAAAATTTCAGCTGACGATTTATTAGAAGACCTAAGATCATCGGTAGGAACTGAGCCAAGATTATTACCGGAAGTAAATTCTGGGTTAAGCGTTAAAATATCAATCTAGTATTAACTATTGTTTTTTTAATCTAAATCAAAGCACCAGCTAATCTATGGTGCTTACAGAACTATAATAAAATTACTGGATTATGCTGGAATCAATCACCATTAGAGGCATTGCCACTTACGATCCGACAGGGATAAAAATAGAAAATCTTAGAAAGATTAACTTCATATACGGGGCAAATGGATGTGGAAAAACGACGTTATCCAAATACATTTATGATAATTCAAATCCGATTTATGATGCATGTAATCTTGGCTGGAAGGACGGATTACCTGTAAATGTACTTGTATATAATAAAGATTTTCGCGACAGAAATTTTGGAAAAGGTAAAATAGATGGAGTATTTACGCTTGGAGAGGCAACAAAAGAAGATATTGAAAAAATTGAGAAAATGCAGCAGGAATTAGCTGATCTTAAGTCAAGAGGCATCGAAAAGAAAGCTACTCTTTTAAAACAAGAGGAAACAAAACTGCAAGAAGAAAATAATTTTAAAGAAGTTGTATGGACAGATATTTACAAGGAAAATGAAGATGATTTTAAAGATGCATTTAGAGGCTTTCTCAGTAAAAATGCTTTTAAAGATAAACTATTACATGAGTTTCATAATAACAAAGAATCCCTATTAACGGTTGAAGAACTGAAAGAAAAAGCACAAATAATACTCGGTTCAACGCCATCAGCAATGGGCTTAATCAATTCGATTGTATTTAATGATTTTCTTGAAATAGAAATTAATGGAATATGGAAAAGAAAAATTATTGGTAAATCAGACGTAGCGATCGCAGGATTGATTCAAAAATTAAATCTTAATGATTGGGTAAATGAAGGAAGGAATTACCTAACAGAAGATCAAACATGTCCTTTTTGTCAGCAAAAAACTATTAATGAAAATTTTAAAAAACAGCTAGAAGATTATTTTGATGAAACATTTACAAAGGATATACAAATAGTTAAAGATTTATCGATACAATACAGCAGAGATGCTTTGAATATCCAGAATCTTTTAGAACAAATTGAAAGTCAAGAAAAAGCAAAACCTGACTCTAAACTAAACATTGACCTATTTTCAGCTTCTTTAAAAACTTTGATAAATCAATTTATAGCTAATAAAGAGTTATTGAGTAATAAGGCAAAAGAACCCAGCAGAAGTTTTGAATTAATATCAACAAAAGAACAATTAGAGAAAATTCAGGGAATTATCGATAAGTGTAATCTTGAGATAAAATCTCATAACATTATCGTTGAAGATTATAGTAACCAAAAAAATAATTTAATTAATTCTATTTGGAAATATCTGATTGATTCTCATAATGGTATAATAGATTCGTTTGTAAAAAAACAAGAAGGATTATCAAAGGGAATTGAAGCTATCAAGAAACAACATCAAACTCTTCAAGAAAAATATTCAGAATTAAATAAAAAAATAAAAATAGCTAACAAAAATGTAACTAGTGTTCAGCCTTCAGTAGATGAAATAAATAGGTTGTTAAAATCTTATGGATTTTTAAACTTCGAAATAGTTCCTTCCAAAACTGAGGCGAATCAGTATCAAATATTAAGGGAAGATGGGACGATCGCAGAATCTACATTGAGTGAAGGAGAATCAACTTTTATCACTTTTTTATATTTTTTACAATTAGCTAAAGGAAGTACCCAAGAAGATACTATAACTGAGGAAAGGATTTTAATTGTTGATGATCCTATTTCTAGCCTTGATAGTAATGTGCTTTTTGTAGTAAGCTCATTAATCAAAGAAATTATTAAATCGATAAAGCAGAATGAAGGTAGTGTAAAGCAACTTATATTACTTACCCATAATGTTTATTTCCATAAAGAAGTATCTTTTGTAGATGGAAGAACACCAAAGAATGGCGACACAAATTTCTGGATTATAAGGAAAAACGATAACATCTCTAGTATTCAGTCTTATGGAATGGACAACCCAATCCAAAGTTCCTATGAACTACTTTGGAAGGAATTAAAAAATACACAGCAAAATTCAGGAATTACCGTCCAAAATATAATGCGAAGAATTATAGAAAATTACTTTAAAATTTTAGGAAAATACGCAGATGACGATCTTATCAAAAAATTCACCAATCCTCAAGAACAAGAGATATGTCGTTCCCTAGTTTGCTGGATAAATGACGGTTCTCACGGGCTGCCTGATGATTTATATATAGAACAACAAGAAGCAATACTTGAAAAATATATTAATGTATTTAAGCAAATATTTATTGAAATGGGGCATGAAGAACATTATAATATGATGTATCGGGAATCTGAAGAAGAAGCTATTGTAGCATAATCTTTATCAATTGATTATTGCCCAGATTTATAATGAACCAATTAAAACAAAGTTCTATATTTATGATACGATACACCTTTGCAATCAGACAAATTTTCTTATTAACAATATAGCTCAGGCGATCCGGTGTAAGTCCGGCCTAATCTTCGGTTTCCGACGTGTGTCGCAGCGACCTGGGTTTTTTGACCATTAAAAATTTACACGTATTAGCTTTTATCTCATGACTAATTAAAATAAAATAGCAATCCAGTTAAAAAAATATCAAAAATATCCAGGCGAGCAGTTGAAAGTACTGTGCATTTCCGGTCTCCGGCGACGTTCGCAGCGACCTGGTGTTTTTGACTTTAAAAAAATTGCAAGTTTTAGCCATTTATCTTTAACCAATTAAAATAAAATTCATATCTTTATCATGCAATCTACGTTGGAGCAATTCAACAAATTTTCTTAATTACGATAAACCCAGGCAAACTGGTGGAAGTCCAGCATCATTTCGGTTATCCGACGTAGATTGCGGTGACCTGGGTGTGCGTCAAACTTTTTATAAAATGCAATCTACGAAAAGTCAAAAAAGCGCTTCTATGAGGAAGCTAAAAGTAACCCAGGAGTTACAACCGAACAAAACCTGTACATGCGGAGCCTGTAAACCCAGAAAACCAAAACTTCCAGACGGAATGAGAAGGTTAAAAATTCAACCAAAATGTAGAGATTATGCCTGGAACAGATCAATTGTTCCACAAATCATGTTACAAGGAAAATGGTTGGAGCAAATCGGTTTCGAGTGCCATTCACATGTAATCATTACTACATTACAGGGTAAATTGGTCATTGAGATTGACAAAGAATAAAATCCGGTAGCCTATCGGCAACATTGTTGGTAGGCTGCTTTAAAATTTTGCAGACATGGGAATGTTGGGCATAAGGGGAAAGAAGTATCAGGAGAATTACACTTTTTTAATAAAGCCATAGATTGCCATTTTTGTAGTATATGACTATAAATCGATTTGAAATTTTAAAGGTTAAATTTTTACTTCATAATCGACATTTAAAACAACTTTAAATGTGATAATCTGCTTAAATTTTGCATGAAAATGTTCAAAGATAGTCCTGTTTCGTCACAGAAAAGCTTCTTTTTAAGGAGCTTTCGTGTTTTCAGATACTTTCTCAATCTTTTAAAAAAGCTCTGAATATTTATCAAAACCGGACCATTTCAAAATCCGGGAATCGGGTGAATAAATAAACCTAACGGGTTTTAGAAACCCGTCAGGTTGTGTTGCACAATTTTTATTTCATATCATCTGTGAAGCTAAATCAGGCATTATTGGTTAGCTTCGTTAACATTTTGGATAAAATAAAATCAAATTTTAATCTCCAAATATCAACTTCCCCGATACGTAGAATAGCCGTAAGCCGAAAGGGTAATGGGAACGTGATAATGATTCTGGTCTTTGATCTCAAAAACAACTTCGATGAATGGATAAAAGCTTTCAATTTTGTCTTTCCTAAAGTAATCGTTTGTGTAATAGATTAATTTAAAAATTCCCGTATGGGCATTTCCTTTTTCTAACGGCAGGAAATCCGGGATCCTGCCGTTTGAATCCGTTTTCTTTTCATCCACAAAAGTCCAGAGCTTCGACTGTGCATTGTATTTTTCCAGTTTGATGCTGACGCCCGCCGCAGGAATGCCTTTGGATACATCCAGAATATGAGTCGATAGCTGGAAGTTTTTATTCTGTGCGAAAATGCTTAATGAAAAGAGCATGAAGAAGGTAATGATAATTGATTTCATTGATTTTAAAATTTTATTGATTTAGGTAATATAATTGCATTCCTTTGTTATGTAAGGTACAAAGTAAAGACTTCCGGACTTTTGGGAGTGGATCCACCTTGAAGGCTGATGTACCACAAAAGGATGCATTCAAAAAATATACCTTTAAAATACGGTACAATTTCAGCCACAATTTTTCCGTCATATTTTCCGGCCTGAAGAAAATTGATTAACTTAACGCTAGAATAAAAGACTAAAAAAAATTAAACGATGGTAAAGCGGTTTCAGATTTTAAATATAATTGTTTTAATAGTAACAATCGGTATTAATTATCTTTCGAACACCGGATCTATTAACAATGAAACGATGGCGAGCATTTCTGCAAAATACCAGAACCTGTTTACTCCTGCCGGATATGCTTTTTCCATTTGGGGCCTTATCTACTTCGGCCTGCTGGGGTTTGTCATTTATTATGGTCCATTCACCAAAAATACCGAGGCTAAAGAAAAAACGGTCCTAAATACCGGATGGTGGTTTGTTATTTCATGTGTAGCCAACAGCCTCTGGATTTTTACCTGGCTACATGAATATACTTTTATCACGATTCCGATTATGATTTTGCTGTTGGTTTCTTTATTAAAAATCATAGGGAACAACCGCGGCCTGATCGAATCCCGCGACTTCAAAACAGCCGTTTTCCTCAGACTACCTTTTTACATCTATTCGGGATGGGTTTCTGTAGCCTTGATTGCAGATGTCGCAGCTTACCTGAAAAAGATAAACTGGTCAGGATTCGGCATTCCGGAGACCGGCTGGACCGTCGTGATGTCCATTACAGCGGCATTGATTCATCTGTATATGGTCTGGAAAAAGAACATGGGTGCATTTGCATTGGTGGCCGTCTGGGCATTGATTGCTATTGCGGCAGCCAATAAATCTTCAAACCAGACAGTTTATATTTCTGCTATGGTGACGGCTCTGTTTATTTTTGTCAATATTGCTTTTAAACTGTCGAGGAAAAAAGCCCTGCTTTAAACAAAAAATTATGTCGGGTTATTGATAAATCCATTTCACTTAAAATTAAATTCTTTTTATTCATGTTAACGCATTTCACGAACCAACACCTGGCCGGCCTGGAAAAAAGGTCAAGAACAGCGCTGGTAAATTCCCTCAGCGGCTTTAAAAGCCTCAACCTGATCGGAACCGTTAATAAAACCGGGCAGACTAATCTGGCCATTTTTAATTCGGTGATTCATATCGGGGCCGATCCTGCTTTGATGGGCTTTATTTCCCGTCCGGATTCCGTTGATAGGCATACTTTGGAAAATATAAAACAAACCCGTTTTTATACCATCAATCATGTGAATGACAATATCTTTGAAAAAGCGCATCAGACATCAGCCCGATATAGTAGGGAAGAATCGGAATTCGATGCTGCCGGATTAGGAATCGATTATAAAGATAATTTTCCGGCACCTTTTGTCCGGGAATCACGTATACAGATCGGTTTAAGCTTAAAAGAAGTTGTTCCTGTTCAGATCAATAACACCCTGCTGGTGATCGGCGAAATAACGGATCTGTATTTCCCCGGTGAAATCTGGGATGCCGACCATGGCATTTTTGATTTTGAAAAAGCCGGTACTGTCGCAGGATCATCTTTAGACGGCTATCACGCCACTCATCTGATTAAAAGACTGAAATACGCGAAACCTTAGAACTGGTACCGTTAAATTCGGGTCAATCATTTACGAATCGGAATAAGAGTTTTGTAATTCAAGATGTTAAATTTAAACCAGCCTGATTTAATAGCACCCTATACAAACAAGACATCTGAAAGAATTTTTAGATACAGAGTGCTGACGAAAGAAGAAGAAAATGTATCTTTGATATTAGCAAAAATGAAAACAATTACGATCCCGGACGTTGAAACCAGCCGGAAAGCCCATAAAAATCGAAGCTTACTTCCTTACCTGAAACAGACTTAATTTTAATTAATATAAATTCTTATGAAAAAACTATTAACCTTCGCTGTGGTTTTAGCCGGCGTTTCTTTCGCAACAGCACAAACCATTGAATCGGGAAGCCGCAATACCGCGGGCTACATCAAATCGGACGGCACTATCGAAAACAGCAGCCATTCGACTGTCGGGTACATCAAAAGTGACGGAACCATTGAAGACAAGAGCCACAGCACCATCGGCCGTGTAAAAAGCGACGGAACGGTAGAAAACAGAAGCGGTTCCACCGTAGGCTATGTTAAGAACGACGGAACGGTAGAAAACAGCAGCCATTCAACCATCGGCTATGTCAAAGACAACGGAACCGTGGAAAACAGCAGCCACAGCACCTTAGGTTATGCCAGCGGCGTGAATAAGTCTTGGGCTGCCGTGGCCTTTTTCTTTTTTAAACTGTAATTCGGAGAAAATCAAATATTTGTTAAGACATAATACATCATACAGTAATTATATTTTCCCAATGAACTTATCTGATAAGGCTGCCCGCGAGGGCAGTCTTTCTCTTTTATAAGATTTCCTGAATTTAATTCTGATGCCGGAGGTCTTGTTTCACAACTTGGAATATGTTTTGTTTATCCCGAGGTAGAACTTTTACTGATGAATGATAAATCTTTACCTCCTCAACCCCGACGCCGTAAATGGCTGATTTACACAATTGCCGTAATTATCGTGCTGGCGGTTGCTTTTCCCTTCGCCCTGGAATTTTACCTGCAGCGGAAACTGCCGGATCTGGTGAATGATAAAACACCGTATACCGTTAAGATCTCAGGGTTTAAGCTCAGCCTGATGTCAGGCGATATTACCGTAAACCAACTAAAAATTGCGACCAAAGACCCGAAAAATAAAAACATTACCCAGATCCAGGGAAGTGCAGCACAGATAAGAATCACGGATTTCGGGATTATGAAAGCTTTGTTCAGCAAATCCTACCATGCCAATCAGCTTCTGGTTTCGGATGGGGATATTAAAATAAAGACCGCAGTTCCCGGTAAGAAGGAGAAAAAAGAGAAGAAAAAGATTGACCTTGCCTTAAACAATCTTGACATTAAAAATGTAACGGCAGACGTGGAAGAGGCCAACGGAAAGCCGGTTTTTAAAGGCGAAAATATTATGATCAGCCTTAAAAACATTACCCAGAGCAGCAACGATGCCAAGATACCGATTGCCTTTAAAAATCCTGAAATTAAAGGCTCAAATATTAAAATAGGAGTGAACGGGTTTTACGAAATCCACTCCGAGAAGGTAAGTGCATCTAAAAACTCATTGAAACTAGTGGCTTTCAGATTGAAGCCTATTCAGAACCCGCGGAACTACAATTCAAAAAATATTTTCGACTTTTCTGCCAAAGAATTTACGGCTGATGATTTCAACATCAGTCAGGATTCACTGATTGTTTCCAAAGTATTCTTTTCAGAACCCGACCTGAAAGTAACCTCTACCGGAAAACAAACCGTCGAGAAAAATAAAAACCCGAAGGAGATCGAAATGAAAATCGGGATGAAAAACATCTTTTTCCAGAACGGAAAAATTACCGTCCTTCAGCAGGACCGGGAAAAAACGGCTTCTGTCGAGCATTTCAATTTTAAGCTTAACGATATTGTTTTTGATAAAAATACCGTGAAGGAAAAAATCCCCTTCCGTTTTACCAATCACGATATCGAAGCCGACAACATTTATTTTAAAGCAGATCCTGCACAGGCGATCAGAGTTGAAAAGATCACCTCCAAAAATTCGGATATCATCATTGATGGTTTCAAGATGCTTGCTTTGCAAAAGAACATTTCGAAAGACGTATTCACCGCCTCTGCCAGCCAGATCAGGTTACTGAAGAATAAAAGCCGCTACATCGGCCAGAAGCTGAATATTGATTTTGCCGGGATCGTTATCGACCGCCCGGACATTGCCATCAGTTCCCCTGCGAAAAAATCGCAGACCAAAAAGAAAAAGACAACGCCACCGGATTTTGCAGCGAAAATCGGTTTTATTCAGATGACGAACGGGAAACTTTCCCAAAGTGTTCAGAATAAAAATAAAATGTCGGTTGGAGCATTTGATGTTAAGCTGGATGGCATTTATACCGATCAGAAAATTTTAGAGCACAAAATTCCGTTTACCGTTCGGAAAAGGGATATCAAGGCAAAGAAAATCCATCTGGATGCCGGAAAATATTATACTTTCTCCGTAGGTGGAATAACGAATTCCGGGAAGACCACGGAAATGACAGATCTGCGGTTTACCCCGAAATATTCCCGCAAAGCGTTCAGCCGGGTCATCGCCAAAGAAACCGATCTTTATACCATTACAGTAGGAAAAGTGCGGGTGGAAGACCATCAGTCTTCTTTTGAAAAAAATACGGTTATCGATCTCGGTAAAATTGATATCGACCGGCTGAACTGCAACATTTACCATGATCTTGCGCCGCCTGATGACAATGCCATCCGATATTTCTTCAGCAAAAAACTCAGGGATGTAAAGGTGCCGCTTTTTATTAAAAATGTTAATCTAAGAAACTCCGAGCTGACGTATGAAGAAAATGCGGAGAACAGCAACATCCCGGGAAAAATTACTTTCAATAAATTCAACGCGCAGATTGCCAATGTCAACAATGCGAAAATCAAAGGCCGGCCGACCGTAATTAATACCGATGCCCAATTTGATTTCTTCGGCACAGCGGATACGAGAGTAAACTGGAGATTTGATGTGAAAGACCGTTCGGACCGTTTTACCATCAAAGGGGACATCAGGAACCTCTCTGCTGAAAACGTAAACCTTTTCGTACGGCCCTATCTGAATGTGACGCTTGACGGGCAGATTGATTACTTAAAATTCGATTACTACGGAAATTCTGCAGGCATCAACGGGAAGTTCTATTTCAAATACAACGATATGTATGTGAATCTTCTTAACAAAAAAGGAAAAGAACGGAAACTGCTGACCAAAATTGCCAACTGGTTTGTGAAGGATGACTCCAAAGGAGAACCGGAACATGTGATGATCGAAAAGAAAAGAGATCCCGAAAGAAGCTTCTTCAATATGCTTTGGCAGGGAATTATGGAAGGCCTTAAGAAATACATTATTTAAAACAGATGATCGGCATTCTTTTTGCCAGCCTACTAAACATTGATGAGGATAAGGACGATGAATGGTGCTTATCCTCATTTTAATTAATACACCGCTTTTTATGAACAAATATTATCCGTTATTTTTACTGCTGTTTTCAACTTTCCTTTTTTCACAGTCAAAGATCATTATCAAAGATTCCGAAACCCATCTGCCGATCACCAATGCCACCGTAAGCTGCGACCATGCAATGCTGGGCAAAAGCAACAGCTTGGGAATCCTCTATTTCACTTCAGACTGTAAAAAAGTTGTTGTCACCGCACCCGAATACAGGGAATCCAGCTACCTTACCGATAAAGTGATGGAAGTATTTCTGGTAAGAAGAGAGCCGAAAACAAAATCCATAGAGGGGGTGGTCTTATCCGACAAAAGCGATCCGAGGGCACTTGAAATTTTACAGAAAGTAAACGATAATTACAAACAGAACTCGCCCCAGAGCCTGGAATCCTATGCTTACAAATCGTATGAAAAAATAGCCATGGATCTGGACCAGGACAGCATCGGGAGCTATAACAATTACATTAGAAAACGGATCGATTCACTGGAGAAACTTCCACAGAGGGCGATGAAGCCAAAAGATAAAAAAGATTCGTTACAGTCTGTACAATTGGCACAGCTGGCCGGCCAGAGTAAAATGTTTCTTTGGGAAAGGGCTTCTGAAGTGATGTATTCGCAAAAATACGGGGAGAAGATCAATATCCTGGACAACCGCGTTTCCGGACTGAAGCAGCCTTTGTATGAGCTGATGGCCTTCCGGTCAAACCGCAACAAGATTCCAAAAGAGGTACAGGAAGAAAACAGAAACCTGTACCGGTTTTTCCTTACCGATTCCCTTGAGATCGACGGCCGTGAAAATTATGTCATCCGTTTCAGGCAGGTGAACAACCGGGAAGCGAGGGACCGTAAAAAGTTCAACGGATACTTATATATCGATAAATCGACTTACGCCCTGAAAAAGATCGAGAGCGAAAGCAACGAAGCCAATGAAGGCACCATCACCAGCATCTGGATTCCCATAAATGAAAAATGGTTTTTACTCAAAGAAGATTATAAGCTGAAAGTAAACAGCAATGTCCTGGATATGAACATCAGCCTGAGAGGGGAAAAGCCGGAAAAGAAAAAAGACAAAGGCAGGAAATTCGGAACCTATGCTTATGCGACTGCCGATTATTTCGACATTAAAACACCTATCGAAGAAATTCCCAAAGATTTTAAAGGCTATACCATTGCCGTAAAAAATTCGGACGGAAAACTAATGGACGAATACCGTACGGAGAAACTTAACGAAAGGGAGCAGAATACCTATGTGAAAATCGACAGCCTGAGCAGCGTCTATAAGCTGGACCAGAAAGCTAAAGGGCTGGCCGGACTTTTAAAAGGAAGGCTGCGTCTGGGAATGGTGGATTTCGATCTGGCAAGAGTATTCGGTTACAACAAATATGAGCATGTACGTCTTGGATTAGGGGTTAAGCTTAATGAACGTTTCAACAAGTACATTTCACCGGACGCTTATTTTGCTTACGGGATTTATGATAAAAAATTCAAGTTCGGCGGTGGGGTAGATTTTAAAACCACCCTGGAAAAAAACTCATTCTTCAGGATTGAATATTTTAATGACGTAAACGCAGCCGGGCGGTTTTCCGAAAATCTCTGGAATTTCAGGATGCAGATTATGAACTCGGGAGTAGCTATCAACAATAATATCTTCTATGGTTATGAAGGCTTTAAAGTAAGCTATGAAAACGATATCACCAATGGGCTTACCCTGAATGTGGCCGCCAAAAGATCACAGGAAGAAGCCCTGTTCGATTACAGCTACCGGGATCTGGGGAAACGTTTCGACATCACTTCGGCAACCCTGACCCTGAAATATTCCCCGAATTCCAAGAATGTAATGACGCCTGAAGGAAAATATACTTACGAACAGAATTACCCCGAATTCTATTTTAATTATGAGCAGGGACTTAAAGCATGGGACGGCGATTTCAGTTTCAGCAGGTTTGATGTGCTGATCAGCCATAACCTTAAAACAAAATTAGGCGTTACCGGAATCCGCGCCTATGGAGGGCTGATGTTTGGCGATGCGCCGATCTGGGAAAACTTTACCATGAACGGACTGGCCAGCGGAAGGGGAAACTTCAACTTCAACCTGACTTCCTATCTTGGGTTTGCTACCATGGAAGGCGGTAAATACTACAATGATAAATTTGCCGGCGTTTACCTGACTCACAGGCTGCCATGGTATTTCAAAAGCTTCGGCAAAAATGTTTCCAGCTTTGATGTTATTTACCGAGGAATCACCGGTGATATGAAAAATCCTCAGGACCACCAATTTAAATTTGAAACCCTGAACCACCTCTACAATGAAGTCGGCCTGGAGTGGAACAATTTCCTTTCTTCCCAGTTCAACCTGGGGTTCTTCTACCGGGTGGGCCATTACAACACCGGAAACTTCAAAGACAACTTTGCCATCCAGTTTAAATTAAGGCTTTTAGGTTTTTAAAATTATAAACATAGACATAACGAAAGCAGTGGTTTTTAGACCGCTGCTTTTTATTTGATTTCCGGATAACATTCAATCGCTGGATTCAAACAAAGATCTGAGCTGATTGTCACAGATTCATTGAAAACACGGCTCACCATTCCCGCACGGAGTCTAAACATAGCATCAGAGAAATTTCAAGAGAGATTTGTGTCTGTAATTCAGAGAAATTCAACCGGAGATCTGCGCTGATTTTTACAGATTGATTCAACACACCGCTTGTCATTCCCGCAGGGGATCTAAACATAGTATTGGAGAGGTAATAAAAGGTGTGCCCAATCTTAAAAATTAAAGTCCGGAGATTAGCTGCCAGTTTGAATAAACGTAATCACCTATGGTTTGAATTCTATTGTAATTACCATATTTAAAACCCATCATCCATTGAACCTAAAATCTCAGCACCAGCAAAGCCGCGATCAATGCAGGAATCATCACTACGGTTCCGAGTTTCAGAAATGCCCATCCGCTCATATCGTAACCGTTTTTTCGCAGTTCCTTCAGCCATAGAATCGTGGCCAGTGAGCCCGTAATGGAAAGATTGGGGCCAAGATCGATCCCGACGAGGATCGCACTTCTTACTGCTTCGGGCAGGTGAATGGCGGAAACTGTTGAGCCGGCAATAAGTCCGGCCGGCAGATTATTGATGAGGTTGCTTCCGAAAGCCACCGCCAGGCCGGCCAGCCACGAGGTCGTTTCCGTTGCATGATGTGCTTCCTCCGAAAGTTTTTGAGACAGGGAATCAACAATTCCCGTCTGCTGAACGGCTTCTACCAAAACAAACAATCCGGCTACCAGCGGAATCACAGACCATGAAATATGTCGGGTAAATTCTACCGGATTTTTCCGTCCGGCTATTAAAACCAGAAGGGTCGTACTGACCCCTGCGATGGCGGTCGGTAGTCCAAGGTCCCAATTTAAGGCAGATGCAGAAATTAAAACCATTGTGGTGGCAATAATCCCGGCGAATGCCATCTTTCCTCCGGGAAGAAGAGGCTCAACCTCAATATCGGAATCGATCCCCTCACGCAGCAATTTTTTCTGGGTCAGGAAAAGCATGAGAAAAGTAATTCCCACCGAAAACAGCGACGGCAACAGGTAAGTGCTGAGCCATACGCTTAAGGAAGGCATTTCATTTCCATAAATCACCAGGTTGGCCGGATTGGAAATCGGGAGGATAAAAGATGCCGCATTGGCGATGAAAGCACAGATCAGAAGATAGGGAAGGGCATTTTTCACTTTCGCACGGCTTACCGCAACAGCAACTGCGGGAGTGAGAACAACGGCAGTGGCATCGTTAGACATGAAAGTGGTGACCGTAAGACCTACCAGGTAAATCAGGACAAAAAGCCTGAAAGAAGATCCTTTGGAAAACAGTATCGCATAACCCGCTAGCCAGTCGAACAGGCCTTCCCGTCGTGCTGATTCCGCAAGGGTCATCATCCCGATTAAAAAAAGATAGACATCAAGCCCTTTTCCGATTCCCGTAAAGGCATCCCTCAAGGAAATCAGCCCGAAAACAAGCAGCAACAAAGCACCGGCACCGGCCCAGACCGCTTCCTGGATTTTAAATGGCCTGATGATCACGCCGGCAATGGTAAATAAAGCGATAAAATAAATGAAAGATTCACTGTTCATGATAGCGGGATAAATAATCTTTATCGGATAATAATTAAATAATAAAAACGGATCTTAGAATTAAATTTATTTAAAATATAAATTCAAAGTAATCTGTTGGACTATACGGGATTGTGCGATTTTAAGATAAGATCAAAATTAACGACTAAAATTAAATTTAATTCTGAACAGGCTTCGCGCAGGCTACGGAAGGCGAACATTCTTTTTTCATGGTTTTGGCATTGATGATCCACAGGGCGATAGAAATAATGGCAATACTTCCCAAAATAAGAAATGCCGGACTGTATCCCATCTGCTGGGCGATCCATCCGCCGATAGCCGGACTTAAAGCAGCACCGACACCCTGAACCGTCATTACCGCACCCTGCCCGATATTGATCCGTCCGGTTCCGTTCAGGATATGGGCAACCAGTCCCGGTACGGCCACACTCTGCAATCCGGCCCCGATGCCGTCCAGGATCTGAACGGGATATAAACCGACCTCACTGATCATCTGGGAAGCGATAAAACCTCTCAGCGGAAGGGAAATGAAAGAAATCAGCATAATCATCCAGTATCCCTTTTTTTCGGCGATTTTCATCCCTAGAATGGAAGCCGCGATCATTACCACCTGCGCAATGATTACCGTTAATGCTACAAACATATAGGCATTTTCCTGCATTTTGGATGCTGCCGCCATTCCGTACAGGGGAAGTAAGGCACCGTTTCCCAGATGGAAGCAGGCCAGTGCAGCGGCGAGGATCAGCAGCGGTTTACATTTCAACAGGACATGAAGCCCGCTGGCTTTTTCATCCTGTTCCGCATCGGCTTTCATTCCACGCGCCGCTTTATTGTCTATGCTGTCGGCCGGGATCAGCAGGACGCTGATGATCGTTAAAATTCCGAAAAGGGCTGCCAGCAGAACAACGGCAGTCATTCCCCATTTTAGCCCGAGATAGCCGGATAAGGCTGCGCCGACCACATTTCCGGCATGATTAAAAGCCTGGTTGAGACCGTTCTGCCGGTTGAAACCTTTTTGCTTCACAATACCTAGTGTAATTCCCACAACGGCAGGCCCGATGGCTGCTCCCGCAATGGCTGTGGCCACCTGCGAAAGACTGACGACCCAGAAGTTCTGGGAGACCAGAATCAGCGCGGAGGCGATCACCGTAAAGATTCCGGGAATGATGACAAATCTCCGTTTGCGGCTCGTGGAATCGATCACGGCACCGGCGGGCGTCGTCATCAGCATTCCGGCAACGCCGCCCAGGGACATTACCGTACCGATGGGGCCGCTCTGCCAACCTTTGGACAACAGGAAGATCCCTAAAAAAGGACCAATACCGGCCTGCATATCGGCCATAAAGAAATTAAGTGCCTTCAGAGCCCCCAGTGTACGGGTCCCGGCAGAAGCCATTTTTTTCATAGATATTTCAGTATTAATTGGTTTGGTGTCATAGAAAAACCATTCAGAAATACGCTGATTTGCTGATTTCTGGTTTTCCCATTTAATCTTGTGTGTATGTGCTAATTTTTTAACCCTGCCAAAAAGCATTCCAATATGATCGTGGTCATATGAATAATTTGTTTAATGTAGAGATAATCGCATCTGATTCTCTAATACTATGTCTGGATTCCTAAATATTATGCCTAGATTGCTATATGCTAAAACAGGTTTTGTTTCAGATTTGTTTTTACACAATCATTTAGAGGATCAAAGATTGCGATAATTGAAAAAAAAACTAATCCGGACCCTTACCTTTCCAAATTTCCAATTCAAATACCGAATATAAAAATCTTCTATTTCATCATTTAAAAACTGAATTTGAAATTTTATTGGATTATCAGATTTGTGATTTTGATCATATTTTGAAGTTTTAGAATTATCTTTTTCCATGTTCTGCTTTCTGATATCTCATTATGATATAGTTACAGTTAAAATTTTCAGATCTTTTTCAATAACAGACTGGATTTTTATTATCAAAGGCCATATTTATAAAATATATGGGCATAATATTTGGTCTGGTAGATAACGGTAGTCGATAACCTTTTGAACGATGGGTTTTAATGGATATTTCGACCGTTAAATGTGCAAGTAATTTTATACTTTATGGATAACAATAATCTCGAACTTTATTTAAAAGCACTGGATTCTGCAAATTCAGGAATTATCATTACAGACAACAGCCTGCCTGATAATCCTATTATTTACTGTAACAAGGCCTTTGAAAAAATTACAGGGTACAGCCATAAAGAAATTATCGGCCACAACTGCCGTTTTCTGCAGATGAAAGACCGCAACCAGCCTGAACGTATGATCTTAAAAGAACATATTGAAGAAGGCGAGGAGTGCCGGGTCGAGATCAGGAATTACAAAAAAAACGGGGATCTGTTCTGGAACGAGCTCTATATTTCCCCGGTAAAAGATGCCAACGGGAACATTACCCACTTTATTGGCGTTCAGAATGATGTTACCGACCGTAAAAAGGCCGAACAGGATTTACGTGAAGAAAAAGCCAGCGTTGAAAAGAAAGTAAGCGAACGGACCCAGGAACTTCAGGAAAATGAAGCTTTTCTTTCCAGCATTATCCAGACGGTAAGGGAAAGCCTGCTGGTTCTGGATCCCGAATTCAGGGTAATCAGTGTCAATTCCTACTTCCTGAAAACGTTTAAGGTAACCGAAGAGGAAACCATCGGCAAAGTCTTATACGAACTCGGAAACCACCAGTGGGACATCGAATCCTTACGCGAGCTGCTGATTAAAATTCTGCCGACCAATAATCCGGTTATCGATTTTGAGGTAGATCATGATTTCCCCTATATAGGAAGAAAACTGATGCTGCTGAATGCTTACCGGATTGAGTTTGACGGACAGTATAAAGACCGGATCCTTCTGGCAATTGAAGATATTACCGATAAAAGGGATATCGACCGCCGTAAGGACGATTTCCTTTCTATTGCCAGCCATGAGCTGAAAACACCCTTAACGACGATAAAAACTTTGGTTCAGTTGCTTGAGCGGATGATGGAAAAAGGAATTGATGACAAGTTCAGATCCACGCTGCATAAAGTCTCCGTGAATATTGAAAGGCTGAACAACCTGATAACCGAATTGCTGGATACTTCCAAGATCCATTCCGGAAATATTGAGATCAACAGGAAGCCTTTTGATATCAATGCTTTAATTCATGAGACGGTAGACAACAGCCTGTATAATATTTCTTCCTCCCATCGTATTGAGATCAAGGGCAGTACCAATGCCATTGTAGAAGGGGACGAAATAAAGATATCGCAGGTACTGAATAATATTGTCTCCAATGCCGTTAAATATTCTCCGGGATCAGACAAGATAGAGATCATTCTCGGCAACGTAGGAAATTTTGTAAAAGTTTCTGTAAAAGATTTTGGCGTGGGAATTGATTATGATGACAAATCTAAAATCTTTGAAAGATTTTTTAGGGTAAAAGACGTACAGCAGAAATTTTCCGGGCTGGGCATCGGCTTATATGTAAGCCAGGAAATCATTAAGATGCATGGCGGTACCATCTGGGTAGAAAGTGAACTTGGAAGCGGATCTGTTTTCAGCTTTACATTACCGATTTTAAAAATGAAGAAAAGTGAAAAATAAAACAATATTAGTGTGCGACGATGAAGAGGGAATACTCGATGTGGTCGAAATGATGCTGGATGCAGAAGGTTTTACGGTATATACCGAACTTGAAAGCGCCCATGTGCTCAACCGTATCAGAGAGCATGCTCCCGATTTGCTGATCGTTGACCTTTGGATGCCGGTAATGTCCGGAGATGAGGTGATCCGGAAGATCAGGGGGGACCATGAAATAAAATCATTGCCGATTATGGTGATGTCGGCCAGCCGCGACGGCGAAGGGATCGCTTTTGATGCCGGAGCCGACCGGTTTATCTCAAAACCTTTTGATATCAATGCATTTGTATCCAAGGTTGAAGAACTGATCGGCTAAATTAGAGCCGATTTTTGATATTGTATATTGTGAAATCCTATTGTTATTGTTTATCAGCATGTTGATACGGAAAGAGAGAAAAAGAAGGATTCTGGTTTTTGATGATGATGTAATGACCCTTGACGTCATTTCTTTAATTTTCAGCGAAAAGGGATATGAGGTTTCAGTATCTGAAACCACTTTTAATATTCTGGGAATAGTAGACGAGTTCAAGCCGGATCTGATTATTATGGATAACTGGATTCCGGACCGTGGTGGAGTAGAGGCCACCCTCCTGCTGAAAAACAATATCAAATATTCGGAAATCCCGGTACTGTTTATCAGTGCCAATCTCGATATTGAAAAGCTGGCCTCTTATTCTTATGCCAATGACTATATTAAAAAGCCTTTCGATCTCGATCATTTTGAACAGAAAGTAAGTATATT
Organism: uncultured Chryseobacterium sp.; assembly: GCA_913777465.1. Classification (GTDB taxonomy): domain Bacteria; phylum Bacteroidota; class Bacteroidia; order Flavobacteriales; family Weeksellaceae; genus Chryseobacterium. Next base: position 24,196 of record CAJYRQ010000106.1, read on the forward strand.
GCTGAAAATTTAAATACAGTAAATCTTAATTACAGCTTAACCATACTGTTTTTTCCACTCCTTTTTCATTTTTTTGTAGTCAGGAAGTTCTTCCGCTTCTTTCCATTTTTTATAAAAGACATCGGCAGATTTTGCTTTTTCAGGATCTCCGGTTCCGCGTTCCAGCAGTTCGTAATTATTCGACGCATCATATTTTTTTCCGCCCTTGTAGTTAAAATATCTTCTGGCCCTGGTAAATCCCATCTGCAGGTATTTTCTGGACATATCTGCTCCTACAAAATCCTTTTCTTTCAGGTAATTAAGAAACAGTTCAAATATCTTTTCCGAACTTTCCAAAGCGATCTCTTCATTTTTAAAGCGCCAGTATTGTCCGATCTCACTTTTATACGGCTCGCAGATCAGCACCCCCTGTTCGCCTTTTCCTACCCTGTACAGTTCAGGATGGCTGCGGTAATTGATATCCGGTTTCCATTCGTATTTTTCCACGTTAAAGTTTAAATAGCTGGGCGTATCTTTTTTCATAAGAAGAAGGTTAAGGTTAAGGTTAAGGTTAAGGTTAAGGTTAAGGTTAAGGTTAAGGTTAAGGTGGCCGCAAAAAAACTGATAATGCTTTTTTTGCGCTGTAATTAACGTGAGTTCGATGATATTTAATTTATTTCCAGTAATTTAAAATAGAAATAATCAGGAATTCTATATTAAATTTTTCCTTCAACGTATAAACAAAATCATTTGATATCTGAGACTGTTATTGATAGGTTGACAGAAGAAACTTCCAGCATCCGGCTTCCCTTCTTCCAAGCTTTTAATCCCTGTTTTTACTTTGAGTTCACGTTAATTAAAATTTAAAGTCCCTATATCAGTTGTCGAATCTGATTACAGATCTTTACTATAATTTTCAAAAATAGAGCCAAGTTTTAGGTAAGAAGAAAGAGACTTATCATAAAAATGCAGCATACGTAAGAAGGTGGCATAATAATTTCAGGGCTTAGAATACATAAAAAAACACGATGAGTGAAAAATTTATTAAAATTTTAGGATGGGTAGCAACGGTAACGGCAATGGCCATGTACTTCTCATACATTCCACAGATTTCCGGAAACTTAAACGGCCATAAAGGAGACTGGCTCCAGCCTTTGGTGGCAGCTATCAACTGCAGCCTGTGGGTAACTTATGGATTCATCCAGAAACCGAAGAAGGACTGGCCGATTGTCGTTGCCAATTCCCCGGGTGTTTTCTTCGGACTTTTTGCCTTTATTACGGCATTGTAAAGCTAATTAATTGTCTGCGCATTTATAGAAACCAACGACCGAGTAAAGTAAAAAGCAGGCGTTAAGCCTGCTCTGCATATAATGATTTGATCGATAAGATAATCAGTGTCTGTAATCTTCCTCTTCCTCATTGTCCTCATCATCTTCGTAGTCGTCGTCCTCATCATCATCGTAATCTTCATCATCCCAATCTTCTTCCGTATAATTTTCTCCGTCTTCATCTTCTTCAGAAGCATGGAAATTAATAGAAGTTTCAGCAATATCGGTAAGCAGATGATCGGTTTCTTCTTCCTCATCCAGGGTAACCTGTAAAAGATCGGCAGCTTTATAAAGTTCCAGGGTTTCCGCAAGGGCAACCAGCCCGCCATACGTCGCAATTTCATAATGTTCCACTTTCTGTGCGGCAATAATCAGGGCGGCATCTCTGGTCATGGTACCTTCTTCGGTTTCCTTGATGATGTTTTCGCTTTCTTTTACGATCCCGATAATGGCATCGCATTTTTTGGCTTCCGGTGTCTCATCAATGGATTTGAAAACTTTCTCCAGTCTGGAAATCTGCTTCTGAGTCATCAGATGGTGGTCTTCGAAAGCTTCCTGAAGTTCTTCCGTGGTAGCGGCTTTCTGCATTTTAGGCAAAGTTTCCAGGATATGTTTTTCAGCAAAGTAAATATCTTTCAAAGCATCCATGAAAAATTTGTACAACGGTCCTTCTTTTGATGTTTCGGAAACCTGACTTTTTTCAGCAGACTGTGCTCCTGTTTTTCCATCCTGTTTATTAGTATCCTGTTTATTTTCTTCTTTTTTATCCTCATCCTGCTTTTTAGCAGCAGCTGTCTTGGCAGCGACCTTTGGCTTTGCAGCAGGTGTTTTTTTTGCAGCTGTTCCTTTTGGGGTTGCTGCTGAAGATTTGGCGGTTGCTCTTTTCTTTGGAAGAGGCAGTTGTTCTTCAGCTGTTGTTTCAGGACCTGCATTAAGAAGATCTGAAGCTATTTTTTCCGTATTATCATTTGCTTTTGTCGTATTCGTTAAATTATTGGTATCCATGATTTGATGTATAAAAGTTAAGTAAAAAGCCGGCTTAGGCAGCCGGCCTGTATAATTTGATATTAAGAATTTCTGCCTCTTCCGTTGCTTCTGCTTCCGAAACCTCCTCTTTTTGATGAGGTAAATCTTCCGTTTTCATCTCTCTGCTGATTGCCGTTTCCTCCGGAATTTCTTCCGGAACCGGATCTTGAAGAAGAACCGTTTGAGCTTCTGCCGTCACCGTTTCTGCTGCCTTTCGGTCTTCCCGGATTGTCGTGTCTTCTGTCGTAATTGTCGTTGTTTGAACTGGACGAACGTCTGGATGAAGAACCGTTTGAGCTTTTGCCGTCACCGTTTCTGCTGCCTCTCGGCCTTCCCGGGTTGTCGTGTCTTCTGTCGTAATTGTCGTTATTTGAATTGGACGAACGTCTTGAAGAAGAACCGTTGGAGTTTCTGCCGTCACCGTTTCTGCTGCCTTTCGGTCTTCCCGGATTGTCGTGTCTTCTATCGTAATTATCGTTGTTTGAATTCGACGAACGTCTTGAAGAAGAACCGTTGGAGCTTCTGCCGTCTCCGTTTCTGCTTCCTCTCGGTCTTCCCGGATTATCATGTCTTCTGTCGTAATTGTCATTGTTTGAATTGGACGAACGTCTTGAAGAAGAACCGTTGGAGCTTCTGCCGTCACCGTTTCTGCTGCCTTTCGGTCTTCCCGGATTGTCGTGTCTTCTGTCGTAATTGTCGTTGTTTGAATTCGACGAACGCCTTGATGAAGAACCGTTGGAGCTTCTGCCGTCACCGTTTCTGCTGCCTCTTGGCCTTCCCAGGTTATTATGTCTGTGATCATAATCGTCTTCCTCGTCGTCGTCTTCCTCATCATAATCATCATAGTCGTCGTCATCATAATCTTCGTCATCATAGTCATCATCGTCGTAATCGTCATCATCATAATCATCATCGTCATAATTATTACGGTATCCGTCTGAATAATCATCATCCTCGTCATCGTAATCATCCTCGTCATACTGATCATCGTAATCGTAACGGTCGTCGTCCTCATCGTAACGATCGTCTTCACGGTTATAGGAACCGCCTCTTGAATTGTTGTAATTTGAGCTTCTGCCTGAAGCATTGCTGGAAGAATTGGATCTTCCTGAACCTGAATTTCTTCTAGTTGACATAAATTAATATTTTATTGGTGTGCGGTAGAATATTCAACAATTAAGCCGTAAACTTTGTGAAAAATAAGATGTGGTATCTTTTATAGCGGACAAATACTTCCTGATTTTCTGCTGAACTCCCGCTGTTGGCTTGCTAATTGATAAAAGAAACTGTAATCAATTATGCTATTGGTGAAAAAAATTGTGTTGCTGTTTCTTCTGATCTCTTTTTCCCTTTCCCATGCCCAGGAAAAGAGGGATTCGCTATACTACAGAATAGAGCGGTTTTCAGATAAAAGAAAGTTTACCAAATTTCTCCACCGTCTTATATTCCGAAGAGAACCCGATTCGGTTTCCGTGAAAACAACTACCGAAAAACAGACCCAGCAAACCTACGACGGAAAATACATCCGAAATGTCCATATCGAAACCACCGACCCATTCGGTTACAGTTCCGGGGAAAGGAAAGACAAATCCAGGTGGTACGACTGGTTTACCAACCATCTTCATTCCAATACCAGGATTTCTACGGTTAACCATTATTTGCTTTTTAAAAAAGGGGAGGAGTACAACGCCCAGAAACTTTACGAATCCGAACGTCTGTTAAGAGCGATGCCCTTCATAAACCGGGTAAACATCAGTATATCCGACAGTACTTCGACCGGCGATTCCATAGACGTGGTGGTAAAAGTACTGGATTCCTGGAGCCTGAAGCCCAGGGCAAGCTATTCGGGAAGTAAAATCGGTATGGGGATTAATGAAGAAAATCTTCTGGGATTAGGGCATGACCTGGATTTTCTGTACCGGAATGATTCCAAAGAAAAACAGGATTATTTCCTGGGAAGCTATACGGCTTATAACCTTTGGGGTTCTTTTATCAATGCCCGGATTTTGGGTGAACGGGATTTTTATAAGAATGAAAGAATCAACGTTACGGCAACGCGGGATTTTTTCTCACCGCTTACCAAATGGGCGGGCGGTTTCAGCTTTGAATATTTTATGCGGCGCGTGCTGCTTCCCATTGAGGATAAAACTGTTTTTCCGGAAGTTCAGATCAAAGTATACAGCCAGGATCTTTGGGGCGGTTACCAGATTCCCGTTTCATCGGATCCCGAAACCAGAATTTCCAGCAATATTGCATTGGTCGGGAGGATTCAGAATTACCAGTACAAAGATAATCCGGCTATCGACCAGTATCAGTATTTTACTTCCTACAGCAGCTTCCTCGCATCAGCAGGGCTGATCCAGCGGAAATTTTCTATCGAAAAAAATATTTTCCAGTATGAGCTGCCGGAAGATATTTCTTATGGTTATTCTGCAAATCTAACGGCAGGATTTCTTTCGAGAAGCAACAAAATGATCCCTTATGCCGGAATTTCTGCCTCTTATGGTGACTTTACAAAACTCGGCTATTTTACGGTGAAGGCCCAATTCGGGAGGTTCTTCAGCGAAGACCGCCAAAACCGTGAGTCTTTCCGGTTCGACGGCACTTATTTTACCAATCTTACCGACTGGAAATTTGCCAAAGCAAGGCATTTCTTTTCACCGACTTTAGCTTTGGGGAATCCTCAGCACAACTATTCGTACCGCGACCGGATCAATCTTTCCGGAGGTGACGAGTTTCCTGTATTCAACGGAGATTATATCGGAACAAAAAAACTTGTGCTCCGGTACCAGCTGCAGCTCTTTATCAACAAAGCATGGAAGAATTTTCATTTCAGTCCTTACATTACAGCGGCGGCAGGCTGGCTTGCCATGCCCGATGAAAGGCTGCTGAAAACCCATACCAATACCAAAATAGGCATCGGTGTTCTAATTAATAATCCGTTTCTTGTATTCAACAGGATTCAAATATCGTTTACTTATTATCCGCGCGTACCTTTCGATAATAATCCGCTTTACGATTTCAACAGCAACCGGAACAATGTGCTGCCGCTGAACGGTTTCGGTACGGAGATTCCGCATTTCGTCAACTTCGGGAATTGATGATACGGATTACGCTTTTATAAAATAATGTGAAAAAGAATCTGGATTAAGAGGCTGGAAGAGAGAAGCCGGATACCTGAAGTTTCTCTTGTCAGATATAGGATCAAAGGTCCTGATCATCGAACTAAATCTGTTATCACTTTAATTTTTATTTAATCCTGAATAACCTGCCTTGGTCATTTTCAATTAGGGTGTATTTAAAGTCCCAAAAGGATGGCTGAGTACAGAATCGGATCATCCTGTCAGAAGTGTAAACCATTTATTTGTTCTACCGAAATGAGTCGTAATTGAAATCCTGACCGAATCAGCCTCATTTTTATTTTTGAATTAAATAATCAATTGAATGATTTCTATACAATCGGACTCACGTTAAAATAAACCCTACCACAAGACGTGTAGTAGCTGGAAGACAGATGTCTGAGACATATTTTGGCTAAAAAAATTACAGAAACCGCACAACAAATGTTCTGAATTAAAATTTAAGAGAGCCCTTGTTTAATCTTTTTAAATAAGGGAAGGAATCCATGAGATCTGCAATCTGAAAACCTTAAACCTTGAACCTCAACAGTGAAATTTCTGACTGGAAACGTCCCTGTTTACTAAATCGGAAGGGTAAACCAGAATTCGGATCCCTGTCCTTCTTCACTTTCTACGCCGACCTTGCCGCCATGTTCTTTGATGATATCGCCGCTGATGAATAGTCCCAACCCAAGACCGGTAAATTTCTGCCCATGGTAATTGGTCCGGTAATAGCGTTTGAAAAGATGTTCCTGCTTTTCTTTCGGAATGCCGGGCCCCTGGTCTTTTACACTTATTTTTATTTCCTCGTCGTCGGTTTTTTTTGCAGTAATAATGATCTGCTTCGACTCCGGAGCATATTTGATGGCATTGGTTATAAAATTAATCATTACCTGACCGATTTGCTGGTTATCGGCTACTACCTGTTGATCCGTATCGCCCTGAAAAATAATTTCCTGGTCCGTAATTTCCGAAAAGTTCGAACAGCAGTCGTCAAAAAGCTCGGAAATGGTAAACAGCCGTTTTTCAAGCTTCAGCTGGCCCTGCTCGATTCTGCTGGTATCCAGGAGGCTGTTGATTAATCCCGATAATCTATCAAGGCTGGTGATCGACTGGTTTACGAGCTTCTCTCTCGATTCCGGCGGCAACCGGTCATGCGACCGTTGAAGCAGCTGGAGAGATGCTTTTAGCGCGGTAACCGGTGTTTTCAGCTCATGGCTTGCGATGCTTATAAAATCTTCTTTACCCCTTGTAATTATCCTTCTTGAGGTTACATCCATAAAAGTCCCTATTCCTCCCGTGAGATTTCCGTCAGTATCGAAAAGAGGAGCCGCATTAATGGAGATATACATGGTTTCCTTTCCCGGAGGCTGAACACCGATTTCATGATCGTACACGGGTTTTCCGGTAGCCATCATGATAGACATCGGATGCTCTTCCGCAGGCAATGGCGTGCCGTCCAGCCTCAGATTCTGCCATTTGGGATCATCATAGGTCCTTTCTTTAATGGCACTTTCGGAGAGGCCCAGGATATGCTGTGCCATGGGATTGGCATAAACCATCTGTCCGTTGGCATCAATAACGCCGACCCCTTCTGCCATGGTTTCAAGAATTCCCTGCAGGCGCTGTTCGCTTTTCAGGAGGGTTTCTTCCAAAACGCTTTTTTCAAGGATAATTTCTTCTCTTTCGCGGATAGCCAGCACCTGTGGGGTAACTTCCACCGCCATATCGATAACGCCCGTTACCTGGCCATTTTCAATAAACGGGGTATAGTTGAAAGTGAAATATCCGTGTTCCAGCTGGCCGCTCCGGTTCAGGAGCACCGGGTTCGAATGGTCAGAGTTCGGTTTTCCGGATTCAAAGGTTTCAATCATCATTTTTGCTGCCGGCTGCCCGTTCAGTTCAGGAAGCACTTCAAAAAGGGATTTCCCGATAACGGAATAGTCTTTTTCAATAAGTGCAAGCATTGCATCATTGATCATGGTGATGATAAACCGGTCTCCTTTTAAGAGCATAATGGCCACCGGAGCCTGATCGATCAGGTTGCTGAAACTGATGTCGCTTTCAGTCAGCTTATTATTAAGCTCGGTAATAGTATCGTTCAGGTCTTTCAGTTCCTGGTTTCTTGAGGTTAGGTTTCTGTTGGCGTCGCCCAGCTGGGTTATATCATTCTGAAATTTCTCATTGCCGGACAAAAGCTCGTTGTTTTCTTTCCTGAACTTTATGTTCTGGTCGTAAAATATTTTATTTGAATAACCAAGCTGCTCATTGGTGAGGGTATATTCCCTGTTTAATGCAGAAAGTTCTTCGTTACTGGAACGAAGTGTTCTGTTGGAGGCTTTAAGTTGTTCTTTTGCTTCATGATCCTTTTTTTCCTTTTCTAAAAGGATTTTTCTGGCATTAATAATTGCAGTTACGTCTTTTGCCGTATGCAGGATCCAATAGATGGCATCTTCTTTATTCAGCACCGGTTTACAGGTGACATCATAATAAGAAGTAATCCGGTGACCCTGAATTTCTACGGTTTCAGGTATTTCTTTTCCGATATAAGCCTCTTTTGATTCCCATACCTTGCTGAGAAGTTCGGTAAAGGACTCGCCGTCTGTTTCAGGAAAAGTATCTTCGAATCTTTTACCGATCACCGACTGATCTTTCCCCCAAAACGTCAGCATGGCATCATTGGCAAACTGGATAGTAAATTCAGGTCCTGTATAAATCGCCATCGCATCGCCGGATTGTTGCAGAAGTTCCAAAAGCGGGTCTATCCCCAAAGCAGAAAAAAAATGAGTCATTAAGTGAATGGTGTTTATATGATTCAGATCGATACAACAAATTTACGAATTTTTATGTTAAATCCTGTCCAATCATAATCATATATTTGGATGTCAGGATTTTTCATCAAACTTTATAATAACTCGTGCTGATTAATAAATTGAGACTATATTTCAGGTAATTCTTATTGTATTGATGGCCTTTACCCATTCATTTCTTTTACAGGACGGGCAATGTGCCGTGCTCTCTTCCAGTTTTTCCGTATGGCCGCAGTAGGTGCAGGCATACATTCCCGGTGAAGGAACCTGTACCGATTTTTTGCCGTAGACTTTCGGCTGAACCGGCAGGCCATACTTCACGTCCTCATCAGGATAATAATAAAAGCTGATATTCCCATTGGTTTCAAGGATGGCGGTTTTAATCTGCCCCAGGTGTTCGATGCCTACCTGACGCATTTCAGCGAAAAATTCATCTTTGGCAAACGTATGGCTGTTGTCATCAATAAGCGTAAACTGGCCTTCTTCAATAACGTAAAGCGGTTCCCCCTCGACTATTTTTTCAAACTGTTCGCTTTTACTGGCTCCGAAGGTAATTAAACGGTAAAGGATGATGATCGCCGCAAAAACAATCAATGAGACGAAAATAGAGGCATCTTCCGTAAACATGGGATCTCCGGCTGCAGAACCCATGGCAATAATGATTGCCACTTCAAAAATAGACAGCTGCCGCACCCCTTTCTTCCCGGTTAGACGAAGCACCAGCAGCACCATGCTGAACATCAGAAGGGTCCTGATGATGATCTCCGCTGCAAAATCAAAACTGAGATCCCCGATAAAGATTTTCCTGAAATCCAGTTGTATAAATATCCGATTCATGATCCCAGTCATGCAAAACATCAGCCATTAGTTTCCCTAACAGCTGTATTCCTTCGGAATTACACCGTATTGCGAACGGTATGAATTGTTGTTTCATGAATTAAAAAAACAAAAATACCACAAAAACGAATATTGTGGTATGATTAAGCCTGATACTGCCTAAAGATCCTTATCTTTGCGGCCTTATAAAACTGTTAAGTGACTCTAAAAAAACTAATACTATTAGGGGGATTCTCTATGCCCTTATCTCTCTTTGCCCAACAGGCAGTTACCAGAATTTATTCAGATTTCGGCGGCTTTTGGGACAGCTTCAGTACCACAAAGCCCGATAACAGCCACAACCTCCTTGCTTTCAGATGGGATGCAGACGGAGGCGGTGCCACCTATTCACCGGTAACGTACAGTACCGGGGTTAACGATGCTGCGCTTGCTGCCAATGGAATTGCTTTCCAGGCCGGAACCTTTATATCGCTGCCGATTTATAATATTCCGGCGCCGGGAAGCAATACATTTATCGGGGTAGGAAAAATGTACGGCGGAAACGGGAATGTTTCACCTGTTCCGGTAAACAACAATATGGTGGAATATATTTCGGACGGGATCAACGGTCTCGGACTGGGTTCCGCAATATTCAATATTCCGCAGGGTTCAAGCATCAGCTTAAATACGTTGGGCATTGTTGCCTCTTCCATTGGAGACGGTATTCCCGACCTTATTTTTACCCAGATGGGAGAGCCTTCACCAGCTTATGACAGCTATCATTTTGAGGACATCAACGGCAATGTTGTAGGAACCACATATTCCGTGGCTTTCACCAACGTTCCCGGTATCGGAAAGGCGTGCTGGAAATTTTATAATGCCAATACGAACCCTCCTTCCTATAATTCCGGCGTTTCTTCCGGATGTGAAAGGGATGTCAGGGTGCTGGCCGCCGATTGGTCGGAATTCGGAATCACCTCTGCCAATTATTCCCAGGCCGTAAAGCTGATCCAGTCTTTTTCAGGGACTTCGGATCTTGCTTTTATCGGAGCCTATAACCATGAATCAATTACTTTTGCAGCCAGCATTGCCGGAAGCGTTTTTAATGATAACAATGCCGGAACACCTGATGGAAATGGCATCGGAGGCGTAACGATGAAGCTTTTCAGCAACAATGCCGAAATTAAAAGTACGGTCACCAATGCCTCAGGATTTTATTTTTTCGATAACATCAATACCAATGTCAATCAGGGCCCTTACCGGGTAGACATTATCATCCCGTCCGGCTTTCAGGTGGTGGGAAACAAAGCCGGAACAACTTCTGCCAGCCTTTCGGTAACATTGAACAACAGTACTTCCACCGGTAATAATTTCGGGATCCATCAGCCGCCGGTAGCCAATAATGACCATCTGTCCGTAGAAAAAAACAATTCGAAAAGCTTACTGCTCACAGGAAACGATTCGGATCCCAATTCCGGGACCCTGATGCCTGCTTCAATTAATCTCGTACCGCCTTCCGGTGCAGGAAGCCTCGTCTACAGCAACGGGTTGGTAAAAGGCTTCACCATGAGCGGGCAGGGGACCTGGCTGGTAGATAATACAGGGTTACTCACTTTCTCTCCGGTGAACAACTTCTTCAGCACCACAAGTCCTTTTGGTTATACTATTAAAGATATGGCTAACTTAACGAGCAACCAGGCAACGGTTACTACTGCAGTAGATTACTGTACAAAGCCTGGATTAACCGGTATGCCCGACGGATATACGGATCTGGGAATAACAACGCTTTCACTGAGATACCAAAACTGGCCTGCCGGGCCGGGCATCAGCAACGGAGGGATTCCCAACGGAGCCTTGGCGCTGGAATCGTCGGATAAAGGAATGGTGATTACCAGGGTTTCCGATACCTCCGTTATTGCAACTCCCGTGAAAGGAATGATTGTGTATGACCGCAGTGCCCAGTGCATAAAACTATACAACGGATCGGTGTGGAACTGTATTAAAAGAAGCTGTAATGACTAAAATTTGTATGAAATTGATGATTAAAAAATATACGGTATTGTTTTTATTGGCCGGAAGCCTGGTAAGTGCTCAGGTTTCTATCGGTAAAAAATCGCTTTCCGGAAGCAGTTCGATCCTGGAATTTTCGGGCATGACGCAGACTTTTGCACCTGAAGATACGGAAACAGGCAACGTAAAGGGAATTATGCTTCCTGCAGTGGCCGCGTCCCCGGTTTATAACTCCGTTACCCAATCCACAAACCATCCGCAGAACGGAACCTTTTTGTTTGACAAACAGACTGCTAAAGTAAGAATGTTTGAAAAGGGCAGCTGGATCGATATGACGGATTCCGGAAATGTTTCATCCCTGATTCCTGTGGCAGGAACCGAAACGGGCAACGGCGTTATTATCGGAGCCTCTTCAAGCAATGCTAAAGGAGCGTTGGTATTGGAGTCTGCAAACAAGGCGATGATCCTTCCACACATTAAAAATCCGCATTTAGCGGTTAAAAGTCCGTATCCGGGAATGATGTGTTTTGATACCGTAAGCAAATCCATCGCGATATTCGACGGAAATAAGTGGAGCTACTGGAAATAGTATCTGCTTAATTTAAAAATAACCTCCGGAGCAATAAGCCCGGAGGTTTTATATGGTTTATGGCGAATTAACTCTTCTGTAAATTGCCGATCAGGTCTTCAATTTTAATGATCACGTCATCGATGTCAAAAGGCTTGGATACAAACACATCCGCTTCGCAGGAATTGATAACGGTTGCTTCTTTTGCGTGTGCACTGATGATCATTACCGGTGTATTGGCGGTTAAAGGATCCTGCTTAAGTTCATTGCACAGATCCGTTCCCAAACCGTCCGGTAAACGTACATCAAGGATAAAAATATCGGGAACTACGGATTTGTCTCTTTTATTGAAGGCTTCCGCAGTGGAAAAGGAACGCACATCATAATTCTCAAACGACAGGAGCAGCTGTAACGCATCTCTGATGCCTGTCTCATCTTCAACGATAAAAATTGTTTTCATAATACTGTTGGCTGGCAAAAACAAAGCCAATCTTAATCCAATGAAATAATTTTTTTATCCATGGTTTCAAATTAACTGAAAAACCGAAGCAGACATTAGATAATAAGCTGGATGAAAGAAGCTGAAAGCTGAAAACAAATTTTGCTTCGCAAGTTCATGATGAATTTATACAGGCAGATCTGTTGGGAAATGCAAAGACGCGAAAGGTATTGAGTACAATACGTTTTTAGGTCGCAGATTTCATCTTTGATAAAATTGGATACTGCTGAGTGTAAAGAATACATTTCAGAATTTAGCGTTAGCGCTCCGAAAATTTGACAGCGTCAAATTCCATGCATCGTCAGCAGAATGATGTCTGTGTGATTTCCAACAGAATTACTTCTCCGGCATCACTGAGTTTCCGCTCTTTATCAAATGCAGCAGTTTCATCGCCGCCATCGTTCCCATACTGAAGCCGTCGTTGATAATGCATTCATACGATTCGTCCAGATACTTGGGAAGGATGCCTTCCGTGATGGCAACCACCTTTACCGATGAAGTCTGCACTTTCTTCTTGATTAAAGAGCTGTGCAGGCCGGCCAGCGTTTCGTCGCTCATTGCAAAATATCCGTCGAAATTTTCGTAGTCGAGAATAATGTTGAGCTTTTCTTTTACGTTATCGGCGGATTCACAGTAAATCACTTTGCATTCCATATCCGGATGGCTGCTGATTTTCTGCAGGAAAAAATCTTTCCGCGCCTGGGTGATTTCAAGATTCTCGTCCCCGAAAACAGCCAGGATTTTTTTGCATTTCCCTTCAATAAACTTGTCAGCTGCTGCTTCTGCGTACAATTTATTATCAAAAATAATTTCTTCAAAAAAATGCTGCGGAATGGTCTTGTCGAAGATTACGGCCGGAACCTCCATTTCCCTGATTCTTTGCAGGTGCGAGAGATCATTGGTATGTCTGGTAAGCGAAATCAGGATCCCGTCTACCCGCGAGTTGATGCAGGTAATGATGTTTTCGGCTTCCATGCTGAGCGATTCCTCCGATGAAAGAACAAAAAAATGATAGCCTTCGCGGTGAAGGACCGAGGATATCCCTTTAATAATGGAAGGAATAAAAAACATCGACATTTCCGGGATTATAAGTCCGATTACTTTAGACGATTTTTTCCTGAAATTGATGGCGAAATCATTCGGAACATAGTTAAAGGTTGCTGCAGCTTCCTTTACCCGGACTTTTACCGCCTGGCTGATATCGGGATGATCCTTTAATGCTCTGGATACCGTAGAGATGCTGATATTGAGCATTTCGGCAATGTCTTTTATAGTGACTCTTTTCATTTTTAGGTTAATGGAAGCGATTTTTGGGTTAATATAGTCATATTACAGGGTTAAATTTAAGTTAAAAATTGTTAATATTTTAATAGTAAAAGTTAATAAAAAGTTAAATTAAAAATTAGTTATCCACCGCAAACGTTTGCGCAAACGTTTGAAATTAATACTCATTTAACATTGCCTGTAAAGCGTATTTTGAATAAGGTAAAAAAAATACTTTTAGACCATAATTAAAAACTCCTAAAAAATATGGAATCAAAAATTTTTACCAGACTGCTTGTTTTCGGTGCGATGAATACGGCTGCATTCATGTTCTCCCAGAGCACGGAAAATGATACGATAACCCGTGGCAAAGCCATTGATGAGGTAGTGGTTACCGGAAATGCAAATCCGAAGGCATCCATCAAAACCAGTACCTCCATTTCTACCTTAAAGATGAAAGACATCGAAAATGCAGCGCCGAGAACAACGGCGGAAATTTTCCGGACCATTCCCGGGATCCGTTCCGAATCTTCGGGAGGGGAAGGAAACTCAAACATTACGGTAAGAGGGGTTCCGGTTTCAGCAGGAGGTTCAAGATATTTGCTCATCCAGGAAGACGGCCTGCCGGTGATGCAGTTCGGGGATATTGCTTTCGGTACCCAGGACCAGTTCACCCGATTCGATTCCTTTGTTTTCAGAGTGGAGGCTTTAAGAGGGGGTTCGGCATCGGTTTTTGCGAGCAATTCTCCGGTAGGGATCATCAACTTCATCACCAAGACAGGGGAGAAGGAAGGCGGAAGTATTACCCAGCAGCTGGGCCTCAATTATAAAAATTACAGAACGGATTTCGATTACGGAACCCGGATCGCAGAAGGCACTTATGCAGCCGTTGGCGGATTTTACCGCATCGGTGACGGACCGAGAAAGACCGGATTCAATTCCAACAACGGCGGACAGTTCAGGCTTTCCATCCTTAAAAAATTCGATCGTGGAAGCCTTCGGGTTTATGCCAAAGTCCTGGACGACAGAACCGCAGCATATATGCCGATGCCGGTAAGCGTTACGGGAACGGACTCCGATCCGAAATGGTCTTCGTTGCCGGGCTACAATATCCTTACCGGAGCCTTGCAGACAATCAACCTTCAGCATGACCGCACATTAGGGAACGACGGAAATATTTCTAACAGCGATATTGCAGACGGAATGCATTCCGTTTCAAAGACGATCGGTGCCGAATTCAATTATGATTTGGGAGAAGGATGGAAGTTCGATGAAAAGATCCGCTATTCGGCTAATAACGGACAGTTCATTGCACCTTTTCCTGCCAGTGTAAGCAAAGGAAGTGATTTCTTTACTGCCGGAAACTTCACCAATTTCGGAAGTGCGGTTTACGCAGGAACCAATACGCCCGTAGACATGAATGCGTATTATATGAAACTGGCCCTGTTTAATGTAAAGCTTAATAATTTCAATAATTTTGTAAATGATTTCAACATCAGCAAAAAATGGGATGGGGTAAAGTTTAACGCAGGATTGTATAAATCTACCCAGAACATCAACATGTCATGGGAGTGGAACAACTATATCCAGGAAGTAAGCGATAACAATGCAAGGCTGGTGGATGTGAAAAATACATCAGGCGCATTCATTACCGATCATGGTCTGTTAAACTATGGAATGAAAGACTGGGGCAACCTAAAAAGGGATTACAATACCAAATACGATATTACCGCTCCGCACGCTCAGATCGAAATCAACGCTACCGACAAGCTGACCATCGATGCCGGTGCAAGGTATGACATCGGAAAAGTAACCGGCTATTTCTCCGGAGCGACGGTAACCTATACCAGCCGCGATATGAACGGAAACGGGATGATCGACATTCCGGAGCAGATGGTGGGTTCAAATGATAATATTATCGTTCCTGTAAACTACCGCTACGGAATCTTTGGATATTCAGTAGGAGCGAACTATGCGCTGAACAATAAAAACGCAGTTTTCGCCAGGGTGAGCCAGGGCGGAAGCGCTTCGGCGGACAGGATTTTATTCTCCGGATACAACTATACCAATAATGATGATCCGGCACTGGATGCAGTAAAAGTAAATAAAGTAAACCAGGTGGAAGCCGGATACAAACTGAGAGGTGCAGGTTACTTCCTGAACACGACTTTATTCTATGCCGGAACCAAAGAAGCCAACTACGAAGCAACCACCCAGAGAAAAACGGAAAACAAATACCAGTCGCTGGGAGTGGAGCTGGACGGCTATTACCGAATCAGCAAAAGCTTCGATGTAAAAGCGGGGCTTACCTACACCCATGCGGAGATCAAAAATGCGATTGATCCTACCATCATCGGGAATATGCCGCGAAGGACACCGAAGTTCATGTATTCCGTAAACCCTAATTTCAATATGGACAAATTCCACATCGGGTTCTACCTGATCGGGGCAACGAAAGCATATACCCAGGATAACAACAAGCTGATGATGCCGGGCTACGCGATCGTGAATCCTTACGTTTCGTACCAGGTGATGAAAAATCTTTCCGTAAGCGTCAATGCCAACAATGTTTTCAATACCATTGCGGTTACGGAAGCGGAAGAAGGTTCCATTACCGGCGGAAACGGAATCGTACGGGCCAGGACCCTTCCGGGGAGTACCTACAGTGCGAGCATAAAATTTGATTTTTAATAATTTATACCTTGTGGAATGAGCCTTACGGTTCATTCCGCTTTTTTCAAAAACAACACTATGTTTAAACAGGAAGCTATTGAAGTGATCAGAAAAGCCATTACCGCGGAAGGGATTCTTGCATCTGCCCAACAGCGCGACAATTATGCGAGGGTATGGGCCAGGGATTCGATGATGACGGGATATGCGGGAATTTTAATTGATGATAAGGAAATCCTGGACGGATTAGAACAATCCATTCTTACCCTGGTCAGGCACCAGGCTGAAAACGGGCAGATCCCGTCCAACGTTGTCAATGGAAAAGCCAGTTACGGAACCCATGTCGGAAGGACTGACGCGACGACCTGGTGGATCGTTACCACCTGCGAATATTTGAAGAGACCGGAAAAAGAAGCCCTTAAAAATCAGCTCCGGCAGCCTATTTACCAGGCGCTTTCGTGTCTTAAAACCTGGGAATACAACCAGAGGGGATTGGTATACAGTCCGCTGGGTGGAAACTGGGCGGACGAATATGTTACTTCCGGATATACTTTATACGACAATATCCTGCGGTACTGGGCATTGAAAAATGCTGCAGAAATATACCGGGATCAAGACCTTCAGGCCAAGGCCGTAAACACAAAACAACTCATCCAGGAGAATTTTTACAAGAACGATTCGGATGTGGTAAAATATCACGAAACTGCCTATGCGAGAACTCCGGGAAAACCGTATTTATGGGCCTCGCTGAATGCCAATGGCTATGACGTAAGGTTTGATCTTGCCGGAAATGCACTTGCCATTTTTTTAGATTTTGAGCTGGACTTTAAAGCTTTTTCAACGTTTCTGGAAAGTGTTTATGAAGAATTCGGGCATTGGATGCTTCCCGTTTTCTACCCGGTGATTTTCCCGGGCGACGATGACTGGAGACTGCTTGAGAACAACTACAGCTACAGTTTTAAAAATGAGCCGCACCATTTCCATAACGGCGGATCATGGCCGATATTTTTAGGCTGGCTCTGCCTCGGGCTCAAAAGAAAAGGATTCCCGGAAATCCCCGGAAAAATCCTTGCCCAATATGAATTTTTGATGAAAGAAAAAGGGGAATCTTTCAGGGAATATTATTCTACGGATGAGTTACTCCCGTTGGGAACAGAAGAACTTTGCTTTTCTGCATCGGGATACCTTTTAATGACCACTTAATTAAGCTACGAAAGTTTTTTAACACATGGGTTACATAAGAATTTAGTTTTTTCTGGTGGCTGAGCCTAATCGAAGCCCGCATGTTTAAGATAACATAAGTAGAAAATTAAAGATTTTCTATGGCTTTATTGCGATGGTGGCTGAGGCACTCGAAGCCACGCTTCTTAGCAACAAAAGTCACAAAGATTTAGGATGTAAAAGTTTATTATGAAGTATGAAAAAAATAACACCAAAGCTCTTAAAATCTCTGATTTTATTCTTTGTGGTCTTCGTCAATTAACAAGTTTATGCTGAGCTTGTCGAAGTACCTTTGCGAACTTAAAAACAGTTAGTAGTTAAAAAAAAACTTTGTGGACTTTGCGTTCAAACCAACCAACAACAAAAAAATGAAGAAATGATAGGTGATATTATCGAACTGAAAGAAAAACACCTGGCTTCTGCCAGAGACATTATAGCAATATTGAAAAAAGAAATTCCACTTGAGAGCAGACCTAAACTGGCCATCGGCATTGCCGGTGAAAGCGGAAGCGGAAAGTCGGTAACGGCATTTGCCCTGCAGAAAATGTTGGAAGAAGATCAGGTAAAATGCCTGGTCTTACAGATGGATGATTATTTTAAGCTTCCTCCCCGAACCAACCATGAAAACCGGCTGAGGTCGCTGAGCAATGTCGGAATCCATGAAGTGGATCTGGAAAAGCTGGCCCAAAATCTCATTGATTTTAAAGATAGGGTTTCCGAAATCCAAAAACCTTTGGTCAGTTATAATGAAAACTCAATCGGAACGGAAAAAATCGATGTTTCAGCTTACGATGTGGTTATTGTGGAAGGAACTTATATCTTCGAGGTCGATCGGTTTGATTTTAAAATTTTCATCGACCGCGATTACAAGGATACGTACGAAAATCGCATGAAGCGGAACCGTGACGAGCAGAGTGAATTTGTGGAGCAGGTGCTGAACATTGAACATCAGATCATCCGGAATTATAAAAATAATGCGGATCTTGTCCTCGGAAAAAACTATGAACCGGTAAACACGAATCTATGAATGCAAAACGAATCATTCCCCACCTGAGCTTCTGGCAGATCTGGAACATGAATGTCGGCTTTTTCGGCATTCAGTACAGTTTCGGGCTCCAGCAGACAGCCGTAAATCCCATTTATTCCTTTTTGGGAGCCCATGCGGAACAGCTGCCGATCCTGAATCTGGCCGGCCCGATTACCGGACTGCTGATCCAGCCGCTCATCGGTGCCATCAGCGATAAAACCTGGAGCCCGAAATGGGGACGCCGGAAGCCGTTCTTTTTGCTGGGAGCGCTGTTTTGCAGCATTGCTTTATTTCTGTTTCCGTTCAGTTCCACGATCTGGATGGCCGTAGGACTGCTTTGGATCCTGGATGCGGCTAATAATACGGCGATGGAACCGTACCGGGCATTTATCGGCGACAAACTGCCGGAAGACCAGCAGACGTTCGGGTTCCAGATGCAGAGCCTTTTCGTAGGAGCAGGGATTACCCTGGCCAACCTTTCCCTGTTTGTGTTCCAGAAATATCTGGGAGGGAATGCGGCAAACGGAGGTATTCCGGTCTGGGTATATTATTCGTTCTTCCTGGGATCTTTCTGTTCGATTGCCTCGGTCGCCTGGTCGGTTTATAAAACGCCCGAAATTCCGCCGACGGATGAAGAACTGGATGAGCTGAAAAAAGCAAAAGCAGAAAGTACCTTTTTTACCCCTTTCATAGAAATTGCTGTGGCCATCCGGGAAATGCCGAAGATTTTGTGGCAGCTGGCCCTCGTGTACCTATTCCAGTGGTATGCGCTTTTTGTTTACTGGCAGTTCATCACCCCAATGCTGAAATCGTCATTGTACGGAATTTCCGAATCCGACGAAACAAAAGCAAACGCAATTATCGAAAGTGCTAAAAAAGGAATTTCCGTAGCCGCTTCCGATCTTACCTGGACGAAAGGGATACTTCATCAGGTAGAAGTTGCTGTAGGGCAGACCGGGCTGATGAACGGTTCCTACAATATTGTGACCATGGTTTCCGCTTTGCTGCTGGTGCCTTTTGCCAATAGATTTACATCAAAAAATACCTATATCTGCTGCCTTTTTCTTACCGGTTTCGGGCTGATGACCCTGCCGTTTATTAAAAATGAATACCTGATTCTGCTGCCGATGATCGCGCTTGGAATCGGATGGGCCTCAATGATGGGCTTGCCGTATTCTATGGTTTCCCCATCTATTCCGGCTAGCAAAAGAGGAGTTTATATGGGAGTGATCAATATGATGATCGTAATCCCGATGCTGATCCAGACCCTGTCTTTTGGTTTTATTTTCAATAATTTTTTAGGCAGTGATCCTTCCTCAGCAATTATTCTGGCAGGCATTTTATTTATCGTCGCAGGAGCCTGTGTATTTACGATGAAACCGCATCTTCCGGGAATTAAAAAATTGCTTTAATCGTATCACATGATCTCAATCATATACTACGCCCGGAATATCTTATATTTTTATCCCTGAAATTTTATAAATTGTATTTCGAGTGTATTTAAAAGGAATGGCAGATTGTTGTTCCTTTGTTTTTTAGCTTCAATTCTTTCTGAAGGTCAACAGGGCTTGAGTATAGTTTTTTAGTTTATTCATTTAACATTACAACCTGGATAAATGAAATCCGCGGAAATACATTCAAACTCATTTTAAGATCTAATGTTAAAAGAAAGGCAGGCCAAAATTAATTGGTCTGCCTTTATATTGTACTTAGCTCTTAATACTTACGAAACCAGCTGGTTTGCCTCGGAAGCCCGTTTGATGGCCAGTGCCACTCGCTTTCCGGCCGTATCGCAAAAATCAAGTCCTGAATAATCCGGATTCAGTCCGGCGATATACGGAACCGCCATGATGTACAGATTCTCCGTCGCTTCACCGTAATAATCCAGAGCCTGGAAATGATCATTGATATTCAGTCCGTCAACCCGTAGGTAGTAGTAATCCGGCTCGATTTTCAGAATGTGGGAATGATCCTTTTCAAAAGCCTCTGCACCTTTGTCTTTATCTTTAAATTTAAGATAACCCGAACTGATGCTTCCGCCGTTACGCAGCCCTTCAAAAGGAATGTCGTTAAAATGTACCGGCTGCTGGCCGATGGCATCGATATACAATCGGTAATGTTCCGACTTTTTGTTTCCTTCCCCGTCAGTGTAGTGGTAAACGGCTCCTTCGTTTTCATCGGGTTCCACGCGGCTGTCTTCATCCACGCTGATGAGGTCGATGATCCCTGCATTATACAAAGCAATAATTTCACGGTAGGAAGACTGTGGAAGAGAAGCGATAATTACCGAAATCAATGGCAATAAGGTCTTTCGCATCCTTATCATATCTTCTGCGGAAAAATGTTTGGCAGGATAATTAATGGCGTAACTGAATGCAGCCAGCATTTCTTTCCAGGCTATGGTCTGGTGTCTTTCGATGGATTTCTGCGCTTCACGGTATTCTGCTTTAAAAAGCTCAAAACTGTCCAGCTCATCCCGCAGCCCAAGCATTTTTTCCACAAATTCTTCAATGGTTAAATCTTTGATTTCATCGAAGAACTTCTTATTCTTTTTTTGCAGCGGCTTTTTAAAATTCCTTTCAAAAATATAATCAAGGTCTACAAAACCACCGTTGTTCTGCTTGTACTCGTAAATTTCTTCCTGCGACATAATCCAGCCTTCGGAATACGGGCTTCCTTCAGAATGGAACCGCAGTGCCGGAAGATAACCTCTTTTTGAAAAGAGGGTCATCGAAAAATTTTGGCTTTCCTCATGCAGGGTATAGGTATATTCATTATTTTTCTGGTTAAATGTACCGTTCAGGTGAGCTAAAGTCTTTACGGCATCAACTGCAGTAAGGGAAGTTCCCCGGATGGCCACGGCATGGTTGGTGGCCTTTGTAAATTTAGACGGAGGATAGGGAGAATCATACCATCCTTTTATTTTTTCTTCATATTTTTTCGGCCAGTGGTGTCCGGTACAGAGAATTACGCGGGAACAGATAAATTCATCTCCCTGTTCAGTTGTAATATGAAAGTCATCCTCCTTCTTATGGATGTCCGTAACGGCAGTTTCTTTATGGGTTTTTACCGCTATGCCTGTTTTTCTGGCCTGGTTTAAAAGAAGCTTGAACTGTTCTTCCATATAATTACCAAGAAGTAATCTGGGAATTACCTGATACTCATTAATATTTTTGTAATCGCTGAAATCTTTGTCTCCGGAATATGGTTTACGCATGATGTATTCGGTAAAGCGCTCCGGCAGATGAGGAAGTTCATTGGCCGATACATTGGCCACATGCTCATGGCAGGCACCGCGATCGCTGTATGGCATCCCTGCTCCCAGACGGCTGCTTTTTTCGAAAATATATAACTGATCGGGCAACGCCTGTTCGGAGATCAGATGTTTGACGGCAAACAGAGCGGCAGGTCCCCCTCCGATGATCGCAATGCTGTCTGGCTTTTTCATGATATTGATATTTTTGAGGTTATTCTCGGATCATAAGAATAGGAATCAGCAATACTAAAACAGCAGTATTTCCTTTTTATAGTATTGCTGTTTTTTTCTTATTAAGAATCTGGCGGAATTAATGATTACAAAAATATTGCTTACCGTTTTATGATTCCCCTCATAATTTACAATAAGTATGCCCGTAAACAATTATGTGGTATATAAAATTTCCAAACCGTACGCAACGGTCTGGAAACGGATTGTTTATGGTTGTTTAGCAATTATACGGTTGCCGGTTGTGTGATCCGGCAAAGGGAATTGATAAGTGATCTTACCTGCAGCGGTCTCATTTTTTTATCAACCTCCAGCCGGTTGTAAAATCCGGTCTTTACAATCACCATGTTCTGTTCCGGGATCATAATGATGAACTGGCCGAGAAAGCCGTAAAAGAACCGGATTTTTATCTCATTTTCATCATCAGCCCAAACGGTAAAACAAAAAGCATCGTTTTCCGGAGTCGGGGTGAGCATCCGTTGGCAATAATCTTTACTGATCAGCTGTTTGCCTTTCCACCGGCCGTTCTGCATAATCAACTGCCCGAGCCTTGCAAAATCTCTGGCCGTGGCGTGGATACAGCAGAAGGCTTTTTCCACGCCTTTTTCGTCGGTGCTCCATTTTGCAGGAAATTCCATGTCTAAAGGTTTCCATATTTTCTCGGAAAGATACGTCGCAAGATCCTGATGAACGGCTTTTCTAAGGACAAGCCCCAACAATTGAGCAGCTACACTCTGGTATTCATATCTGGTACCGGGCATCTCTATAAAATCAATATTAAAAGCCTGTCCCGCTAAGTCTTCCACAAAATACTGTTTGGAATTTTCGGCAAAAGGATGGCGGTATTCCTCGATCCAGTCGAAGCCTGCCTGCATGGTCATCAGATGCCTGACGGTAAGATGTTTTCCGTAAAAACTCTCCGCATACTTTGGAAACAGGGTAGAAACCAGCTGGTCTTCGGATTCAAGGTAGCCGTCATCAATAGCACATCCCACAAGAATAGAAAGAACTCCTTTGGCCATGGAAAAGGAATTCATGAGAGAAGAAAAATCGTGGTTTTTCCAGTATTGTTCGTGAAGCAGTTTCCCGTTCTTTACTACCAGCAGCGAAGATGCCCTGGTCTTTTTCAGTTCATTTAAAATTTCTTCAGATAGGATACTGCAGTTGTACTGAGGACCTTTCTCCCAAGGCTCCGCTTTCAGATTCGGTACCGGCCTGGACGGAAATTTTTCTTCATCATCAATGGATGGGGTAACGGCTCCCTTTTTCAGATTCAGCGCGACGGCTTTGAAAATATAGCCATAGCCTGCAAGATAGATGGCTGCTGCCGCTGCTGAAGCTCCCAATGCGAATGCCGTTAGTATTTTTCTCATAAATTAAATCTTATAATTAAAGACCGATCATTTTTTCAACACCATGGGCAGGCTTCATCTCAATTTCCCCTGTATTCTGCTCCCTTATTATTTGGATAATTATATAATATTGTACCAAAACATTTATACGACTATCAACTTTATATCTTACATCAAATGTTGTCTGCTGAATTTTCTAAAATTATAAATTTTGAAACAGTTTTTAATTGGTTGATATATAGTGTTTTTTATTTAATTAATTTATCTCTATTATTTGAATTATATTTTATACATTTACATCACCTTAAATATTAATTCATATAAAAAATTTTGAAAAACTTTCTAGGAATGCTTTGAAAAGCGTTAATGGCGGAAAAGGTTCAGCCTGTAAACTTACGATCTCAATTAATGGGACAACTGAAGTTCATACTCAATATTTCGCGGGTACCAATCAGCAGGCATCTTCCGGTGCAAATGCTGCATGTGTAGAAATACTGAATGGCGGACATGGCGCAACAAGATGTAAATACGACTGTGCATATAACGGATTTGGCAATTAAGCTTTTAAATGCTAATTTTAGCAGGTTTTCATGCCTGCTTTTTTTATTTGTAATATTTAATTGCAGTAATAAATCGGAAAATAAAGTCAATCCGGCTACTGCCAACGAAAATATTTTATCGCAATCCGTATCCGGTGATTCTTTAGAAATAATAATTAAAAATATACCCCCTCAAACTACGGCTGCTCTAATGTATAATGATTTTGATTTAAGCAGTAAGAATATTTATTTTGAGAATAAATCCGGTATTTCCAAAACGATCAGTCAAAAGATCTTAAAGCCGGTAAATTTTGATTATACAGTCTTATACAGAACTTTTACCATGACCGATAATAAGTTTGTACCTCATTATCATAATTATTTGATTAGTCAGCCTGTTGAACAAATCGAGTTTCTTTTTGATGAAAAAAACGGTGATATAAAATTAGAGAATAATAATGTAAATATAATTACCTATGACAACATCACCAATGCTTATCAGGAAATAACCAGAAAAACCAATAAGATTACCTCCTTACAAAAAATACAGCAGATAGAAAATTTACATGATGAAAATAAAAAGAATTTTACGGATAATAAACTACTATTACTAAATGATCTTGTTTTTTATAAGCAATTATCTTTGCTATCGCCAAAAGATAAAAGGATAGAGAATTATTTATTAAGTCTGGAAAAACCGGTTTGGAGTACAGATTTATTGGGCATTATATATCAGTACCTGCAGGCAAAAAAAGATAGTATTTATCTACTGAATTTAAATAAAGATAAAAACACTATATATAATAACTTGATAGAAATCGGAATTGCAAATCATCTAATGCAATATAAAGAAGGTAAATACCCAAATTATGCCAAGAATTTAGAATGGTTCAAGAATACAGATTATTATATAGACAATAAAGATTCATTAGAAAAATTATTAACAAACGATAAAAAACCAGACTCTGTAAAAAATCAAATCTTGTCGTTTGATGTATATGATAGAGATAGGGTTGTGAAATTAAAAAATGTGCTTTCAGTACGTGCGTCCAAATATTATTTGTTGGATTTCTGGGCAACATGGTGTATCCCGTGTTTACAAAATATAGAAGCTATGCATCAAATGGATTTACCTAAAGAGCTCGAAATATTTTATATTAGTATGGATAGGACAAAGGATAAAGAAAAATGGTCTAAAAAAGCCCAGAATATGCATCTCTCCAATTCTTATTTATTTACTGAAACTCAAAATAATAAAAATATTATTAGTAAAATTAATTTAAACGAACTTCCAAGGTATATTTTATTGGATAAAGATCTTAATATCATACATCCTAACTTGGCAACACCACAGGAAGTTGATTTTTTAAAGGAGTTGAAAACATACATTAAGTAACAAAAGCGGTTAACCATCAGGTAACCGCTTTTTATTTAAAGTAATAAATCCGGCATTTTAAGGAATGGTTTTTGTAACTTTTTGGCAGATCATTGAAACATTTACAACCGAAATATTATGAAAATCTATTTACTACCGGTGGCTGCTTTATTGTTGTTCAGCTGCAAGGACAAAAACAAATCCAACGGAACGGGACCGGCCGATACTGCCGTTACCCAAAACGATACTTTAAAGCTTCCGCCGCCTAATGAAAAAGCTTCCAAAAATAAATTCAGCAACGTAATAGGCTGGCCTAAAGATAAAGCACCGACGGCCCCTGAAGGCTTTACCGTGACGCGTTTCGCAGAGAATATTAAAAGCCCGAGAAACATGATCCAGGCTGAAAACGGCGACATCTTCGTCGTGTTGTCCAATTCCGAACGTTCGGTTTCCGAGAAAATCAAAAACGACATCAGCGGAAAAAGCGATGCGGAAGTAGGCGGAAAATCGGCCAATAGGATCCTGATGTACCGCGATGCCAATAAAGACGGGATTCCGGAATCTTCATCCGTATTTCTCAGCGGCCTGAATCAGCCGTACGGAATGCTGATTATCGGCAATCAGTTCTACGTGGCCAATACCGACGGGGTTTGGGTTTACCCGTATAAAACCGGAGATACGAAGATTACACAGCCTGGCAAAAAGATTGTAAGCCTTCCTGCAGGCGGCTACAACAACCACTGGACCCGGAACCTGATCGCCAACAAAGACCAGTCTAAAATTTATATTTCCGTAGGATCCGGAAGCAACGTCGGGGAAAACGGAATGGAAAACGAAATAAGAAGAGCGGATATCCTGGAAGTAGGCCCTGACGGAAAAGGGGAGAAGATTTATGCCGCAGGTCTCAGAAATCCGGTAGGCATGAGCTGGAACCCGGTAACCGGGGAGTTGTGGACCGTAGTAAACGAAAGGGATGAACTGGGCGATGAGCTGGTACCGGATTACCTGACGAGTGTAAAGCAGGGTGCTTTCTATGGTTGGCCGTATGCCTATTTCGGAAAAAATGAAGATCCGAGAAGAAAAGGTGAAAAACCCGACCTGGTAGCAAAAACCATTGTACCGGATGTTCCGCTGGGAAGCCACACGGCCTCATTGGGACTTACTTTCTATACCGGTTCTCAGTTTCCGGAAAAATATAAGAATGGCGCGTTTATCGGACAGCATGGCTCGTGGAACCGCTCATCATTGGTCGGATACCAGGTTGCTTTCGTTCCTTTTAAAGATGGAAAAGCTTCCGGTCCGTACCAGCCGTTCCTTACCGGCTTCATTGCCAATGAACCGAAAGGCGATGTCTATGGAAGACCGGTTGGCGTGCTTCAGCTTGCAGACGGCTCTTTACTCGTAGCGGATGACGTGAGCGGTATCGTCTGGAGGGTTGCATACCGTAAGAAATAACTTTAATTACTTTACATAAAAAAACAGGCAGTTCTTTCGGACCGCCTGTTTTATTTTAAACTCTGCTAAAATTCTTGTAGTGGATTATTAATTTTGATACAGTCGGGATAGCTTCCAGCATCCAGCATCCAACTTACCTCCAATCTGATTTAATGCCGGTAAGAAGCACCGATAAAGTAATGTTTCTGGGCCTGATGCTGAATTCCGTAATTGAGTCCTGCATCGACCTTGAAATCCTTCGCTACGTCGATCTCAACAGCCGCGTTGATGTAATTGGAAAGCTGATGGGCTTTAAAATCATAGGTATAATAGGTTTCCGCAATTCCGTCAATTCCTTTGGTTATTGAATGACTGATCGTGAGGGTCTGCAACAGTTCCGTGTGCATGGCCGGCTGATCCAGGTCTTTGAGACGGTCGACTTCTACCTGAAACCCCAGTTTCCATTCGCCCGGCAGTTTATACAGCATCGGGACAATCAGCCCCCCTTCAAGACGGCTTTCTTCATCGTATCCGGAAGTCGGAAATTTAATGTAAGGCAGAATGGCCATTACGAAATTCCCATTATCGTTCCCAATCAGATTCTGTTTAATCCTAAGATTAATGTCTCCAAAACCATCGGTTCTACGGGTACTTCCTGAAGACAAATCCCTTTCACGCTGTACCCCATAGGTCTCAAAGCCGATCTGGATCGCCATTGAACCGGTAAGACCAAGTTTCAGGTTTCCATGATTCACCAATACGGTAGAAACTTCCCGCGAATCCGATCTTTCTTTGGTGAACCTTATCAAATCGGTTTCGTATTGAAAATGCCCCGCATCTACAGTATATGCCGATTCGGTAACATCCGGACGGTCGGTTTCCATTTCCCGCATTAACCGCTCAGGAACAGGATTGAAAAGAGAGTAATTCTTTTCCTTATTTTCCTGTCCGCTGTAACCTGAAGGGATAAAAAACATACCGCATAAAAGGATGGCAAGACGATAATGCTGATTCATTGTTTACTTTTTATGTAATTAACCGGAATTTTGCGGCCGTTAAAAACGGATCTAAAAATTCACCCGGATGTCTTCCGGTTCTTTCACCACCACACGGATTCGCGTAGGATGATCGATGATCTCATAGTCGAGGTCATCTGACAAATGACTATTGTTTTTCTTCTGTATCCTAATGTTGTCAAATCCCACTTCATCTTTCGATATTTCCAGAAAGTAACTGTTCTGATTTTCATCATGGGTAAAATGTTCTTTTTTAAATTCAATAAATTGCATATCTCTGTTTTTTTGGTGTTTAAAAATCAATGGACGCCTGTTTCAGCAGTCCTTCAAAAACCAACACAAAAACAAAGCCATAAAATGTCCGGACCGGCCTGAATATGCTTAAAGTGGTACCAAAAAAAAATGCGGATCTCATCGACCCGCATTGGCATTGTATTGGAAAGGCAGTTATGCCTGTATAAATTCTAAAATGTCTTTATTGATGGTATCTGCCTCCGTTGTCGGCATTCCGTGAGGAAACCCCGGATAGCTGATCAGTTTACCGTTTTTCAGCAGCTTTGCCGATTTCAGTCCTGAATTCCCGTAAGGAACAATCTGGTCGTCTTCACCATGCAGTACCAAAACAGGAATTTCCACCGCTTTCAGATCTTCGGTAAAATCCGTTTCCGAAAAAGCTTTTACGCCGTCGTAATGAGCAACGATACCACCCATCATTCCCTGTCTCCACCAATTGTTGCGGATGCCGTCTTTTATATCGGCACCGTCCCGGTTGTAGCCATAGAAAGGAATGGTGAGATCCATATAGAACTGCTGCCTGTTGTGCATCGTCTGTTCCCTGATGTTATCGAAAACCGACATCGGAACCCCGTCCGGATTGCTTTCACCCGCGACCATAACCGGAGGCACGGCACTGATCAGTACGGCTTTTTTAGCTCTTCCGTTGGCATATTTGTGAACATAGCGGATCACTTCACCTCCTCCTGTGGAATGTCCTATATGAATTACGTCTTTTAAATCCAGGAATGCTACCAGTTCGGCGGCATCCGAAGCATATTGTTCGATGTTGTGGCCGTAAATATTCTGGCTGGATCTTCCGTGACCTCTCCGGTCATGGGTAATTACCCGGTATCCGCGTTGTAAGAAAAAGATCACCTGCGCCTCCCAGTCGTCCGATGATAAAGGCCATCCGTGATGAAACATCAGCACCGGGCCCTGTCCCTGGTCTTTGTAAAAAATCTCTGTTCCGTCTTTTAATGTAAGTGTACTCATAGCTGTAAATTTTTAATGTTGAAATTAATTGTCCTGTGGTTTATTTCTTTAGCAAAGATAGGAGAGCAGCACGTGGTAAAAATTGATCTGGGTTAACTTCGTACGGTTTAATGAAAAAATTTAACGCCGTTGATTAAGAATTTAAAGTTAAAAAAATTGGTTTCTTTGCCGGGAAAGGATTCCCTTGAAACAATGGCCGGTTTTAACCGGTTTTTTGGCAGTATTGGTTTTCAAAGACCCAAAATATGGCACATTTCCAATAAAAGCCGTTTTTATGTACGAATTCATATAAATTTTTTCTTCACCATTAGGCTGGAATTACCATAAAACCTATATTTGCAGCCTAAATTTTTGAAATAATGAAAGAACTAATTGAAAAAATCAACGCGGAATTTGAAGCTTTCACAACTGAAGCTAACCAACAAGTAGAAAAAGGAAACAAAGCAGCGGGAACAAGAGCCCGTAAATCAGCTTTGGAACTAAGCAAACTGTTCAAGGATTTCAGAAAAGTTTCTGTAGAAGAATCAAAAAAATAGTTGTTCTAAAAAAAACCGGTTTTTTAAGCCGGTTTTTTTATGGTAAAAAGTGAAAAGTGAATTTTGCTTTGCAAGTGAATGGTGAATTTAAAGTTAAACATTCACCATTGACTATTGACAAGCGCAGCGGATTGACCATTGACAGTGAATAGTGAATTTTGCTTTGCAGGTGAATGGTGAATTTAAAGTTGATCTTTTAAAATTAACAATTGACCATTGACGAGCGCTGCGGATTGACCATTAAAGGTGAATGGTGAATTTTGCTTTGCAAGTGAATGGTGAATTTAAAGTTGATCTTTTACAATTGACCATTGACCATTGACAAGCGCAGCGAATTGACCATTGACGGTGAATAGTGAATTTTGCTTTGCAAGTGAAAGGTGAATTTAAAGTTAAACATTCACCATTGCCCATTGACAAGCGCAGCGGATTGACTATTCCCCATTCCCCTTTTACAGAATCATGCTCAGCTGAACCCTTTTTCTGCCTTCGTCTATATCGGTAACTTTTACCTGAACGTACTGGTGCAGCTTAACCACTTCATTCACATCCGAAACAAAACCTTCCTTCAGCTGGGAGATATGAACCAGTCCGCTTTCTTTAATGCCCAGGTCCACAAAGCATCCGAAAGCCGTAATGTTGTTCACGATTCCCGGAAGAACCATTCCTGTTTTCAGGTCTTTAATGCTTTTTACTTTCGGATCGAACTCGAATACTTTAGCCGCTTTCCTTGGGTCGAGTCCCGGTTTTTCAAGCTCTTTGAGAATATCTTTGATGCTTAGAATCCCGATTTCCTGCGTGATGTATTTTTCAGGCTGAATCAGGGCAATTTTTTCTTTGTTGGCAATCAGTTCATTGGTTTTAATGCCTAAGTCTTTCGCCATTTTCTCTACCATCCCGTAAGCTTCCGGATGAACGGCCGAATTATCCAGCGGGTTTTTCGCCTGTTGGATCCTGACGAATGCCGCGGCCTGCTGGAAAGCCTTTTCTCCCAATCTCGGAACCTTCTTAAGCTGCTTCCTGTCCTCAAAAGCGCCGTTTTCCATACGGTAATTCACTATGTTCTCGGCCATCTTTTCGCCGATTCCCGAAACGTAGCTCAGCAAAGATTTACTGGCGGTGTTGAGGTTGATGCCAACCGCATTTACACATTTCATCACGGTAGAATCCAGTTCGTTCTTCAGCCGGGTCTGGTCGACATCATGCTGGTATTGTCCGACACCGATGGATTTAGGGTCGATCTTAACCAGTTCTGCCAGCGGATCGGCCAGCCTTCTTCCGATAGAAACCGCACCACGCACCGTTACATCATAACTTGGAAACTCGTCCCTTGCAATTTTACTGGCAGAATACACCGAAGCACCGGCTTCCGACACCACAAATACCTGCAACGGTTTGTCGAAGGCAATCTTCTTAATAAAAAATTCAGTCTCGCGGCTCGCTGTTCCGTTTCCGATGGAAATAGCTTCGATGTTATAAGCGTTTACCATAGAACGGACTTTTTTCATCGCCATTCCGGTTTCGTTCTGCGGAGCGTGCGGATAGATGGTCTCGTTGTGAAGAAGATCGCCTTTTTCATCGAGGCAGACGATCTTGCAGCCGCTCCGGTATCCCGGGTCGATGGCCAGGATCCTTTTTTCGCCCAATGGCGGGGCCAGCAGCAGCTGGGTCAGGTTTTCCGAGAAGATCTCAATGGCCTTTTTATCCGCTTTTTCCTTGGCTTCCTGAAGGGTTTCATTGGAGATGGCAGGCTCCAGCAGCCTCTTATAACTGTCTTTAATAGCTAATGCAATCTGATCTGATGATTCATTGTCGGATTTGATGATCGCCTTTTCAATAAATTCCAAAACTTCCTTTTTGTCGATTCCCACATTGGTTTTTACGAAACCTTCCGTTTCTGCCCTCAGCATTGCCAGAAGCCGGTGGGAAGGTACGCGGTTGAGGTTTTCCTCCCATTCGAAATACTGGGAGAATTTCTGCGCTTCTTCATCTTCTTTTTTAGCTTTTACAGCTTTTGAAGTAATTACCGCCTTCCGCTGGAAGAGGCGGCGGAGGTTTTTGCGGACGTACATGTTTTCATTAATCCATTCCGCCATAATGTCCCTTGCGCCCTGCAAAGCTTCTTCCTCAGAAGAAACCTGATCGTTCAGGTATTTTGAAGCCAGGGACATGATATCCTGTGCTTTCTGGCTCATGATGATTTTGGCTAAAGGTTCCAGACCTTTCTCCTTGGCCGCATCCGCTCTGGTTTTTTTCCTTTTTTTGAAGGGCAGGTAAAGATCTTCCAGTTCCTGGAGATCAAAGCTTTCTTCTATCCGCTGCTGCAGTTCGGGAATCAGTGCATTCTGTTCTCCGACGGATTTGAGAATGCTTTCCTTTCTCTTTACAATCTCTTCAAACTGTTTATTCAGCCTGGAAATCTGTTCGATTTGTGTTTCATCCAGGTTGCCCGTCCGGTCTTTCCGGTAACGGGAAATAAAAGGAATGGTGCAGTCTTCTGCCAGGAGGTTCAGCGTGGCATTGATGCTTTTTTCGGATATATTGAGAGATTGTCTGATATAGCTGGTGGTATTCATCTGAAATTTTAAACGGCTAAAATACATTTCTTTTTAGAATAAGAAGTCCGGCAAATAAAAAAACAGGATGCTGCGATCCTGTTTTTTCCATATATTCTTAATGTCCGTTTGAATTTAGCGTTTCCCTTTAAGAAATCAGGATCATTCAGCTGAAAAATCAAATCTATGATCCGATCAGTCTTTTGCCGTCTGAATAAACGAGGCAGTCAGAAGATGTCGGCATACGTTTAGTGAATCACTTCGTTGTAATAAACCGGCATGCCGTTTTTTTCATCATATCCAATGATGATGACCTTAAAGTCTTTGGCATCATCATTATTGAAGAACTGTACGGTCGACGCTTCATCGGGCTTGGTCTGCAAGTCGGTGCTCCAGTAAAGGGTGGAACGGAAATCCTGCGGAATGGTTTTGAAGGTTTCGTCACTGTAAGTGGGAACGGTAAACGGTTCCTGCTTGTCAAATCCTTTTAAAGAAATCTGTTTCAGTTTGCTCGGAGCCGTAGAATCCGATGGAGAACCGGTAATTCCGCCGCGTTTGGTATAGATGGCAATGGCACCGCTACTGCCGGATCCGATGGCATACGCGTCTTTCATTACTTTTACCATTGCAATGTCTGCCGTTGAGATAGAGTTGATCGTGGATGGGTCTACCCTCATTTCATCCAGGTAAATACTTGCGGTTTGTCCTCTTAACCGTGGAATATAATTGCCCATGCTGGATTCAATTGTGAGTCCGGCTACTCTTCCCTGCAGCCATTGCAGAATATTCATAGAGCCTGTTGCACTGCTGTTGTCATTAACGAGATCAAATACTGTTTCGCTGGCGCTTCTGAACATGGGACTGCTGAGTTTGTCGTTAAGCTCTTTTGTCCTGTTCTTTTTTACGGCTTTCAGCTTTACTTCCTCGATAAGGGTTGCTTTTTCGCCCATGAAGTTGTGGATGTTTTTCTCTGCAGCATATCTTTGTATCTGCGGGTCGGATTTATCGTCTTCCGTGCGCGGAACCAGGGTGTAATTGCTTTTGGGAAGGCTGTTTTTAAAAGGAACAAATGTATAATCGGGCTGAAAGATCACCTGTACCTGTTCCTTGGGAATTTTCGGGTCATTCAGCTGATAGGAAAACTTAATGGCATCTTCAAAATACAGTCCTTTCAGGGTAAAAAATCCCGCCGCATCCGTTTTTATACTGTAGAATTTTATACCGTTGCCGGGCGTATTGAACAGGAGGTTCATATCGGTATCGGCAGCGGGTTTTCCCTGGATGGTAACCTTTCCTTTGTAAGAAATATAAGGCTGTGGCTGGTAACGGATGATCGGATAAGTCCCCGACATGATCACTTTCCAGTCGAATCTTTTCCATTTTTCGGAAATGAGAAGGGCATCCAATGCATCTGAATTGTGGTTTTTGGTAAAATACTGTGAAGGGCGGTCTATTTTTGAAGGAATATCACCGGTCAGCCAAAGCGTACTCAGCAGGCTGTTCTGATCTTCCGAGCTTTCGGCTTTTCCATCCAACACCAAAACCGTATAAGGGCTGCTTTCCGACGGTTGGGTAATATTGAACGTATTTGAAGCCCTCGGATTTTCATTCAGGGCCAGACCGGAGAGTACCGGCTGCTTTACTTTCAGGAGATCGGGCTGCACGAAACAGAGCCTCTGCGCCACTACGTTTTCCTGTTCATCGAAAACCGTAAGCTGCAGGATCCCGTTGATCAGCTGTTCGGCGGGAATGGTGTAAGTCTGTCCCGGCATTTTAGCAGAACGGGCTTTGAAAACAATCTGGTTGCTGATGGTCCCTATGATTTTATAGAGGGTTCCCGGAGCTGTATTTTTTGATCTTAATGAAAACCTTACCGCGTCGTTACCGGTTTTTACCTGCAGGCTGACTCCGGAATCCTGTACCTGAGGAAGATCAACGTTTTGCCGGTTGCCTTTGGTATCTTCGGCCGTCAGGCGGTATTGAACCCCGTATTTCGGGATGAATGAAAATGCGCCTACATTCCGGTCGAAACCTTTAAAGGAAGCGAGTTTCACTTCAGGACTTCGGGTGTCCACAATATATCCGCTCCAGTCGGCAGGTGATATACCCGGTGACTGCAGCCGGACGGCTACTTTTGTTTCGATGCCATCTACCAGGTTTCCGCTTTCGGGAAATACAGCGGCAGTCCACGGCGCATCCGTAAGGGGCTGGATTTTATCTGCGGAAGAAGGATTGTATACGGCAATCTGTCTGACCGACTGAAAATCTTCACTGAAATTCGCCATCCACGTCGTATAAGCCCTGACGTAATAAATTCCCTCCTTTAAACTTTCAGGAAGCAGAAAATTTCCGTCGGCTCCACCCTGGATAATCGGAAGCATCTTTTTTGTGATCAATGTCTTATTACTGTCGTAGAGCTCTACGAAAAGTGAAGTGGAAATATCCGACGGGCTGTAGCCGTCGAAGACCCAGGATTTGAACCACAGGTTTTCCCCTGCAAGGTAGCTGTTTTTATTGAACAGCAGATGTACTTTTTCCTGTGGGTATTTGCCGGTATATATTTCCATAGCCTCTTCGGCTTTCTTCTGGGCTGCGAGATTGCTGCAGGCTGCTATGAGTAACAGCGCGGGTATTAGTTTTTTTAGCATAAATCGAAATACTTGTGTTTTAAATTGTGGTGTAAAAATACAGGATTTGTTGTTATGGTACAAGCGGGTGAGTTTAAACATTTATGAATAATGGAGTAGGGGCCGGAGTAGTGAAGAGGAAAGTTCTGAAATCTGCTGAATCTCAGAAAGCTATAGTCCGGATAAATTCAGTCATTCTTATATATTGTACGGATTCTGAATTTTTTACCGGATGCCTCATTTATTGATGTAGGTCAAGAAAACAGGGAAGGGAAGTATTTATCTTTGGGTTTTTAAATGAAAATTCTTGTGGGATGTTTCATTTTGCTTATATTTAAACCTATAAACTTTTTAATAAAATAAATAATATGAAAAAACTTAGTGTTATTGCATTAGTGGCTGTAGGAATGCTTGCGGCATCTTGTAACAAAGACAAATCGGCTGGTGATGCAGCAACGTCTACCGAGAAAAGCGTAGCGGAAAGCAAAGGAGAAGTATTGCCGGTAGATACGGCAGGTTCTGTAGTAAACTGGAAAGCGTTCCACAAAGGAGGAATGGCACCGCGTTGGGGAACCTTGATGGTAAAATTCGGAGACCTGAGCATTGAAAACGGAAACGTAACGGCCGGAAACTTCGTGATCGATATGAACTCCCTGAAAGTAGACCCTGCTTCCGTAACCGAAAAAGACAAAAAATACACGGATCTTGAGGCTCACTTAAAGAATCCTGATTTCTTCGATACGGCTAAAAACCCAACGGCAGACTTCAAAATTACCAGCGTAACCGATCTTAAAGATCCTTCCAAAGACGCAGTAGCCGGAGCCAACAAAACCGTAAGCGGAAACCTTACCTTATCCGGAAAAACAATGAACGTGACCTTCCCCGCTAAAGTAGACGTGATGGAAAACGCTGCTTCCGTACAGGCTAAATTCACTGTAAACAGAGCGGATTGGGGCATCAAGTTCGGAACTTCCGAAACCGATCCTGCAGAATGGATGATCAGCAAAGACATCGAAATCGCAGTAGACGTAAAAGCGAAAAAATAATATTGTTAGATCTAATCTTGTAGGCCGCTCCTTTTTTGGGGTGGCTTTTTTTGTATGTACCCGAAATAGGAATTCCCTTTTCCGGATCTGCTGCAGGATGAATGCTTTCCGTCCCAATCCGGCGAGCTTCTGTTTTATCCGCAAAAAGGAGATAATTTACCGGATTTTTTTTACCGTCGTCCAGCACATACTTTCATCAAAAGCCTTATCTTTAGGCATTAAAAAGCACAACCGCTATGGAACATAAAATACATCAGGGCAGAAACATCAAACGGTTCAGGGAAATGCTGGGCATCAAGCAGGAAGCCCTTGCCTTCGACCTCGGCGAAGATTGGAATCAGAAGAAAATCTCCATCCTGGAACAGAAACACGTCGTGGAAGAAGCGCTGCTCCAGAAAATCTCCGAAGTCCTGAACATTCCTGTGGAGGCATTCCAGAATTTTGATGAGGAACAGGCAATTAATATTATTGCCAATACAGTTACAACGGTCAATGATCAAGCCACCGGACAATTGTACCAGATTCATTCAACAATTGACACCTCCGAAAAATGGTTGGAAGCTTTGGCAGAAATCAGGAAACTCAATGAAGAGAAGACTGCATTGTATGAGCGTATGCTGAAAGAAAAGGATGAGATGATGGAGCGGCTGGAAAGACTGATCGGAAAGTAAAAATAAGATCATTTATTTTAATGATAAAAAAGCTTAGCTATGGAACATAAAATACACCAAGGAAGAAATATAAAACGATTCAGGGAAATGCTCGGCATCAAGCAGGAAGCTCTTGCCTTCGATCTCGGCGAAGACTGGAACCAAAAGAAAATCTCCATCCTGGAACAGAAAAGCGTCGTGGAAGAAGCTCTGCTCCAGAAAATCTCTGAAGTCCTGAACATTCCTGTGGAAGCCTTTCAGAATTTTGATGAACAATCTGCCATCAGCATCATTGCAAATACCATTACCAATCATGACAACGGATCGGTTGTGAATCATAACCCGGTTTTTCATCCGGTCGAACAATTAATAAAACTTCACGAAGAAAAAATTGCTTTATACGAACGCATGCTAAAGGAGAAGGATGAGATGATGGAGCGGCTGGAAAGACTGATCGGAAAGTAAGTAAGAAGATTAATTTTTAATAATAAGAGAGCCTGGCTAAAGGAATGGCCTGGCTTTTTTTGTTCTCGACTTTTGATTTTGTTCCTTCCCGGAAAATATATCCCAAAAAGAATTTAACAGAAGTGCAAAATGATCTTCCAAATCAGGAAGTCGGTAAGTGAATAATGCATCACAATGTTAATCCTCTTCTTCTCTGCATTCCGCAACGGCAGGGCATAAAAAAGCCCCCTGGTTATGGACAAGAGGCGACCCAAATGTTTTCACAACGGAATAATCCTTATTGTGAATTGCTTTCAGATACAAATCTAAAAAATATTTTTTTAATTGTTTTATGGATTCCCGCAAAATACTTTCTTTTTTTCTTTTTACATTTATGCAATTTCTAAAAACTGATAGATTATGGCTAAAAGTGAATTGAGCATGGTTTTAAAGCAACATAAATTGAAATTACGAAATTCGATTTTAATTGTTTCGAAAAAAAATATTATGAAATTGAAAAATAAATTAAATATTTTATGATTTACCAAATATATATTATA
>CAJYRQ010000107.1 GCA_913777465.1 uncultured Chryseobacterium sp.
AGATCCTCAATTATTTTGTTTTGGGTTGAAATTCTTTTATCTATAATTGAAAGAAATGATGCTACTTTATCCTGTTCTTCTTTCGTTGAAGGGAGAAAAAATTTAAAATTTGCAAACTCTTGTGAATTTATTCCTGGTTGTCCAGATCTCATAGAGATTAATCGTACCCATTTTTTATATATTTCAGTTTGTGTTATGTTAAATACGAATTTTGAATTATAATCACTTTTAATTTTCACTCTAATCAAAAATCCTGCGAAATATAGTTTTCCATCATCATGATTATATAAATAGGATTTACCAGTACTTGCACCTGTTCTAGCAAATAAAATATCATTTTCACTTACTAAATATTTATCATCTATACTTCCAGCCGGAGAAACTGGATTTTCGGATTTATATCTTGATGAATTCTCGTCAATGTCAGTAATCCTGATATATTTATTAATACCATCAAATTTTTTTGCTGCTACGTTCATTCCATAATTTAAGCTAGTGGAACAATTACCTAATGTTATTTTCACCCATTCCCCTTCAAACCCGGGAAATCTCAAATTGGGAACATTGATTAATCTGCGTCCTTAAGGTTTTAGATCATTAATTGCTTTCCTTTGGACCTTAAAATTTAAAAGCAATGAATAAACAAAAACAATTGTCCGAAGTCACTGAGTTATGGAAAACAAACAAGAAACAGTATGTCAAAAAATCAAGCTTTTCCGCGTATACGCTTCTTATTGAAAATCATGTGCTTCCGACTTTTGGAAAAGCATTCCATGTAGAGGAAACCGACGTGCAGGACTTTGTTTTCAGAAAGCTGGAATCGGGGCTGAGTCATAAAACCATTAAGGATATCCTCATTGTCCTGAAAATGATTCTTAAGTTCGGAGCAAAAAACAAATGGTTCGAATATACTCCGTTTGATATCCAGTTTCCTACGGAAAGAGAGAAACACAGTCTGGAAGTATTAACTAAATCCGACCAGAAAAAAATCATGAATCATATTCAGGAGCATTTTACCTTCCGAAACCTGGGCGTGTACATCTGTCTGAGTGCAGGAATGCGGATCGGCGAAGTGTGTGCCCTGACCTGGGAAGATGTAGATACGGACCGTGGTGTAATCAGTGTCAGCCGTACCATCCAGCGGATTTACGTAATCGAAAACGGAATCCGGAAAACAGAGCTTATTTTAGATACGCCCAAAACCAAAAATTCAATCCGCGAAATTCCGATAAGCAAAGATCTGCTGCGCCTACTGAAGCCTTTCAAAAAAATTGTCAACCCTTCTTTTTTTGTACTGACTAATGATGCCAGGCCCACTGAACCGAGAACATACCGGAGCTATTACAAGAACCTGATGAAAGAACTGCATATGCCTGACCTTAAATTTCACGGATTACGCCACAGTTTTGCCACAAGATGTATTGAGAGCAACTGTGATTACAAGACGGTAAGCGTGCTACTGGGACATTCTAACATCAGTACCACACTGAACCTTTATGTGCATCCCAATATGGAACAAAAGAAAAAAGCGATTGAGCAGATGTTTAAAGCATTGAGGTAATCCATTGTTTTTATAAAATGATTATAGTAAAGGGCTGCCTATATTAGGCAGCCCCTTTTTATAGTGGTGATCTTAAAATTGGAACTGATTACCGGAGGATATTCCAGCAAATCTAAAACTTCAAAACCCAGTGTTTCACATTCACGCGGTTATAAGTATAGGTAATATGCACCAGCCCTTTTTGATCCTTAAAAATAGTGGGGTAGCTGAATTCCCCTTTCTGTTCGTCTTCGAGGGACAGGAGATCCTGCCAGTCGGTGCCGTTGCGGGAGTAGGCGAGGCGCAGTTTGGTGCGGCCTTCCCACCATTCCTTCCCGGGAAGCTCGGGATTGTAGACAATGAGGAAAAAATCTTTGTAGCTGGTGGCATCGGTCCCGGAATTGGGATTGGCCAGACTGGTCGCCGCTAATTCGGACCAGCTTTTTCCATTGTCTTCTGACCATGAAGTGGCCACAACCCCTTCCTTGCTTCGGCAAAGCACCTGCAGCCTGCCGTCTTTATGCATCAGGATGCTGGGCTGGATCACGTTAAATTTTGAAGAAGGGTCAATCGGGTAGGGTTTCCAGGTCTGTTGATGGTCTTTGCTGATCTCGACATGGGCCGTCCAGCGGTTCTCATTGATTTCGCTGCTGGAAGGAGAAACAATATCGCCGTTGGGAAGTTCTATGGGTTTATTTTTAACCGGGCCCAGAATGGATTCCGGCAGCCGTTTCGCTTTTCCCCAGGTTTTGCCGTTGTCTTCCGAGCTTTTCACCATGCCCCACCATTCGCGTGGATTCGGCCCGACTTTATAATATAGATAAATGGTTTTTTCATTTCTGGCCCTGAACAATACGGGGTTCCAGCAGGGATACCGCAGAGCGTCATTGATCTGTCCGTCGGCCCATACTTCAGGCCTGCTCCATTTTTTTCCGTCTGACCGGATGCCCCAGATCACCACTTCTCTACTTCCCTCATAGGGACCACCGAACCAGGCTGACAGCATTTTTCCATTGGATGCCTGTGCCAGAGTAGAAGCATGGCATTGCTTGAAGTAGGCACCTTCCGTAAAAAGGAATTCTTTCTTTATGATTTTTGGGTAAGGAATCTGGGCGAAGCTCTTTGCAAGGGCCAGAAGAC
Source organism: uncultured Chryseobacterium sp. (assembly GCA_913777465.1). GTDB lineage: Bacteria > Bacteroidota > Bacteroidia > Flavobacteriales > Weeksellaceae > Chryseobacterium. Next base: position 2,681 of record CAJYRQ010000107.1, read on the forward strand.
AAAGGAAAAAGAATAAAAATTTGTTCATTTGCTGGTATTTATTTTAAAGAAGAAAGTTGTTCAGCGTCTGTTCTTTCGATTGCTTTTATATAAAGTTCTAAATTTTTCCGACTGAGGTTTTTATATCCATTTTTATAAATGCTTTTTAATTGAATTTTAGAGAAATGGTCTTTTTTCGCTTTTAATAGAGAATCTCTTAACCGGACAATGTCTTTAGCTGAATAAAGTTCTCTTTTCAGATGGTTTGCAATACTATCTTGTCTTCCTACACAGCCATCCTGATATTTTATCACTAAAGGATGTTGGAGGTAATATTTGTAAATTTCCGGAAACCTTTTGTCATTTCTTTTCATAAGTTCCCGACTGGAATACAATTTCAGGGCATTGCTTCCGTTTTTTGCCAGGTCATAAAGATCATCCGCACTGGCAACTTCCGAGAGTTTGATGAAGTGATCATAGAGGGTGCTTTTCTCTCCGCCGATTCCGATATATCGGGATTCAGCATAGGAAAATGATTCCAGAGGTTTTGCCAGAATTTTAGCTTTCTTGGAAGTCTGAGCAGTGCAGAGACTGATGGCCAACAGGAAAAATAACAGAACTTTTAATCTCATAGTTAGGGATTACCTTGCAAAAATAAAAATTCTTTGTTCGTGAAGTTAATTTATTATTAAAATTGATTTTTATGCAAGGGAAAATACTACATTCGTATAAAACAAATTCAATATGAAGTTTTCAAAGATAGTTCTAATTGTAGGATTACTGTTTTTCCAGTTAAATTTTGCTCAGGAAAAAGCTGATCTGATCCTTAAAAAAGCTCTCACCGAAGCCAAAACCCAAAATAAAAACGTACTGCTCATGTTTCATGCCTCATGGTGCAAATGGTGCCATGTGATGGAGAAGAATATGAATCTTCCCGAAACAAAGCCCGTTTTCAACAAAGAATTGATTACCGCATACGTGGATGTGCTGGAGACGGGTGATAAGAAAAAGCTGGAAAATCCGGGAGGCGAAGAATTAATGAACAAATACAAAGGCAAAGATGCCGGACTTCCGTTCTGGCTGATCCTGAACCCTAAAGGAAAGGTGCTTGCCGATTCCTTTAATGATAAAAAAGAAAACCTCGGCTGCCCTTCAACAGCTGAAGAAGTGGAAGTGTTTGCAGCTAAGCTGAAGAAGTCCTCCGGAATGAGCGACAAAGAGCTTCAGATAGTGAAAGAAGCTTTTATGAAAAAGAACTAATAAAAAGCGGCAAAACAGAAATGTTTTGCCGCTTTTTAATTTTCAGGGTATATTTTATTTTCCGAAGAATATTTTGTCCTGCTTCTGCTGATCGTTGTAGATCAGCTGGAAAGTGACAGGCATATATTGATACAGAAGTTTCCAGTGTGAAATTTTAGCACGTTTTTTAAAGCTTTCAAAAGATCTTACAAAAAGATTTTCAATCATATCCTTTACATAAGAATCCCCGCCCCTGTAAATCATCTCCATCAGCTTGATATGATGGGCAATAATATTTACTTTAGATTCCTGCAGCAGTCTTCTCAGATAATTAATGGTCGATTGAATAATTCCGGCAAAATTATCCTGTACGGATAACTGGGTAATTTCAGTTCGAAGCGGCGCGTAGAAAAATTTCAAGTACTCAGTTGCTATTTTTTGATTAATAGTCTGCATTTGTACGTTCACCATAATTAAGATTTTTCAAAGTACCTGTACTGCGGCTAAAATTGTACCAAAGTTTAAAGAAATGCTGCAAAAACAAATCCTCCTATAATAACAGCAATATGGGTGGCTAATATTTCAGCATTATGCCTGTTGGTCGTACTTTGAAGCATTTTCCAGTCGGATATTTTACGGATTTTAGATTTCATAAGTTTTTGATTGATAATAAATTGTGTTTTCTTAATTTTTTTTCTCTATGTAATGAAACATGCTGAAAGTGTAATGAAATCAGATGCTGTGGCTGTAAATCTGCCGTGCATACACATGCTGAAGTTCCGGTGAAAGCCGGCTGAAGATCATATCGCGGTATTCCTTATCACAAAATGCAGTGCAATTGTCCAGTGAATAGATAAAAGAATTTTCAATGGCATTTTTCACCGTTTTATCGCCTTCCTGATAAAGCTCATCCATTTTCTGAAGACACTTCAGTAAGCAGTCGGTGTTGTTTTCACGGATCATCATTTTTATTTTATCGGTTAAAAATTCGATAATGTGGTAAGAATTCTCTATCGTTGTTTTCTTCAGATCGTCGCAGATTTCCGGAATCGCAACGGTAATTTCCTGGGTAGCTTGTACGTAATTCATATATTTGGTGTTTGTGTTAAAAAAATAGGATTAAACCTGTTACGGCAATCGTAAGCAGTATCAGAATCAGATGGTAAGGCCTCAGCCATTCTGGGGTTTGAGGACCTTTGCTTCTGAGTCTTCTCAGTATATCAATTCTGTTTAAGGTTTTTAAGTCCATAATCTATAGGTTAGATGTTCACAAGCATAATGCCAAATTCCGTTCCTGTGTGGGGTGTTTTTATTTATTAATTTGCAAATCAATTAATTATTTATGGATTTCATGACGGTGCCAAATAAAAAACGCCTCAAAATGAGAAGTCTTTTATCAGAATGAAATTATCCGGATTATCTGATATAATTAATATCTTTGCAGTCCAAAAATAGTCAGCAACATGTTTTCAAAAATCGTAGTACACAGAGTAGGAAATAAAATCAACGGGGAATCTTTGATCCTTTCGCAGGAAGAATTGCAGCTTGAGGAAGGCATGGCAGAATTGCTGGAGAACTATTTTTTAGGCTCCTTTAAATCGGAAGAGACCTTCCATTTTTACAGCGACTCTTATCTGGTGAACAATCCTGTATACAGTTCGGTATCCGAGATTTTTGATGACAAGGCCAAATTTATGTGGGAAGCCGAAAATATTGCCAAGCACCTTTTCGAAGCCGCAGAAAATCCGAGGGTTCAGGGTGGGGAACTGTTCATTGTCTATTTTGAGGACGAAAGGGAAGGTACGGAAAGAGTAGATAAAATCGGTATTTTCAAAACCGAAAAAAGAGAATCTTTCCTGAAAATTGCTCCCAACGAAGACAATTTTGAAATCGAAAAAGACCAGGGAATCGGTTTGTCTAAAATTGATAAGGCCGCCCTGATCTATAATAATGATAAAGAAACCGGCTATGTACTTTCTGTCGTAGATAACAACAAAAACGGTGATATGTATTACTGGTTCGAGGACTTCCTGAAAGTGAAGCAGCGGGACGACGAATATTTCCACACCCAGGAAGCCTTGATGGTCTATAAAGATTACATCACCAAGCAGCTGCCTCAGGAATTTGAAGTTTCCAAAGCGGACCAGGCAGATTTCCTGAACAAATCCATTAATTTCTTCAAGGAAAAAGAAGAATTCAAGCTTGATGAATTTGCCAGTGAAGTATTGGGGGATGAACATGTAATCGAAAGTTTTAATAATTTTAAAACCGATTACGAACAGGATATGCAGATCAACATCGCTGAAGAATTCCCGATCAGCGAAGCGGCGGTAAAGAAAACGCAAAGACATTTCAAGAGTATTATCAAACTGGATAAAAATTTCCATATCTACATCCACGGCGACCGTCAGAAGATTGCCCAGGGAGAAGATGAGAACGGGAAATATTATATGCTGTATTTCGAGAAAGAAGTTTAAATTTGGGGAAAACTTAATTCCACCGTGCAACAACATAAAATTATCGATCTTTCAAAACCGATTCAGTACAACCCACGAGATCCGTGGTTTATGAAAGTGAAAATCAAACATAAATCACATAAAAAATCGCACTGGCTGATCCGCCTGGCATTGGGCCTGCCGGCTAAGCTTTTCCCGAAAAACTGGACAGGCTGGGCAGACGATAAGATCAAAAGCATGGGCCTGCATTCCACCACCCACCTCGATGCACCATGGCATTACGGGCCGGTAGTGGAAGGAAAACCGGCCAAGACCATCGACCAGATTCCGCTGGAATGGTGCTACGGTGAAGGAATTGTAATCGATTGTTCGCATAAAGCAGATTTTGTAGCTATTACGGTACAAGATCTGAAAACCGAGCTTGAGAAAAACGGAATTTCCATTGAGCCAGGAAACATCGTTCTCATTAAAACCGGCCGCGACCGGCTGATGGGTACTCCGGATTTTCCCGAAAAAGGGACGGGCATGAGCCGCGAAGCCACCGAATGGCTGATCGATCAGGGTGTAAAAGTAATGGGCATCGACCAATGGGGCTGGGATCTGCCGCTGAAGTTTATGGCTAAAAAAGCAAAAGAGCTTAACGATCCCGACTACTTCTGGGAAGGGCACCGGGTAGGTATCGACAAAGAATACCTCCACATGGAACAGCTTACAAATCTTTCGGCTTTGCCGCCTTCCGGATTTAAGGTCTGCGTATTTCCTTTAAAGATTGTCGGCGGATCGGCGGCCCCGGCAAGGGTAGTGGCCATTATGAATTAAGTGAAGGATAAAAAACAAAGGCCTTAAAAAAAAACAGCTGTTTCCATTATGCCAGACTTGCAGGGATTAAGAAATAAATTACTGTAAAAACCTTATTCTCAAAGAATAATATTCTGAAAATATCCCGATGGGATGAAATTTTTTTAAAAACTGTGGTACTTATTTATATAGAAAAAACATTGTACAACGGAAAAAAGAGTTATATTTGATTGGTCAAAGTATTATATGAATTTTGTAGAGTGTCATGAAGAGCCTATCCATATTCCGGGCTACATACAAAGTTTTGGTTATCTGATTGGCATTGATGCGGATTCTTATTCCATTACTTTTTTCAGCAGGAATATCGAGGATATTTTTTCTGTCGAAGACTTGAATCAGCTTTTCGGCAGGAAGCTTACAGACTTTTCCGAAAGCTTTGCAAGTATTATAGAATCCGATATTTATAATTCTTTGCCTAAGTTTACCCGGAGAGAAAACGAAACCTATTACGATAAAATTATTATCGGCGGAAAAGAATATCATTTCTCCGTTTATAAAAGCAAAAATATCATCTTCCTTGAATTTGAGAAGGTACTTGCCAATCCCAATAAAAGAATTTCCAACAAATATGATAATTTCTATATCATCGATGATTATCAGGAAATCTGGGATCAGCTCCTGAATACCTTATCGAAAATCGTAAACTACGACAGGATGATGATCTATAAATTCGCGATGGACGGATCCGGAAAAGTAATTGCTGAAAAAAGCAATGAAAGTATGGAAAGCTATCTTGGGCTTCATTACCCTGAAAGCGATATTCCGAGACAGGCGCGGGATCTTTATCTTAAAAAGAGAAAAAGGATTTTCAGCAACGTGCATTCGGAAACCGTTCCGCTGCTAAGCAAATCTCATGAAACAATCGATCTTACGTATTCCGCTTCACGCGGCATGTCGCCGATTCATGGGCAGTATGTGAAAAACTCCGGGGCTTCTTCAAGCTTCAGCATCTCGATTATTATCGACGATCAGCTTTGGGGACTGGTAACCTGCCAGAACGTGGAGCCGAAACATATCGATCTGGAAGACCGCGTGCAGGCAGGGATTTTTACCGCATTGGCCTCCAATGCCTATTCTTCTTTCAAATCCAAAAATGAGCTGAACTACCGTCTGGAACTCAACCGGAAGATGGCTTACCTGAAAACGGAATTTTTAAAGCATAATAATTTATTCAATTCCCTGATTGAAAACAAAGCACAGATCAAAAGCCTTCCGGATGCGGACGGGCTGGCCATTATTGCCGATGAAAATATTGTAACCGAAGGTTCCGTACCGTCACCTGAAAGTATGCTGAGAATCATCCGGTGGGCCCATACCCATACGGAAGATGATATGTACCTGAGCCGGAGCTTCCTGAAAGATCATGGTGAAGAACTGGGACTCACAGAAGATATCGCCGGGATTGCAGTTTATTTTATAGAGCGAAGTAAAAATAACCTCCTGATCTGGTTCCGTAAGGAATTCGATGAACATATCGACTGGGCCGGAAATCCGGAGAAAACAATAGGAACCATCTCCCAGAACGGCGAAGAGCGGCAGATTGTCTCTCCCCGTACTTCTTTCCAGATATTTACGGAAAGCATTAAAGGAAATTCCAAAAGATGGAACTCCAGGAACATCACGGCATTGCAGGCCATGAAAGACCTGATCCTTGAGACCTCCCACAAAAACTATAACACGATCAAAAGGCTCAACGATGAGCTGAAAAAGGTAAATGAGGAACTTGATAGTTTTTCATATACCATTTCCCATGATCTGGGAACGCCGCTGACGGTGATGAAGCTTAATGCGCAGATGCTGCTGAAAAGCCTGAATGACGAATCGGATAAAAGCCGCAATAAAATCAATTCCATCATCGAGGAGATCGATAATATGGCGGAAATGATGAACGATGTCCTGCAGCTTAGCCGGGCCAAACACAGTGAGATTGAGCTGGAAATCCTGCAGACTGCCAATACGATTGCAAAAATTTCAGAAAACGCAAAGATTACTTTCGGAAGCCCCAACAGTGAAGTGATTATCAAAGAATGCCCGGATGTGCTGGCCGATAAAACCATGCTTCACCAGGTATTTCTGAACATCATCAACAATGCCATAAAATATTCTTCCCGACAGGAAGAGCCGAGAGTGGTAATCGAAGGAAAAGAAGAAGGGGATACCGTAGTATACAAAATTACCGACAACGGCATCGGAATTCCTGATGAAAACAAACACCGGATGTTTAAAATTTTCAACAGGATGGATAACGCGAAGAAATTCAAAGGAAACGGGGTGGGACTTTCCATCGTACACCGGATTATGCGCAGACTGGGCGGAAATGTAAATTACGAAAGCAATAAAGACGGCACCTGTTTTATCTTAACCTTTAAAAAGCCTTAAACCCGGCTACTTTCAAATCCTGATTATGGTATCTGAATATCTGAAACAACATACGGCAGCATATCACGACGCTGCCGAAAAACTTTTTAACTCCAAAAAAATATTCGATAAGACGTTTACGCTCGAAGACTATAAAAAAATTATCGGGACCAATTACCTGATGCTGCTTCATTCGGAAGATCGGATTTTCAGAAGCCTTTCCGGTGATTTAGCCGAAAAGCTGCAGCTGGAAGACCGTAAAAAGCTTCCCCTGATCGAAAAAGACCTTGCCAGCCTTTCCCTTAAAAACAGATCTGCTGACCACGAACTGGAATTTACGAGTGAGAACGAAGCCCTGGGCGCTTTATATGTAATCGAAGGTTCAACCCTGGGTGGAAACGTCATTGCCAAACAGCTTTCCAAAACGGAAGGTTTCGACGGGGTGACGTTCAACTTTTTCGGATGCTACCGGGAAAATACAGGGCCGATGTGGAAAAGCTTTAAAGAAGTCCTGGACACGGAAGTCGATGAAAAGAACTACGATGAGGTATTGTCCGGAGCGAAGAAACTCTATACCTTCCTGTTGAACGTTAACTAATTTATATCATATATAATTAAATTCCTGAAAGATTGCCCAATTTTTCAGGAATTGTTAAATTTGGGAGTTCTCAACGGAGAATGGACAAACGATACAAACAAATTAAAATAAATAAAAAAGTAGACATTATGAAAGTAACTGTAGTAGGTGCAGGCGCTGTAGGAGCAAGCTGTGCAGAATACATCGCAATGAAGAACTTCTGTTCGGAAGTGGTTTTGGTAGACATCAAAGAAGGATTTGCGGAAGGGAAAGCGATGGATCTGATGCAGACGGCATCACTTAACGGATTCGATACGAAAATTACCGGAACAACAGGAGATTACAGCAAAACTGCAGGATCCCATATAGCGGTTATTACTTCAGGAATTCCAAGAAAACCGGGAATGACGAGAGAAGAACTGATCGGGATCAACGCGGGGATCGTAAAAGAAGTTACGGAAAACCTGGTAAAGCATTCTCCGGAAGTGATCATCATCGTGGTTTCCAACCCAATGGATACCATGGCTTACCTGGTACACAAAACTTCAGGACTTCCTAAGCACAAAATCATAGGAATGGGTGGTGCCTTGGATTCTGCCAGATTCAAATACCGATTGGCGGAAGCTCTTGAAGCTCCGATTTCAGACGTAGACGGAATGGTGATCGCTGCCCACAGTGATACCGGAATGCTTCCTTTATTAAGCAAAGCAACAAGAAACGGGGTTCCTGTAACGGAATTCCTGGATGCTGAACAGCAGAAATATGTAATCGAAGAAACAAAAGTAGGAGGGGCAACCCTTACCAAATTATTGGGAACTTCCGCCTGGTATGCACCGGGTGCTGCGGTTTCCGTAATGGTTCAGGCCATCGCCTGCGACCAGAAGAAAATGATCCCTTGTTCTTTAATGCTGGAAGGCGAATACGGGCAAAATGATATCTGCTTAGGCGTACCGGCGATCATCGGGAAAAACGGAGTTGAGAAAATCGTTAACGTTACCCTTACTGCCGATGAGCAGTTGAAGTTCGCTGAAGCAGCCAATGCGGTAAGAGAAGTGAATGGGGATTTGAAGTTTTAATTAACGACAGAACTTTAGATATTGGAAACCGCGCCGGAAAGGCGCGGTTTTTTGTTTATTGTATAGTTATTGATGAGCACTCATGGGGAAAATTCACAAATATTATTTGACAAAACCTTCCCAAATAATGACCTTCAACTTTTTTAATATCTCCTTGAATATCACTAGATTTTAAAAATTTAACGGACAAGGTATTAGTAATATTGTCTGTAGTTAATTCAATTTCTCCTTTTTCGCCCCATTGACCAGTATGTTTTAAATATTTTTTATCCCTCGTACGAATTGACCATGTATCAAGTTCATTATTTTCGATTTTTTTAATAATTTCATTTTTTAAATTACTAGGATTTGATGTTTTGAATAATAATTTCATTGTGCAATAATTATAAGTTTAATATTAATTTTTATTTTCAAAACTAACCAATCTCTTTACTCTTTCATTACGGGAAACCATAATAATAAAAGCCTTTTACAACTTCCAAGGACAGCTTCAAAAAGCTAAGTAAAATGACGGACAAACCTAACGGGTTTTTAAAACCCGTTAGGTTTATTTATATACATCTCAGTTTAAGTTTCCCACAAAAAAAGAGGCTGTCCAAAAAGGGCAGCCTCTTTTTATACGGCTAATTTTTTAGAAAGCAAATGATGTTTTGTTTTTCTGCTCTGTCGTATTTGGAAAAGTACAACAAAAAATATTTCGATTTT
>CAJYRQ010000108.1 GCA_913777465.1 uncultured Chryseobacterium sp.
ATTCGTTCATTAAGGTTGCTGCAAGCCTTGCCGTCCGGTCCTGGATATCGTAAGCAGGATTTACTTCCGCTATGTCCAGCGCCAGCAGCTTTTCACTTTTCAGGATATGCCTGTAAAAATGCATAAATGCCGCATCGGCAAAGATCCCATTATAAGCCGAAGCCGAAACTCCCGGAGCGATTGAAGCATTAAAAACATCCATGCAGACCGTAAGATAAACATAATCCACATTGTCCAGCAGATCATTGATTCTCTGGTAAACCGAAGGAAGGTTCTCAAAGAAAAGCTCGTCGGCCAGAATATACTTCATTTTATACTGATGGGCGGTATCGAACAATTTCAGGGTATTGGAATTTCTCTGGATCCCGATGTGCAGGGAATTGATTTCCCATTCCTGCGCAATCTGCCAGAAGCCGGTTCCCGAGCTTGCCCCAACGCCCTCTTCAGGCTTCCGGTTATCGAAATGGGCATCAATGTTGATGATCCCGATTTTCTGTTCCGGAAAAGCGGTTTTTACCCCTAAATAATGAGCATGGGTAACTTCATGTCCGCCACCCAGCACCACCGACCTTCCGCCTTTCAGCAGAACTTTGGAAATATTCTTTGCCAGTCTGTACTGGGTATCTTCCAGCTTTCCGTCTTCACATGTAATGTTTCCGAAATCGAGCAGTGAAAAATCCGGGCGGATGACCGGAAAATTAGCCATATTTTTACGGATAATATCCGGGGCATCTTTAGCCCCTTGCCTGCCTTTATTCCTTCTAACGCCTTCGTCAACGGCAAAACCGTGTAAAACGAAATCTTTAGGTGAAATAAAATCATAGTTGCTTTCCTCTTTTACCCGCTGGAATATCCTGTGATAAAGAAGCTCTTCTCCGTCTAATCTTCCCTGCCAAATGGTGTTCATACTTATTTTATTTTTTTGTGATGTGATTAGTCTTTATATCTGTAAATACTCGTAAGAAATTAATAAAAAAATAAATGATGGCTACCGCGCCGCCCGGCTAGATCAATACGATTAAAACATCCCTGAAACCTGATGACGGCTGATCAGCTCTTTTTGTCGCAATCTGGAAAACCAGGAGAATTGACAAAACACTGGATGATCATTAACATCAGCATCATACTAAAATCAAGGATGATTTTCTTCATCAGATCCTGATACCGTCTACATAAACATGCTCTGATTTCAGACTTCCCTGATAATAAAGAACATTCTGGAAATTATTGGTTTTAAAGGTTACAAAATCTGCCTTTAATCCCGCTTCCAATTTTCCCCGGTCTTCCAGACCCAGCGCAAATGCCGAACGGAAAGTGATTCCTGCCAAAACCTCAGCGGTAGTCAGCTTTTCGAAAGTTGCCAGAATGGAAGCCTGGGTAATTAAATTTCCCATCGGGGCCGAACCCGGATTCCAGTCGCTGGCAATGGCAACGATTGCTCCTGCATCCAGTAATTTCCTGGCTGGGGTGAATTTCTCTCCCAACCCTAAGCTTGCTCCCGGTAAAGCCGTTGCTACCGTTTCCGATTTGGCCAGAAATTCAATATCTTCATCAACGGTTGCTTCCAGATGATCTGCAGATTTTGCGCCAACTTCCACTGCAATCCTTGAACTTCCCGGCGTAAACTGGTCGGCATGAACCGTAATTTCAAAGCCCAGATCTTTTGCTTTCAGTAAAAAGTCTTTACTTTCTTCCGGCTGGAACGCCGATTTCTCGATAAAGATATCTACTCTCGTAGCTAAGTTTTCTGCTTTTACTTTAGGAAGAATTTCGTTTAGGATATATTGCAGGTATTCTTCATTGCTCCCTTCAAAATCCCTTGGCTTCAGATGCGCGGAAAGACAGGTCGGAACCAGGGTCGCTTTTGTGGCTTCCTGTGCTCTTTTGATGATGCGGAGCATTTTCAGTTCGTTCTCCACATCCAGACCATAACCGCTTTTCACTTCGATTGTCGTAATGCCGAGTGCCAGCAAAAAGTCGATTCTTTCCAGCAGTGTTTTCAGCAATTCTTCTTCCGGAGCTTTCCGGGTATGCTGAACGGAACTCCAGATCCCGCCTCCGCTTTCGGCAATTTCGAGATAGGATTTTCCGGCGTTGCGCATGGCAAAATCATTGGCCCGGTTCCCGCCGAAGCAGATGTGGGTGTGGGAATCTGCGAAAGCAGGAAGAGCTACCTGCTCCCCGGCGATTTCTTCCGTTTCCGCCTCCGGGTTTTCGGATTTTAAAGTTTCATAATTTCCGACTTTCAGTATTCTGTCCTGATCGGTTAAAATTCCGCCGTCAGCAATAATTTCGAGCTGCTCATCTGAAAGTTTTCCTCTTAAAGGAAGGTTGGCAAGTGTTACCACCTGCTTAAAAGGGCCGATTAATCTCATAATTAAGGTTAAGGTTGAGGTTTAGAGGAAGATTGTGCCTTATTCAAACTAATTGTAATTTTATTTAAATCATGTACTGCTTCATGAATCAGGTTTTGTATTTCCAAACACTCGCTTTCTAAAAAATATTTAACTCTGTAGCCGTATATCAAATGACTTTTGGTTTCAAAAGCAGAACCTCTGGAAATATCATAGAATCCGCTTTTATCCTTTGCCGTCCTTCTCCCAAAGCCTTCTGCAATGTTCGCAGATATACTTTCGGCAGATCTTCTTAATTGTGAAGTCAGTGCATAATCTTATTTTTTGGGTAGCCGCTCACTTAAAATGAAACATTTTTCAGCAACATCCATTACATTTTGCCATACGGGCATTTCGGTAAAATCTTTTATCATTTGTTGTTTGTTATTCTTCATCTCAAAAATACTCAAAATATCCCAATCTTGTTAACGCTAAAAAAACATCACCCTAATATCCACTTTACCTTTACCTTTACCTTTACCTTTACCTTTACCTTTACCTCTCCTTCCAGCCTCACCCTTAACCTCATCCCGAAATTATTCTCCATCTTAATCTCAATTTTGCTATCTTTACGGTAAATGAAATTGAATTAATGCCTGACTTTTTACATCCAGACAAAGACAATTATTCCCGTGAAGAACTGGCACAGGAAGAGCAGATCCGTCCCCAGAGTTTTAAGGATTTTGCGGGGCAGCGGAAAACGCTGGAAAACCTGGAAGTCTTCGTATCGGCAGCCAAAAGGCGGGGCGGTGCACTCGACCATGTCCTGCTGCACGGGCCTCCCGGTTTAGGAAAAACTACCCTGGCCAATATTATTGCGAATGAACTCGGGGTAAACTGCAAGATTACCTCAGGTCCCGTATTGGATAAGCCCGGAAGCTTAGCCGGACTGCTGACAAACCTTGAGGAAAACGATGTTCTTTTCATTGATGAGATCCACAGGCTTTCGCCGGTCGTGGAAGAATACCTGTATTCCGCGATGGAAGATTATAAGATCGACATCATGCTGGAAACGGGACCGAATGCAAGAAGCGTACAGATCGGCCTGAATCCATTCACCCTTGTAGGCGCAACGACGAGAAGCGGGATGCTAACGAAGCCGATGCTGGCCCGTTTCGGGATCCAGAGCCGGCTGGAATATTACACGATTGAACTTTTATCGATGATCATTATCCGGAGCGCGAGGGTTTTGGGGGTGAAAATCTACGAAGATGCCGCCATTGAAATCGCAAGGAGAAGCCGGGGAACCCCAAGGATTGCCAATGCATTGCTGCGGAGAGTCCGGGATTTTGCCGAAATCAAAGGAAACGGTGAGATCGAGATCAATATTACCAAATATGCGCTGGACTCGTTGAATGTAGACGAGTATGGCCTGGATGAAATGGATAACAAAATCATGCGGGTCATGATCGAAAACTTCAAAGGCAAACCGGTAGGAATTTCGGCTCTGGCTACTTCCATTGCAGAAAACCCGGAAACGCTGGAAGAGGTCTATGAACCTTTCCTGATCCAGGAAGGATTTATCATCCGGACACCGAGAGGCCGTGAAGTAACGGACAAAGCCTATAAGCACCTGAATATTACAAGACCTAAAAATCCGGGAGAACTGTTTTAGAGGAACATTTATGTACATACCCAAATTATACAAAAGCGAAGATCTGAACCTGATGAAAGACATTATCCGGGAAAATGCCTTTGCTTTATTAATTTCCTCCGAAGAAAAGATCCGGGCCACCCATTCGATGATGATCCTCAATGAGGATGATCCTGAAAACAGGTATATCGAAACCCATATTTCCAGAGCGAATCCGCAGGCCAAAATTCTGAAAAACGGCAGCGAAGTACTCTGTGATTTTCTGGGAGCACATGCTTATATTTCGAGCAGCTGGTACGATCATATGAATGTTTCCACCTGGAATTATGAAGCGGTGCAGGTATACGGAAAGGTGGAACTGATGAATCCTGATGAACTTTACCGGCATCTCGATAAACTTACCACCAAATATGAACAGCCCCAACAATGCCCGGTGATGCTGAACGATATGGGAAAAGCATTTGTAGAAAAGGAAATGAAAGGTGCTTTCGGAATGAAAATTTTTCCCAGTGAAATTTTTATTGCCCAAAAACTTTCCCAGAACAGGAAAGAAAACGATTACCGGAATATTATTAATCATCTGGACCAAGGTGATGAACATGCAAAACAGGTGGCTGAGAAAATGAAACGGTTACAAGAATAATACATTATAGAAACTTAATATTATATGAAACTATATCCAATACAATGTGGAAAATTTAAATTAGACGGCGGCGCTATGTTCGGCGTCGTCCCAAAGAGTCTGTGGGAAAAGACCAATCCGGCAGACGAGAGAAACCTGATTGAGCTCGGAACACGCTCCCTGCTTGTGGAAGACGGAAAAAAGCTGATCCTTATCGACTGCGGGCTCGGCAACAAGCAGGATGAGAAATTCTTCGGCCACTACTCGCTCTGGGGCGATGATACTTTAGACAAAAACCTTAAAAAATACGGCTTTGTGCGGGAAGATATTACCGATGTTTTCCTGACTCACCTTCACTTCGACCACTGCGGTGGTGCCATTGAATGGAATGACGATAAAACCGGTTACCGGCCCGCCTTTAAAAACGCCCAGTTCTGGACCAACGAAAACCACTGGCAATGGGCTACTGAACCTAACCCAAGGGAAAAAGCCAGCTTCCTGAAAGAGAATATCATCCCGATCCAGGAAAGCGGACAGCTTAATTTCTTACCGCTTCCCGCAAACGGAAACTATGGCTTTGCCCCGGATCTTAAGATGGATGTGATCTTTGTAGACGGGCATACGGAAAAGCAGATGCTTCCGGTGATCCAATACCAGGAAAAAACCATCGTTTTTGCAGCCGACCTTATTCCTACCGCGGGACATATTCCGCAGGTTTATGTAATGGGGTACGATACACGTCCGCTTCTTACCCTTGAAGAGAAAGGAAAGTTCCTGAAGCAATGTGTGGATAATGAATATCTGTTGTTTTTCGAGCATGATGCCCATAACGAACTGGCCAGCCTTAAAATGACTGAAAAAGGCGTAAGGCTTGATGAAACTTTTAGCTTTAATGATGTTTTCGGATATTAATTGTTAGATATGGAAGAATTACATTCAGAAACTCAGCAGGCCGAACCGGATCCGTTACCGGCACCCAAAATCATCGGACTTACCGGCGGCATCGGATCGGGAAAAACCACCGTTGCCCAATATATTGAAGATTTCGGCTTTCCCGTGTATTATTCAGATGACCGGGCAAAGGACATCGTGAATGAGAACGATGATTTAAAGTCAAAAATCAAAGAACTGCTGGGTAGCGAAGCCTATGATGAAAACGGGCTTTACGACCGGAAATTCGTTGCAGAAAAAGTATTTAACAATGATGATCTGCTGGAAGGCCTGAACGGGATTATTCATCCAGCGGTCCGGACCGATTTTGAAGATTGGGTAAAAGCACAGAAAAAGTATCTGGTGTTTAAGGAAACCGCCTTATTGTTTGAGCTTAAACTTAATCAACAGTGTTATAAATCCATTCTTGTAACGGCAGAAGATAATATCCGGATGAAAAGGGTGATGGACCGGGACGGCAAAACCTACCGCGAGGTACAGGCCATTATGGAACATCAGATGCCTGAAAAAGAGAAGATCAAACTGGCAGACTGTATTATCTACAACAACACCAATCTGGAAGATTTAAAAGAACATACCGAAAAAATAATTTTCGACATTGAATAAAACAAATAAAGCCCGTTGGAATTTTCCTGCGGGTTTTTTATTGTTTATAAGCCTGGAAGATGGATGCCGGGTACCGGAAGTTTTAAAGCTAACCGTTTTAGTATTATTTATCAACGCTTGAAAGGATATTTTGATTCATTTAACCATATCCCTTTGCTGAAGAATTGAAAATTAAATGAGTGACTATCGAATTCAATTTAAATCAAACAAGCTCAAAACATTTCAATCTTCCATTAAAAAAGGCTCCCATTTCTGAGAGCCTTTATTGTTGATTTAATTAAATGTTATCCATTTATTCTTTGATAAACTTCTTCTGGGCAGAAACTGAATTTCCATCCTCAATATCTATCATATAGACACCATTGATCAAAGCATGAACATCAATCTTATTATTCAGAATGATTCCGCTTGATACCAATTGTCCTGCCGCACTGTAGATCTTATAATTCGCTTTTTTGCTGATATTTTTCACATACAATACGGTGCTTACCGGGTTAGGATAGATCATAATATCCGTCTGGTTTATAGGATTAGCTACCGGAAGTTTGGAAATTCTTACCGTATAATCCTCCACCTCACCGTTCGGGAAGCTGGTACAGTTTACAGGGATAGCATCTTTAGACATTGCCACTCTCATTACTACATATTTGTAGTCTGTTAAGCTGACAAATGCATCCGCCGGTACGGCAAATGTGCCGCTTACCGTCTGATCCGTATTCGGTCCGGAAACAAAGATTCTTTCGTTGATGTCAAAGTATCCGTTTCTGTTGAAATCGATCCAAACGGCAACTCCTGCATTTCCTGTAGTTTTATCGATGCTGATCTTGTTATCCGTAGATCCCTGGATCAGTTCGATGAACTTGCTGGTAACTCCTGTATAGTCGGTATAGTTTGATGCTACTGACGGGTTCGTCATTACCGGTTTGCCATTCGGCGTAACGGTAACTTTTGAAATGTAATTCGCACTTGCCGTCGTTGCCTGCATCTGGCAGTATACTACCGTAGGTGTCGTGAAATAATAAGGAAGCGTATACGTACCAGGAGTTCCGCTACATACGTTTGCTACCTGCAATTCATACGGTGTCAATTCCAACAGACCGGTTAAGGTAATGGTGTTGGTATTGGAAGTAACCGTAGTCCAGCTCGGAATTCCTACTTTTCTGTATCGGATGATATAGGTTGCACCCGGGAACGGATCCCAAACCACGACTGCCGTTGTAGGCGTAAGATTGGTGATGGTTAATCCCGGAGGAGGCAATTCGCAGGTTCTTTCTGTTGTAAATACTTTAGGATTAGACCACGCATTTACTGTTGTTTCACCGTTACAGATGTTGGCAACCTGTACTTCATAGGTCGTATACGGGCTTAAACCTGTAAGGGTATATGTGTTTAAAGGTGCTGCCGTAACGTTGATCGTCGTCCATGTTGGTGATCCTGTAACCCTGTATCGAACAACATAAGTTGCACTTGGCACAACCGGGGCCCATGTTACTACTGCAGAATTTGTAGTAACGTTGCTCACTGTTACCGCCGGCGGCGTAGGATCACATCTTGTCGTGAACGTCTGCGTCGGAGTATATGTTCCAGCCGTAGTTCCACAGCTTGCCGCAATCTGTACTTCATAGGTTGTAGCCGGCGTTAATCCCGTTATAGCCAATGGTGGATTTCCGGTTAACGTTGAAACTACAACTTCTGTCCAGGTAGTTGCACCCTGGGCTCTGTATCTTACGATAAACGTAAGCCCGCCTGTAGGTACGGTCCAGGTAACGTTTGCAGAAGTATGCGTGATGGTATTGAATGCGATGTTCGTTGGTGCTGTTGCCGAACAAGGTCTCAATTTCACCTGATAATCTTCAACTTCACCATTCACTGCATTCTGACACATTACCGGAGCACTTGAACGTTTCAGAACAACTCTCATTGTTGTCGTAAGCGGTCCGCTGTATGCTGTTGCCGGTACATTGAATAATGCGGTTACAGGACTGGTTGTACTTGCCGCAGAAGTCATGATCTGTTCATTGGTTTCAAAAACTCCGTTTCTGTTGAAGTCGATCCAGGCAGATACGGCATCGTTTTGTCCGCCGCCTTTAGCTACTGAAATCTTATTACCGTTGGAACCGATTTCCAGGTTGATAAGAGTAGCCGGCGTCGTATAACTGATGTAGTTGGTCTGTACTGAAGTATTGCTCATCGGAGGAATGCCCGGATTCACGGAAGTCATGGTCACATTCGAGATGTAGTCCGTTGTTCCTGTACCCGTCATGTTACAGTAAGTAATCGGTGTTGTGGTAAACGGTACTGCTGTAGACCAAGGCCCCTGCGTTCCTCCACAAATGGTAGACACCTGAAGTTCATAAGCCGTCTGTTCTGTAAGACCGGTAATATTATAGGTGTTTCCTGTAATTACCGGAGAAGTAACCCACGTTCCTACAGGGCTGGTGGTTCTCCATCTTACCTGATAGGTAGCTCCTGTAGAGGAAATCCATGAAACAGTAGCGGTAGTCGCTGCAATATTCGTTAGGGTAATTCCTGTAGGCGCTGCCGTTGTACATGGCTGGATATCTACAAATTTCACCTGGTAATCTTCAACTTCCCCGTCGCTGGTAAGCGTTGAGCATGCATTGGTTGGGGTAAGGAAATATACGATCACACGCATTTTTACCTTGTTGGTACCGCTGTATGCCCATGCCGGTACTGCAAACGTAGCCGTAACAGGAGTTGTAGAAGAATATCCTAAGTTCATTATTCTTTCACCTGCTCCGGTACCGATCGGGTTGTTATCGAATACACCGTCGCCATTTAGATCAATCCAGGCATAGGTAGAATAAGTACCTGACAAAATGGTTCTTCCAACGGAAAGGATGTTTCCGGTAGAGTTACGTGCTAAGGTAATGATCTTCGTAGTATCATTAGAATAATCCGTATAGGTACTGGACCCCGAGTTGTTGGACATCATCGGAGTATTGGTACCGGTTACGGTAATATTATTGATGAAACCGTTACCTACACTTGTCGTTGTTGGCGTACAATAAGTAGCTGCCGGTGTCGTGAAGTTTACGGAACCGGACCATGCACCGGTAGTACCGCCACAGATGGTTGCTACCTGCACCTCATACGTCGTTGAAGCATTTAAGTTCTGAATCGTGTATGGGTTGGTCGCAGCAGCAATCGTTGTCCATGCCCCTGTCCCTGTTCTGTACCTTAAGGTATAGGTAGCCCCGGTTGCATTGATCCAGGAAACCATTGCTGTAGAAGCAGTGATATTGGATACAACAATCGGAGAAGGTGCAGCCGTCGTACAAGGTGACAGGTCGATAATCTTCACGGCATAATCCTCAATCTCTCCATTTGCTACCGTAGCACAAGGATCAGAGATCGTAGATGTTGAGAAGATTACTCTCATATTCAGCGTCAACGGTCCGTTGTAAGAAGTTGCAGGAACCGTAAACGTTGCAGTAATAGGCGTCGTTGTGGAAGCCGTTGTACTGATTACTCTTTCAGAAGTTTCAAAAATACCGTTTCTGTTGAAGTCGATCCAGGCTCCTACTGCAAGCGAAGCAGTTGTAGTGGTTAACCATGATTTAGAAACAGAAATGTTATTGTTGGTTGAATTACGAACCAGAGTAATCAATTTCGCAGGATCTGAAGAATAGTTGGTATACGTATTCGCACCTGAATTGTTACTCATTACGTAAGAGTTCGTCGGGCTAACCGTTACATTGGAAATATATCCGTTTGTATTGGCAGTTGCCGTAATGTTACAGTAGGTTACTGCCGGCGTTGTAAACTGATAAGGCGTTGTATAATTCCCCGTTGTGCCGGAACATACATAAGCTACGCGAACTTCATATTGGGTCTGTTCAGTTAAATTGCTTATGGTATAAGCATTCGCCGTCAATGGAACCGTAGTCCATGTTGGAGTTCCTACTTTTCTGTATTGTAATATATAGGTAGCTCCGGTAGCCGGGTCCCACATTACATAGGCTGAAGTTGCCGTAATGTTGGTAACGGAAAGATTCAGAGGCGCATTGCTTGTACAGGCAATCGGCTGAATCAGTTTTACCGCATAATCCTCAACTTCGCCGTCTCCAAAGCTCTGACACATTACCGGATCGGTAGAATATCTCATGGCCACTCTCATTCTTGTGGTAGCCGGTCCATTGTACGCCGTAGCAGGAACGTTAAACGTAGCTGAAACCGGAGTCGTAGTGCTCGAAGGAGAGTTCATTACCTGTTCTGATGCTTCGAAAACTCCGTTTCTGTTAAAATCGATCCATACACCTACCGCTTCACTCCATACAGTACCCGGGAAAAATTTCGTTACGGAAACCGTATTTCCTGTAGATCCGATTACAAGGTTAACCAAAGCACTTGGTGTGGTGGAGTAATCCGTATAAGTAGAACCTGCCGAGTTGTTGCTCATTACAGCCGCTCCTACCGGCGTTACGGTAACATTCGAAATATATTCCGAAGCAAAGTTGCTGGAAGTCATTGTACAATAGGTAAGACCTAATGTCGTAAAGTTAACCGATGAAGAGAAAGGCCCCTGAACACCGCTACATACGGTGGATACCTGTACTTCATACTGAATACCGTCATTTAACCCGGTAAGGTTTACGGAATTCGACGCAGCATTCACGGTAATCCAGGTGGAACTTCCTACCGGACGATATTGTACGATATACGTTGAATTCGCAGTAGCTGCCCAGCTAACGGTAGCCGTAGTCTGGGTAATGGCTGAAACAACGATCCCCGTAGGTGCTGCTCCCGTACAGCTTAATAAAGCAGTTACGTTGGCTGTTCCTATTGCGTAGAATACGTTTCCGATCGCACTTACTCTGATTTTCACAGTACCTCCAACAGTAAGACCTGTAAGGTTCAGCGTCTCATTTCCGTCATTAGCGGTAGACGCAGAAGCTACGGTCCATGTTGCTCCGTTATTCGTCGTATAGTCGATTTTCACGTTAGCAACGTTGTAAGGTGCTGCTGTTGTATTGACAACATCCCAGGTTACGTTGGTAGGACCATTGCTGTAAGCTGTTGTGGTATTTACTTTAAATGGCCCATCGTTTCCGACAATAATCTGCTGATTGGCAAACTGGGTCTGCTGCTGGGTAGGATCCGGGTTATTGTCCCGTACCGTTACCCTGAAGTTGGTTGTTCTTGCCAGTGTGGAAACCGATTCCCAACCGTTGTTGGAGTTGTTTAGCACACCTGCCAGTACTGACGATAACTTAGGGAAATATCTTGTTGGGCTTGTCGTAGGGTTAAACGACCTGAATGTAGCTCCTGAAGAAGTAGTTCCTAAGTTATTTTTATTAATGGTTGTACTTGCATTATCCATTTCCTCCCAGCAATATGTCATCGGATCGTTTTCAGGATCCGTAGCAGAAGCTGTCAGAACAAAAGCCGTTCCTTTAGGAATATTATAGGTAGGCAAAGCTGCAATAACCGGTGGATTGTTAGTGATGGTGGTTTCAACATCACAGGTCTTACTGATCAGATTTGTCTGAACCTGACCGATCGTAGCCGCGTGGAAATAGGGATCCGAGTGTGCCTGTACATCGGTATTGGCTCCGGTAATCCCCGCATATCCCATAATGGTTGAACCGGATCCCGGCTCAACATTTACCCCTGTACCTTCAAGGGCATGGGAGAAGGTATGGTTTCCTCCAAGCTGATGCCCCATTTCGTGGGCAACATAGTCGATATCAAAATTATCCCCCTGCGGAATTCCGTCAGCCGGAGAAGTATATCCTGAACCTTTTCCTCTAGGAACCGCAGTGGTAGGATCTATACATACGCATCCGATACAGCCAGCATTACCACCGCCGCCGGAAGCTCCGAATAAATGCCCGATGTCATAATTGGCATTACCGACGTTTGCTGTAAGGGTTTGCTGTAATTCTAGATTCCATGCACCACCTGCACCGGTAGCTGCAGGAGAGTAAGGATCGGTGGCCGGATTGGTATAGATTACCCCGGGATAATTCTGCAGATTTAAGTGTAATGCAAAATCTTTCTCGAATACACCGTTCACACGGGTTAAGGTTGCGTTAATCGCCACCAGTGCGTTGGCAACGGTACCCCCGAAAAACTGAGTATATTCTCCCGTTACCGACATTACCAGTCTCATGGTTCTGTACTTCTTGTCAGAAGACTTGTTGAACACCATCGGCTGATTGGCAAATGCCTTTCCTGTAGTGTAAAGACTTTCGATCTCTTTTTTAGACAGTCTGTCTTCATTCATGGAACAAAGGAAACCTTCGTTGCTTTTGTCAGTTTTCGGGTGCACACCGTAGACTGTCTTGTTTTTATCAGCAGGCTCTATGAACTCATATTTGCCTTCTTTAATGATCATCGACTGAAAATCATCTGCAGACAAACTGAATCTCAGGTATTTCCCGGGATCATCAATCCCAACACCTACGTAAGATCCTAGCTGGTACTGATCTGCCAGTTCCTTCACGACCACAGGGAAGCTGTAAACGGCAAATTTTTCAATTTTTCCTTCTAAAGTCGGCAAAGAGATGGTCACAGGCTTTGCATTTTTGCCTGATTCCTGTGCATTTGCCAATTGAGACTTCAGTAAAGAAATGTTGAGCGAGTAGTAGTTCTTCATGTCAGAACTTACTCTCGTCTTTTCCCCACTAAATGTTGCCGGACTCCATTGTGCACTGGTAATCGCAAACAGAAAGAGGAAAAAGAAGGAAGTAAAAATTTTCTTCATAACTTTCTCAATATATTCTATTAATTACACAAAGCTAAACATTTTTTATTATTAATTTAAAAATACATTTATTTTTTTCCTGCACATATCATAACAATTTAAATTATGCTTTTGAAAATGACAGAAATCAAGGGACTTTTTTATTAAATATGAATATTTTTTTGGAATTATTCACTTTAGTTTGATGAGAAGGTATTGCTTTATAAAATAGGATTTTTGATGGTATTTAGTCAAAAAAAATCCTCAGGTTAACCTGAGGATTTATATTAAGTTGATATTATTTATTACTTCTTAATGAATTTGGAATTAAATGCTTCTTTTCCTTTTTCTTCAATCGTAATTACATAACCTCCTTTAATCAGTTCAGAAACATTGATCTGTCCACCACTGATATTTCCCTGTTTTACCAGTTGACCGGCAGCACTGTAGATTTTATACGTTGCCTTGTCTGATACTTTGATAATATTCAGGATATCCGATACCGGGTTAGGATAAATCTGAATGTCGTTTTTCCCTACTCCGTTCGCTTCATTGGTGCTTAAAACCAACACTTTAAATGCCTTGGATTGCGTAGCTCCAAAATTGGTTGATCCTTCAGAAATTATTGTGCTTCCTGCTGAATTTTTCACATTATAATATCCATAAACTGTTATACCATCCCCATCACTATCATTAATTGTAAATGTATAACAGTCTGGTGTTAAGTTCCACGTTTGAGTAACTAAAGCCGGTAAAGATTGAATTTGATTTCCAATAGCTACCCCATCTGCATATGGACCTCCGGAATACAGAGTTGCTCCCGCACTGTTTTTCAACGTCCAGGTAGTTTCTGAACCATAAAAATCAGGTTGAAGTGTAAAAGTAACAGAAGTACTGCCAACAGGTGTAGCCGTATAGTTTCCTGCAACTGAAAACGCGGTATTATTACTTACTCTTGCGTCAGAAGTTCCATTTACTGAAGTAATTTGCGCAGAAACTGTAGAATTTTCAGTAGCAGTAATAGGAACTATAGCATATTTATTTTGAGCTAGATTTCCTGTCCAATTATAAGTTTGAGAAGCCCCTCCGTTTACCGAGTAAGTAATAACGGCAGAGGTTAATACGGAAGTACCTCTATTATATAAGCTAAAAGGAACTGAAACCAGAGCTGTACCATTACAAGATGATGATGTACTACAAATCTTTTCTGCTTTCAGTTCTGCATCATTAGCAAATAAAGGAATTGCTACATCTTTTACAGAAGTTTTCAACTCAACTCTTCTGGGAGAATTATTCATTACAGCGGTCATTCTTGCTTTCTGATCTAAAGTGAAAATGTTCATACATGTATCATTGGTATAATCCATATAATTTTCTACCATTTCGAAAAGACCGGAAGTACAGCTTGCAATAGGAGTAACACAACTACCATTAGCTTGATGTGCAGGAGGGGTATCGTTACAATAGTCGGTAGCACATGACAATCCGTTAGGATCAGTGGCATCATCATCTCCCCAAATGTGCCTAAGTCCTAAAAAGTGACCTACCTCATGCGTCATTGTTCTTCCTTTATCATAAGGAGCATCTAATGTAAAAGTTGTTCCATAATCTGAACTTCCAAATGTTCCATAATTGGCAACTACACCATCGGTATTAGCAGCGCCTCCTGCAGGAACACCTACTACACCTGAGTTTGATGGAAATTGCGCATAACCTAATATATTTGCACTAGAACCACCAAACTTAACACTCCACATGTTCATATACTGTGTCGGATTCCAAATGGTTGCAGGCTTTACAGTTGTATCAACCTGACCTGTTGTCCATGAGTTCTGACACATATTTACCCTGTCAATACCATTCGTAGGATTTCCATTAGGATCTACCTTAGCCAGTGCAAACTGAATCATAATATCTGCACCTACAGGATTGGAATTAAAGCCCGGAGTTCCCATCATTCTTCTGAAATCATTATTCATTACCGTAATCTGAGATTGTACCTGCTCATCAGAAATATTCTGATCCACACCATATGCCTGCCCACTGTGAATAACATGAACCACTACAGGAATGGTAATAACTCCATTATTCTGAGATTTACTAGTCTTTGAATTTTCGATTAGTGGAGCAATCCATGCTTCAAACTGAGCGTCTGTCATCCTGTTTGGATCTTGTTTCTGAAGCATTGCTTCATATTCAGTAGATGCACACCTAATAACCCCATTCATTTTCTTCAAATCATCTATTGTATATGTTTTGCCGAATACAAACTGATCCTGACCCTGCACTTGCATTGGTTTTTTCTGGGCGGAGATTGAACAGCATAATAATAATACAAAGAATAGAAAAGATACTTTTAAAGTAATTTTATAATTCATATTAAGAATATTTAATTAGTGTGCAAATATATTAAATTACAATATATTTATTAGTACCATCTTAATAAAAATATTATTTTAGTATAAAAAATCAAAATGAAATTATATACAGCATTATTAATAATTTTAATTTTAAGTTTAACCAATATCAATTGTACCTCTCAGAAAAAATTGGAATATAAGAATAATGATCTAACTCTAAAACAAACAAAAACAATTGAAAAAATAGAATTGCGAGAACAGACTCGAGGAACCAACAGGATATTTACTTTTGAGCCTCTTTCATCAAGTATTTCTTTAAACGGAAACGTTAATAAAACAGAATTGTCACCTGCTGCATGGAAAAGCATTGCAGATCAGGCATCATTAATTGACCTGTCGAAAATTTCAATGTTTGAAGCACCCACAACCGGAAGATATTCCGACAGCGCTCTGTCTTCTACCATCATTATTACATCAGCCGGAAAAACCTATGAGTCCTCTTCTTTTGATGCAGGAATCCCCCCAAAAGAACTGGAGGGATTATATCAATTGTTAAAAGGAAAATCACAAATTATTAAAAAGAAGTAATAAAGTGAGGCTCCTAAAACTTATACGCCAGGTTCCAAGCAAAACCCATGGTAAATTTGGAAGAGCTTTTTCCGAAGCCCGGGACAATCATCGGCTGGATTTCATCCTGTTTTGTGGTGTAGATTAAATACCGGGGCTGCATGTTGACATCGATATAAAAGTTTGTCTCAAACAGCTGAACCCTTCCGCCCAGCGTGCCTTCCAGCCAGTAGGAAGATTGGGTGGATGAAGGAAATGAAATGGAGGAATTACTGCCTCCGAAGCCCCGTACAGGTACTGCCATATATTCCTGGGTGTAGAATGATCCCGCTGCTTTTCCTCCGGCGTAGAAACCGTTAAATGGGTTTTCCGGATCTTTTGCCAGCATGTAGAAGGCTCCCAATTTCAGGAAAGGGCCGTTCACTTTAGCATCGTAACCGTTTTTCTGATAGATATTGGATTCAAAACCGGCTTCCACAATGGCATGGATATTTTCCTTGATCCTGGATGATACAAAACCCTGGTATAATTTCCTGTCTGAAAAAAAGGAAACACCGCTATTGAGAAGGTCTCCGCCCACCATGAAATTCGGCTCGTATTTCCATTTTTCTTTTTCAGTTTTTTTCACATTATTCTCCTGAGCAAAGCCCAAAAGGCAGATGAAACTAAAAAAGAAGGTAAAGATTTGTCTTGTCTTCATTTTCTATAAAATTTTGTCCGGCCTGAATGCCCTTTACCGGAGACGTTGTGGTTACCGGATCTAATACGGCATTTAGATTTTCGTAGTTCAATTTAATTCCGCAGCCCGGCGAAACATAACTTGCTTTTGTGGTATAGTTTACCCTGACTTTAGATTCAATGCCTTTACTTGTTGTTCTGAAATAAATATCGGTAAACGGAGCATTGTCCACTCTCAGAGGAATGATCCTCGAAGTAATCTTTGCCTGGCCGCCCAGCTGTACTTTACCGGAACCGTAGTCCACCGCAACATACAGGGAATCTACCGTTTTTTCCTTACCGGTTTCAGCATTCAGAAAAGAAACTTTCATTCTGGGTGTTCCCTCTCCGTTTTCACAGATATCATCATCGCTTCCGCATGAAAACAGGAGGCTGAGAAATCCAAGCGCTATCAGGAATTTAAAATACTTCATGAATCGTAAAATTTGAAATTCAAATTTAAATAAATTATTTCTTAATCAGTAAAGCAATATTCTCTACATGGTGGGTCTGCGGGAACATATCAACCGGTAAAATCTTCACCACATCGTACTGTTCTTTCATCAATGCCAGATCACGGGCCTGCGTCGCCGAATTGCAGCTCACATATACTACTTTTTCAGGTGATAATTTTAAGATCTGTTCCACCACTTTCTGATGCATCCCGTCTCTTGGCGGATCGGTAATCAATACATCTGCTTTAGGGTGACTGGCAAGGAATTCGTCATTGAAAATATCCTTCATGTCTCCACAATAAAAAGTTGTATTGGTAAGACCGTTCAGTTCCGCATGTTCAATCGCTGCATCAATGGCTTCCTGTACGGATTCGATACCGATCACCTGCTTTGCATTGCGGGCCACATATTGTGCAATGGTACCGGTTCCGGTATATAAATCGTAAACCACTTCATCACCTTTCAGATCGGCAAATTTAAGGGTCTTTCTGTAGAGCTCCAACGCTTGTTTATAATTGGTCTGGAAGAACGATTTCGGACCGATTTTGAATTTCAGCCCGTCCATTTCCTCCATTAAGAAACCTTCGCCGGAATAGACGTTGATGTCCAGATCGTAGATGGAATCATTAGGCTTAGGATTGATGGCGTACACCAATGTTTTAATCTGCGGGAAAGTCTCTAAAAGAAATTCAAAAAGTTTTTCCCGGCTTTCCTTTTCTTCCCTGTACAGCTGGAAAAGCACCATCCACTCCCCTTTGGAGTTTTGTCTCATCATCAGCGTTCTTAAAAAACCATCGTGATTTTTAACATCAAAAAAGTCCAGACCATTTTGTACCGCATATTCTTTTACGGCCAGTCTGATGGTATTCGAAGGTTCTTCCTGCAGAAAGCATTCTTTAAGGTCGAGAATCTTGCTCCACATTCCCGGAATATGAAATCCTAAAGCATCCCGGTTGCCGAAGTTTTCCTCGGAACTGATCTCATATTGGGTCAGCCAGCGGGCATTGGAGAATGAAAACTCCATTTTATTCCGGTAGAAATACTGTTCTTCGGAACCCAGGATCGGAACGGTTTCAAAGTTTTCAATCCCGCCTATCCTTTTGATATTGTTATAAACTTCTTCCTGTTTAAAGGCCAGCTGCTTTTCATAGCTCATGTTCTGCCATTTGCATCCGCCGCAAACACCGAAGTGAATGCATTTCGGATCTACCCGGTCCGGCGATTTCTCAAGCAGGTCTACCGCTTCTCCCTCATAATACTTGGATTTTGCCTTTTTTACTCTTACGTTAACAAGGTCTCCCGGGATGGCTCCCGAAACCATAACCGTTTTTCCTTCTTCCGTACGCCCGATGGCAATTCCTTTGGCTCCGGCCGTAACAAGCCTTATATTTTCAAGAACTATATTTTTATTCTTTTTTCTACTCATGCTGATTTCTATTTTCCTATAGGGAACATTTCTGTTCCGGTCTGCAAAAGTACAAATAAAAAAACCTTATCCGGGGATAAGGTTTCTATCTATATTGAATTTAAATTATTTTGTTTCAGCCGGCTGAGGATTTGCCTGTTGCTGAGGAGCCTGTTGGGCTGCCGCTGCTGCAGGATCCATTCCCATACCGCCCGGTTGTAGCTGAACGTTCGGATTTACCTTTGGCGCGGAAAGTCCGGTCTGCTTATCCAAAACTGTTACCAATTCAGGATCTCCTAGATTGAAGAACGGCTTGCTGGCAATCTTACCATCTTTGTCCACTACGATAAAGCATGGCAGTTTAAACCCGTAAACCCCGTATTTTTTAGCAATATCGGAATTTAATCCGTTTTCTGCATATATATTGGTTCCGGTAATGCCTTTTAGTAAAGAACTGCTTGTTTTTACAAACTGGTCTTTGGTGTCATCTACATTTACAAAAACGAAGTTCATCTTAGATTTGTAGAAATTTACCACTTCTTTCAGTACAGGAACCGTCGCTTCTCCGATGTACGGATTCCATGATGCATAGAAGGTAAGCAGGTAAGGCTTGCCTTTGTTTTCAGAAAGATTATATGATTTTCCGTCTGCTTTTACCAATGCTGCTTCAGGAGCTGCTTCACCGATTTTGAAACCGTTGATGGCAAACTGGATTTTCTTCAGATCTTCTTTAATTGTATTGTCTTTGATATCGGTATCTATAATCTTTTTGATTTTCTCTACCGTCTTTTCCGGAGCACCAGGATGAATATCCGACTGTGCCATAACGAAAGCCAATAAATAATCTTTAGCCGTCTGCGAAAGATCTTTCTGATTTTTATTTAAATACTCCGCAAATAATTCAGAAGTCGTTACATCTGTTTTTCCTGCACTTTTCGCCTGAGCGAATTTCTGGAAATCAGGGCTCATCTTTGTTAAAAGATATTCTCTGTATAAAGGATGCTCTTTTACCAGGACGTCTTTGTTTTCTTCCAACTTATTGGCAAAATCCGTGAAAGCTTTGGTTACTTTGAATGAAGGATTCCCCATCTGCTTGTGGTTAAGCTCATACTGATTAAGGATAGTAAGCAAAGTGCTTGAGAGGTCATTCTTCTTCCAGGTTACCACTTCGTTATCCGGGCTGAATTTTTTGGCATTTTCATCGATATTCTTGTTAATATCCGCCTGAACTTTCTCAATTCCTCTTAGGAAAGTATTTTCATCTTTTGCCATCAGCTCATTCATGTTAACGGTCTGGGCATAGGTTGAAAGATATTTTTGGGTAGCCGTAAAGAAATCGTTGTTCTTTTTGGCATCTCCGGTAATTACATATTCAGTAGGGAAAGTCATTGCATTTCCTGAAATTTCAAGCTTCTGGCCGCCTTTCAGGTAGATCAGGTTTCTTTTTCCGCCATAAGAGATCATGTACATTCCGCTTTTCGGAGCTTCAAAGTTTCCGGCAAACGTACCGTCTTTATTTACACCGATATTAATTAAAGGCAAAGTGGCTACACCGGAAGCTTCGATAAATTCGATTCTTTCCAATGGGGAACCGCCGGTTACCTTTCCTTTTACTTCTACTTTTTTAGAGCAAGACATCGCAAAAACCGCGATGATAAACAATAAAAGATATTTTTTCATTTTGAATTTATAATTAGGCAAAAATAGTTTTTTCGATAAGACTAATCACCATTAAAACTCTTTTTTTATGAAAGATTTAACAAAAAAATTCATCCCTGCCAAAGAGATGATTCCTTTATATTTCCAGACTGGAATGTGTTTATCAGAATTATGAAAAATATCTTCAGATTTAAAATTTAGATTTAAAGTAAGATTCCACCGGAATCGAAATTACAGCAGCGATAATTAGAATTAGATATAGATTTAAATCAAATATTCTATCTGTTAAATATGCAATTATCGCAGCAACTACTATTCTGATTAATATATCTTTAATCATATAATTTACTTTTGATTCTATATTATAAGGTTAATTTAACAGATTGATAATATGATAAGCCGCAGATCCCGCAACTCCTCCGCCTATTATAAACACTGTTGATAAAGTCTCTTTATGGTTTTTGCTGCGGTTTCTAATTTTAAAATCTTAAACAAATTTGTAAAGAAATTCCCAAACAACCTATTCTGTTTTAGAATATTCGTTCATTATAAGATAAAAGATATTGTAATAATTGGAATAAATTTTTATTTTTGTGGTACACAATGACGAAAATGGAGGTAAAAGATCTTGGTTTTAAATTAAGAAAGCTTCGTGAAGAAAAGGGAGTTTCTCAACAGACTTTGGCAATTGACTTAGGTATTTCGCAAAGCAAAGTATCTAAGATAGAAAACGGAACAGAAAAAATAACCGTATCTTATTTCATTAAAATTTTAACTTATTTCTCATTATCATCTCAGGAAATAATAGATTTTTTTAAAAGTACTGTAGATAGTTCGTCATTCAAAGAGTAATTAATTCCGGCACCTATTCTTTAAGATGCTTAACCAACCGGTCATACAGAAAATTTTGAAATTTGACATCAGAAAATATCATATTAAAAATAAAAATCGCCTCTAAAGAGACGATTTTTATTTTTAATATATATCATTTATTATCCTCTGTCAGCAAAAGCTGTAATGTATTCCCTGTTCATTCGGGCAATGTTTTCAAGAGAAATTCCTTTCGGACATTCCACTTCGCATGCACCGGTATTGGAACAGTTTCCGAATCCTTCTTCGTCCATGGCTTTCACCATATTCAGCACCCTTCTTTTCGCTTCTACCCTACCTTGTGGCAGCAATGCATACTGAGAAACTTTAGCACCCACGAAAAGCATGGCAGATCCGTTTTTACAAGATGCCACACAAGCTCCGCAAGCAATACAGGCAGCAGCATCCATAGCCTTGTCCGCATCGTCTTTAGGAACAGGAATAGCATTGGCATCCAAAGTATTTCCTGAAGTATTTACGGAAATAAATCCACCTGCAGCCATTACCCTGTCGAATGCACTTCTGTCTACGATCAAGTCTTTGATTACCGGGAAAGCGGCACTTCTCCATGGCTCGATAACGATGGTTTCACCGTCTTTGAACATTCTCATGTGAAGCTGGCAGGTTGTAATCCCTGTATCCGGACCGTGCGCTCTGCCGTTGATGTAGAGGGAACACATCCCGCAGATTCCTTCACGACAGTCGTGGTCGAAAGCTACCGGCTCTTTTCCTTCGTTAATTAAATTTTCGTTAAGGATGTCCAGCATCTCCAGAAATGAAGAGTCTGTAGAAACATCCGATATTTTGTAAGTCTCAAACTGACCTTTAGATTTATTGTTTTTTTGTCTCCAAATTTTCAGCGTAAGATGTAATCCTTTTTTTGCACTCATAGTTGTATATTTAAAGATTGGAGATTATTTGTAACTTCTTGTTTTAACTTCGATGTTATCGTAGATCAGCTCCTCCTTATGCAACACTTCCGCATTGATATTGCTTCCCTGATATTCCCAGGCACCTACGTATTTGAAATTCACATCATCTCTTTCCGCCTCTCCGTCCGGAGTTGAGTGATCTTCGCGGAAATGTCCTCCACAAGATTCGTTTCTGTGTAATGCATCAATCGCCATCAATTGTCCAAGCTCCAGGAAATCGGCTACTCTGAATGCTTTTTCCAGCTCAGTATTCATTCCGTCATTATCTCCCGGAACTTTTACGTTTTTCCAGAAATCGTTTCTCACTTCTTCGATTTCGCGGATCGCTTCTCTCAGGCCTTCAGGCGTTCTTCCCATTCCTACCTTGTTCCACATAATGTTTCCAAGCTGCTTGTGGAAGTGGTCTACCGAATGGGTACCGTTGTTATTCAGGAAGAATTGTACTTTTTCTTTAATCCCTTTTTCAGCTTCATCAAACGCCGGCGTGGCAGTAGGAATTGCTCCTGTTCTGATATCCGCAGAAAGATAATCTGCAATGGTGTAAGGAAGTACGAAATATCCGTCTGCCAATCCCTGCATCAAAGCAGAAGCTCCCAATCGGTTTGCACCGTGATCCGAGAAGTTAGCCTCTCCGATAACGAAACATCCCGGGATGGTAGATTGAAGGTTATAATCTACCCAAACGCCACCCATGGTGTAGTGAACCGCAGGATAAATCTTCATTGGAGTTTTATAAGGATCATCAGCCGTAATTTTTTCGTACATCACGAATAAGTTACCGTATTTCTCCTCGATCCAGCTTTTACCTAAATCATAGATTTGCTGTTCTGTCGGATTATGAATATGTTTTTCGATGGCAGCTTCTCTACCTTTCTTCATGATTTCCGTGGAGAAATCCAGGTAAACGCCTTCCTGTGTATCGTTGTTTTCAATTCCGTATCCTGCGTCGCATCTTTCCTTAGCCGCTCTTGAAGCAACGTCTCTAGGCACGAGGTTACCGAATGCCGGATATCTTCTTTCCAGATAATAGTCTCTGTCTTCTTCTTTGATATTTTCAGGTCTTAGCTTGCCTTCTCTGATGGCTACAGAATCTTCAATTTTCTTAGGAACCCAGATTCTTCCGGAGTTTCTTAAAGATTCGGACATCAAAGTAAGCTTAGACTGCTGTGTTCCGTGAACCGGAATACATGTCGGGTGGATCTGTACATAGCAAGGGTTTGCGAAATACGCTCCTTTCTTGTGGATTTTCCAGGCTGCGGAAACATTGGATCCCATAGCGTTTGTAGAAAGGAAATAAACATTCCCGTAACCTCCTGAAGCAATTACCACTGCGTGAGCCGAATGTCTTTCGATTTCACCCGTTACCAGGTTTCTTGCGATAATCCCTCTTGCTTTTCCGTCTACGATCACAAGGTCCATCATTTCATGACGGTTGTACATCTTGATTCTCCCCTTACCGATCTGGCGGCTCATGGCAGAATATGCTCCCAACAATAACTGCTGGCCGGTCTGTCCTTTTGCATAGAAGGTTCTTTTTACCTGAACCCCACCGAATGAACGGTTATCCAGCTGGCCTCCGTACTCACGTCCGAAAGGAACCCCCTGGGCTACACACTGGTCGATAATGTTGGCGGAAACTTCAGCCAACCGGTACACGTTGGCTTCTCTTGCCCGGTAATCTCCTCCTTTAATGGTATCGTAGAATAACCTGTAAGTTGAGTCACCGTCTCCCTGATAGTTTTTAGCGGCATTGATACCTCCCTGCGCGGCAATGGAGTGCGCTCTTCTCGGGGAATCCTGATAACAGAAAGCCTTTACATTATACCCCTGTTCTGCTAAAGTAGCTGCGGCAGAACCACCTGCCAAACCTGTCCCTACAACAATAATATCAATTTTATCTCTGTTGTTTGGTGCAACAAGGTTCATATGGTCTTTATGATTTTTCCACTTGTCCTTTAACGGACCTCCAGGAATCTTTGAATCTAATTTACTCATAATTTAGTATCTTGATATTATTGAGTTACAAAGTGATAAATTGCGATAAAAATAAAACCTGCCGGAATAAGAATGGAATACCATTTCCCGATGGCTTTAATTACCGGTGTATATTTCGGGTGTCTTGCCCCGATCGACTGGAATGAAGACTGGAACCCGTGTGCCAGGTGTAATCCCAGTAAAACGAATGAAATTACATATAAGGCCACTCTCCACACATCTGCAAACTTTGCGTGCAGGTCTCCCCAGAAACGGGATTCCTCAACCGGCAGTCCATCGATGTACTTGTAGTTCATTTCATGAAACCAGAAATCATACATATGAAGAAAAATAAAGGCCAGAATCACAGCTCCTGAAATAAGCATATTTCTGGACATCCAGGTAGAATTGTGAGAAGGATTATTTGACTCGTATTTAACAGGACGCGCTTTCTGGTTTTTAATTTCCAGAACAAATCCCATTACAAAATGGAAAACCACAGCAAAGATCAGAACCGGCTGCATTATAAATTGGATCAGAGGATTATACCCCATAAACTGCGAAGCATTGTTGTAAGCATCCTCACCAAAAACCGACAAAAGGTTTACAGTAAGGTGCATTATCAGAAATATCAGCAAAAAAATAGCCGACAATGCCATAGCATATTTTCTACCTATCGTAGAACTCGTTAAACCTGCCATATAAGTTTAAATTTGATTTTCCACAAAATTAAGAAATGTTAAGAACATCAAAAAGTGAGAAATCTCACAAAAAGCCAGTTTGTAACGTTTCTAAATAAGATTCTAAGATCTTATAAATAAAGGAAAAAGAACAAAAGAAGAACATCAATTCACCTCATAAATTTTCCCGTTATACACCACTTTTCGGGTGTTCTCCGGGAATATTCTAAAGTAGGTTTTTGCCACACGCTTTGAAGAGCAGTAAGGATTAACAATATACTGCTTAATTTTCTGCTGATCTGCATCTTTCATAATCCAGAAACATACCTGATTCCCTTCTTTTACAGACAAGAGCCTGTACTTTGCAAAATTATGGATCAAAACTTCATTTTGCCGTTGTGCATAGAGATTGAAACCTATCCTGACCATTAGAAATACAACAACAGCCATCATCAGCCTTGCTGAATTCTGAGCATTGAATTTTAATACGGCAAACCTCAGAAAATAGATAATCAGAAACAGAAAACAGACTTCTACCCCATTCATCGGGATATTTTCTGAGAACAGGACATCGAAATCAGCAAACCAATGGATGATCCTGAGCAGCAACTGAATCATATCATCGTAGACAATATTCATCCATTCAAAATCAAAACGGATGGCAATCAGAGCCGTCATTAAAAAGGAGAAAATAATAATGATTTCAGAAAACGGAACGATGAAAAAGTTGGCTACAATGGATATAAAAGAAAACTGGTGAAAGTAAAACAGTACCAGTGGCAATGTGGCCAGTTGGGCGGAAACGGAAATCGAAATGGTATTGAACATGATTTTCTTTAACCAATTATCCTGTATTGGAAAATACCTCAGAATCGGCTGATTCAGCCAGTAAATCCCCAACACTGCCAGAAAACTAAGCTGGAAACCCACATCGAAAATCTGTTGGGTATCGAAAATTAAAATAATTAATGCTGATAAAGACAACGAATGCAATACATCGGTTTTCCGTTGCAGCAGAACATAAATAAAATAGATGCTCAGCATCAGGCTTGAACGTACCACCGAACTTCCGAAGCCGATAAAAACGGTAAACCCCCAGATAAATATTAAGCTTGAAACAACAGCAAACTTCCTGAACCTCAAAGGCAGTATTCGTATAGACACAAAGTAGAACAGACCGAAAATAACCACAATATGTGTTCCTGAGATCGCCAGAAAATGCACCAGGCCCGACCGGCTGAAATCCTGAACGGTACGCTCATCCATTTCCGTACGGTCTGCAAGAATGATCCCTTTCAGAAATTCTCTGGACGTCGGCGACAATCCCGTTTTATCGATCCGTTGCAGTACCTCTATTCTTCTCTGAGAAAATTTTTCATTCCAGCTTAAATCGTTCCGCTCAGATGCAAAAACCTCATCATTGACATAACACTGGTAACCGATATTTTTCCGCTTTAAATATTTCGAATAATTAAACTGGAAGTCATACTGCGGAACTTTAGGTTTTGAAATATAGGCTTTGGTTTTATAATAATGTTTAAAATCCAGGGCATTTCTTTCCTTAGGAATATAGACGACTGCATTGAAGTGCTTTTCTACTGCCCGGACAACCGCTTCATATTTCCGGTTCTTTGTATTGGAATTCAGTTTTTTACTTATTTTAAAAACAATTTCTTCATTTTTGGAGATCGCCGGATTCTGTTCCGAAGCGGTATTGAAAAAATGCAGAAGCAGCCCGACGGCAAAAAATGTAATACCCACCAGATAAGGTCTGGCTTTATATAAAAAATATTTATTGAGAAATGCGGGAATTAAAACCAGGAAACACATTCCTGAGATCCGGTATATCGTAATATTATGCAGAGAAAAATAATCCTGAAAAAAGATCCCGAGGATAAAGCAGATAGCAAGAATAAGAAACGGCTGTTTATTCAATTTCAAAATTTGTGTAAGCCAAAAATATCTAATGGAATAAAAAAATACAAATTCCCGGGCCGGAATTTTCAAAACCGGACTCTATCCTTTGTGAAAAATAAAAATCGCAGAAAAATTTTCCGCGATTTTTATTTTTGTATGTAAATTTTAAACTTCTATTTCTTTAAAAGAGCTTCAATCAGTTTATTCTGGGACTCCATCAATCTGGCCATCTGTTCCTGGTTTTTCAGGATGCTTTCTATTAATTCAGGAGATTGTATATTGAATGTTGGATTGTATTGATTAATAGCAGCTACTGCATGATCACTAAATTCATTATTAGTCATGATGTTGTTTGAAGAATCATTTAGAAGATCATTAATATCAACTTCAAGCTCCTGAGCAATTTTGTTTAACAATATTGAATTAGGAATACTTTTATCAGATTCTATATTTGAAATCGTACTTTGCGTGACATCCAGCCTTAAAGCCAGGTCATCCTGGGATAATCTTTTTGCCTCTCTAAACTGTCTCACTTTGGTCCCTAAACTCATTCTATTAAAATTTTAATCAAAAATATTAAAATATTGATGATGTTGAGAAAAAATTTATTTTAGTTTTGTTTCATCACTTCGATGTGATATTTTTTATATATTTAACAACTTAAAAAAACAAAATGACCATGACGAAAAAAATTGTTTCGTGGCTTGCCTGTATGGCGGTCTTTCTTATTTTTTATTCCTGCAGGAATGATATGTTGCCTGAAAAGGAAGCTTTCCAGAACAATAGCAGTTTCCAGCTCACTTCCCGGAGGATCTCCTTAAATGAAAGCAAGCACAGACAAAAACTTACCCCGGAACTTTCAAAAGCGGAAACTTTCCTGAAATCACTAAAGACAAATGTCTCCGGAAAAACCATAAGCTACGGGAACGGCGTTTCCATCGATACCGATGATGTGATTTACATTGAGAACGGACTAAATTACCATACCTATACTTTTCACATCAAAAGAGAAAATGCACCTGAGAATGCTCCTTTGGAAAACC
>CAJYRQ010000109.1 GCA_913777465.1 uncultured Chryseobacterium sp.
AGCGCCGATGGTACTGCGAATAGCGGGAGAGTAGGTCGCCGCCAGTTTTTATTAAAAGTCTCATTCATTAATTTGAATGAGACTTTTTTTTATGCCCGTACGTCAAGGTTCAAAATTCAAAATTCAAGGTTCAAGATTCAATGTTCAAGATTCAAGGTTTAAGGTTCAAGGTTTCAAGTGCCTTACCTGCAGTAAACCTTGTTTTTGATTAAAAACAATGCCTGCTTTATGGATAAACCGCCTGTTTAACAAACCCAAGGCTCCAGAGGAGCCTGCTGTTAATAGCGGTAATAATCCCTCCCCGAGCTGTGAGCTCCGGAGGAGCGACCTGTAATTTGTTCTGCCAAGAGGAGTTGTATTCAAAATCCCGACTGGGTCTGTCTCATTTTTATTTTTGAATTAATCGAAACAATTAAATATAGACTGGATACATCCGAATTCACATTGATTAGCAATGATGCCTGCTTGAGGGATGAATCGTCTGTTTAACAAACCCAAGGCTCCGGAGGAGCCTGCTGTTAATAGCGGTATTGATTCACCCAATCTGTAAGCTCCGGAGGAGCGGCCTGTAGATAGTCCGTCTGTTTTCTTTTGAAATGCCATCTCTCTTAAACACCCTAACAACAAACGCTATCTCCTTTTACTATTCCAGGTTTTAAGAATAGGTCCGCAAGCTGTAATCTGGCTTATGGCTTATCGCTCATTACTCATTATTTATCGTTAATACCTTGCCCCCAGGGTTTACTTAAAGCAGACCGGTATTCCAACTACTTCCCAACCCCTAGCCCCGATAGAAACGGATACCCCACAGCCTGCGGTGGAAAGCTCAGGCATCTGCACGGGCAACGCCACGGCGCGAGGAGTAGCAGTGCATAGCGGGATAAAGCTTCTAAAAAAAATCTCTGTAACCGGCGATTATTCTTAATTGTAAAAACTAAAATAGACGAAATCTTTGATGTCATCCTGTATTTATATCGTAACTTTAGGATATGAAAGAGCATATTGTAAAAGGTTTCAGGTTTGAAACGTACAAGGCGCCGGAATTATCGGTGTTTGACAGGCTGCTGGAAATCTTTACCGATCTTTTGACGCATACGTCGGGAGATTTTGACGAAGCGATCGACTGGCTCCGGATGCTGGATGAAGAGTATCAGCTGACAACTCCCGAATATACTATTGATGACTTTATCGAAGATCTTAAAAAGAAAGGTTACATCCGTGAAGAAATTAATCCTGATGGCGGCGGTAACGGGATAAAGCTCAGTTCAAAAATGGAGCAGAATATCCGCAAGCAGGCCTTGAACCAGATTTTCGGTAATCTGGCAAAGAGCGGAACCGGAAATCATAAGACTAAAAAAAGCGGGTCAGGGGAAGATACAACCGGAGAATTCAGGAATTACAATTTCGGAGATGCTGTTGAGAAAATCTCTATAACCGAGAGTTTAAAGAATGCCCAGATTAACAACGGGATCGGGGATTTTCATCTGACGGAAAATGATTTGATCGTGGAAGATAGCGTCCACCAGTCGCAGATGAGTACGGTTCTGATGATCGACATCAGCCATAGCATGATCCTTTACGGAGAAGACCGCATTACCCCTGCCAAGAAAGTTGCAATGGCCCTGGCTGAACTGATTACTACCCGCTACCCGAAAGATACGTTGGATATTATTGTTTTCGGTGACGATGCCTGGCCGGTTAAAATCAAAGAGCTGCCTTATCTTCAGGTTGGTCCGTATCATACCAATACCGTAGCCGGGCTTCAGCTGGCCATGGACATTTTGAGACGGAAAAGAAATACGAATAAACAGATTTTTATGATTACCGACGGAAAACCCAGCTGTGTACGCGAGCCGGACGGTACTTATTATATGAATTCTTACGGTCTGGATGACTATGTCGTGCAGAAATGTTATAACATGGCGGCACAGGCCCGCAGGCTGCATATCCCGATTACAACCTTCATGATTGCCCAGGATCCTTACTTACAGCATTTTGTAAGTGAATTTACGGAAGCCAATCAGGGAAAAGCCTTTTATACGGGACTTAACGGGCTCGGGCAAATGATCTTTGAAGATTATGAAGCCAACCGTAAGAAGAAAATACGTTAACCATTTATCATTGATATTCTAAACATCAATCAAATATTATAATTACATTCAAGTACAATGACTGCAAAGCCAGAGATAAAAACATTAGGTTCGTTGAAAGCATCAGGTTATCAAACCAAAAGCATTAAGGATGAACTGAGAGATAATTTAAGAGACAAAATAAAAAATAAAGAATCGGTATTTGAAGGAATTTTCGGTTACGAAAATACAGTAATCCCTCAGCTGGAGCAGGCTATTCTGAGCCGGCATAATATCAATTTATTAGGATTGCGGGGACAAGCCAAAACCAGATTGGCCCGGATGATGACTTCATTGCTGGATGAGTGGATTCCGTTTGTGCAGGGAAGCGAAATCAATGACGATCCTTTGAACCCTATTTCCCGCTATGCAAAAGAGCTGATCGGAGCAGAAGGTGATAATACACCGATCGAATGGCTGCACCGTGACGAACGGTTTTTTGAGAAGCTGGCTACGCCGGATGTTACGGTAGCCGATCTGATCGGGGATGTAGACCCGATTAAAGCGGCGAATCTGAAACTTTCCTATGCTGATGACCGGGTCATCCATTTCGGGATGATTCCGCGAGCCAACCGATGTATTTTTGTGATTAATGAATTACCGGATCTTCAGGCGCGAATTCAGGTTTCATTGTTCAATATCCTTCAGGAAGGGGATGTGCAGATCCGCGGGTTTAAAGTAAGAATGCCGCTGGACATCCAGTTTGTGTTTACCGCCAACCCGGAAGATTATACAAATCGGGGAAGCATTGTAACGCCGCTGAAAGACCGGATCGGATCACAGATCCTAACGCACTATCCTGAAAACATCCATATTGCCAAGGAAATCACCAGTTATGAATCCAGTCTGGACAGCCGCCAAAATAACGGCGTGTATGTTCCTGACCTGGCAAAAGACCTTCTTGAACAGATTGGTTTTGAAGCGCGTGAAAGCGAGTATGTAGATGCCAAAAGCGGAGTGAGCGCCAGGATGAGCATCACAGCTTTCGAAAACCTGTTGAGCACCGCAGAACGCAGGGCTTTATTAACGGGAGAAGACAAAACATCCGTACGTCTGAGCGATTTCGTAGGAGTAATTCCCGCTATTACCGGAAAAGTGGAGCTGGTATATGAAGGCGAGCAGGAGGGGGCCGAAGCAGTGGCGCAAATGCTGCTGGACAATGCCGTTAAAACCTTATTTATGACGTATTTCCCGAAAGTTGAAAAGCTGGAAAAAAAGAATATCGACGGCCCGTTCAGCCAGATTACCGATTGGTTCCTGGAAGACAACGGCTTCCTGGAAATCACCGATGAATCTTCCGATGAAGTGTATGCTAAAAATTTAAACAGGATCAGCCCGCTGGATAAGATCATTGAAAAATACCAGCCCGATACAAAACCGGAAGATCTTTTATTTTTAAAAGAATTTATCCTGTGGGGATTGGCCGTGAATAAAAAATTAAATAAAGAAAGATTCAGGACAGGCGTTTTCTTTTCTTAATTTTAAAATAATAAAGTTAAAAAGGCTCAGATTGGAAAAAATCCGGGCCTTTTTCTATGGTGTTGAGATGTATATTGTTTTAAAGTTTTTTCATCATCAAATAAATTAGATCTGATATTAGCGATATTTTTAAAGTGTCTACAAATCCGGCTAACATTCCAAAGGAGTTTTAAATGAACAAGACGGCTGTTTCGATGGGGAGGCAGTTTTCTTAATTTTTACCGAATCAATAAGTTTTCATAGAAATTTATTCAAAAAAATGTGTTGGGAATTTAGGGACTGTAGGAATAAAGAATCTTAAAATACTATAAAGTCTTTCATGAAATTCACCAGTTGTTGAAAATTTTATTATTTTTGAAAAAGCGTAATCCGAAAAGCTTTAATAGAGTAGGAAAAATCAAAACTAAATAAGTATGAAAAATCTGGTAAAGATTTCAAGAGAGCATTTAAAATCATTAAAAGGAAGTGCGGGACCTGCATGTCTTGAAGAGCTGCAGTTTAGAATGTGTTATCCCCCAGGATGGCCTAATGGAATTTGCTTAAGCTATTATCAGTGTTGTATGCAACTTGGCGGACCCAAAGAATTTTGTCAGGAAGAATATGGTAAATAATTAATTGATCATATAATTAAAAAATAAATAAACCCTGCTCTTCAAATTGAAACAGCAGGGTTTTATTTTTTTATGAATTTATGATCAAACCTGGATAACCCCTAAATTGAATTTCTCCGTAATCGGCGAATGGTTCGCTGCTTCAATTCCCATGGAAATCCATTTTCGGGTATCTGCCGGATTAATGATCGCATCCGTCCAGAGCCTTGCGGCAGCATAAGTAGCTTCGGTCTGCTTCTGGTATTTTTTGGAAATGGTATCTAAAATCTCGTTATGTTCTTCCTCTGTAATTTCTTTGCCCTGTTTTTTCAGCGTTGATTCCTGAATCTGAGCCAGTACTTTTGCTGCCTGTGCACCGCCCATTACGGCAAGATCTGCCCATGGCCACGCCACGATTAGTCTCGGATCATACGCTTTTCCGCACATGGCATAGTTTCCGGCTCCGTAGGAATTTCCGGTAATGATCGTAAATTTCGGAACCACCGAATTGGAAACGGCATTGACCATTTTTGCCCCGTCTTTGATGATTCCCCCGTGCTCGGATTTTGAACCCACCATAAACCCGGTGACATCCTGTAAGAACACCAGCGGAATCTTTCTTTGGTTACAGTTGGCAATAAACCGGGTGGCCTTATCCGCAGAATCGGAATAGATGACCCCGCCGAACTGCATCTCGCCTTTACCGCTTTTTACCAGTTTTCTCTGGTTGGCCACAATTCCTACGGACCAGCCGTCTATTCTTGCCGTAGCACAGATGATGCTCTTACCGTAATCCGGTTTGTACTCATCATATTCCGAGTTGTCTACCAGACATTTGATGATTTCATATGTATCGTATTGTTCTGCTCTGGAAACCGGCATAATGCCGAAAATATTTTCCGGCTTTTCTTTAGGCTGTGCGCTTTCAATCCTGTCGAAGCCCGCTTTTTCCGTACTTCCGGTTGACTTCATAATGGTGCGAATCCTGTCTAAAGCATCTTTGTCGTCTTTGGCTTTATAATCGGTAACTCCGGAGATCGAGCAGTGCGTGGTCGCTCCGCCCAGCGTTTCATTGTCGATGCTTTCGCCGATCGCCGCTTTTACGAGATAGCTCCCCGCCAGGAAGATTGACCCTGTTCCTTCAACGATCATCGCTTCGTCGCTCATAATCGGAAGGTAGGCCCCTCCGGCTACACAGCTTCCCATGACAGCAGAAATCTGGATGATTCCTGCGGCACTCATTTTGGCATTGTTCCTGAAAATCCTTCCGAACATTTCCTTATCCGGGAAAATTTCATCCTGCATCGGCAGGTAAACCCCTGCGGAATCTACGAGATAAATAATCGGCAGCCTGTTTTCCATGGCGATTTCCTGGGCCCGCAGGTTTTTCTTGCCGGTAATCGGGAACCAGGCCCCGGCTTTTACCGAAGCATCGTTGGCCACAATGATGCATTGTCTTCCGGAAACATAGCCCATTACCACCACAACGCCGCCGCTGGGGCATCCGCCGTGCTCCTCATACATTTCATAGCCGGCAAAAGCACCGATTTCTATGGAATCCGAATTTTTGTCGAGAAGATACTCTATTCTTTCCCGGGCCGTCATTTTACCTTCGTCACGGAGCTTCTGAAGCCTCTTTTCACCGCCTCCCTTTTTTATTTCGGAAAGCAGGCGATTGATATCGGATAATTTTAATCTGTTCTGATCTTCTCTTTTGTTGAATTCGATGTCCATAAAAATTTCTATTTTTTCCCTTTAAAGATACTATTTTTTGGATGGAATGGAAATTGATGTAAACAATTGTTTAATAAATTGGTTTTCAGAAATTTATGAAATATTTAACAAAAAATATATTTTTTATGGTTCGTTATTTGCTAACTTTACAGTAGAGAAAGTGAGAGTGATATCTCACCCTTCTCTAGTTCCTAGTTTATTTTTTTAATAGTTTATTATTTGAAGGCCCTGAAAGTTGAATAAATTTTCAGGGTTTTTTTTATATATGCAGGTACAAATGCTGTCGAGAGCTCTTTTGGAAATATCAAATCCATGTACTGGGGATTATATAAATCTAACAGGTTTCAAAAACCCGTTAGGTTTTTTCGGTCATCATTAAGCAAACAGTTTTAAATAATATCCATTGCTATCA
Organism: uncultured Chryseobacterium sp.; assembly: GCA_913777465.1. GTDB lineage: Bacteria > Bacteroidota > Bacteroidia > Flavobacteriales > Weeksellaceae > Chryseobacterium. The sequence continues at coordinate 6,345 of CAJYRQ010000109.1, forward strand.
TTTGCTGAATGAAATGTCCTTGCGACCGGAAAATACATGGATAGAATGTAATCTATTCTTAGCGTCGTTAGCGTTAAAAACTTTTGTCGTTATATTCTAAACTTTTGCTAATAATAACTTGTCAAACTTTCTCAAAAAAACCATCGTCTTAATATAAATTTATTACGCTATTTGTAAAACCGATTTGTAAATTTGCAAAAATAATATAAGAAGGTAGGATATGCATAAATTGGCGCTTTTCAGGTTGCATTTGATTGTATTTTTATGGGGGTTTACGGCAATTTTGGGAAAACTGATTCATGCAAATGCGGAAATCCTGGTTTTCTACAGGATGCTGTTTGCGGCGATCTGTCTTTTCGTGTACATCCGTGTCTTCAGGAAAGACAGCATTAAGGTTTCAAAGAAGGTATTTTTCCAGCTGGCGGCCATCGGCTTTTCCATGGCACTTCACTGGTACTGTTTCTTCCATTCGATTAAAATTTCAAATGTTTCCATTGCGCTGAGCTGCCTTTCACTATCGACTTTATTTGCGTCCATCATGGAACCCGTTATTTTCAAAAGAAAGATTGATATTTCAGAAGTCATCATGGGGGTGGTGATTGTTTCATGTATTCTAATGATATTTAAAACAGAATTCCAGTACAAGGAGGGAATTTTCTACGGTGTTCTGTGTGCCATCTTCGGGACCATATTTTCTGTTTTCAACGGGAAGATGTTTGGGAAAACCAGTTCCGGAAACATCATTTTTTACGAAATATTCTCAGGATGGTTCCTGCTGATGCTCTTTTATCTGTTCAGCGGGCAGATTTTCGAGATCAATGAAATAAGTTACCGTGATCTTGCGTTAATAGGCTTACTGGCAAGTGTTTTCACGGCTTTCCCGATGCTGGAATCGGTGAACCTGATGAAATACATTTCGCCGTTTACGTTAATTTTAACAGTTAATTTAGAACCGGTCTACGGAATTATACTAGCTTTTTTTATCTTTGGAGAATCAGAACACATGAGTCCTGTTTTTTACATCGCTTCAGGAGTTATGATACTGGCAATCATTGTCAACGGATTGATAAAAGCTAAGAAACAAAAAACTTTAAATTAAGCATCAATTGATATGATGAAAAAATACCTACTATTTGTGTTCGCCCTGGTTTTCGGGATGTCGCAATCCCAGATCATCAGGAAATATTCCAATGAATTCTTAAATATCGGAGCGGGAGCCCGGGGTCTGGCGATGGGTGGTGCCGTGATCTCCAATCAGGATGACGTCTACTCCCCGATGTGGAACCCGGCGGGTTTAATGGGCGTGGAAAGAGACTGGCAGGGTGCCGCCATGCACGCCGAATATTTCGAATCTATTGCCAAATACGATTACCTGGCCTACGCCAAAGTGCTGGAAACCGGGGTTTTCGGAGTTTCCGTAGTAAGGCTTGGGGTAGATAATATCTTAAATACCACTCAGCTGATTGATACCGAAGGAAATATCGATTACGATAAAATCACCAAGTTTTCACAATCCGATTATGCAGCGATCCTTTCGTATGCTTTTAATCCGGGAGGGAACACCAAGCTGGATGTCGGGATCAACGCCAAAATCGTTTACCGGAACGTCGGGAAATTTGCCAACGGATACGGTTTCGGTTTCGACGTCGGCGCAATCTACAAACTGGACAACGGCTGGAAGCTGGGAGGGATGCTGAGAGATGCTACCACCACGGTAAACTTCTGGAGCGTAAACCAGAAAGAACTCTCTACAGTGGTAAACGGCGAAGAATTCAACCCGGCACCGAAAGACAAGATGGAGCTTACCATGCCTAAACTGAATGTAGGGGCCAGTAAAATGTTTGAAATCAACAGCAGTATGTATGTATTGCCGGAAGCCGGGATCAATGTGGATTTTGCTAAAACAGCAGCCTTGGTTTCCACGGATTTTGCCAGCTTAACACCTTACGCCGGTGCCGAATTGGGATACCAGAAAATGATTTTTGTGAGATTGGGGGTCAACAGATTCCAGTCCATTACCGATATTGAGGATCTCAGACGAAAAGTTTCTTTTCAGCCGAGTGCAGGGATCGGGATCCGCTACCGGGGGCTTACACTGGATTATGCTATCACCAATTCCGGGATCGGCGGATCGAATTTCTACTCCAATTTCTTCTCGCTGAAACTGGATATCGGACAATTTAGAAACGACTAAAATTTTAAGTATGAAAAAGATTTCACTTCTCATAGTAACTATTTGCTCAGTGCTTGCTTTCGGGCAAAAAATTTCGGATTATAAATACATAGCTATTCCTGCTAAATTTTCGACTTTTAAAAAAGAAGATTATGGATTGGGAGAAATGCTCACCAAGACCTTACGAAGCAAAAATTATACGGTAATTCCTGCGGATAAGCTGCAATGGCCTGCCGAGGCACAGAGCAATCCCTGTAATGTCTTAACGGCCGATGTCGTAAACGACAGCGGTTTATTACGGAATAAAGTAGTGCTTCAGTTTAAGGACTGCAACGATAAAGTAATTTCTTCTACGAAGGGATCTTCAAATATAAAAGAATACAGGGAAGGTTTTCAGGATGCCCTGAAGCAGACTTTCGCATCGATTTCTCCGGCCAGTCCCATCAATCGTATTGCAGAGCCTCATTCCGCTGTTCAGGAGGTAGCGGTTACCGCTCAGCTGGTTGAAGTACCGGATCAGTCCGCTGTAAAATTCAGCAACGGAAAAACGGATCTTCAGAAAGTCCTGATCGATGCTTCCCAGTTTATCCTGGTCGGGAACAACAGTTCTTCACCTTTTGCAACTTTTAAAGCAACTACTAAAAACGATCTTTTCCGGGTAAAGCTTCAAAATGGTGAATCCACTCTTGGATATTATGAGAACGGAAATATCGTGATCGAAATGCCACATGGGAATGGCAGTTATACGAAAGAGATATTTCTGAAAAAATAAATTAGATAACAGATAACAGAATACCTGATCCTTAATTCAAACGAAAGAATGAGTTAAGGATTAATTTTTAAAACAAAGGACCATGAAAAAGATTTGTACGACTTTACTGGCTGCATTTTCAATGTATTCGTATGCCCAGACACTGAATACGCAGCTGAATGAGATCCATTACGGGGCGGGAAGTTCTCCATCCAATTTAATAAAACTCAACGACCTCATTGTTTTTGCGGCCTCCCGAAATACCGATGAAGGATTGGAACCCTGGGTTTATAATACGGTAACCCAGAAACCGGCATTACTGAAAGATATTTTTGCCGGGCAGAATAGCGGCATTCCTTCCAACTCTATATTTGTAAAGCTGAATAACAAAATATACTTTTTAGCAAGGCAGAACTATTCAGGTTATCAGATCTGGGAAACGGACGGAACGCCTGCCGGAACCGTAAAAAGACAGGACATCAATTCTAATTATTCCATCGATGAGTTCTCCGTTGTAGGAAATAAAATCTTCTACTATCAGAACAAGGAGCTTTGGGCATTTGATACGGGCTCGAATAACCTTTCTTTATTAAAAACATTCGAATACTCCGGGAATGTAAAATTATACGCCTACAATAACCAATTGATCTTTGCGGCCAATGACGGAATTTCGGGTAAAGAAATATGGAAATCCGATGGTACCGTTGCCGGGACTTCCCTAATAAAAGATATCGCGCCAAACAGCGGAAGCAGTATTTCAAACGATTTCAAAATGCTGACGCTGAACAACGGGAAATTTTATTTCATGGCAAATACGGCAAATGGTTATGCGCTGTATGAAAGTGACGGAACGGCGGCCGGTACAAATCCTCTGGTCCCTATGCAGAATTCTCCACAGTTGGAAGGCGCATCGGGAGGGGACTATTTTATCTTTACAGGATTCAGTGCCACAAACGGAGGTTTTGAGCCATGGATTTCGGACGGAACGGTGGCAGGAACAAAAATTTTAAAGGATATCTATCCCGGAACCACCAGCTCTATGGGCATCAATCAGAAATTTCTGAAAGTTGGCAATAAAATTTATTTCGACAGCAACGCAAACGGAATAAATCCGGGCTATGGCAATTACATCTGGGAAACGGACGGAACGGAAAACGGAACCGTTTTATTTAATACGCCTACCAATAATATGCTGTATGGCAAAAGCTCAGAAGGACAGTACTTAATTCTTACAAAACCCAACGAAGGAAACCGTTTCTGGATTACCAATGGCAATGCTGCCCAGACCTTCGAAATGTCGGCATTGGGGATGACGGCCGCTAATGGCGTTGTGGATTTTAATTCAAAACTGTATCTGGCCGGAAGCAGTCCCAAAAACGGGATGGAATTGTATTCTTTGGATCCTTCTGCGCAATCGGCTGTCCTGGCTTCGGACATCAGCAGGTATGAAAGCAGTTCGCCGCATTCCTACGAATTGCTGAATGATGATCTCATTTTTATTGCTACAGACCGGGAATTCAACAGCCAGTTCTACAAGAGAAATAAAACCACCCAACAGATCACAAGGCTGACCAGCTTCACCAACGGATCCTTCGGGGCAGGAATGAATACCAATTTTAACAATACTTTTTTTAAAGTCGGAAACTTTCTTTATACGAAAAACAATACGCCCAATCCGGTCAGCGGGTTCTACAGGACCGACGGAACCTCTGCAAATTCAGCGGTTATCTCTACGGGAAATACTGTGGTCTATGATAACTCTTTCTACGTTAATCTTAATGACAATACCTTATTGTTTTCCGGATACAACAACGTGCTGGGGACAGAGCTCTGGAAGATTGACAACAATTCCAACACGGTAGTTCTGGTAAAAGATATTTCAACCGACAGCATGGGCAGCATGTACAATACCGACCCGAAAACAACCGTGCTGAACGGCTTTGCTTATTTTGTAGCCAAAGAAAACGGAAAACTGGGCATCTGGAAATCCGACGGAACCGAAGCAAATACCATAAAAACAATCCAGATTAATTTCCAGGACGGATCCGACGGAAACATCAAGATTGTAGGAAGCTTAAATAATAAATTACTGTATTCCACAAGAAAAGAGGGGGCTGCCAATACCTCCAATACGGAACTTTTTGCTTCCAACGGCGATCTGGCTTCCGCTGTTTTACTCAAATCCCATAGCGAACTGTACAGCTCGTCCAGCATCAACAGCGACACGGAAATTCTCAATAATAAACTATTTTACGCGGTGAAAGAATATTCCGGCGGACTGTATTCTACCGATGGGACGGTGGCCGGAACCACACAGGTTTCACCGGTTAATTTTTTCGGGGATGTTAAATTTAAAAAATGCGGGAACCAGTTGTTTTTTACCAACAACAATGCAACGGAATTGCTGAAAACCGATGGTACGACAGCAGGAACGGTAAGTCTGGGAGCCAGTTTTTCTGCAGTAAAAGACATGACCTGTACCAACAATTACCTGTATTTCCTGAATGGAGATTCCCAAAAGGTGTGGAGAAGCAACGGAACTCAGGCAGGTACGGCTCCTCTGGATATTTTTATTACCAATGACGATAACCAGTTGCTGGCCAATGAAAATATTTTGAAAATGGCTACCGATAATGAAAAACTGTTCTTAACCATCTATACAAAACAGCACGGAAATGAACTGTATACCGTTACCGATCCGCTGCCTGTTTATCTGGCCGTAAATGATGAAGTAGCCAATACGAAGATAGGTAATCCGCAGATACAGATATATCCGAACCCTGTCTCCGATGAGTTTTCATTAAAGATTCAGAGCGAAGTGCAGATCGAAAGCCTCAAATTATTTGATACCTCAGGTAAGCTGATTAAAGATATTCCGGATTTCAACGGAAAAGTAAATATTTCCGGGCTGAATTCAGGAATATATTTCTTAAAGATAAAAACAAACAAAGGCGAATTCCTGAGTAAAATTCTCAAAAAATAACAATAAAAAAGAGACTGTCTGAAAAGGCAGTCTCTTGATTTTTGTAAATTTAAATGTTTAGAAGTTGTTAAGCTGTGCTTAGCTTTTACTAATTTATAAAAAATATTTAAATTAACGGATATTATGATATTTAATTTTTAAAAATAATTTAATATTTGTCAATCGAAGTCATTTTTAAATTATTGATTAAAGAAATCGTAAATGACTTTTGCTTTGCTTTTCCCCAGGATCTCTTCCAGGGTTTCCATATTGGCTTCTTTGATGCGCTTTACCGATTTCAGTTTGGAAAGCAACAATTCAATTGTTTTTTCACCAACGCCCGGGATCTCTTCCAGTTCGGATTTTATCGTCGAATTTTTCCTTCTCGTCCGGTGATGCTTCACTCCGAAACGGTGGGCTTCATCCCTTACTCGCTGCAGGATTTTCAGCGTTTCGGATTTCTTGTCGAGATATAACGGGATGGAATCTTCCGGGAAGAAAATCTCTTCCAGTCTTTTCGCAATACCGACGATGGTAATTTTTCCGTACAGCCCTAACAGTCGCAGGCTCTTCACGGCAGAAGACAGCTGCCCTTTCCCTCCGTCGATCAGGATCAGCTGCGGAAGGCTGTCGCCTTCCTCCAATAATCTCTTATACCGGCGGTAGATTACTTCTTCCATGGTCGCAAAGTCATTTGCCCCTTCTACGGTCTTCGGATGGAAAATACGGTAATCCGCTTTACTGGGCTTGCCATCCTTGAAAACGACACAGGCCGAAACCGGATTTGTCCCCTGGATATTCGAGTTATCGAAACCTTCGATATGGCGTGGCTCTACCGGCATTCTCAACAGCTTCTGCATTTCTGCCATGATCCGGTTCGTATGCCTTTCCGGATCTATGATCTGTACCTGCTTCAGCTTTTCCAGACGGTATTCTTTGGCGTTCTTTTCAGAAAGCTCAACGATCCGTTTTTTGTCACCTACTTTCGGGACAATCAGTTTTACATTCGGGATTTCTACCGATAAATGGAAAGGCAGAAGGATTTCCTTTGAATTCGAATCGAATTTCTGCCGGATTTCGATCAGTGCTTCTTCCATGATTTCTTCATCGCTTTCTTCGAGGATCTTTTTAATCTCCGTGGTAAAACTCTGGATGATATTCCCGTTCCTGATCTTAAAGAAATTTACGTAGGCCGCTGTCTCGTCACTCGTCATTCCGAAGACATCCACATCATCAATACTCGGATTTACGACCGTATTCTTCGCCTGGTAATCTTCCAGGGCATCCAGCCTTTCTTTAATGATCTGGGCATTCTCAAACTGGAGATTGGTTGCGTACCTCATCATCTGGTTCATCAGGTATTCCTTCGCTTTCCGGAAATCCCCCTTGATCATCCCGCGGATCGCGTCTATCTTTTCGTCATAATCCTGTTTGCTTTCCAAGCCTTCGCAGGGCCCTTCGCAGTTTTTGATGTGGTATTCCAGGCAGACCTTGTATTTTCCCTCCTCAATTTTGGCAGGAGCCAGGTTCAGATTGCAGGTCCTGAGTTTATAAATATGTTTAATCGTATCCAGCAGAATCTTGGCAGGGCGCACCCTGGCGTAAGGCCCGTAATATTCCGATCCGTCCCTGATCTTCGTACGGGTAAGGAAAATCCTGGGAAAATCTTCGTTCTTAATACAGATCCACGGATATGTTTTGTCATCTTTCAACATCACATTGTAGAACGGCTGATGTTCCTTGATCAGGTTGTTTTCCAGAAGCAGCGCATCGTATTCGCTGTTGACGATCGTGGTTTCAAGCCGGTTGATTTTCCCGACCATGATCTTGATCCGGTAGCCCGGAAGATTTTTATTGAAATACGAAAGAACCCTTTTCTTTAAATTCTTAGCCTTTCCCACATACAAAAGCTGATTGTTTTTATCATAATAACGATAAACGCCGGGTTCCGATGGTAAAGTTTTGAGCTGTAATTCTAAAGAAGGATTCATATAACAAAATTACGGAAATAAAGAGCAAGAAAAAAGCCATAGAAATCCTATGGCTGCACAATATTATGTTAAAATTAATGCTTATCCGTTCCTCATGTCCGTATATTCATGAATCAGGAAGCTGAAATAATCCCATTCAACTGAATTTTTCGGATACTTTTTCATGAATTCGGCGTTGTCCCCGAACAGGAAATCGTAATTGTCTTCAAAGTCATCTTTATGAAGCCACATCACCTTATCTCCTTTCTTTACATAGTAGGATTTGATCACCCCGCCGCCGAGCTGAGGGCCGTACCCGAATGATACGCCGGCAGTTTCTTTGGCCCGCGGATCATGATAAACCGAAATGATGTCATCAAATCCGGGATTGATTACCTGCATCAGGAATTCCTTATCATCCTTTTTATTCTTCAGAGAAACCGTCTGGTTGATGAAATAAATCCTGTCGTTATTGGTATTCTTCGTCAGCTTTTTCGTGCTGTAATTCCGGATGTTGCCCATGTATTTTCCTACCTTCATGATTTTTTCGGCATTGCTGGGGTAGATGTACATTTCAGCGATCTGTTCGGCATCATAGATTTCGTTCTTCTTTGTCAGGCTGTCTTTCAGGGTCACTTCAAAGATCTGTCCTTTTTTCGTGTCGGTTTTGCTGCAGAATCCTTTGTGGGTGGATCCGTCCTTTAAAATAACGGTGGAAGTTTTTTTGGCAGAAGGTGTATTGAAACCTTCGTTGAAAAGGTATTGTTCCATTTTCTTCACCTCTTCTTTGGAGTATTTTACTTTCTGTGCAAAAGAAACGCTGCCCGCAAGAGATAGGGACAACAGTAAAAATTTAAGTTTCATAAGGATATTAATTTTTTAAATTTCGGCGGTAAAAGTAATGAATTAATCGATTGCTTTTCAGAAAAAATGATGTTTGAAAATTAAGTTTTCCCAATACTGTCTAAATGCTTAATTTTAGGACAAAATTTTGAAAATGATATACGGTGTTGATGTTTTCGGTTTCCATGATGTCCTGGAGATCTGTAAAAATCCAAATAAAGCTAAATTAAATAAAACCGCAAGAGAGCAGATCTTAAAATCCCAGAAAAATGTACAGCAGATTGTAGAATCGGATCGTTGTGTCTACGGAATCAATACGGGATTCGGGCCGCTTTGCGACACGAAAATTTCTGCCGATGAAACGGCACTTCTGCAATACAACCTGATTATTTCCCATGCTGTAGGTGTAGGAAAGCCGATTGACAAGGAACTTTCCAAGATCATGATGATTGCTAAAGTGCATGCCCTTTCAAAAGGATTTTCAGGGGTTTCCCTGGAAGTAATCGAGCGGATGATCCTGATGCTGGAAAAAGACATTATTCCCGTGGTTCCGGAGCAGGGTTCGGTAGGGGCCTCCGGAGACCTTGCGCCATTGGCCCATCTGGTTCTTCCTCTTTTGGGGCTGGGACAGGTTTGGGTAGGAAACGAAATCTTTGAAACCGCTGAGGTTCTGGAGAAAAACAGCCTGGAACCTTTGGCTTTGGGTCCGAAAGAAGGCCTTGGGCTGATCAACGGGACTCAGTTTATCCTGGCCCATGCCATCAAAGGACTTGAGAAATTCGAGTACCTTTTGGATCTGGCAGACATGACGGCTGCCATGAGCCTTGAAGCGTACAGAGGTTCGGCAAGCCCTTTTAAAAAGGAACTTCACGAGATCAGGCCTTTCGAAGGAAGCAGGAAAGTGGCGGCAAGAATGCTGAAATTCCTTAAAGGTTCCGACAACCTGAAATCCCACGAATACTGCGACCGTGTGCAGGATCCGTATTCCATGAGATGTGTGCCGCAGGTGCACGGAGCCAGCCGGAATGCTTTCGAGCACCTGAAAATGATGGCGGAAACCGAACTGAATTCCGTAACGGACAACCCGATTGTCCTGAGTGCCGAAGAATCCATTTCAGGAGGGAACTTTCACGGACAGTTGATGGCCCTGCCTTTGGATTATGCAACATTGGCCGCTGCCGAACTGGGAAATATCTCAGACCGGAGAAGCTACCTGCTGCTGGAAGGGAAGTACGGGTTGCCAAGGTTATTAACCGAAAGCTCAGGATTAAATTCAGGGTTTATGATTCCGCAATATACGTCTGCTGCCCTGGTAACGGAAAATAAAACGCTTTGTTTCCCGGCTTCTGCCGATTCGATTCCGACCAGTCTGGGACAGGAAGACCATGTGTCCATGGGAAGCATTTCCGGAAGAAAATTCAATCAGGTCCTTGGGAATTTAGTAAACATCCTGGCTGTTGAGCTGATGTTCGCCGCACAGGGGCTGGAATTCAGAAGACCGGCGAAATGTTCCAAGATCATTGAAGAAAACTTCGCCATTCTCCGCTCCAGAGTGGCAAAGCTTGAAGACGACCGCCTGATCGGGAATGATATGCTCGCCATTGCAGAGCTGATTAATGAAAGGAGATTTGTTGTGAACTAAAAGATTAATATGATCAAAAAAATTACAGCAGCGATTTTTATTTTCGCAGGTTCCCTATCTTTTGCCCAGTCTTCCAAAGAAGTAAAGGTAAAAGAGCTGATTCAGGTTGTCGGGGTAAGCAAATTGGCAGTACAGGGTGTCAAACAGTTTATCAGCACTTTTAAAGAAAATTACAAGGAAGTTCCTGACGCATTTTGGAATGATTTCCTGAAAGAAGTTTCTTCTGAAGAATTTTCTAACCTGTATGTTCCGATTTATTCAAAGTATTATACGGAATCTGAGTTGGATGAACTGATCCGGTTTTATAAAACTCCGCTTGGGCAGAAGATAATTACCAATACTCCTTTAATCATGAAAGAAAGTGCGGAAGTGGGAAGAGATTTCGGACAAAAATTAGGAATGAAACTCGCTGAAAAATTGGGAGAGCAAAAAGGCTATCAATCGCCTCCGCCGCCTATGCCTTCAAAAGATCAATAATATCAGGCTTCCGTTTGGAAGCCTTTTTTAATTCAGTAAATAAGCAAGAAGTCATATGCTTATCAACCTTGATGATATTTTAACAAAGATAACTTCTATTATCCGGCATCCCTCTTCCAGCCTTTAATCGCTATCCATTATTATTCAAAGCATAACAGAATTAAAGATTATTTAAATTTCAACAGGCTGTAATTCAGTCTAAAGTGATATATTGGTCTTACGAATCAAATATATTTAATATGAAAAAAAGTATCTTTTATCTATTCTTATCCCTGTCTGTTTTTACAGGATGCAACAGGGACGATCTTCAGGGCAATATGGCTGAAACCGAAATTACACAGAAAGATCCATTAACCGCCAGGCAGATCAATGAAAAAATCAATGAAACCATCAGGACCAAAGGACGGTTTTCCTGGAATGCATCTTCCGATCATTTTGTGTGGAGTGCCATTTATCAGGGAAATAAGATCGCTTCCATCGGCTTCGGTTCTTCATTCGACAGGAGCCTGGATGCCGGCAGCAAAGCCATCGAAAACGAAATTGTGGAGCTGATCCAAAAATACGAGGGTAAGACAGACCGGATCGTATTGTCTTCTGATAAATATCTAAACCAGATCGATGTGGCCATCGAGAAGCAGGAAACAGTAATCGCGCTCAGGAAAATGAAGGGCATCCGTTACCTGGAGCCGGCCGATTACCGCTATTTTGAAAATGAGAAACAATTCGGCGCAGCGGCGAAATCCAGCAGCAGCTCATCAGGCTGCGGGTTCGAATCCACGGCGCTCAGCACTGCCGATTATACCACGGTTTCTCCCAATGCAAAAGCACCGTGGTCGTTTGCAAAACACAATATCGTCAATGCCTGGAGCTACAGCACCGGAAAAGGTGTTACCATCGGGGTGATCGACAGCGGGGTCTCTTCTGAGCAGACGCTGCTGGGAAGCAGCTTCAACAATGGACTTTCATCAGGAAGAACCATTAGTAAAAACGGCGTATATGTGGATTCCGCCTGGCCATGGAGTACAGGTTATGACGGTTCTGCGGACAAATGCGGCCATGGAACCAGCATGGCTTCAGCAGCAGCGGCACCCCGGAACAGTGTGGGACAACCGGTAGGAGTGGCTTACAACGCCAATCTGGTAACCTACCGGGCAGCATCAAACGTGGTTCTGGACGGCTATCATGAACAGAACGGCGTAAAGATCGCCTTTACGGAACTGGGAAATAGCAGCAATGTGAAGATCATTTCCATGTCGATGGGTCACATTTTCTCCGTAGGGAAAATCGAAGACGGGGTAAAATATGCCTATTCCAAAGGGAAACTGATCTTCTGCGCAGGCGGAACCTCTACCAGCTTTACCAATTTTGTGGGCGTGATCTTCCCTGCGTCCATGCCTGAAGCACAGGCCGTTACCGGTGTAAAAGAAAATACCTCCAACCAGAAATGCGATGTCTGCCACTCCGGAGCCGAGATCGATTTCACTTACCAGATGGAAAGAGCGTCAGGAAGCAACATCCCGGTACTCAGCTATTACAACGGGCAGACCGATTATGTGGGCGGATCTTCCGTAGCCACCGCTTCCACTGCCGGAATTGCAGCATTGGTCTGGGCGAAAAATCCTTCATGGACAAGAGACCAGGTTTTAAATAAAATGAGACAGTCGGCCACCTATTATCCGACCCCGAATTCCGATTATGGGTACGGAAACATCAATGTTCTGCAGGCTGTGCAGTAAACAGGATTTAATGTAAATACAAAAAGCAATGGTGTTCAGTACAGCATTGCTTTTTTATTTTAAAGATTAAATCCATTACTGCTGCCGGATTCAATTTAGGCAGGCTTAATTTTCAGGGTAAAATTATCATTTACCATGGTAAGTATTTCTACCTAAATATAAAAAGGGTAAATCTACGGTACTACATTCAGCAGTGTTGGTTTACCTTTGACCTGTGAGGCTTCTACGTAAGGAACAGCCGATGCACGGGAATCGATTGTCGAAATCCATGTTCTCCTTAAAGCCCGGCAGTATGTAGTTTTATTCACAAAATCTGATAGACATCAGCTTAATCATGGTAAACCGGAAGCATTCTTCCGGTTTTTTTATCCGATCCGGGCACTTGTCATGCTCAGCGAACCGCCGATCAGTTCGTCATTGAACAACACCAGTCCTTCGGATTTCTCTTTCAGTCCTAACGTATACACCAAAGGCAAATAATGATCCGGGGTAGGAACCGCGTACTGAATGGCCGTGCCTTGCTTATGATAATCGATGATGGGCTGAAAATTTCCTTCCAGCAGCCATCGGTTGGTTTTTTCCCGCGCTTCAATGGCCCAGTCCCAGCCGGCACCGGGGGTATTGATGTTTCGCCAGTCGATCAGCCGCAGGTTGTGGATGATATTTCCGCTGCCCACAATTAAGACTCCTTTATCACGAAGCTTATTCAGCCTCTTTGCCAGATCAAAATGATACTGCGGAGGTTTCGTATAGTCAATGCTCATCTGGATCACGGGAATATCGGCATCCGGATACAGATGTTTAATCACCGACCAGGCTCCGTGGTCCAGCCCCCAGCTGTGGTCTTCTTCCACGGAAACCGGAGCTAGCAGGGCTGCTGTTTCTGCCGCCAGCCCGGGATGTCCCGGTGCAGGATATTCTACATCGAACAAAGCCTGCGGAAACCCTCCGAAATCATGGATGGTTCCCGGCATATCCATCGCCGTTACTTTGGTGCCGTCCGTCAACCAATGGGCGGAGATACATAGGATGGCATTCGGTCGGGGAATTTCGGATGCCGCTTTCCGGAAGCCCTGCACAAAAATGTTTTCTTCAATCGCATTCATCGGCGAACCGTGTCCCAGAAAGAGGACGGGCATCTTTTGCGTAGGACTGAAATGATCACTGATATTCTGAAGATCGTTGAGGTTCATATAGCTCACTTTTGGAAAACAAAAAAGGTTCAAGGTTTTAGAAAATCCCTGAACCTTTCAAAATATGTTTAGAAAATTACGCCTGCTTTACAAACTGCAATTCTCCGGCGATTTTTACCTCTTCGCTTACCATCACACCGCCTGCTTCAAGCGCGGCATTCCAGTTCAGTCCGAAATCTTTTCTGTTGATTTTCCCTTCAAAAGAGAATCCGGCCTTCGTATTGCCCCATGGATCTACATTGATTCCTCCGAAATCCACATCAAGGACCACCGGTTTTGTAATTCCGTTGATCGTAAGGTTACCCGTTACTTCATTGTTCAGGGCAGAAGATTCGAAAGTAATGGTCGGGTTGGCTTCTGCGTTGAAAAACTCTGCAGATTTCAGGTGGTTGTCTCTGTCGGTATTGTTTGTAGAGATCGAATCAGTATAGACGGTAGCCGTTGTCTTGGCATTTGCGAAAGTATCGTCTTCCGCTTCGATTTCAGCAGTGAAATTGGTGAAGTTTCCTTTGATGTTGGAAATCATCATGTGTTTTACTTTAAACGTAATTTCACTATGCGCTGGGTCTAAATTCCATTTTGTTGCCATTGTATTATTATTTTTGTTGTTAAGTATAATGCAAATGTATGCCTGATGGTCGCCTCAAAACATTGACGTAGGTTAAGAAATGATTTTTCAGCCTCTTTTCTTTTTTCAGAAGCTGGTTCCCGCTATCCACTGTATCTTTTTCGTCACGGCCTCCGCTGCACTCCGCCCGCAACAAAAAAGGATGCCGCTGCTATCGGGGCTGGGATCGAAGTCCGTAACCGGCATTCCTGCCATAGAATCGACAGAATTAAATTACTAATCAATAATCAATAATCAATAATCATTTATTACCCATAACTCATAACTCATAACTCATAACTCATAACTCAATTTACAAAATATTTCCCTTCCTGCCACTGTCTTGCTCTATCGGCGTTTTGATTTAACGTTTTCTTAACGATTGATATTTATTTCTTATTTTTGGAGGATTCAATTTTATACAATGAAACTATATAAATTATCTTTATGGATGGTGGTTTTGGGGAGCAGCGCATTGGCTCAGACTCAGAAATTCACGATGGCGGAGGCAGTAAACGGATTGAGAACCAACCTGGCCGTTAAAAATATTTCCCAGTTTTCATGGGCTGCAGACGGTAAATCTTACATTCAGGCCGTAAAAGGCGGATACCTAATCACCGATCTGAAAACCAATAAGCAGGATACCCTGGTGTCTCTAAGCCAGCTGAATAAAAACCTGGCGGACAATAAATTCAAAGCGGTTCCGCCGATGAAATTCACCGGAACCAATCAGGGATACTTCAACTCGAACGGGAAAATGGTGTGGATGGAAAAATCAGGCAGCGACTGGAAAGCCAGAACTACCGTGGCCGTTGATGAGAATGCGGAGAATATGAAAGTATTCGGCGATAACAGGACGTTTGCATTTACTGTAAAGAATAATTTGTATGTGAACCGGAACGGGAAAACGATCGCAGTGACCAACGATTCCAACGAAAATATCCTGAACGGGGCGGCCAATGTCCACCGGAATGAATTCGGGATCGATACCGGAATTTTCCCGGCCCCGAACTCTGAAAACCTAGCCTTTTACCGCATGGATCAGACCATGGTGGCCGATTATCCGATCATCGACTGGTCCGTAACGCCGGCCGTGAACCACAACATCAAATACCCGATGGCCGGTAAAACATCGCACCAGGTAACGCTGGGCATTTTTAACATCAAAAGCCAGAAAACCAGCTTCCTGAATATCGAAGGGGAAAAAGACCAGTACCTGACGGCCGTTACCTGGAGCCCGGATTCGAAATACATTTTTGTTGGTGTCCTGAACAGGGGGCAGAACCATCTGAAGATGAACCAGTATGATGCAGTTACCGGAAACCTGGTGAAAACCTTGTTTGAAGAAACCAGCGATAAATATGTAGAACCTCAGCATCCGCTCACCTTCTTCCCGAATTCCAATACGGATTTCATCTGGCAGAGCCAGAGAACGGGATACAACCACCTGTTCCACTACAGCCTGGAGAAAGGCCTGGTAGCACAGATCACCAAAGGCGACTGGCTTGTAAATGAGATTTTAGGATTTAACGAAAAGAAAAAAGAAATCTATTTCACATCTACCAAAGAAACGCCCCTTGAGAAACACCTGTACCGGATCAATTGGGTTAACTTCAAGATGCAGAGGCTGGACAGAGCAGAAGGCGTTCATTCCGGTATATTAAGCAGCGACGGCAATTACCTGTATGATGTATACAGCAATGCCAATACGCCAAGGGTTGCCAATATTATCAACACCAATACGTTAAAAACAAGCAATCTCCTGACTTCGGAAAACCCGCTGAAAAATTACCAGCGTCCCGAAATTAAGAACGTCAGCCTTAAAGCAGACGACGGTACCCCTCTGTACGGAAAGATCATCCTTCCGACCAATTTCGATCCCAATAAAAAATATCCGGTGATCGTTTACCTGTACAACGGACCGCACCTGCAGCTGATTACCAATACCTTCCCGGAATCCGGAAACCTTTGGTACGAATATATGGCACAGAACGGCTACATCATTTTCACCATGGACGGAAGAGGTTCGGCTAACCGCGGCCTGAAATTCGAGCAGGCGGTGTTCAGAAACCTTGGTACCAACGAAATGAACGACCAGATGAAAGGGGTAGAGTACCTGAAATCTTTGCCTTATGTAGATGCCGGCAGAATGGGAATCCATGGCTGGAGCTTCGGAGGATTTATGACCACCAGTTTTATGCTCCGCAAGCCGGACGTCTTCAAAGTGGGGGTTGCCGGAGGCCCGGTGATTGACTGGAGCATGTACGAAATCATGTACGGCGAGAGATATATGGACACACCGCAGGAAAATCCGCAGGGATATGCAACGGCCAACCTGCTGGACAAAGTGCAGAACCTGAAAGGAAAACTGCTGATGATCCACGGCGCACAGGATGACGTGGTGGTATGGCAGCATTCCGTTAAATTCATCAAGTCCGCCGTAGACAACGGAATCCAGATGGATTATTTTGTTTATCCCGGTCATCCGCATAACGTAATCGGAAAAGACCGTGTACACCTGATGCAGAAAGTAACGGATTATTTTGATCAGTACCTGAAAAAATAAGACCGGAGATATAATAATTTTATAAAAGAAGACAGAACACTTACACGTTTGATTCGTTGAGGTTTCTGTCTTTTTTTATTGGTTTCCCGTTCCCCGGGATATCTAACCGGCTGAATATGATATGGATACGGCCGAACTCATGTTAACATTCAGATCGACGGGTTGTGATGTGACCCGGGAAACTTTTAGCCTCCGGCCTCCCTCTGCCAGCCTTTTAACCGGTTTCCCTCTCTCCGTTCTTAACAAACATCAATGTTTCTGATTTATCGTTGCCGTAACTTTGTACTATAAAATCAACAATATGGAATTAGGAATAGGAATGTTTGGTGATGTGTCATTCGACCAAACCACCGGAAAATATAGAGATGCAGGCATTAAGATCCGTGAAATCCTGGAGCAGGTGAAATTCATGGATGAAGTGGGGATAGATGTTTTTGCCATGGGCGAACACCACCGTCCCGATTATGCGGTTTCATCACCGGAAATCGTATTGGCTGCCGCAGCAAGCATCACCAAAAATATAAAACTGGCCAGCGGCGTTACGGTATTAAGTTCTTCCGAGCCGGTAAAAGTCTATGAAGATTTCGCAACACTGGATCTGATCTCCGACGGCCGTGCCGAAATTTACGTAGGCCGCGGAAGCTTTATCGAATCTTTCCCGTTGTACGGATACTCACTGAACGATTACGAAGAGCTTTTCGATGAAAAATTAGACCTTTTGCTGAAAATAAATGTCGAGGAAAATGTGACCTGGAAGGGAAGGCTCCGTGCACCGATGCAGAACCAGACCGTTTATCCGAGGGCAAAAAATCACGGCAAGCTGCCGATCTGGAGAGCCGTGGGCGGAACACCACAGTCGGTGCTTCAGGCTGCACAGCTGGGAATGCCTTTGGTGGTAGCCATTATCGGAGGAATGCCGGTACAGTTCAGGAACCTGATCGAGTTTTACAAGCAGGAATACAAGAAAGCAGGACACGACGTTTCCCAAATGCAGATCGCGATCCATTCGCACACATTTGTGAGTGATGATCCTGCGGTGATCGACGGGTATTTCCATACCTATAAAGCGCAGATGGACAGGATCGGTTCTTCCAGAGGCTGGGCGCCCTTCTCGAAAATGCAGTATGAGGGCGGAAGGAGCAAAGACGGGGCGTTGTTCATCGGAAGTCCGAAAGAAGTAGCCGATAAAATCGCTTACATGAAAGAAATCTTCGGCATTACCCGGTTTATCGGGCACATGGACGTCGGGGATCCGGCACATGACCTCATGATGAAATCCATCGAACTCTTCGGTAAGGAAGTAAAACCTTTGATACAGAATTTATAAACAGAACCTCCGCTGAATTTCAGCGGAGGTTTTCTTTTTAAAGGCTGTCAAACTTTTCTTTCTGCTCATTCAGAA
Organism: uncultured Chryseobacterium sp.; assembly: GCA_913777465.1. GTDB lineage: Bacteria > Bacteroidota > Bacteroidia > Flavobacteriales > Weeksellaceae > Chryseobacterium. Next base: position 24,667 of record CAJYRQ010000109.1, read on the forward strand.
ACGCTGCCAGTTTTTTGCCGGACATTCCATAGGTATCAGGAAATGCGCCGGTCTTTCCCTTCAAACCGTGAGCTTCCGGAAGATTTTGATTCAGATCGAAAACAACCATCGTGTTCAGGAAAAAGTTTTTTGGCCTGAAACCGCTTACGCCACGCCACGGAATGAACGTTGATCTGAAGAGATTTTTCATTTCAATTCCCTGATTATCAATTTTCAGATAAGAGGCATTCGGAATAAGGTTGATGATAAATACAAGGACGCATAATCCAAAGAAGACTACCGTAAAAATAGCAAGAGACCTATTGGTTTCCCACAGTGAAATACCCAGGCACACAAAAACGGTGCTGATGATAAAAAGTAAAATGCTTTTACCTTTTCCGGGTTTTAAAATAATCGGTGAATTTTTCATAGACCGTTAAACAATTTCAATTAAACTTCCGTGCTCTTCATCCTTAGTGATGTTTAGGGCTACCGGGATTTTTTCTTTCAGCTCTTCCACGTGGGAGATGATGCCGACGATCCGGTTCTCTTTCCGGAGGTTCATCAGGGTTTCAAAAACGATATTGACCGATTCCGAATCCTGCGTGCCGAATCCTTCATCGATAAAAAAGAAGTTTTTCTCAGCAGTCGCATTGCTCTGCACGCTTTCTGCCAATGCCAGCGCGAGACTTAAAGAAACCTGGAAAGCCTGGCCTCCGGATAATGTTTTTACACTCCTGCTCCGGCCTTCATTCAGATAATCGATAATTTCGAAATCGTTGGCGTCATTCAGCTGCAGGCTGAGCTGGTTCCGGGTCATCCGGTGAAAACGGATGTTGGCATGGTCACAGAGCTGTCGGAGGTAAATGGAAGATACATACTGCACGAATCCGGCCCCTTTAAAAAGATTAGCCATAATTTTCAGGTTATCCGCCCGTTTCTGAAGCTGCGCCAGATCTTTTAAGAGGTCTTCTTTTTTCTTAAATTCCTTTTCCAGTCGTTCGATTTCCGCGAGGGTTTTCACCACCGTATCATTAGCCGTTTTCAGTTCGTGCTCCTTTATTTTAAACTGACCTTCAGCTGCTGAGAATTCTTCCTGGTTGAAAGCAAAATCTTTAAGCTTCTGTTCCAGTTCCGAAATGCTGTTTTTCAAAGTTTCAAACCGGATCCTGAATTGTTGAACCGCCGCTCTAGCTTCCGGAACATTGATTTTCTGTGAAAGAATCTCCTGGATTTCTTCGATCTTCTCAAACTGATGTTCTGCCAGGGCATTTTCAATCAGGTTTTTATTCATGGAAATTTCCTGTTCCAACGCGGAAATTCTTTTTTCTGATTCGTCGGCCATGGTTTTTTGCCGGGCCAGATCAGGGGAAATTTCTTTTTCTTCCGAAGCCAATTGCAGGTAATCCTGTTCCGTCACAAGATTGGATTGTGAAAGTTTGGTATATGCCTCTTCAACCCGGCCAATTTCCTGTTCCTGATAATCCATCCACTGTAGCACCTTCAGATTGGCTTCATTGGTCCGGATCTGCTCTTCTTTTTTCGCTTCCTCAATCCTGAATTTCTCAAGAGCCTTATTGTATTGGTCCAGATTAGTTCTTTCTTTTTCCAGGTTTTTCTGCTCGGAAGCCAGCTGGGCATTCAGTTCCTCTATCTTTTTTTCAATGGCAAAAGACTGCTTTCTTTTCTCTTCAAATGCTTCCTGATTTTCAGCGTCAAATCCTGGCCAGTTAAAGCTTTTGACATGTTCCTCCAAGGTAATCCGGAGCTGTTGTACCGCTTCTTCTTCCGACTTCAGCTGTTCCCCGAAAATGTTTTTCCGGTCCAGGATCTTTTCAATCTCCGCCAATTGTTGCTGCCTGTTTTCCTGTTTGGTAGCAAGATCCAGGATTTCCTTTTGAATTTCTTCTAGTTCGGCATTCACATCGTCAAACTCCACAATATGCGGATGTTCCAAAGCGCCGCAAAGCGGACAGGCTTCGCCGTCGTGCAGTTCACTGGCAAAATGGGCCAGCTTCTGCTGAACTTCAAGTTGGCTTCGTCGTTCGGAAAGAGATTTTTTACGGTTTTCCAAGGCTTCCTGTTCATTGTGAAAATCATTTTTAAATGTTCCGATATTGATGTTAAAAGGTTTTAACTCATCGGAAACTTTATTGATTTCTGCCTGTTTAGCCTCTGTTTTCTCAATCTGTTTCTTTAAAATTTCCTGTAGCTTTTTCTTTTCAAGGAACCAATTTCCAATAAGGACCAATAGATTTGAATCTAATTTTTTGGATTTAAAAATGTCGGATTCTTTAAGAAGCGTTTCGATATTTTGGAGGATCAGCTTCTGTCTCGCTTCCACTTTCTGTACTTCGTCATATCCTTTCTGCGTTCTTGTTTTTAAAGTCTTGATTTCTTCCGAAAATTTAAGCATCTGCAGGATCAAAAGCAGATCGTTTTCCTGGATCCTTGATTGAGGCAGCGCTTCATATTGCGGTTGAAGTACGGAAAGTTTATCTTTTATCTGTTGATAACGGATTTCGGTTTCTTTTAATGTGTCAAGCTGCTGCACCTTCATAATCTTTTGCTCTGAAATTTCTTTGTCAAGCTTCTCTTTTTCAGCAAGCAGAGGGGCAAAAATTCTGGATAACCGGTCGTATAGTTCTGTTCTGTTTTCCAGAATGTCGATTTCCTCTTTCTGTAAGGTAAGTTTTTCGAAGTCGGATTTCCTCTGGTGAAACAACCCAAAATCGGCCTTCAGGCTTTTTAATCGGGTATATTTTTCTTCAGTTTCCTTAAACGCTTTCTTTGCCTGTTCAAACTTTTCCTGCTCATTTTTCAGATTTTCTTTCTGAAGAGCGATCTGGTCTTCACTCACTTCCTCGAACCCTTTCAGGCGGCCTTCCAGATGATCGAGCTCCGATCTGTTTTTGGTATGTAAAGCGGAAACGTTGTTCTGGAGGTCGAAACGCTGAAGCCCGAAGATTTCCTTCATCATATTCGTACGGTCTGTGGCACCCAATTCCAGAAACTCCTTGAACTGCCCCTGCGGGATAATGATGGTCCGTTTGAAATTCGCATAGCTCAGGCCGATGAGTTGTTCCGCATTGGAATGTTCCAATGGGATCCAGTTGTCATTTTTCCATTTGTAAAAAGTGACGGACGGGGTTTTTACATCCTCGAAATTTTTGGAGTTCCGCTTGAATTCCCTCGTGGCGCGGAATTTCTTATTCTCAAAATTAATGAAGTCGAATTCGATATAAGATCGGTTGGATTTCAGGTTCATCATGTTGTAGGTACGCCGGTCGCGGGCATTCAGCCTTTCCGTTTCGCCATACAGGGCAAAAGAAATGGCTTCGAGGATGGACGATTTTCCTGAGCCTACCGCCCCGAATATGCCGAATAATCCGGCCTCCGTCAGGTTTTCAAAATCGATTTTCTGGCGTTCCCGGTAGGAATAAAGGCCTTCTATAGTAAGCTGAACTGGAATCATTTTCTGAATTTTAAGTAAAAGATGGTCATTGATGCTCCCGGAGGAGATTAAAATGGTTTTGAAAAAAGCTAAGACTGCGTGGAGGTGATTTCATGAAACAGCCGGATCAGCTCATCATTCGCTTCTTGGCCGCCGTTTTTAGATTTAAAATAATTTTTAAACAGTGTCTCCATATCGTGGCTGAGATTAATCTCACCCGGATGGCTTTCATCGGTTTCCAGGCTTTTCACTTTCGGGATCAGGTAAACAATCCCGCTGTGCGACTGGTAAAGCCGTTTTCTCTCGTCCGCCTTCAGAAAAGTTTCGCTTTCTAAAGTAAGCTCAACGAAAGTTTCCTGGTTTTGGGTAAGCCAGTCAACGGTTTTCTCAATACAGTCGAAGCTTTTCCGCTCCAGGCATTTTCCGTTTTTCAGAGCGATCCTTTCATAGGAAACAGATTGGCCGGGCTCAGCATCGATCAGAGCCACATACTTTGCCTGTCCGGCTTCGCTGAAACTATAGCAAAGGGGAGAGGAGGAATAAACCACCGGCTTTTCCTCCGTTCCGATATTCTGGAAACGGTGCAGGTGGCCCAAGGCCGTATATTGAATCTGTGGCGGAATAATATCTGAAAAAACAAGGTCTGCATTTCCAATTTTGATGGGTTTTTCACCTTCCGGTTCTTCCAGGATGGGCGCTCCTTTTTTGTTCATGTACAAATGGGTAATCAACAGATTAATGCCGTTTTCATCACAAAATTCATCCGCATTTTTTTTCCAGTGCCCGGCAAGGACTTTATTCAGTTCGGCTTCCTTGTTTTCACCAAAGTATTGCTTTAGCCTGATTTCATTGGCATAAGGGGTATGGAGAATCCTTACCGGAGAAGGCCGGTTTTTCAGTTCCAGTTCAATGAATCCTTCCGCAGATTTAGAAACTTTAAAATGTTCAAGCTCAAAACAATTGATGATCGCTTTGGGATGGCCGATCAGGATGATGCCGCATTCCCGGGCCAGCGGATCCGGTGCATCGATCAGGCTCGGCGAATCATGGTTTCCGGAAATGGCAATGACCGGACGTTTCCCGTTTAAGGAAAGACGCTTCAGTGTTTTATAAAAAAGTTCCACCGCTTCCACACCGGGATTGAAATTATCAAAAAGGTCGCCGGCAATCAGGATCAGATCAGCGTTTTGTTCATCGGCAATCTGGATGATCTCGTCCATTACCGAAACCTGTTCTTCCAGTCTTGAAAAGCGGTCCAGGCGTTTGCCCAGATGCCAGTCGGCAGTATGCAGAATTTTCATAAAGTAAATGTAAAGAAGATAAATGAAAAGTGAGTGGTTTAATGCCTGATTCCTGACCAATAATTTTAACCCGGTCAGAAGCAGCGATAGATAATAAAATATGCCTGCCGGTAACTTTCAGGATTTTCATCAGGAAATTTTTAACTTTACAGAATTATGGAACAACAATCGAAAGATCCCCTTCACGGAAAAAGACTGGATGCCATTCTTGAAGAACTGGTTGCCTATTATAACGGATTTGAAAAACTGGGCGAGCAGATCAATATCCGGTGTTTCACCGATAATCCGAGTATTAATTCCTCACTGAAATTCCTGAGAAAAACCGATTGGGCCAGGGCCAAAGTGGAAAGCCTCTACCTTTTTATGCTGCGTGAAAAGAAGCGGACCGAGGCCCGGAAACAAAACTAAAAACATTCCTGCAAAGACTGCTTTTAAACTTATATTTCTTCGGTCAATGATTTCAAAAACAGTATCTTTGTGCTGTTAATCGTGAGGGAATTCACGACAAAAAGAAAAAATATGACAATCGAAAACAATCATGTTGTAGCTGTAAGTTACATACTTCACACAATCGAAGAAGATGGAAGTAAGGTTCTTGTAGAAGAAACAACAGCAGAAAATCCACTTACATTTCTGTACGGTGTGGGAATGATGATTCCAAAGTTTGAGCAGAATATCCATGGTATGAAAGCAGGTGATAAAACCGCTTTTACCATTCAGCCTGAGGAAGCTTACGGTGAAAAACAGCCGGATGCCATTGCCCAGCTGCCTATCGACATGTTCAACGAATCCGGAGTTCCTCCTGTTGGAGCTATCCTGCCTTTATCTGATAACCAAGGGAACAATTTCCAGGCATTCGTGGTAGAAGTTACACCGGAAGCGGTAATCGCAGACCTTAATCACCCGATGGCAGGGAAAGTATTGGATTTCCAGGTAGAAATTCTGAACACGCGTCCTGCAACGGAAGAAGAACTGTCTCACGGCCACGCGCACGGGATCGACGGAAACGAAGCTCACTAAATGAAATACAATGTCCGGTTCTGCCGGACATTTTTGTTTTGGATTTAAGCGTAAAAATTTTACTACAAAGCCACAAAAGCTTTAACACATAAGTCACAGAAGAATTTGTTGTTCGGCTTTGTGTATCTTTTAGAACACAGAAGAAAAAAATCAAAGATTTTTTTGGTATTGCATTAATATGATCTGGTGGCTGAGCGGAGCCGAAGCCACGTCAGCATCTGTGAAAATACGTGCAATCAGCAGAAGAATTTAACCACAAAAGTCGCAAAAAGATATTCATACTGTAGAATAAAGTTAAATACCTGATGCTGGAGAAAGCACACAAAAGTTTATTGAAAATTTGTGATTTTTAATGTCATGTGTTTCAAAATATTTTCAAATCATTACGATTTTTTCTGCGACTCATGTGTAAAAGCAGGAATGCCTTGTGGAAATCCGTGCAGTGTATGGAAAAATTAAATCTATTCCAAAAATATTCCGCTCACATAGAACCAGCGGTTCTGAACCATTTTGAAAGTGGATAATTCATGGTGGATTTGCGGCACTCCATCTTCATCCGTATAAAATGCTTTAAACTCTACCTTATTGGCATTGGGCTTATTGATGATTTCCAGTTTCGTCCAGGTATTGATTTCTCCCCATTCCTGTAAATCTTTCCGGTTATGGTATTTTCTTTTACCGGGAAAGGTAGTTTCCATCAGATAATCACCATTTGGGATGGCAAAGGCCGAAAACCGAGAACGCATCAGGGCTTCGGCGGTCGGTGCATTATTCTCTCCGGTATGGAAAGGCTGACAACAGTCTTCATAGGTCTTTCCGGAACAGCAGGGACAATTCATTTCATTATTTTAAAAGCAGAAGTCTAAAAAATTTCCGGATATTTCAAATTCTCATTGATTTTATAAACCGAACCGGAATCTTTACCGCAACAGTCTGTTTTTTTGGATTTCAAATTCTTCATCGGTAATAACGCCCTGATCGTGCAGTGCTTTCAATTGCGTTAACCGGTCGATATTTGAACTGTTATTCTGATTACCTTCTTTGTTGGATAAAGCCCATATCAATGCACCCGCCCACCCGATGAGGGACCATCCTAAAAATAAATTTAATGCAAAAATAGAAAGGGTATTGGATTTTTTTCTGCTTAACGCAATAAATGTCGGGATGAAATAAGAAGGAATAAAAACGAGAAGAATGAGTATATGTTGCCAGGAAATACTTAAAAGGATTAAAGAACTCATAGGTATTAAATTTCAGGTTAAAACGATGTTATCAAATATATTTATTTTATAATTAAATAGAATAAAAAAGCATCCGAATAAGGATGCTTTTCAAAAATTATTTAATAAAACCTCTGTTTCTCAATAAAGGCTTGATATCCGGATCGTGTCCCGTAAAATCCCGGAATGCCTGATTCAGGTCTACGGAATTTCCTACGGAAAGAATGTATTTTCTGAAACGGTCACCGTTTTCCCGTGTCAGCCCGCCATTTTTGCTGATCCATTCCCAGGCATCATTATCCAGGGTTTCAGACCATAAATAAGCGTAATAACCTGCTGAATATCCACCGCCCCAAATGTGGGCGAAATAAGGCGTGTGGTATCTCGGCGGCACGGTAGCCAGGGTAAATCCGTGTTTTGCCAGCGATTGTTTTTCAAAATCCAGTACAGGGATCAGCTGGCTGTCATCAGTCACCGTGTGCCAGTCCATATCGAGTTCGGCAGCAGATACCAGTTCGGTGGTCATGTATCCCTGGTTAAAGGTTGCCGCTTTTTTTATTTTATCAACCAGCGACTGCGGAATCGGCTGTTTGGTTTCATAATGAAGCGCATAATTTTTCAGGACTACCGGATCCAGTGCCCAGTGTTCGTTGATCTGTGAAGGGAATTCCACAAAGTCACGCGGGACATTGGTTCCTGAAAGGGAAGGGTATTTCTGGCTTGCAAACATCCCGTGAATGGAGTGCCCGAATTCATGGAAAATCGTTGAAACATCATCATAGCTGATCAGGGAAGGCTTTCCGGGAGCCGGTTTCTGGTAATTGTAACAGTTGACGATCACCGGTTTGGTCCCCAGCAAATAAGACTGCTCCACGAAATTGCTCATCCAGGCCCCGCCGTTTTTGGAATCCCGGGTGTAGAAATCCAGATAATAAATCGCCAGCGATTTTCCGTCGTGATCGAAAACTTCATAGGTTACGACATCCGGATGGTAAACCGGAAGGTCCGTTCTTTTCTTAAACGTCAGTCCGTAGAACTTTTCTGCCGCGAAGAAAACCCCTTTTTCCAGAACGGTCGTAATCTCAAAATAGGGTTTGATCTGGCTTTCATCCAAATCGAATTTGGCTTTCCTTACCTGTTCGGCATAGAAATTCCAGTCCCACGGCTCTACCTGGAAACCTCCTTTTTGCTGATCGATCAGATCCTGAATATCTTTGGCTTCCCGCCTTGCGGTTTCCACAGCAGGGGTTGCGATCTGGTTCATAAGCTTTGTCGCTGCTTCCGGGTTTTTGGCCATCTGGTCCTGCAGCTTCCATTCCGCAAAACTTTTTTTACCCAGTACCTGGGCTTTTTTCAGTCTTAGCTTAGCCAGCTTTTCAATGGTTTCCCTGGTATCGTTTGCGTCACCTTTCTCGGCCCTCATCCATGATGCTTTGAACAGTTTTTCCCGGGTGGCTCTGTTTTTCAGATTCTGTAAAAGCGGCTGCTGGGTGGTATTCTGTAAAGCTAACAGATACTGGCCCGGTTTACCAGCGTTTTTCGCATCGCTTGCCGCCGCTGCGATTTCATCCGCAGAAAGCCCGTCCAGTTCTTTGGCATCGTTAAAAAATACTCCGCCCTGCTTTCTGGCTTCCAGCAATTTGTTGGAGTACTGGGTAGACAGGGAAGCCAGATCCTGATTGATCTGCTTTAATTTTTCCTTGTCTGTTGCAGAAAGATTGGCACCGGCAATTTCGAAGTTCTGTTTGTAATATTGCAACAGCCTTTTGCTCTCGGCATCCAGTCCGTTTTCGGAAATGGCCTTGATTCTTTTGTACAGGTTTTCGTTCAAATACATTTTATCGGAATGGGCTGCGAACACCGGAGCATATTCCTCATCCAGGGCCTGTAAAGTAGGATTGGTATTGGCGCTGGTAAGATTGGAAAATATGATCATCGCTCTTTTCAGGACCTCGCCGCTTTTTTCCAGGGCCACAATGGTATTTTCAAAAGTGGGTACCTGAGAATTGTTTGCTATCTGTAAAATCTCGGCGTCGTGCTGCTTCAATCCGAAATCAAAAGCCGGTTTGAAATGTTCGTTTTTAATTTTATCGAATTCAGGAGCTTCATACTGAAGCCTGCTTTTCTTCATCAGGGGATTGGAGGCAAGTGATGCGTCGGGCACCGGAATTTCCTTGCCGGTATCGGTGTTTTTCATTGTTGTACAGGATTGATTAAATGCTAATGCAGAAATTAATAATACTGATGAAATCTTCTTCATAAATTATTTATTAATAAAGTATAAAGATATTAAAACTTAAATGATTAATCATGATAAGATGATAGGCGAATAAAAAATAAGGCTTCTGAAATTCAGAAACCTTATTTATGCGATAGGATGAATGCGGTCATATCTGTTTCGGCCTGTGGACCAAAGACGTTGATTTCCGGGACATCATGACGGCAAGCAGTTCAAAGGCTCCCAGAATAACGTGAGGAAGATAAATCCGGTCGCTGAAACCGAACAGCCACGGTGAAATCAGAAGCAGGGTTCCGGCAAGAAAATCGATTGTGAGGTGTGCTTTGTAGGGAATCATCTTGGCCAGACCATATTCATAATCCGTAAAAAGGCTGTAAACTAATGTTGAAGCTCCTAAAATGACGGGAACCGTAGTGGCTGCAGTATCATCGGCAAATCCTAAAAGCCAGGGAGCGGCAATCAGCAGGATGCCGACTACGTAATCCAGTACGGCATGTGTTTTTGATGGTATCATATTATTTATTTTTTTGGTGATAGCTTTTCATGTTCAATCCCTGTACCAATGAAAAAGAATTAGTGGTATAAGTTATTGATTTTTAAACTGTTTTGTATTTGGTTCTATAGAAAAAATTCATTTCAAAAATTCATCTTATGATTCCGGTTATATAATTATTCAGGCAGATGTAATATTTTTTATACCTTAGTTGTTACTAAATAATAACACATTAATCAAATAAATCAATAAACATGAAATCGCAAACTATTTTTATTTTTTCAGCCTTTTTGCTGCTGGCCTCATGTGAAAAGCACGACCGGAGAGACCGTGGGAATGACAACGGTACCTGGGTGGAAAAAGTGGTCAGTAAAGACAATGGTCCGATGAGGGAAAGAACCGTAACAGGGGATTTCGACGAGATTGAAGTTTCCCAGTCCATATCCGCAGAAGTAATCAAATCAGATGTCGAGAAAGTAGTTATTTCCGCACCTCAGAATATCATCGATGAGGTTCTGGTGGATAACAGCGGCGGCGAACTGCATATCCATTATAAACCGGGCATCAGGGTGATGAATACCCATAACGTTTCTGCAAAAATTTATGTCAAAGACTTCTCAAAGCTGAATGCCAATTCTGCGGCCAGTATTACGATTAAAGATAAATTTGTGCAGGACAAAATGAAAGTGGAAGCGTCGAGTTCGGCATCGGTTTCCGGCGATCTGGAAGCCAACGATTTTGATCTTTCCATTGACAGCAGCGGAAGTTTCGACGGTAAAATCTGGGCGGTAGACCTGGATGTGGATGCTTCATCGGCTGCAAGCATCGAGCTTTCCGGAAAAGCTAAAAATGCGGAAATCAGTGCCTCTTCGGGAAGCAGTGTTTCAGCAAAAAATGTAATTGCACAAAACCTGAAAGCGGAATCTTCCAGCGGAGCGAGCGTAGATATCAGCGCCTCTTCTTCTATTCAGGCAGAAGCCTCTTCCGGCGGAAGTCTCAGCGTTTATAAAAAAGGCAATGTCACCAATGTCACCAAAGAAGAAAGCAGCGGCGGAAGCGTGAGCATCCAATAATCAGTCTTCGTTTTCCTCTTCGTCATCCATGGAAGAATCTTCCCACTGCCGGTTGTCGAAATTCAGATTATCATAAGCGAGCAGTTCCTCCTCTCTCTGGAGGATCTCTCGTGTGGTAAAAAGATGGATTTCATCATCGTCTTCAGATTTGGCCAGCCTTCTGATGGAAGCTTTATCAATAGTCATGAACCTTTGCCCGAGACGCCTGGCGGAATACTTCCGCATTCCGGTTTCATGAAGCACGTCTACCGCCATATCAACGGCAGTGCCCAGTGTTTCACGGTAAATGTTGTTGATGCCGTTATTCAGGTATTCATAGGCGTCAATCCGGTTTTTGGCCCGGACAAATATTTTTACCTTGGGATAATTTTCCCGTACTACATCGGCAACGAATTTGTTGTCTTCCGGATCGTCGAGGCACAAAACGAGGATTTCCGCGTCTTCAATTCCCGCAGCACGGAGGGTCGGGATTTTTGTGGCATCACCGTAATATACTTTAAAACCGTAGCTTCTCAGCAGCTTTACCCGGTCCGAATCCCGGTCCAGAACCGTAGCCGAAATTTTATTGGCTTTTAAAAGCCGGCCTACCGTACTCCCGAAATGCCCGAAACCCACAATGATAATTTTTTTCTGACGCACGTTTCCATCCAGGATATTGAAATCGTTATCTGCATCAGGCATTCCCTTCATAAATTTAGGGTTGATGAGTTTATCGTTGATAATGAGCAGGAAAGGAGTGATGCACATGGTGATTGCCGTTACCGCCATCATCTGGGCGTTCAGCTCAGAGCTCAGCAGGTAAAGACTGGAAGCATAATTGATTAATACAAAAGCGAATTCTCCCACCTGCGACAGGGCAAAAGCATAAAATAAGCTTTGCGGGGTATCGATCCTGAAAAACTTCCCGATCATATAAAGCACCATGAATTTAATAACCAATACGGCGAACACCGTGCTGAAAATAAAGACCGGATCTTCTGCAATAATATTGAAATTCATGGTAGAACCCACACTTACAAAAAAGACGGCGAGCAATAATCCTTTGAACGGATTGATCTGTGCTTCAAGCTCATGGCGGAACTCACTGTTGGCCAGCATGACCCCCGCAAGGAAAGCGCCTAAGGCAGGAGAAAGGCCGATGGCGATCATCAGTTCGGAAACACCGATTACCAGGAACAGGGAAGAGGCGGTAAGCAGTTCCGTCATCCCCGACTTTGAGACATACCTGAGGAAAGGCACAAAAACATATCTTCCCAACAGGATCAGAAGCGCCACCCCAAGGATTACCGTGGCAAACTGCATCCACTGCGGAAGGTTCTGGATGATTACGTGGATTTCATTATCGTTGCTGCTTACTTTATGGTGGGCCATCAGCGGCAGTATGGCGAGGATGGGGATCACTGCAATATCCTGAAACAGCAGGGTAGAAAAGGACGCTTCACCGGCCAGCGTATTCAGGTTGTTTTTTTCCTGCAGGGTCTGTAGTACGATAGCGGTGGAAGACAGGGCAAAACACATCGCCACAGCTACAGCCTTATCGACCTTCCAGCCTGCCCAGAGGAAAACGACGAAGAGCAGGGAAATGGTGAGGAGCATCTGTGTCATGCCGAGACCGATGATCTTTTTGCGCATTTCCCAGAATTTACGGGGTTCAAGCTCGAGACCTACCAGAAATAAAAGCATAATAACTCCGAATTCGCTGGCGTGCATGATATCATCTACATTCCTACCCGTTAATTTCAGGACATACGGCCCGATGATAATTCCGCCCGCAATATATCCGATAACGGAACTCAGCCCGAATTTCCTCGCCAGCGGGACCATAATGATGGCAACGCCCAGAAAGAGCAGGGTATTCATTGCTAAGCTTGTTTCCATATTTTATTGATTAAGAAGTTCTACAAACTGCTTTTTATGCAGGATAATTTCTTTTTTTGAAAGCTTGTTGGCTTCGTAAACGATTTTGATATTTTTGATGTTGGCTTTAAAAACACTTAGCGAAACGATCAGTCCGCTGATCAGTTCTTCTACCGTGAAGTTGTAGGTTCCTTCCTTGCTGAAAGACCGTTCTTTACCGCCGGTGGTGACCAGAATATAAACTTCTTTGCCTTCCAGTGGATTATCTTCCTCTTCTTTCAGCCATTCGCGGTCGAAAACTTCATCGATCCACAATTTTAGAAGAGGAGGGGTTCCGAACCAGATCAAAGGAAACTGGAAAATAAAACGGTCGTAATTCCTGATCCTTTTCCGTTCCCTGAAAGCAGCAATATGGAAATCCGGATATTCTTCGTACAGATCCCGAAGGGTAAAATGCTGATGGCGGACGTAGAAATTGATGAGTTCCGCATTCGAATTGGAATGCTCCAGATAAGGGTGTGCAAAAACTACCAATGTCTTCTTCATAACCTGTTTTTAGTAAATATAATGATTTTTTTTTGAATTAAAAACAGGATTAAGGCAGGTTTATTAATTTTTGATATTGAAAAAGTACATTTATATTACCATTAATCTGAATAAATATTGAAAAAATTATTTTTAATTAAATATTTTAAATTTAAATATACAAATGTTTTTTGTAATAAAAAAAACCGGCCATTGATTAATGACCGATTCATATTTTGTGTCCAGGTAGAGAAAATTTAACTTTTATTGATATTTATATGATTATATTTCAAGTTAAAATTTTTAAGCTATACTACCGGATTTCTAAAATTCACTGGTTTTTTTATAAGGCATAAAAAGCAATTCCTTCATAATTGTAATTTGGGTATGCCTGATAAGAAGTTGTATAATAATGATCTCCTCTCTTTCTTCCATAATATTGATAGATCGGGCGGCTACCACTTACCTGAGATGGGTAAGCATAAAATTCTATACCTTCTGATGCATAACCGGCAGGAGCTCCGGGTGCCGTTGTATAGTAGTGATCCGTTCCGTTCCAATATCTGTAGATCGCAACTGTACCCGGTGCCTTGTAATTATAAGCCCTGAAGTCTACTCCTTCATATCCGTATCCGCCATAGGCTCCGGGAGTTCTTGTGTAATAATGATCGGTTGTGCTTTGATTGTAGTATCTGTGGATATCAATAGGAACGTATTCCATCTGAACTTGGTTATCGATTAAATATTGATCGATATAAGCTTTTAAAGCTGCTTTTTTAACCGGATCATCTACAAAGTCGTATAATTTCAGTACTCCATGCTCAGCAATATCTACAAATACAGAATTCTGAGGAGTACATGAATTTTGCCAGTTGGCAATATTTACACTTGGAGTGGATTGGTCTAGGCTTATTGTTCCCAATAAAGATTTTGTCGGATCTCCTCCGTAAGATTGGTAAGATAACGTTCTGTTAAAGTTCTTAGATGAAGAAGACGTATCAACATTGTTATTTACATTGATGTTAAATATACTGGCTGCACTAACTTTTACACCCACCTCTGAGGCATTTTTTCTATTTTCATTGCTTGTTTCCGAACGAAACATCACATCAAGTTTGCCTCCTGTATAAATGTCTGTAAGAACGTGTGTCCCATAGTACTGTACGATCTCCTGCGGAGTCATTGTTTGTAGTGCCTGAGTAAACTGCGGAGTCAGATAATTTTTTAAATTACTGGCTGTCGGGGTTGTAAATTTATATCTTTTTTGTTTAATTAAAAGATGATAGCTCCCGTAAATATACTTTCCGTCAAATTTATTGCTGCTAGTCAAAGATCCGTTGAAAGAAGCAGTTATGGACTGCTTGAATAAAGAAAATGTGCCGCCCAAATCCAATTTGCTGGTTACATTTTTTGCATATTCGTATGCATTCTCTCCATAATTTTCTTTATAATCCTGGAAAGAAATTGTTGGGCTTTCAATGTCATTGATAAGTTGGTAAACATCCACTACCTGATTACCTGTGGAACTTTCGACTGCATAACTTTTGGTAACGTCGTATCCCGAACCAAGATAGCTGTATTCCGAAGTATACTTTGCTGAAAAAGATTTGGCAGATTTGCCCAGATTTGGGTTCTCATTGGTCTCCTCCAAAATTTCATTGGTACTGCATGAAAGTACCCCTAAGAGAAGCATTGCTACAGGGGCAAGCTTTAAAGTTTTTCTCATAAAATATTTTTTGATGATTATCAGCGGCGAATGTACCACGTCTTTTATGAAGAAAAAACTTGTGTATTACATAATATTTTATATCACATAAAAGTGTATTAAAAGTGTGTTTTATTGATAATGTTATGGGATCATGAAACTTACAAATGTATTGCTGTTTACTGTATAAATTCGAGAATGACAAAAGTCACATCGGGAATTTGTTACCATCCTCCCGAAGCGCCCCCGCCCCCGAAGCTTCCGCCGCCACCAAAGCCTCCGAAACCGCCTCCACCACCGGAACTTCCGCCGCCGAAGCCACCTCCGAAGCTGCCCGGGAAAGGAAAGAATCCGCCAGGGTAATTTCTACGCCCTCTTCTGGAGATAATTACATCGTCGTCGTCACCGCCGCCGCCTTTTCCGCCGCCCCTGTTTCCGAAAAGAATGGCCAGAAGGATGAAAATGATAAAAGCAATGATAATAATTTTGGTCAGGCTGCCGTTGCCGCTGTTTTCCTGGTTATTCAGAGGCTTGAATTTCCCCTGCACCGCTTCCATAATGGCCGAAGTACCGCGGTTGATGCCGTCATACCATTCGCCCTGCTTGAAATGAGGGGTTACGATATAATCTAAAATCTGTCCTGCTACCGAAGCGGTAAGGTATTGCTCAACCGCACGGCCTTGCTGGATGGACATGGTATGGTCTTCCGTAGCTATTAAAAAAACAACGCCATTGTCCACATTCTTTTTTCCGATTCCCCATTTTTCACCGAACATCGTGGCCAGGAAATTCACATCTTCTCCTTTGGTGGAGGAAATGATGATAACTTCAATCTCAGTTGAGGTAGAATCTGCAAAGGCAATCAGCTTTTTATTCAGCGCGTCTATTTCCTGAGGCTTCAGCAGCTTGGCTTCGTCGAAAACAGGATACAGGACACCGGGTTTTGGAGGAATGGTGTATTGGGCCGCTACAAAACTGTAGAGGCAGATCAGTAAAAATGAAAAAACTATTTTAAGAGAACGTAATTTCATTAGGAAGTTCATTGGGGTTTTCTCCCGTTACGGGAAAATATTTCTTCAGCTCCATTCCGGTTTCCAGGATGCCGCTCTTTAAGGCTTTGTAATAGTTTCCTTTCGCAAATTCGGACGTGATATAGTCGTGCAGATGATCCCAGAAAGACTGGCTGACCTTTTTGTGGATGCCGGTATCTCCGATAATCGTCAGGTATTTCCTTTCAAAATTGATATGGAAAAGCACGGCATTCCTTTCTGCGGTTTTGTTCATGCACAGCTCTTCAAACACCCTGAAGGCAATTTTGGCGTTGTCTCCCTCCGTATTCGTATCGATATGCACCCTGATCTCACCGGTAGAATGTTCTTCTGCCGCCTGAATAGCATCCACAAGGGAAGCAATCTGCTGATCTGTTAGGAAAAGCGTTGCCATTACTCTGAGAATACTTCAGGTGCTTTTTCAGCTCCTGCTGCTGCTTTGAAATAAGGCTTTTCTTTAAAGTTGGTAAAGTTGGCCAGGATGTTATTCGGGAAGGTCTTGATCGAAGTATTGTAATCCTGAGCTGCTGCGTTATAGTAAACAGTTTCTGTTCTGATGCTGTTTTCAATCGCCGTATATTCTCTCTGGAAATTAATGTACTGCTGGTCTGCCTTTAGGTTAGGATAAGATTCCACCACTGCCATCAAGCGGCTCAACGCTCCTGATAATTCACCCTGTGCTGCCTGGAATTTGGCAAGATCCTGCTCCGTCATGTTGGTAGGATCGATATTGATGGAAGTTGCCTTGGAGCGGGCTTCAACGACTTTCGTTAAAGTCTCCTGCTCGAATTTGGAATAGGATTTTACGGTTCTTTCCAGATTCGGGATCAGGTTGGCTCTTTTCTGATATACGGTTTCAACGTTGGACCATTTGGTATTAACGTTCTGTTCTTTTGTTACGAAATTATTGTAGCCGCTTTTGCCCCAGAAAAACAGGACAGCAACAATAACAAGGAGAGCGATACCAATGGTTCCTGCGCTCAGACAACCTTTATTTTTCATAGTTTGAAATTTTTTTAATATTTTTTGTGCTAACCAAATATACAAATTATGTGCTAATTTTGTAAAAATTTATTTTAATGACGACAATTGTGGTGGCCATGGGAGAGAAGAACGAAATCGGTTTTGATAACCAATTGCTCTGGCATCTTCCGAAAGATTTAAAACACTTTAAAGAGATCACTTCGGGACATCCGGTGATCATGGGAAGAAAAACATATGAAAGCATCGGAAAACCGCTGCCCAACCGTACCAATATTGTCGTGTCCCGGAAAACCGACTGGTTTGAGGAGGGAATCCTGATCGTAGGAAGCATTAAGGAAGCCATGAAGTTCGCCAAAAAAATCGATGAGGAGATTTTCATCATCGGAGGCGGAAAGATCTATGAGCAGACGTTGGATATCATCGACCGGCTGGAGGTAACAGTCGTAAAAGCAGAACTGGAAGCGGATACTTATTTCCCGAAGATCGACCCTAAAGTCTGGAAAAAGACCGGCGAAACCTGTCATGAAAAAGACGAAAAGCATGAGTACGATTTCTGCTTTCAGACCTATGAAAGGATTTAATATCTGAAGTATTCCGTTAAGAGTTCAATAAAAAACTTTAGACCTTGAACCTTAAACTTTGAATCTTAAATTTCTTATCTTTGCACTTCTAAATTTTAATAATGAATAAATATATAAAAATTGCCGTTGCGGCAGTTCTTATCCTTTCGGGGCTTTATCTGATGATCTTTACGAGAAGTCTGGGCTGGGGAATTGTTGTTTTTCTTTTAGCAGCACTGCCTATCCTTATTTTCTTTAAGAACGAATACATCCTTCTGGCTTTCTGGCAGCTGAGAAAGCAGAATATGGAAAAGGCCGGAGAATGGCTGAAAAATATTACCGACTATAAAACACAGCTTCATAAAACCCAGTACGGGTATTACCATTATCTGATGGGATTAACGAACGCGCAGGATCACCCGACCAAAGTGGAACCTTTTATGAAAAAAGCTTTGGAATACGGCCTGAACATGAAGCACGACAGAGCAATGGCTACCCTGAATCTGGCGGCTGCAGCGATCTCCAAAGGCAGAAGACAGGAGGGGCAGAAGTTATTGGATGAAGCCAAAAGACTGGACAGTGCCGGAATGATGACCGATCAGATCAAGATGATGAAAGACCAGCTGAAAATGCCGACCATGCAGAAGCACATGCACAATCCGAATATGAGAAACAGAGGAAAATTCTCTTAACAAAGAACTTGATAAAAACCAAGAGCATCTGATTGATTTCAGGTGCTTTTTTATTTGGTCAGACATCAGACAAACAGGTTTAATCGACATTGTTTCCCTTTTTACAGAACATTGCTTTTTCAGGAGCTTATTCCCGCTATCCGCTGTATCTTTTTCCGCCGGTGCAGGGCCCGGTGCAGAAAAAGGATGCCGCTTCTATCGGGGCTATAAACCGCCTATAAACCTCATAGGTTTTCAAAGCGTCTGAGGTTTAACCGAATATAAATCAGCATTTAATTTTAAGGTATTGTTAATTTAAAATACACAATTGATTATTAAGTTTTAAGAATAATAATTTTAATGAATTTTCCAGCATATACTGTTTTTTGGAATAGCATTTTGTCTTTCTTTTGAATCTTGCCAAATAA